>DASXSF010000125.1:0-5169 GCA_036506155.1 Jatrophihabitantaceae bacterium
CGACCGACGGCGGGCTGAGCTGGGGTCCGTCCCGAGCCAGCAGCGACGGCGCCGCCGGTCTGGGCGGGCAGCCGGTGGTGCGACCCAACGGCACGGTGATCATGCCGTACCTCGCCTCGAACGGGCAGATCCGCTCGTTCCGTTCGATCGACGGGGGGACCGGCTGGCGGGCCAGCGTGCCGGTGGCCAGCCCCACCACGCATCACGTCGCCGGCGGCATCCGGGTCGATGCGGACCTGCCGTCCGCGGAGGTCGATGCCGCCGGCACCGTGTACCTGGCCTTCTACGACTGCCGGTTCCGTGCCGGGTGCTCATCGAACGACATCCTGATCAGCCGGTCGACCAGTGAAACCACCTGGGCGGCGCCGGTCCGGGTACCGATCGATGCGACCGGCAGCACCGTCGACCATTTTGTCCCCGGCCTCGGCGTGGACCGCTCCGCGTCCGGCTCCAGCGCGCGGCTCGGCCTCACGTACTACTTCTATCCCACCGCGAACTGCACCGCGTCGACCTGCCAGCTCAACGTCGGATACATCTCATCCACCAACGGCGGCGCAAGCTGGAGCTCAGCCACCCAGCTGGCCGGGCCGATGACGGTGTCCTGGCTGCCCAACACCTCACAAGGCCGCATGTTCGGTGACTACATCTCCACCTCGGTGCTTCCCGGCGGGCCAGCCTTTCCGGTGATCCCAGTCGCCAAGACGCCAAGCAGCGGACTGTTCGACCTCGCCATGTACATACCGACCGGCGGACTGTCGGTCACCGGCGGCAGCGCACGGTCCGCCGGGTCGACGGCCACCCTGCCGCTCACCACAGCGCGGACCGCGACGCCGCACACCGTGCAGTGACGCTCGCCGTCAATCCCTTGGAAGTGCTCGAGGGCGCGCAGTTCGAAGGTCAGCGTCGAATGCCACGACTCGATCACAGTCCAGGGCCGACGGGGGACGTCCCATTGACTCCTTGATGCCCAGCCGATCGAAGGCTGCGCGAAAGGTCCGGATTGGCTACCGGTCAGACTCGGGAACGAGTTCACGGCTTGCCGCAGGCGTCGGTGATGCTGGCTAAGTCGATGCCGATGTCGGCCGGCCACGGCGGCGAGTTCGGCGGCGGCTCGGCTAAGCGACGTAAACGGTGACTGGATTCGTAGAGCTGCCGTGATCGCGGGACGGGTCTGATGTCGTATGGGACGGGCGTGCGGCTGACGCGGTCAGTGCAGGGCTGAGGTTCGGGTGGGGACGGCGCGGGTGACGACGGTGCGGTCGATGAGCAGTAGGTCGGCGACGGCGGGCAAGATCTCCTCGATCCACCGGGCGTCGTCGTGAGTGGCGGCGTAGAGGGCGGCGCGGTGGGCTTCGTCGTCGAAGCGGCGGATCCATACGTAGCCGTCGGGGTCCTCGTCGTCGACGAAGGACGCGGTGATGGTCATGCCCTTGGACTGCTGGTAGGGGATGACGACGTTCTCCATGTAGCGCAACCATTCGTCACGGCGTCCGGGCTCGGTCTGGTAGCGGCGGATCTCGTAGAACATGGCGTTGCTCCGTTCGGTGGGTGCGGCGAGGGTGTCAGGGCGCGACGTGTAGGACGAGTTTGCCGCGAGTGCGGTTGGCTTGCCCGCGAGTGTGGGCGCGGGCGACCTCGGCCAGCGGGTACACCACCTCGACTTCGACGCGGATCGTGCCGGCGTCGATGAGTTCGGCGATGCGGGTCAGCGCGGTGCCGTCGGGTTCGACGAGGAATGGCGTGGCGCGGACCCCGGCCGTATTGGCCGCGACCGACAACTCCGGTGACACGCCGCCGGGTACGGCGATGATCAGCCCGCCGGGGCGCAGCACCGTCAGCGAGCGGGTGCTGGTGTTGTCGCGGGCGTCGCCGACCAGATCCAGCACGACGTCGACGTCGGAGAGCACGTCGTCGAAGGCGACCGTGGTGTGGTCGACGAGCTGGTCGGCGCCGAGCCCGGTCAACCAGTCGTGGCGGGCGCTGCTGGCGGTGCCGATGACGTGCGCGCCGAGGTGCTTGGCGATCTGGACGGCGAAGTGCCCGACACCTCCGGCGGCGGCATGTATCAGGACGCGCTGTCCAGGTTGCACGTGCGCCGTGTCGATGAGCGTTTGCCACGCGGTCAGGGCTGCCAGCGGAACTGCGGCGGCCTGCTCGTGGGTGATCGAGCGTGGTTTACGGGCGAACTGGCACGAGGGCGCGGTGACGAACTCGGCGTAGCCGCCGGCCGCTCGCGGGAACCACGGCATTCCGTACACCTCTTCGCCGGTCGCCAGCGTGGTCACGCCGAAGCCGACCTCCTCCACGATCCCGGACACGTCCCAGCCGAGGGTGAACGGCAGCTCACCGAGCGCCCAGGCCACGCCGGCGCCGGCGCGGGTCTGCCAGTCGACAGGGTTCACCCCCGCCGCGTGTACCCGCACGAGGACCTCGGTGGGCAGTGGCACGGGACGAGCCGCCTGGCGCAGCGTCAGCACCCCCGGGGCGCCGAAACTGTGCTGGACGACGGCAGTCATCTGTGCAGACGCGGACACGCGTACCTCCGGGAGCTTTCGTGCGCCAGACGCGGCTGCCGATCAGCCATGTTCTGCGACGCACACCGAAGCTATCCTCCGGTGGGTAGTTACCCGCAAGGGCGAGTACTATCCTATGGATAGTTCGGCCTGAGGAGTCGCACCGATGAACAGGAGCAAACACGAGCACCTCGACTACGAACACGACCTGTTCGCCGAGCTGTGCCCCTGCCGGTCGCTGCTCGACCTGCTGGGCAACAAGTGGTCGACCCTCGCGATCGGCGCCCTCGACGAGGGCCCTCAGCGCTTCGGCGAATTGCAGCACAAGTTGGCAGGCATCAGTCCCAAGGTCCTCACGCAGACACTGCGCCGCCTCGAGAACTCCGGGTTCGTAGACCGCACCGTGTTCCCCGAGGTACCGCTGCACGTCGAGTACTCCCTCACCGAGCTCGGACACAGCGCCAACGTGCCCCTCGCCCACCTCCGTAACTGGGCCCTCGACAACATCACCCGCGTGCTCAACCTCAACCCGGCCGGTACATCGCCGTAGGAAGCGCCCCGCGCTTTCGCCCGCCGACTGCGCACCACACGGCCCAGGCGTTCGCCGCCGACGCCGGATCCGTCGCCGAGCAGCAGGGCGACCGCGAGCGTGTGGGCTCGGTGACCGCAGTGGACGACTTGCCGCCGGCCACGACGCGGAGCTGATCGTGGTCGCCGGTGACCCGGCCGGGGACCTGACCGGGCTGCGCCAGGTTGTGCCACGCGGTCAGTCGGTCGGCATCGACGTCCGAGACCGAAGTCAGCGGACGTCCCCAGCCCGCCTCGCGCGGTCCTTGCTGTCGCTAACCTCGTAGCCGGCTCGGCGATACCTCCTCGGGGCGCGGCCAAGCTACCGACCGACCCGAACGATGCGCTGATCTTGTATTGGAAGCGGGGGACGCGATAGCGCCTGATCCAGCACGGCAGCGTTGGCGGCCTGCCCGCAAGACCCCCCGCGAAAATGCCGGTGACTGTGCGCCAGCTGCGACACTACAAGCAGCGTCAGAACGATTGATTTGTCGCAGTAACGCACGTCGCTCGCCGTCGAACAGACGCGCGCCGATCGACGGTTCCCGCTCGACGCCGAGCCGGGACGTCCGTGACGATTCGTGGACCGAACCGCCCCATGTGAGAAGTGAGAGGGCGAACAGTGATCGAGACGACGCTGGATGGAGCCGCTCTTCTTCGACTGAACCGTTCGCCGGTCAACGCGCTTGACATCGAGCTCAACGAGGCGATTGCGTCGACGTTCGGTGGGCTGGACGGTCCAGTCGTGTTGATGGGGAGGGACCGCTGCTTCTCGGCCGGCGTCGACCTGCGCGCGATTCTTGACGGTGGGCCCGACTACACCGCGCGCTTCCTCGAGTCACTGGTCGCTGCATTCCTAGCGGTCTTCGACTACTCGGCCCCGGTCGTGGCGGCGGTGAACGGGCATGCCGTCGCTGGTGGATGCGTGATCGCTATGGCCGCTGATGTCCGCTACATGTCGCGCGGCACCATCGGCGTCACCGAGATCGCAGTCGGCGTGCCCTTCCCGGTGTCCCCGATCGAGATCCGCCGGCACGTCATGGGGACGTCCGCGACGGAGGCCGCGCTCGGCGGCGAGCCAGTGACGGCGCAAGAAGCACTGCGACTTGGTTGGATCGACGCAACCGTCGAACCCAACGAGCTGCTCGACGTCGCTGCGGCTCGCGCGCGCGAACTTGGCGCGCTGTCTCCGGAGGGGCATACGCATTCAGCAAGCGGCAACTACACCGACCGGCGCGCACCGCGATCACGAACAGCGCCGGCGAGGACACGCTTGCAATCGAGGATTGGCGCTCCGACGAAACTCGCGCCCGCATCAGCGCTTTCGTCGCGAGCCTCGCCCACTAGTGCGAACCTTTCGATCCGTCTGAGCGCATGCCGGCACTGGGACATGGACGCATACAGTCGTTCGTCTTTCGGACGTCCCGAACGTTCGACGCCGTAGACGCCGCCAGGTGCACTCGAGAATGACTGATCTGCGCGGCGACTCGGTTGTGGCAGCTACCGCGCCAATCAGACGGTTCATGCGCGTGCTCGCACCTCGCAGCCACCACACTGCCAGTGTGGGATTTGTCGTAGGAGCGCGCGGCGTTGGCAGCGATCACTGCGCATCGGTGGCGCCGAATTGGACACCACTGGCATGAGTGGGCTGGAGTTTGCGGGCCAAGTTGTGGGCCCGGCTCTCGCGTGGGTCCACATTGGCATCCGGGGCCCGAACGCCATAGCAGGCGGTGCCACCGTGCCGTCGGGTGCCGCAGCAGTGTGCCCCTTTTCTCGGCTGGGCACGGCTCGGTACTCGCGAACTGTGCCTGCCGAGGTTTGATGCGATCCGGAAGCCGCGCTCGTACTCACGTCCTGGGGCGGGCGGCGGACCCGGACTTCGCCGGGCACCTGGACGACACGGTCACCATCGACGGATGAGTACCTGTTGCGTCGCGGTCGTGCAGGTCGCACCCCGCATCTTCGACCTCGCCGAGACCCTTGACCGCTTCGAGACGCTGCTGGCGCAGGCAACCACCGCCGGGGCCGAGCTTGTGGTGTTCCCTGAAGCGTTCATCGGCGGCTATCCGAAAGGCGCGACGTTCGGGGC
>DASXSF010000126.1:0-8683 GCA_036506155.1 Jatrophihabitantaceae bacterium
GCGAGGGGGTCCTCGACATGGATGATCAGTTTCCATCCGGTGCAAGCGTCGCTGACGCGCGGGCGCGCCACGAGGCCGAGCTGATGCGCTATCCGAACGTCGTCGGGGTGGCCGACGGCGTCGCAACCCGGGGCGGTGAGAGCACCGGCGAGCAGTGCATCGTCGTCTACGTGAGCACAAAGGTGCCCGTGGGCGAGCTGGCCGCCGAGGCGGTGTTGCCGCGCGAGATCGACGGCGTGCGCGTCGATGTGGTCGAGGTGGGCCGGATCGAGGCACAAGCAACGGACTGATCGGGGGACCTCCTTAACGAGTGAGGAGGTCAGTCATGAACAGTGAACCGGGCCGGTGGCCGGAGGAGGAGAACAACGCAGGTCAGGCGTTTGCGGCGGCGTTCGAGAGTCACTTTGCTGGGGCTGCTCCCGCGCCGCCGGACCTGGACGCGCTTGGCCGGGTCGCCGAGGCGCAAGCCACGCATGAAGTCGAGCTGCTCGGGTTGCCCAACGTCGTCGGCGTTGCGCCGAGCATCAAGGTCACCCAGGGCCAGCCCACCGGCACGACATCGCTGACCGTGTTGGTCGAGAGCAAGAAGTCCAAGCGGACACTTGGCGCGGCTGCTGTTGTCCCGGACACCGTCAGCGACGTCCCCACCGATGTGGTCGAGGTCGGTGTCATCAGGGCGTTGACCTTCAACGCCAAGGTGCGCCCGGCGCTGCCCGGCTACAGCATCGGCCACCACGACATCACCGCCGGAACGTTCGGCTGCCTGGTGCGGGACCTGCGCGCGTGCTGCGAGTGTGGCTGCACCGGCGGGCACTGCCATTGCGGCGGCCACGGGCACGATCACGGCCGCTGCGGCGGGCACGATAAGGATCGCGACTATCTGCTCCTGAGCAACAACCACGTGCTCGCCGCCTCCAACGCGGCGAGCCTCGGCGACGCGATCCTGCAGCCCGGCGCGTTCGACGGTGGCCTGTTCCCCAGCGACGAGGTGGCGCAGCTCGACAGGTTCGAGCGCATCACCTTCGGCGCCGCCGGCTACAACGTCGTCGACTGCGCCGTCGCCCGCCCGACCACCAGCCGCAACGTCACCGCATCGATCATCGGCATCGCCATGCCGCGCGGCATCTCCCAAGCCCTCGTCGGTATGTCGGTCATCAAGGTCGGCCGCACCACCCAGGTCACCCGCGGCCGGGTCCTGTCGACCAACGCCACCGTCGCGGTCAACTACGGCGCACCGGGCGTGGCCATCTACCGGCACCAGATCATCACCACCGCGATGTCCGCCGGCGGTGACTCTGGCAGCCTGCTCATGGACAGCGACCTCAACGCCATCGGCCTGCTCTACGCGGGATCCGCAGTGATCACCATCCACAACCACATCGGCGACGTCGAGACCGCCCTCGGCGTGCGGCCGGTCACCGCCACGCGATCCGCCTAACGCCGGGGTAGAGGACCAACGGACACTCGGAGACCCACGCGCCACCGAACGACGGGGGTCCCACAAGGCCGAGCCCCGCACGACGCTGGATCCGTCTGCACATCGTCGCGCGGTGTTACCTCACACCGAGACGCACTGTCCGGATCTCGCGCGTCGGTGCGCTCGCGACCGGTCAGGAAGGGCGGCGACGTGGACCCATTCGGCGAGGCCAAGGCAGCTTTGGGGACAGCGGTACCGGGTTGTCAACGCACTCTCCCACGTGCTCGATGTACCTGGAGCGTTCGGGCGTCGACATCCGCTCGGCCCGGGTGTAGTCGCTGGGCGGTTCGGTGGTGGACGCGGTCTACGTCACGACGCAGGCCGGCGGGCGCATCCCGAAACGCCGGCGCCGCGACATCGAGGCCGCACTGGCCTCGGCGTAAAACGGTCAGCTCGACTGGAGGTCCACGCAGTCGCTTGGCCCGTAGCTGGTCAAGAAACCGGCGATGTCGGCGCGGTGATCGGGGGCGTCCTGCAGCTGCCGCGCGATCTGTTCGACCTTGCCGGCGTCGTGTCCGTCGATTGCGGTCACCAGTTCCTGCAACAGCGGCATGATGGCGTTGGCGTCGGCCGCCTCGGGAGCGACCCGCTTGGCAGTCAGTTCGTCCCGGTCGGCTGATCGCGCCACCAGGGCTTGCAGCTTCTGGTGGTACGGCGGGAACTCGCGGAGTGTGGCCCGCGTGTAAGCGGCGAGAGCCTTGTAGTCGGTTGCGCTGGTTGGCGCCGGGCCGGGGTTGACCTTCGCGTAGACGCTGTTGCACAGTGCGATGGCCTGGGCGACGAACTCGGCTTTGGTCAGCTGACCCGACGCGGATGTCGGCGCCTGAGTCGGCGACGAGCCGACCGCAGACGTCGTGTGCGTTCCCGACTGCGGCGGCTTCGACGACGAGCTGCAGCCGACTAGGACAGCGATACCGGCGATGCACGCAAGGCCGGCCGTTATGCGGCGCGCGTGATGCGAGACGACTGCCATGGGATCCTCCCTCGAGCTGTCCCGCAGGCGCGAGGCGTCAGGCGTGGCACTACTAGCTACGGATTGGCAGTGAAGAAGGCGTCTAGCTGGCCAACGGCGGCGCGAGTTCCTTCCTCCATCCCCATTGCTACGAGTCGCTCGAGTTGTTCGACGGACTCGAAGTACGCCGTCGACGTGACACGCGCACCTGCATTGATGGCCTCGAATTGGAACGTCATGCGAGCGGGGCCGGGCATCTCGGGGTCAGGGTCGGCGGCGGGTTCGCCAAAGCCGTCCTTCACGTCGAAGGATGCGACGCCGTCGGCAGGCTCCTTGATGTCGAGCCACTCCCAATAGCCCTTTGGGGTGTCGCCCTCGGGGCCGGTCATGTAGTACTCCGAGAAACCTCCGACCTTCACGTCATGGCGAAGGAAGGTCGCGGGGTATTCCGGTGGGCCCCAGAACTGCTCGATCTGGCGCGCGTCGGTGTAGGCGTCCCAGAGGCGCTGCAGCGTGACCGGGAATTCGGCGACGAGCGTCATCGTCAACTTCTCGGGATCCCTGGTGAGGGAGATGACGGGCATAGGAGTTCCTCTCAATCGGGGCTGGCTTCAAGAAGCGCGTCGAGTCGGGTGACCCGGCCGCGCCAGATTTCTTCGTACGAATCCAGGAGCGCCTGCGCGCGCTGAATCTGCTGCGGGTTGCCACGAACCAGCCGTTCGCGGCCACGCGCCTCCTTGGTCACCAGATGGGCTCCCTCTAGGACCGCGATGTGCTTCTGGACCGCTGCCCACGACATGTCATAGGCCGCCGCGAGCTCGGAGACAGTGGCTTGCGCCGTGAGCGTGCGGCGCACAATGTCGCGGCGGGTGGCGTCGGCGAGCGCCCTGAAGAGGCGATCCACCTCGTCATCAGAGAGTTCGCTATCTACAACCATTTGGTTGTACGTTAGCGTGGTCATTCGCGCCGGTCAAGGCTGTGGTGCTGACGACGACCAATCGCCCCGACGCGATGGCGACCGTTGTCGTTCAGATCGGAGCGGGGCCCCGCGACGTCGCCCGCTCATCGGCATAACGCGATTTCCGATACGAGAGACCGCGTGCGAGAGCCGGCGCGCGGGCCGCAGGTCCGACGGTCGGTGTGGCAGCAGGACTATTCGATCTGCAGGTGCGATCGCAGCTGGGATGAGTGTCCGCACTGCGGACAGGGCGGTTCGGACGCCCATCACCGCGGCCGATGCCACGCCCGGTCGTGTAGCTGAGCAGACCGCGATCCGGCGGCCGGTGCCGGAGGCGCGCACAGACCGTAGGTTGCGTGTCGGTTGCGATGGCGCATGGCCGATGGCTCGATTCGATGGCCCGCCACCAGGTGGCGGCCGTCCTCGTCGCTGTGCTTACCGCTGCCACCATGGGCGCGGTAGGAGTCGCGCTGCGTGGCGCTGCTCTCAGTTGATTTTGTTTCCGTAAGGGCTCGGCACGCCCATCGGGTATGCGGTGGGGGCGGTGTCGCCGTTGTGGACGGTGCAATAGGCGTCGCGGGTGGCGTTGCTTTCGATGAGCGGGTTTACCGCGAACGAGATCAGCATCCCTTGGGCGATGAGGTTTGCGTTGTTCTCGATGTTCTGCGCCACCAGGGCGCGTGTCGTGGCGTCCGGGGCTGTGGCCAGCGCTTCGGCATTGCGCCACGCGTTCTCACGCCAGGCGGACACCACTTGGAAGGTGAGGTAGTCCACCCCCGGGTTGTTGGTGTCGTCGATGGTGGGGTCGAAGCGCTGGGCTGCCTCTGCGAGCAACGGCGCCGTGTCGTCGTTGAGCCACTTTTCGACTGCGTCGTAGTCCCCCTTGCCGGAAGTCCCGTCCGATCCGACAAGTCCTGAGGCGTAGAGCACGAATGGGAGGTCGCGGTTGATGTGCGCGTTCATGCCGAGGAGCAGGTCGCCGGCGCCGCTGACGGTCTTGCTCTTCGCGGCGTCGAAGGCGTAGAGCCACGACTGCGGGACGGCTGTGCGGTTATCGTTCGCCCAGTCGTAGAACGCGTCGGTGTAGTACTTTGCGAACACGGCGTCCAGGTGGTTCATGTACGGGACGTCGTGGTAGTAGCCGACTTGATCGCGCGTCCACCCGTAGGTCTGCGTCATCCGGATGTATGCCAGCGGAAAGATCGCGAGGTGAGAGCAGGACTGCCCGTTCGGCGTGAAGATGTGCAGCTGCTCGTTGAGCGTGACCGTCAGGCACGACGGTCGACCGGCCGCGCAGTCATTGTCACTGCCCGGCGTGAACTGGTCGTTCCAGCCCGGCAGCACCGACGACCATGGCGTGGAGAGCGTCGTGCTCGCGAACGATGCCGTGGAACAGGTAAACAGCCAGAGCGCAACGGCGATGAGCGACGGGCGCAGCAGACGACGAGCTTTCACAAGAACCCCCGACATTAAGGACCGCACTGGAACGACCTCGGCCAGAAGTCGGTGGGACCGACAGGGTCAGATGCTCGCGGACCCCGGCCGCTCTTGTCAACACTCTGCTAACCTCGCCCGGTGCGAAGGCGTGCCTTGGCCGGGCACACGCGGGTGAAGGAGTCGAAATACGTCGACGAGCTGCTGGCGCTGCTCGATTGGCTGCCGGCCTCTGTCGCCCTATGGGACAACGACGTCCGGCTGCGCTACGGCAACCGTCGCGCATTGGCCCGCTTCGGCCGGCCGCACAAGCAGCTGCTTGGTGCCCATCTTTCGGAGCTGGTGCAGCCCCAGGCCGTCGAGCTGAGCGCGCAGTACATCGACGGCGCGCTGGCAGGTCAGCCGCAGCAGGTCGAGCGCGCGATGGTGGACCGGCACGGACGGCGATACAACGCCCACCAGGTGATGCACATACCGAATGTCGTCGACGGTGCCATCGCGGGTTACTGCGCGCTGGCGGTCGACATTACGGCGTCCATCGAGGGGTACGAGCACGCGCGGCACATGCGGGAACAGGCCGCGCTGCGCGCCGTACGCGAGCGCATCGTCAGCGACATAAGCAGCCGACACGTGGTCCGTGACCTATGCGGCGTGCTGGAGCGGCTCGAGGCCGCCCTCGGGCGCGCCACGGACGCGTTGCCCAGCCTGAGCACAGCGGCTGACACCATCGACCGGACCATCGAGGAGCTGCGCGCGATGGTGCCGGCCCGGATGATCGACAAGCCGTACCCCGACGAACTGCGCGTTGCCTTTCCGAGCTTGTCCGCGCAGTTCGATCTCGGCTCTGCCGAGGCCTCCGCCGGCGGCCGGGTCGGCGTGCCGTGGCCACCGGACATCACCGGACGCGGCTGGTCAGCCGAGGACGCGTGCGCGCTGCTGGACCTCCTACCGGCGGAGATCGCGATCTGGGACCCCTGCTTGCGCAATGTCTTCGCCAATCGTGCCGCAGTGCGTTCGTTCGGCCGCGCCGCTCGAGCAGACGCGTTGGGCGAACACGCGCGCGACCTGCTCGGCGCCGGGATGTTCGAGGCTGCCAACGTCGCGTATGCAGAGGCGGCCTTGCTCGGTCAACCGACGCAGTTCGATCGCACGGTCGCATACCCCGCCGGCCTGCGGCACCTCCAGATGTACTACGCGCCGCGGATTCGTAGCGGCGAGGTGGACGGGATCTACAGCGTCGTCGTAGACGTCACGCCTCGAGTGGAGGCCGACCTTGCGTTGCAGGACGCGCGCGCGGCGCTGGCGAGCGCGCGTGAGCGCGGGCGCATCGCCGACCGCCTGCACAACCTCGTCATCCAGCGGCTGTTCGCCGCGGGCTTGGCCGCGCGGCATGCGACGCCGGGGTTGGCGGACGCGCAGGTGCGCCTGGTAGAGGACGGCATCCTGGACGTCCTCGAGGATCTCAAATCCGCGACAGCCACCCTGCACGAGAACATCGGGCCGCTGGACTTGCTGCCCGATCTCGCGCGCTTGGTGCACAACGCCGCGCAGCCGAACGACATTGCAGTCGCGATCGAGAACGTCGGCTCGGTGGAGTATGTCCCCACTGCGGTCGGCGCCGAGCTGCTCGCCGTCGCCAAAGCGGCGCTGTCGAACGTCGCGATGTATTCGGGCGCGAGCAACGTTGTCGTGACCATCGCTGCTGACGCAGCCGGCGTGTGGTTGCGCGTCGTCGACGATGGCCGCGGCATCGGCGCCGAAACGGGTAAAGGCATGGCCGACATGGCCGCGCGCGCTGCCCGTCTCGGCGGCACGTGCACATGGCATACCGACCGGCGCTCCGGCACGCGCGTCGACTTCCGAGTCCCACTGCCACAATGACATCAGGGACCGAGTTCGGGTGATCCCGATGTGGACGCGGCACTGCAGGCACGCGTCCGCGGCAGTGCCCGCCGCTGGAACCGTCCCGTCTGCGTGGATCATCACGCGGAACGCCCCGCAGCCGCACATCAAACGGCGGCCCACACGCGTCTTCGTGGCGGGCCCGCGACCGCGCGATGCGCGCGCCGAACAACACCCTCGGCACACAGCGCCCACGACTGCCTGCTGGGTTCAGCCGTCGCCAATTTCCGACCAAGATCAAACTGTGCCAACTCCTTGACGCCAGACACCTTTGATGGCGCTGTTGCGTTACTGCGGTGGGTGCGTGCCAGCTTTCATGCGGCAGCGATTAGCTTGACTCAGAGGGATAGCGCGAGGTCGTCGAAGGCGACGCGGACGCGATCAGGGATCGGAAGGTCGGCGGTGATCGCGTTTGGCCGCGCGCAGGTTCTGTAGGAAGGCATGCTCGGCCGCGATGGTGCGCTTGGACGCGAGGCGTTTGAGTCCGCGCATCGGCCGTAGCCGGGCCTTGAGCCGACCGTGGTCGGCTTCCAAGGCGTCGCGTACTGCTCGGTGACATGCCGTGGGGTCTGCATGATCTCGTCGAGCACGCGCGGGTAGATCGGCGCCCGGTCGGTCACGACCTCACGTGGTGCTGCGCCGTGAGGCAGCGCCCGGGTGAAGAACGCGCGCGCGGCCGCGGCATACCGGCGTGGGCAGACCAGAACGTCGATGACGTGACGGTGCTGGTCGACCGCGCGGTACAGGTGGGTCCAGCGGCCGGCGACCTTGACGTAGGTTTCGTCGACGAACCAGCGATCCCCGGCAGCGCGCCGTGCCGGTCGCGCGAGGTGGCTGAACTCCGCCGTGAACGTCTGCACCCACCGGTACATGGTGACGTGATCGACCTCGATGCCGCGTTCGGCCAGCAGCTCCTCCACGTCGCGGTAGGGCAGGCCATAGCGGAGGTACCAGCGCACCGCGACGGCGATCACCTCACGGGGGAACCGGTAGCCGGCCGGAGCAGACGAGCCGGACATCAATCTCACCACCGCGCCAGCGTCCCTGGCGCCGTCTCTGGATCAGCCAACGCAACAAAGCCCCTGGCCGAACTGCGGGCGATCCTGACATCGCTGCCACTGGACCCGTGGATGACCACCCAACGACCCGCTCACCCAGCACCCAGGACCCGCACGTGGGGGAGGCAGGAGGGCGAGAGGCCTGCCTAGCCTGACGCGTCGACCTGGGCTGCCGCCAGAATCATCCCGGCGACCCGGTCGGGGTGGGAGGCCGGCGAGGCGTGGCTGGAGCGAACTTCCATTGTGGTCGCGCCGATGCGGTTGGCCATGAACCGTTCCAGGTCCGGGTTGATCATCCGGTCCTGGGTGGAGACCAGGAACCACGACGGCAGCGTCTTCCAAGCCGGCGGCCCCGCAGGGTCGATGAAGGCCCTCGCTGCGATCGGCTTTTGCACCGAGGCCAGGACCCGTGCCTCCTCCACCGGGATGTCCGGGGCGAAGAAGGTCGGGATCGCCGCCGGATCGAACCACAGAAAGCCCAGCGAGTCGGGCTGGGTGTGGGCCAGGCCAGGGGGCGGAGGGAACCTACTGCCGAGTTCGCCGAGGCTCTCGCCCTCGTCGGGCGCGAACGCCGAGGCGAACACCAGGCCGATCACCTTCTCGACGCCGGTGGCGGCGCCGGAGATCACCGCCCCGCCGTAGGAGTGGCCGGCCAGGACGGTGGGGCCCTGCAGCCGCTCGGCCAGCACGTGCCGGGTCCAGGCCACATCCTCGGGCAGCGAGGTCAGCGGCAGCTGCACGGCGAGGACCGTGTGGCCGTGCCGCTGCAGGATGGCAATGACCCGGCTCCAGCTGGACCCATCAACCCAAGCCCCGTGCACCAGCAGCACGTTGGCCTTGGGGTGCCCGCTGCTGAAACCGGCCGGTGCGGCCTCTGCAGCGGAGGCCAGGCCGGAGGCCTG
>DASXSF010000127.1:0-6209 GCA_036506155.1 Jatrophihabitantaceae bacterium
GCGCAGAGCTGGATCCTCATCCACGCCGATCAGCTGCTCCGCACCGACGACGCCGGCCGGACGTGGACGCACACCACCATGCACCACCGCTTCGCAGCGATCACCAACAGCTACTACGACTTCGCCCCGTTGATCGACTTCTCCACTCACTCGACCGGGTGGGTCCGCGAGTTGGAACCCTCACGGCTGTGGCGCACGAGCACCGCGGGACGGACCTGGACCGAGGTCACGATCCCGCGCACGTGAGCGGCCCGGCACACCGAAAGAGGTGACAGCCATGTCAACGGATAGACGCGCGGTGGCCGTCCTATGCGCGTGCATCGGGGTCGCCGTGGCCGGGTGCGCCAGCCGCGCCGCGCCGCCCGCGCCCGCCGGGGCAACCAATCACGGTGTCGACCTGGCCGACACGATTCCGTGGATCCACGCGCCGACCGAGCCGCCGCTACCGCTGCCGCCCCCCGCGCGGCTGCCGCGGCCGACGGATGCGCGCCCGTGCCGGGTCGACGACGTGGCTGCGAGCTTCGACGGGAGCAACGGCGCGGGCGGGCATGCGGTCGTCTACGTAACGTTCCGCAACATCAGCACGTCAACCTGCGTGCTCAACGGCTACCCGCAGGTCACCGCGACCGAACCCGGCCTGCCCGACATCGCCGGGACCGATGGCAGCTTCTTTCCCGGCGACGGCACCGCCAACATGGCGCCGGGCCAGAACACCTTCCTAGCGCTGGAGACCGATACCTACTGCGCCGCCCGCCCAGGCGGCGGCGGCGGCGGGCCGCGCTACCACCACCTCGACATCGTCCTGCCCGCTGGCGGCACCGTCTCGCTCGACCAGCCGGACGGCCTCGACGTCACCTGCGGGCTGCACCTGACCGAGTTCACGGTGCCGCAACCCGAACAACCCCAGCCGCGCCCACCAGCCGGCCGCCTGACCACGACGCTCGACACGCCGGCGACGGTCGCCGCCGGTGCCACGCTGATCTACGTCGTCGCCCTGACCAACCCGACCGCCAAGCCCGTCACCCTCAGCCCGTGCCCGGCCTACCTGCAGGCGGCGCCATCGATACCCGTCAAGGACGTCGAGGCGCTCAACTGCCGGCCGGTCGGCGCCATCGCCGCACACGGCACGGTCCGCTTCGAGATGCACATGCAGATTCCCGTCGACACCACCGCCGGCGAGCTGAAGATCATCTGGCAACTGGTCGGGCCGGACGCGTCCCCCGAAGCATCAGCGCTAGTCGACCTCGCCCTGACGCCGCAGGCGACTCCCTCCTGACCGCTAGCCAACTACCAGCGCGTGCATAACGACAGGCACAGCCACCGACACTGCCGGCCCACCGTCCACGCCGGACCGGCGATCACGCCACTCTGCGTGGTCACCGTGCGTGCTTGGGTTTGTCGCGTCGTCTTACGCCAGTTCTATGCTCGCGACTCGCGTTACGAGCGGCGATCGGGTTACGGTGCCCGCGGTCGCGGCTGGGCGCGCTGTCGGGGTGGACCTGTCGGGCGTGTCATCATGATCTCGATCGAAGGTGCTGCACAGCGTTAGTGAGAAAACCAGAAGAGGGGTAGCCGAGGGTGCGGAGCAGGGTGCAGACGATCACGCCGGCGCGCGCTGCGGAGTGGTTGACCGCTAACACCACCAATCGCCCGCTGTCGCGGCCGATCGTCCGTGGCTTTGCCGAGGCGATGCGGCGTGGCGAGTGGCTGGTCACCCATCAGGGCATCGCCTTCGACGTCAACGGGACACTCGTGGACGGGCAGCATCGGCTGGCCGCGGTCATCGAGGCCGACCAGCCGGTGGAGATGACGGTGTTCACCGAGGTGCCCGAGGGCGCCTTCGACGTGCTGGACACCGGCAAGCGGCGCACCGCCGCCGATGTGCTGGCCATCGAAGGTGAGAAGAACAGCATCCTGCTCGCGGCGATGGTGCGCATCGTATGGCTGTATCGCAACCGGCCGGACCTGAACTGGTCCGGCGGTGCGGCTGCGGTCACGAACCACCAGATCGTGCAGACCCTTAACGAGCACCCGAAGCTGCGAGAGTTCCTCGGTCGGGGCGAGCAGATCGCGGCCGCCACCGGAATGATCAAAAGCGCCGCCGGGGCCGCGTCCTACCTCGTCGAGCAGGCCAGCGGGCGCACCGACCTGACCGGCTGGTACGACGGGATCATCGAAGGCGCCGGGCTGGGCAAGGGCGATGCCCGGTTGCAGCTGCGGCGGGTGATGTTCACCATGACCCGCCGCCATGCCGGCCAACCCATACGCCGCCGCGACACCCGCGAACACGTCGCCCTCTACCTCAAGGCGTTCACCGCCTGGCACACCGGCGAGGCCCTGCCCCGCCTGCGCTTCACCCCCGGCGAACCCATGCCCCGCATCGCCACCACCCGCTGAACACCGCCCCGGCCCCCAACAGGATCCAGCCGCCGACCAGCCTCGCTCTTTCACGCGAATTCGGCTGACACGCCTGCGAGATGAGGGAAGTGCCTGCCCGGGTGACCCACTTGCACTACCGCGTGCGACGGTCCTGACCTCGCTGAGACGCGCTCCGAGGTCCTGCCGGGAGGAACCCGACCCGTCCGATCGAGCTGTCGGCGGCAGCTCGCCGTGGCTGTTACCCCGGACCAGGGCACCTTACTGTTGGAGGCGAGGCGAGTCAGGATGCACGAACCGCCCACGCACGACGACCCGTTCACCGTGTCGACGCGCTACTGGCACCGGCTCGACGATGGACGGATCCAGTGCGACGTCTGCCCGCGCCCTGCCGGCTGCATGAGGGGCAGCGGGGGCTGTGCTTTGTGCGGGCCCGAGTCGAGGACCAGATCGTGCTCACGTCCTACGGCCGGTCGAGCGGGTTCTGCGTCGATCCGATCGAGAAGAAGCCGCTCAACCACTTGCTGCCCGGCACCGCGGTGCTCTCCTTCGGGACGGCGGGCTGCAACCTGGCCTGCAAGTTCTGTCAGAAGTGGGACATCTCCAAGTCGCGCGAGACCGACACGCTGGCCGACCACGCGTCGCCGGAAGCTCGCGCCCGCACCGCAGCCCAGCTCGGCTGCCGCAGCGTCGCCTTCACCTACAACGACCCGACGATCTTCTGGGAGCACGCCGCGGACGTGGCCGACGCCTGCCACGAGGTGGGCATCAAGGCGGTGTCGGTGACCGCCGGCTACATGTGCCCCGAGCCGCGGGCCGAGTACTACCGCCACGTGGACGCCGCCAACGTGGACCTCAAGGCGTTCACCGAGGACTTCTACCACCGCATCTGCGCGGCCCGGCTCGCGGACGTGCTGGACACGCTGCAGCACCTCAAACACGAGACGTCCGTATGGTTCGAGATCACCACGCTGCTCATCCCCGGACGCAACGACTCGCCGGCCGAGATCGAGGCCGAGACCACGTGGATCATGGAACGCCTGGGCCCGGACGTGCCGCTGCACTTCACGGCGTTTCACCCCGACTACAAGATGCTCGACGTCGCGCCCACGCCGGCTAGCACCCTTAGCCAGACACGGCTAATCGCCTTAGCCAACGGACTGCGGTACGTGTACACCGGCAACGTCCACGACCCGGCCGGCGGCACCACCTTCTGCCCGTCCTGCGGCCTCGCCGTGGTGGTGCGCGACTGGTACGACATCACCGACTACGCGCTGGACGGGCACGGCCGCTGCCGGGCCTGCGACACCCATCTGCCCGGCGTGTACGACGGTGCGGCCGGCCCGTGGGGACGGCGCCGGCTGCCGGTGCGTCTCGCAGCGTCACGCTCGTGAAGCACGTCCACCCGCCGATGGCTGCGGGCCGGTTCTACCCGGCCCATCGCTGCGCGCTGGCGACCACCGTCGACGGGTTGCTGGCCGCGGCGGGCCCGCCGTCCGCGGGCCGCCGGCCGGTCGCGCTGATCGCGCCGCACGGCGGCTACCCGTACTCCGGGCCCATCGCCGCATCGGCGTACGCGCAGCTCACGCCGTGGTCGGCGGCCATCCGCCGCGTGGTGATCCTGGGCCCGTCACACTTCGTCGACTTCGACGGCGCGACGCTTCCAGCTGCTACCGCCCTACGCACCCCGCTCGGGGACGTGCCGGTCGGGCCGCTGGACGGGACGTACCGCCACGACCAGCCGCACGCGCGCGAGCACTCGATCGAGGTGCAGCTACCGTTCCTGCAACGCGTCCTCGCGCCTGTCTGGACCTGCAGCCCGGTCGCCCTGGGGCACCTTGGCCCGCACCGCGTTGCCGACCTACTGGAAGGGCTGCCCGCGTCCGACGCCCTCGTCGTATGCAGCACCGACCTGTCGCACTACCAGCCACACGAGACCGCGCAGAAACTCGACAGGCATACCGCCTGCGCCATCGTCGATCGTGACCCGGACGGCGTCGGCCCACGCGACGCGTGCGGCCGGGTCGAGCTGCGCGGCCTGCTGGTGTGGGCACGACGGCACGACCTCCTGATCGACCTGCTCGACCTGCGCACCTCGGGCGACACCTCAGCGGACCGGTCCAGCGTGGTCGGCTACGGCGCGTTCGCCGCGTACACATCCTGAGGCTGCTGGGGGAATGACGCCGCGCATAACCACAGCCCGGCGGCCGGAGGCCGCCTGCGGCACCGCGTACATACCTCGGCGTTATGCGCGGCGGGACGTGACTGATTGCTCGGTCGTTGCGGCCGTCGCCACTCCTCGTCGCCAGAGCGCACGCCCTGCGTGAGCCACCTCGACCCTTACCGGCAGGATGCGCCCTCCCGGCTCATGTCCGCGATAGATCGCGGCGCCTTGGCGATGCTTGCGATCGCTGGGCAAAGCACCCAGCGATGCCAGTCTCAGGCGATATGCCCTGTCTCATTGCGTCCCAAGCGTCCCGCCGCGTCCCGGCCGCTGACCGCCGCCAAGCCTCCGCCAAGCCCCCGTTTACTACAACCGTTACTACACGTCGTGAGACGACGAAGGCCCTCTCGCTGGGAAAGGGCCTACGCCGTAAGGTGATTCTCCGTAGCGGGGGAGGATTTGAACCTCCGACCTCTGGGTTATGAGCCGCCCGAGCCCTGTCCAGCCGTTCGCACCTCGTCTCGCACGTCCCATCCAGTCGCGGCACACACGGCCAGACCGTCTCACCGCGTCTCACGCGTCCCGGCGCATCACACCACGTCTGACTACAACTTTGACTACAACTCCGTGCCGCCCAGCCCATCCATGCCCCGCCCGCGACAGGCAAGCCTCGTGACAGAGCCGTGACCCGTCCGAAGACGTCGGCCACCCGTTCTGCGCGTGGAGCGCCTGAGTATCACAAATAGAGTTATAGAGGGTCCCCGGCGTCGCGCGTGACGTGACGCGCCCAAGGTCGCCATCCGCGTAGGAGAACGCCAGCTGTAGGAACCGAGATTCCATGTCATTTCCGGACTCGTGTTGCCAGCGCCGACCATCTGGGGCAGGGCGATGCTGCGGGACTGCGAGGTCCACTATGCCCCCGGTGATCGCAAAAGCCGGTCGTGACGACGCTCGGCGAGGTGGACGCCGAGAGCGGCGTCCGTGGCCGGCCAGTTCACGGGGCGCACTCATACGTCCGCCAGCGGTACTGTTCGGAGCTGTTCTGGTCGGCGACGACCGATGGCCATGTTGTCCACGAGAGCCCGTCTGGAACTCGACTGGTTACTGCCGGCTGACTTCGAACCTTAAGCGGTCCATTCCACGCTGAGCGTGACGCCCGGACATGCCGAGTTGCGGGCGTGCGGCGTGGATACTCATTTACGCGCCGCATCAAGTTGCGAATTGACCTGACGCACCTGACGCGATCGCCAACCTCCGTGAGTGCGATAAGCCAGCGCAAGGGTGAGCCAATGCAACACCTTGGGTGGCTTTCGCCTGGCCGGCGCTGGAGCGACGTTGGATGTGACAGGAAGCGTCTAGGAGGGAGGCGAGACTGATGCATCGCCGACTAACCACGATCCTCCTCACCGCAACCGCTCTGGCTGTGGCAGCCTGGGCACCCACGGCGCGAAAGGTCCGCAGCCGGGCACGCCAGTGCCCGGCAGCGCGAGCATCAGCACGTCTGCGTCGCCAACGACATCCGCGCCGGCACCGCCGCCGACCACGTCCCCGGGCGCGAACCCGTGCGCCACTGAAACCGCCTGGAGCACCGCTGTCCAGGACGGTGGCGCGGCCATGACCACCGCCCCGCTCTACCTGGTGCGCGTCGGCCAGCACGGCTGCTACGACC
>DASXSF010000128.1:0-4683 GCA_036506155.1 Jatrophihabitantaceae bacterium
CCACGCCGGCATCGCGCTCCCATTGCCCTGGGACCTGGAGTTGCTGCGGCTGCTGGTGGACCGGGTACGGCGGGCCATCGACATTCTCGGCTGTCCGCTACTGCTGGAGAACGGCACGGTGCTAACCCCGGTCCCAGATACCGACCTCACCGAAGTCGAGTTCTTGAACCGCCTCACTGCGGAATCACCCTGCCGGCTCCTCCTCGATCTCCATAATCTCTTCGTTAACTCAGTGAATCTGGGCCTGGATGCGTATGCCTTTGTCCGCGATCTGGACCTGACCGCGGTAGAAGAGATTCATATTGCCGGCGGCAATGAGCTGGACGGCATCTACCTAGACTCGCATGCTGGTGCCTGTCCGCCCGAGGTCTGGCAGCTACTTGAGACGGTGGTGCCGCAGGCCTCGAACCTCCGCGGCGTCACCTTCGAATTCCACGAGTCCTACTTCGCCGAACTCGGGGACGATGGCTTGCGGCGCGAACTCGTCTGGGCCGCGCAGGTCTGTCACCCCCATTGCCGGGAGACCGACGCGACACGGGGGGAGATCAATGTCGCTACAGGAGTTCCAGCGCGCGGTCGCTGACTTCATTGCCTCACCCGAGCGCTGTGTACGCGCCATCGTGGACTTCGCGGCGGAGACGACCGACTTTGACCTCACCGAGCGCGAGAGGCGGCGTCTCAAGGCGATGGTCAACGACCAGCGCATGTCTGCCAACTGCACGCTGTTCCGGGTGAACCGGCTGGTGCCCATCTTTGAAGTGCTGCCGTTGACGTGGCGGCACCTCGGAACCGCAGCCGACAAGGCACTGCACGAGTTCTGGCGGCAGCATCCGGACCCTGTCGTCCAGTTCGGCGAGGAGGCGAATCGCTTCGGGGCGTGGCTCGAGGACCAGTTGGCGGCCGGCGTGCTGCCACCAGGTCCGGCGTTCGACGCGCTGCATTTCGAACTCGCCGCCTTCGACCTAGCGGTCACCGCCGAGGCTCCAACACCGGGATCGGCCACCGCAACTCAACGGCGTGTCGTCCGGTTCGACTACGACCACCTGGCCGTGCTGCGTCCTGCATCCACGTCGGTCGCGCTATGCCCACTTACTGAACCCTGCTGGATCCTGCTCGAGCTCAATGACCGGGGGCTGTGCGTAAGCCGCATCCACTGCGAGAGCGTCATTGCAGCAGGTACGTGAAGATCGCGGAAAGGTTTTGCACTCCACGAAGTCGATTGGACCCGGCGTGACCTACACACGCTAGAGCACAGAACTGGCCGGTATGGATGTCGCAGCCCACGGGGCCGACACTGCTGCCAGCCGCGCGGAATCGGCGTTGTTCCGATGTCGGAACAACGCCGATTGTTCCGACCTCACGATTGTTCCGACCTGGGCGTGGATTCGCCTGCCTGGTAGGGCATCGGCGGTGAGCAGGTCGGGACAATCCGGCAGCTTGGGCTGATGCTTCCTCCGACGGTTTCGGGTGAAGGAGGAGCAGATGTCCAGATCGAGCATGACTGCGAGTTCACCGGTCGAGGTGCTGCTGGCCGGGTTCGTCAGCTACCTGCGCGGGGAGCGGGGCGTGGCGGCGTTGACCGTCGACGCCTACATGTCGGATGTTCGCCGCTTTCTCGCGCATCGCGGAGGGAGCGATCTGGGGGATCTGACCGCGGCTGAGGTCTCGAAGGCGGTGCTGGGCGAGGTGGCCGGCCGGTCGCCGGCGTCGGTGCGGCGGTACGGGTGCGCGCTGCGTTCGTTCTTGCGCTACTGCCACCTCGCCGGGTTGATCGAGAGCGATCTGTCGGCCGCGGCGCTGCCGGTGTCGGGCCGGCGGCGTTCGCTGCTGCCGCAGGGAATCAGTGATGAACAGGCGCGGGCGCTGCTGCGCGCCTGCGATCGGCGCCGCGCGGCCGGCCGTCGTGACTACGCGGTGATCGTGCTGATGCTGCGGCTCGGGCTGCGCGCTGGGGAGGTCGCGGCGCTGCGGTTGGACGACCTCGACTGGCGAGCCGGGCTGATCACGGTGCACGGCAAGGGCGGCCGCGTGGACCAGCTGCCGCTTCCGGTCGATGCCGGGGAGGCGATCGCCGGGTATCTGCGCCGCGGCCGGCCGCGCACCGTGTCGCGGGAGGTGTTCGTCCGCGTGGTCGCGCCGCCGGCCGGGCTGACCCGGTCCGGGGTGACGAACATCGTCGTCGATGCCGCGCGCCGGGCCAGGCTCGGCACGCTACGCGCGCACCGGCTGCGGCATACCGCCGCCTGCGACATGCTGCGCGCCGGAGCTCCGCTGGCCGAGATCGGGCAGGTGCTGCGGCATCGCTCGGCCGGCTCGACCGCCGCATATGCCCGGGTGGATGTCGAACGGCTGCGCATGATCGCGCGGCCCTGGCCAGGCGGAGCACGGTCGTGAGCGCGCTGGCCGAGCATCTGGAGGACTACTTGCGGATGCGCCGCGCGCTGGGCTTCGAACTCGGCAGGCACGGTCAGACGCTGCCGGGCTTCGTCGCCTACCTGGAGGCTGCCGGCGCGAGCACGGTCACCGTCGATCTGGCGGTGGCCTGGGCGCGGCTGCCGGAACAACGGATCAAGCCGCTCACCGCGTGCTTCCGGCTCAGCGCGGTGCGCGGCTTCGCCCGCTACCTGCACGCCATCGACCCCGCGAACCAGATCCCGCCGTCCGGGCTGCTCGCGGTCCCGAGACGACGACCGGCACCTTATCTATATGCAGCAGGCGAACCGGCCCGGCTGCTGCAGGCGACCCGTCGGCTGCGGCCACCGCTGCGCGCGGCCACCCACAGGACGCTGATCGGGCTGCTCGCCGCGACCGGCATGCGGCTCGGGGAGGCGCTCGCGCTCACCCGCGACGACGTCGACCTCGCCGACGGGGTGATCACGATCCGGCACGCGAAGTTCGACCGGATGCGGCTGGTGCCGCTGCACCCGAGCGTGACCGCCGCGTTGCGCGGTTACACGTCCGTGCGGGGCCGGCTCTGCCCGGCCCCGCGCACCGACCGGTTCTTCGTCTCGGCCACCGGGTGCGCGCTGCGGCGTGAGGAGGCCGACCATGTCTTCCGCGTGATCACCAGCTTGACCGGGTTGCGCACCGGCACCGTCCGGCCCCGCATCCACGACCTGCGGCACAGCTTCGCGGTGCGCACCCTGATCGACGGGCAGCGTGAGGGCGCCGACGTCTCGGCGCTGCTGCCGGTGCTGTCCACCTATCTCGGGCACGTCGAGCCGGCCAACACCTACTGGTACTTGTCCGCGGTGCCCGAGCTGATGCAGCTGGCCGCCACCCGCCTCGAGCAGCACGAGGCAGGCCGGTCATGACCGCGCTGGCACCGGTGCTGCAGGCGTTCTTCACCGACCGGCTCATCGCCCAGCGCCGCGCCTCCGGGCACACCATCGCCGGCTACCGCGGCACCTTCCGGCTCCTGCTCGGCTTCGCCGCCAGCCGCACCGGCAAGAAGCCGTCCGCGCTGGACATCGCCGACCTGGACGCACCGCTGATCGCCGCGTTCCTCGACCACCTCGAACACCAGCGACACAACACGGTGCGCACCCGCAACTGGCGGCTGGCCGCGGTCCGCTCGCTGTTCGGCTACGCCGCGCTGCACCACCCCGAACACGCCGCCACCATCCAGCGGGTGCTGGCCATCCCGGCCAAACGCTACCAGCGCAGGCTGCTCACCTGGCTCACCCCGGACGAGGTGGACGCGCTGCTAGCTGCCCCCGACCGCGGCACGTGGACCGGCAGGCGTGATCACGCCATGCTCGTCCTCGCTGCCCAGACCGGGCTGCGGATCTCCGAACTGATCGGGCTGTCCCGCGCCGACGTCAACCTCGGCACCGGGCCACACGTCCACTGCGTGGGCAAGGGCCGGAAGGAACGCGCCACCCCGCTCACCGGGCTCACCGTCGCGGTGCTGCGTGGCTGGCTCACCGAACACGCCGGCGTCCCAGACGACCCGCTGTTCCCGACCCGCACGGGAGCCCGGCTCAGCCACGACGCCATCGAGCACCGCCTCGCGCACTACCTCGCGACCGCCCGCATCGGCTGTCCGTCGCTGCGCGGCAAACAGGTCACCATGCACACCCTGCGCCACACCGCGGCCATGCGGCTGCTGCACGCCGGCATCGACATCACCGTCATCGCGCTCTGGCTCGGTCACGAGCAGATCGCCACCGCCCAGATCTACCTGCATGCCGACATGAACCAGAAGGAGCGAGCCATCGCCCGGGTCACCGCGCCAGGCACCGCACCCGGGCGCTACCGGCCACCCGACCCCCTGATGGCCTTCCTCGACGGGTTGTGATTGTCCCGACCTGCTCACCGCCGATGCCCTACCAGGCAGGCGAATCCACGCCCAAGTCGGAACAATCGTGAGGTCGGGACAATCGGCGATGGGTGTGCCCTGGATACGAGTGATGATGCTGAGTTGCCGATCGTCGCGGCCTCCGGTCTGTCCTCAAGATAGCGAGTGAATATGCCGGACAGCGCATAGAAATGCACACAACCAACGCACTACTTTCGGAACCCCGAGAGTTCAGGATTGCTGAAGGTCTTTAGGCTGGCTCACGGCCGTGAGTTCGCTGAACTCGGGGGCTGGCCTGGCAACTGCGATGTGCGTCAGGTGCGGCGGGTCGGCGGCTGGGCGGCTCAGCTTGCCGGTGTGCTGATCCGCAGCCGGTTGCCGTC
>DASXSF010000129.1:0-1604 GCA_036506155.1 Jatrophihabitantaceae bacterium
GCGGCATGATCGGACGGTGGCCGTTGCACCGTCATCGACCGCTATCTTGCGCGCATGGAGCAATTCGAGTTCACGCATCACGCCGTATCGGGACACGTGCAGGTCGAGGTCACCGCGAACGACGACCCGCCGAGCCTCGGCTGCAACGACGACAATCTCGGGTTCCCCGCTTGCGTAGCGAAGGTGCGGTACGCCGGCGGCGGATACCACGCCATGTTCGGTTGGGTTCAGCTCGTCCGTTCCACCGATGCAGCCACGGTCGACTACGAGATGGACCCGAACTTCTTGTTCCCTGACGTCGATGTCCCCTACTGCTACTACGGCTACAAGCCCACGCTGTTTGACTCGCCCGGCCGCACCCATCGCGACGACATGGATTGGATCGCACACAGCTTTCTGGCCGCGAGCCCGGTTGAGCCGCGTGCGCGGCAGGTGACACCGCTTCAAGGCTTCTCATGGGGCTTCGCCCGCCACCGAACGATTCAGCTCGCGCCGGTGCTTCCTCTGACGCCGAACGACTGGACCAGACACATTCCATACCTGCGAGCCACCTACCCGAACTGGCAGTTCGATTCCGAACCACGATGGGACGAGCGCGAGCGGTGACCGCTCATCGGCATGGTCGCGAATCGTGGAGGCCGCCTGATCGCTGCATGACTGGGCGGCGTCGCGACCAGTCGTCGGGCGGAAGCCGTGTTTCGTGGTCGTGTCATCCCCTGCGCGCATGCGGGCGGCGCCGAGCCTGCGTCGCGGTAGGGTCCGGTGGGTGCGCGCCGGTGAGCTGATCGAGCGGCGCCGCGACGCGTGGCGGGCTGCTACCGAGCATCCGTTCCTGGCCGGGCTGCGTGAGGGCACCCTGGACCCCGCCCGGTTCGCCGCTTGGCTCGGGCAGGACTACCTGTTCGCCGGTGCGCTGCTGTCTTTTCAGGCCCGGCTGCTGGCCCGCGCCCCGCGTACCGCGCAGCCGACCCTGGTGCGTGGCGCGGCGGCGCTGGTCGACGAGCTGGCCTGGTTCGAGGCGCAGGCTGGGCAGCGGGGTCTGTCCTTGGCGGCGGTGCCCGCTGCGAGCACCCTGGACTACCTGGGCCTGCTCGGCCGGCTGGACAGCACCCCTACCCCGGTTGCGCTGGTCGCGTTGTGGGCGCTGGAGCGGGTCTACCGCGACGCCTGGCAGTTGGCCTCACCCGGCGCTGAGCCCTACCGCGAGATCGTTGCGCACTGGACCGAACCCGGCTTCGCCGACTACGTCGCCGCGCTGGAACACCTCGCCGACACCGCCCTGACCGAGTTCCCAAGCACTGAACAGCAAACAGTGTTCGACGAGGTGCTCCGCCTGGAGATCGCCTTCTGGGACGCCGGCACCGCGACCGGATGAGCCGGACCGGGCCTGCCCCGGCACCGCCGCCGCGGACGGCCACACTGCCAACAGCCTCAGGTTGCTGCGCGAACTCGTCCACAGAGCGGCAATTCTGGACGGTTGCGCCGCCGCCGCGAACCACCATGGTTGGGTCATGCTGACTTGACGACTAACGACGACCGACGGTGAGGCAGGCGAACAGCGAATGACCGAGACGATCACTGCGTTGCTATCGGTGCGCGGCGAG
>DASXSF010000130.1:0-2620 GCA_036506155.1 Jatrophihabitantaceae bacterium
GAGGTAGACGAGTCTGGGCAGCACGTGAATAGCCTCCGTGGCGGGTGTGGGGAACTGGCGGGACGATACCGGAACCAGCATCCGAACCCGCAGCTCACACGCCATGTCACAGTTTCCGCACCCTACGGGCCATGCAGGTCGTGCGGGTCGATCGACTCCGCGGACTGATCCACGAATATGCCCAGATCGCATAAGGTGGACGAGTTCTCGGCACCCACACGGCCGCGCCCATGAGGACTCTTGACGATTCCCCTTCTGCTCAAGTCCCCGACGTAGTCAGTCGCCGGCCCCGTCACCAGGCTCAATGCCCTCGAGCTTGGCGTCCTCCTGGTAGCCGAGGGCGGTCGCGACCGCCTCGCCCGCCACCTCGGTTGCGGGCGTGAACTCCGGGTCGAGGCGGACGAGGTCCCACTCGTTGATCCACGCGCGCACGTACTGGCGCATCCGTGTGGCAGCCAATCGCTCCAACCCGGCCACGTCGGGCGGGTCCCAGCCGAACGCCTCGCCGTGCAATTCCCTTAGGCGCGTGTAGGCGCGGTCCAACTCGGCTGCGTCGGGCGGCGCCAGCAGGAGCATCTCCCGGTCGATGACGCGCATGCCCACCTCGGCTCGAGCGGCGATCTCGTCGGACTCGTGAGTCTGGCGTGCCCGGAGCTTGGCTGGCACCGTCTCAAGATCGTTCTTTCCCGATACGACCGCCGCCTCGAAGTCGTCGGTCATGGCCAGCACGGCGACCAGCGGGAGACCGGGGTCGGTCTCATCGCCCCGAACCCAGTGAGCCAGCTCGGCGTAGGAGCGACCCCGCTGCAGCACCGAGTAGCGGCCGATCAACTCGACCTCGTCGAACAACACCACCCAGCCAGCATAGCCGGCCGCGGTGAACAGGCGAGCGGCGAAGCGTAGCCGTTGCCGCGCGAGCTCACGCGCTGGGATGGCCCGCAGGGCGAAGCGAGTCTCCCCGGTCTCTCGCAGCCGACGGCGCAGGTCGGCGACGCGAATCGGGTCGCCCGACCAGAACCGAATGATCGCCTCGGCCAGCTCTCCATCGTTGGCGCCGAGCCGGCCGAACAGCAGCAGCGTGGCGGCGAACCGCTCGTTGAGCTCGCTGTGCGGGGAGTTCACCCAGCGGGACAACTCGACCCAGGCAGCACTGTCAGCGTCCAGCGCGGCCGCTGCCTCGGCCAGCGCCGAGCCCTGCTCGTACCCCTGGGGCAGCAACGCGCTCTCGGCGGCTGCACGGAACACCTTGACCGGGTCGTGCAGCGGTGTCTCCTTGCTGATCACCACCCTGCTGACGACGAAGTCTGACTGCAGGGCGAGATGCGTCAGGTGCTCCAGCAGATGGCTTTTCCCGGCGCCGAACCCGCCGCCGACGAGCAGGCCACCCGGACGTGGCACTGCCAATTTCCCGCTCCGGACCTGGTCCAGAAGCGTGGCGAAACGGTCCTCGATGTCGGTCTGGGCTGCGCCCAGGGCCGCCACGGCTGCACGGCTCGGCACGCCAGAACGCAGCGCCTCCACAGCTCTACGCGCCGCGACCTGCCGATCGGCCGCTCCGGCGACCGCCAGCGCACCGCTCATGGGATCGCCTCCAGGCGGACGTCGAGTCGCACCAGCGCCGCGTACGGGTTGGTCCGTCGGCGGTCGCGTACCTCGTCGGCGACACGGAGCTGCAGCGCGCTGTAGGCGGGCAGGCCTCGCACCTCGTCGGTAACCAGCGCGGGCGGCACGACCACCGCCATGAGCACCGACGACAGGTTGTCGGTGGCGTCGATGAGCTGGCGGA
Organism: Jatrophihabitantaceae bacterium; assembly: GCA_036506155.1. Taxonomy (GTDB): domain Bacteria; phylum Actinomycetota; class Actinomycetes; order Mycobacteriales; family Jatrophihabitantaceae; genus DASXRA01. Next base: position 1,787 of record DASXSF010000130.1, read on the forward strand.
CCACCTCGTAGGCGTCCAGCACAGCCGGCTTGGAGTAGTACACGCCCACGCGCTCCTCGACCGGCGGCCGTCGCCCGACCGCCAAGCGGCTAAGGTCCAGACCGAGCACTAGCCCGGCCGCCCCGACGGTTGGCAGCCACCGCGCGAGGCTCGCCAGCAGTGACCGGGCGTTGTGGCGGCCGATCCGGCCGTAGATGAGCGCCGAGCGAAGCGCTGGCAGCGGCATACGCTCCCCGCGCAGCCAGCCGAGCACCGCGTCACGCTCGACCGCGTCGACGTCACCGGCGCCCAACTCAGCCTGGCACAACCGAAGCATCGCGAGCCGGAACTCGCGCGTCAGGCCCACACCGCCAAGCAACGCCTGCTCGAGCTGGCGACGCACGCTGCGGTACAGCTCCCGAGGGTTGACGTCGTAGGAGGCGGCCACAGAAGCGACGGTCAGCCCACCCGACGGCCCCGGTGCCGTCTGGCCGGTGGTGCCGGCAAGGACCACGGAGTCAGGGACGGGGAAGGCGGCCGCGTCATAGGCGGCACGCACGGCGCTGGTGGCTAGAGCAGACCAGTCGACCTGGCGGGCGACCGCGAAGAACAGCTGGTCGACGAGGTGTACCCGGTCGCTCGCGGCGTCGACCGCCGCGAACAGGTATTCCTCGGCCGTGGCCGCCGCAGCCAGACCCTCACGGAATCGCTCAGCCACCTTGTCGCTCCCGACGACTGCGACCTTGACCGAGGCGCCACCCCGGCGGATGAAGTCGGCCAGATACTCCTTGCGGAGGAACTCCAAGTACTCATCGACGCCGAGGCCCGCCCCACCGATGGGCAGCTCGCCATCGG
>DASXSF010000131.1:0-43122 GCA_036506155.1 Jatrophihabitantaceae bacterium
TGGGTGAACCTGAACCTGGTGGAGACCCGGACGTTTCCCGACGGCGTGCTCCTGACCAGGTACGAGACCAGGCGCTGAATACCCGACCTCGGATCGGCGCGGGCTCGGGCCACCCAAGGATCCCGTGGCCGTTAGGGGATCGTCGTACGGGACACCGTGACTGAATCGGCAAGCGCGCATATCGACGGGCACCGACCCCGTCGACGTGCTGGGGCTGGCGCGCCGAATCGGCGATAGGCGCGCCTCAGCCGATGATCAACTACGCGTGACAGCGACGACTGGCCGCGTGCATGCTCATGTGGGCCACGGCTCGGACCGCCGACCTCGACCCTGGGCCGCGCCGGTCGACGCTGTCGGGCTGTCCATGGATCTGTCCATGAACTCGTGTCGTCACGGGACAGTAATCCGCTGCCAGGACAACAGACAGGTCAGAGAATCCCGGCTGCAGGCAGCCCAGTCGGGTCAGCTCGGCGGTCTCTTAATCAGCGGGTTCGGGGTTCGAGTCCCTGGCGGCGCACATGCATCTAGCCCAATGATTCGGGGCCCTCTAGCGCTTTTCAAGATCGCTACAGTTGATCATTGCCCGGTACAACTCATTGACACCGTGACCTCCACTTCACACGTCATGCGTGTCTGTTGGCGCGTGTGGTGGCGGGGCCTGGCGCAGATCTCGCTGTGCTCGCGTCGTCACGGCGTAGCGTTCCGTCTGCCGAGGAGTCGGCGAATCGTATGACACATCCCCGGCGTTCTATATAGAGACGCTGTGTTGGTGCGTCGGCGCCGTCGACGGCCGCAACCGAGAAACGGTTGCCGCCCGCCGGGTCACGGTTGTCACCGGGCCTCGCCAGTCCGGCAAGACAACACTGGTGGTCAGCCAGTTCGGGGACGGGACGCTGCGCAACCTCGACGAGCAGGGCGTGCTTGACGCAGCGCGCACCGACCCGGCCGGCTTCGTCGCCGCCCGTGCTCGCCCGGTCGTGATCGATGAGGTCCAGCGTGGCGGTGAGCCGCTGGTGCGTGCCATCAAAGCAGCGGTTGATCGCGATCCGGACCCTGGTCGGTTCGTACTGACTGGCTCGTCGAACGTCCTTACCGTTCCGACCATCTCCGAGTCCCTGACCGGCCGCGCGGGCTTTGTCGCGGTGTGGCCGTTCACCCAAGAAGAGCTCGTGGGTCATACCGATCGGTTCCTCGACACCGCGCTGGCCGAGCCGTCGGCACTGGCCGACTACCGCTCGCCGGCGATCGACCGGCGTGACCTGTTCGAACGGCGCTGCGCCGGCGGCTATCCCGAGGTCCAGCAACTGCCCTCGCGCCAACGCCCGAGTTGGTTCCGCGACTATGTGCGCACCACGATCGAGCGCGACGTGGTCGAGCTGACCGGCATTCGCAAGGTCGCCTAGATGGGCAGTTGCTGCGACTGTTCGCTGCACGTACTGGCTGCGAGCTGGTCATGCAGAACGTCATCGACGACTCACCGCTCGAACGCCAGGCCGTGTATGACCGCCGGGCGTGGCTGGAAACCATTCACCTGATCACGATCGTGCCTGCTTGGTCGAGTAACCTCACCCGCCGGGTCAAACGACGCCCGAAGGTCTTCATGACCGACCCCGGGCTCGCGGCCTGGCTGGTCGGAAAAACGCCGGCCGCCCTCGAGAACCCGACCGATCCCGCCACCGGGCAGCTGGTCGAAACACTTGTCTACGCCGAACTTCGCCGACAACTCACTTGGGCCGACACCGAGGCCACCGTCTACCACTGGCAGGACCGTGCTGGCGCCGAGGTCGACCTCGTCGTCGAAACCAGCGATGGTCGTGTGCTTGGCCTCGAAGTCAAGGCTGGGCAGACGCCCAGACCCGACTGGTTCCGCTGGCTCATCCGCATGCGCGACACTCTTGGGGATCAGTTCATCGCCGGCTTCGCCCTGTACACGGGCGATCAGGTGCTGCCTTACGGTGACCGGCTGTTCGCTGTTCCCATCCCAGCTCTCTGGCAGCTATAACACGCAGCGGCGTGTAGCGTCGCGTTTCTGTCGGGCCTGGCCGATATCGTCGCGGGCGTGGTCGAGGAGACAGCGGACGGCGGCACACCTGCGGGTCCAATCACGTGGGTCAGCCAAGTGGATCGGCTGCGGCTTGAGTCGCTGCGGTACGCGACCGTGCCCGAGGCGGCCGAGTACCTGGCGATAATGCGGACATTCACAAGTGAGATTTCGGGCCTGCTGTCGGATCAATCGGCGGCCGAGGTGGCCGCGCGGCTGCGGGCGCAGGGCATCGGGCTCGACGCGGATACCGCCGATGCGCGGCTGTCGTACCTCGTCGAGCACGGCAATCTCGCGCGCAGTCCGCGCGAGAGCGAGGCGCACAGTGTCCGCGAGTATCTACAGACCCGTTCCCGCTACCAGCTCACGCAGATCGGTGAGCTGGTCCATCGGCAGATCGAGGTGCTGCTCGGCACGGTCGAGCAAGCACGCGAGGTGTCCAGCGAGATGCTCGGCGGCATGCTCGCCGGACTGGTGAGGTTGGACGGCTGCGACGAAGCCATGGTCAGCCCCGACGACCTGGCCGGTGACATCGGCACCGTGTTCGCGCAGTTCGAGCGACTCGTCGAGAGCACGCGCGACTTCTACACATACCTGTCGCAGGTGCTGGCGCGGTTCGACCTCGACCGGGCGGAGTTCCAGGCGTTCAAGACGGCGCTGCTGAACTACCTGCAGCGGTTCGTCGACGAGATCGCCCGGCACATGCCGCAGCTGGCCGATGTGCTGACCCGGCTCGGCCCGCGGGTCGAGGCGCTGTGCGCCCGCGCGAACGAGGGTGAGCGGCTGTTGTCGCTCGATGGCAGCGCCGCGCGGCGAGCCCGTGGCTTGGAGCCGGGCGACTGGGCCAGCATGCACGCGTGGTTCGTGGGCGACGGCCGCCGGGAGAGCGACGCGTCCGGGGTCCGGCGGCTGGCCACCGACGCGATGCGGGCGCTGCTGGTGAACCTGCGGCGCATCGCGTCGTCCGCGGAACGGGAGCAGAGCCGCTACGGCGATCTGCTCAAGCTGGCCCGCTGGTTCGACGAGGCAGACGACGAGACGGCGCACGCGTTGTGGGCGGCGGCGTTCGGGCTGTATTCCTGTCGGCATCTGGGCGCGGTGGCCGACAACGATGACGAGCCGGCGCCTCCGACCACCTCGTGGTGGCAGGCGCCAGTGGTCGACGTCCCGGTCACGTTGCGGCAGTACGGGCACCGCGCGATCAAGGGACGTACCGGGCGGCGGGCGGATTTCAGCGCGGCCAAGCAGGCGCGGGTAGCGGAGCGCGACGCGGCCGAGCGAAGCCGTGGCGAGGCGGTCGCGGAGCTGGCGCGCCACTCAGGCCCGCTCGGCACGGTGCGCGTGTCCGACGCGGCGCGCGGTGTGCTGCTCGACCTGTACAGCCGGGCGCTGACCGGGCACGGCCGTCCGCTCACCGAGGGCATCGAGGCGGCCGCGCTGGCAGAGGGGCTGCTGGTGACGGCGCGGCGCACACCCGGCCGGTCGACGGTCGTCGTCAGCCCCGCGGGCCGGATGGAGCTGGTTGACCTGGCGCTCACCGTCGCGGCCGCGCACGCGTGCGAGGAGGTGAGCGCGTGACCGGCATCGAACGGCCGAAGCCGGCCGAGGACGTGTACGCCGCAGCCGAGCGCCGCCGGGCTGCTCGCGCCCTGCTCACGACGCCGCTGCTGGACGGCGACGGAACGAATGCGGACGCGTTCCGGCTGGTCCGCCGGCACCGCGCCGAGCTCACCCGCATGTTTGCCGACGGGCTCGGCTACCGGCTGGCCGTCGACCCGCGGGCGGCCCGGCTGTTCAAACCGGGGCTCGGGCGCGACACCTCGCGGCCGCTGCGGAAGACCAACGACGCGCCGTTCCCGCCGCGGGCGTACGCCCTGCTCTGCCTGGCGGTGGCGGCGTTGACGATGGCCAGGCAGCAGCTGCTGATCGACGAGCTGGTCGCGGCGATCCGTTCCGCCGCCGCCGAGGCAGGCCTGGACATCGACCTCGACCGGATCGGCGACCGGCGGGCCCTGTACGCGGCGCTGGTCGCGTTGATCAGGTTCGGCGTACTGCGCGAGCGCGACGGCGACCTGGAACGATGGACGAGCGACGGCCGCACGGCCACCCTGCTCGACGTGCGCCGAGACCGGCTGGCGCTGCTCGTGTCCGCGCCGCTCATGAGTTCGGCAACGCCCGAGCAACTGCTGGAGACAGCGACCCTGCCGTCCGCGGCGGGAGGTGCCCGCGTGGCGATCCGGCGGCGTCTCGCCGAGTCGCCGGTTCTTTCGACCGCCGAGTTGTCCGACGAACACGCCGAGTGGTGGCGGCGCAATCGCAACCGCGAACGCGACTGGTTCCGCGACCGGCTCGGCATGGAACTGGAACTGCGCGCGGAAGGCGCCATCGCCGTCGACTCCGATGACGAGCTCACCGACATCACCTTTCCGGGCGGCGGTTCGACAAAGCACTTCGCCCTGCTGCTGCTCGGTTCGCTGGTCGACCGGGTCCGTGGTCGCGCCGAGGGAACCTGGGCGCCGATCTCGGCGGACGAACTCGATGGGGCGTGCGCCGAGGTCTTCAGCGAATGGTCCCGCGGCCTGCGGCGTGATCACCGGGAACGACCCGAGCTCGTTCGCCGCGAGGCGCTCGACCTGCTGAGCTCCCTCGGTCTGATCGCGGCTGCGGACGACGGATCGGTGCGCCTGCACGCGGCGGCAGCCCGGTACGCACCCCGGCCCGCCCTGCACACCGCTCTCGCCACCGCGTCGCCGGCAGGCGATCAGCCGCTGTTCACCGTTTCGGAGGCCTTCTCATGACCAGGCGCCCTCTCGCAACGGCCGGCGGCGTGCTGGCCCATCCGGATCGGTACCGGCTCAGCCGCGCGGGCATCCTCAACGTCTGGCAGTACGACGAGCAGGTCTTCGAGTTCGCCGACGGGCGGCTGCTGCTGCGTGGCGCCAACGGCGCGGGCAAGTCCAAGACCCTCGAGGTGCTGCTGCCGTTCGTCCTCGACGGCGACAAGCTGCGCATGACGGCATCCGGGCGGCACCACACCAGCCTGCTCTGGCTGATGACCGACGGCTACGACGGCACCGGCCGAGTGGGTTACCTGTGGGTGGAGTTCGCCCGCACCACCGACGACGGCGAACGGCGGTGGCTGACCTGTGGCGTCGGCATCCGCGCGTCGCACTCGACGCGCAGCGTCACGTCCTGGTACTTCACAAGCCCGCGCCGGGTCGGTCAGGACCTCTCGCTGGAGGACGAGACGGGGCCGCTGGGCAGGGAGCAGTGCCGCGCCGCCGTCGAGGAAGACGGCCGCTTCTTCGACAGCCCACGGCAGTACAAGCAGCACGTCGGCGAGACCCTGTTCGGGCTCAGCGGCGACCGCTACGACGAGCTGCTCAAGCTGCTGTACTGGTTGCGCCAGCCGCAGGTCGGCGAGGACATCGAACCCGGGCGGCTGGCCGACATTCTGTCCGTCGCACTTCCCGAGCTCGATGACACCGCCGTACGCGCCGCAGGCGGCACGCTCGACGAGCTGGCTGCCTTCGGCGAACAGCTCGGCCGGCGGCGGCAGGCGGCGCAGGCGATGACCGCATTCGCGCGCCTGTATGCCGACTACGCGCGCGGGATGGCCGTCGCGCGTGGCGGCGAGCTGGTCGCGGCGCACCGCGAGCTGGCGAGGCTGGACCGCGAGATCGGCAGACGCACCGCGGCGTTGGCCGACCTGGCCGGCAGGATCGCCGTCAACCGGGCCGACCAGGAGGCGGCGACCGACGCCGTTGAGGGCGCGCGGCAACGGCTGGCCGACCTGGAGGCGAGCCCCGAGGCGCGCAGCCAGCAGCAGCTCTTGGCGCTGGGCCAGCGGGCTGCGGAGCTGACCGACGGCGCGCGCCGGGCCCGCGACCACGCGGACGACGCGCGCGGCCGAGCCGACACGTATCGCCGGCGGCTGGACGAGGACGAGCAGCGCATCCGCCGTGAGAGCCGCGGCATTGCCACGGCCGGTCAGGCACGAGCGGCCGACTTGTCAGCGGTCGGGGTCCGTGCGGTGCTGGTCGTCCCGGCGTTGCTGGCGGAGCCCGAACTGCCCGACCGCGATGGCAGGCTGCGCGCCGCGCTGGACGGGCACGGGCAGGCGATCGAAGCGGTGCGTCCGCTGGTGGGCGAGCGGCAGGCGGCGGTGCGAGTGGTCGAGGAGGCCGGCGAGCAGGCGGAGCATCTCGACGGGGCACGGCGCGACACGGAGCGGGAAGCGGCCCGGCTGGAGGGCATCGCGGACGCCGAACGCCGCCGGCTGGCCGACGCCGAGCAGGCGGAAGGAGCGGAGGAGGAGGCTTTCGCCACGGCGCTCGCCACGTGGCGCGATGACCGGCGGGCCGTTCCGGTCGAGCTTCCCGACGAGCTGACCGCCGACACGGTGACGCAACCGCGGGCCCGCGCCGTCACCGCGGCCCGGCCCCGCCTCGACGCGCTGGCCGCGGCCGCGGCGGAAGCTGCATCGACCCGGCTGGACGCCGAACGGCGGCTGGCCGCCTTCCGGGAGCGGCGGGCTACGGTCGAGGCGGAACGCGATCCCGCGCCCCCACCGCCCGCGCTCGGCCGCTCCGAACGGGCCGATACCGACGGTGCGCCGCTGTGGCGGTTGGTCGAGTTCACCGACCGGCTCGACACCGAGCAGCGGGCCGGGCTGGAGGCCGCGCTGGAGTCGTCCGGCCTGCTCGACGCCTGGGTGCGGGTCGACGGGCAGGTGCTCGAGGCCGGGCAGCGCGACGTCGTGCTCCCGGCCGGCCCGCCCGAGCGTTTCGCCAGCTTGGGCGGCCTGCTGGTCGCAGACAGTCCGGCCGATTGCCCGGTGACCACCGCGACGATCGACGACGTGCTCGCCCGGATCGCCATCGAGCCTAGCGACGACGCGGCGGCGGTGGTCCGGCCCGACGGGTCGTGGCGGCTCGGCCCACTGACCGGTCGAGCGGCGAAGCCCGCGGCCCAGTACATCGGCGCCACCGCCCGGGCCGCCGAGCGGGCACGGCGGCTCGCCGAGATCGACGCCCAGCGCGCCGGGTGGGAGCAGTCGCACCAGGTCGCCGCCGCTGCCGAGGCGGCGGCACGCGAGCAGCGGGTGTCCGTCGAGGCGTGGCTGGACGACACGCCGCGCTATGACGCGCTGCTCGGCGCATGGGCCGAGGTTCGCATCCGGGCCGACGCGACGGTCCGCGCCGGCGAGGCCGCGAGCAGCGCTGAGCAGGCCGCGGTGCACGCGCGCGCGGTGGCTGCCGCGGCCCGTCAGGAGCGGGATCGCCTGGCCGCCACCCATGAGCTGCCCACAACGCTCGAAGGATTGGCCGCCTACGACCACCGGCTGCGCGACCTGGATTCTGCGCTGGCGGCGCAAGTGACATCCACCGGCCGGCTGGCCGAGCGGCTGGACCGTTACCGCGACGACCTCGCCACCTGGTTCGGGCTCGAAGCACAGGCCAGCCAGCTGGACGCGGAGGCCGGAGACCTCCACCAGCAGGCGACGGCCGCGGCCCGCCGCCATGCCGAGCTGCGCGAAGCCGCAGCGGCGAGCATCCGCGAACTGGAGGACAGGCTGGCGACGACACGAGCGGAGATCGCCGAGGCGAAGGGACGCGCGAAAGAACTCGATGAGCAACACGTCGAGCTGATCAAGCAGGAGGCGTCGGCGACGCAGGCGCTGGCCGACCTCGGCGAGCAGCGCGCCGGCCACGAGCCCGTTGTCGTCGAGGCGGCGCATGCGGTCGCTGCGTTGTTCGACGTGCCGGGGCTGGTCACGTCGGCCGGTGCGCCCGGCGAACCCGGCCGGTACGAGCTCGCCCGCGGAGTGGCGGCCGAGGCGGCGCTGCCCGCCGCAGTGGTCGAGCTGGCCCGTTCGCTGGCCGCGCTCGACCTTCCCGAACGCCCGGTGACCGATGCCGCGGTGTGGAGCCGCTACACCGAGGTCACGAGCGGTCCCGCTGCCGATTGCGAACCGCGGGTGCTCGAATACCGGGGCCTGCTGTGCGTTGTCGCCCGCGACGAGACCGGCGAGTACCCGCTGGGCGAGCTCGCCGATCGGCTCACCGCGGCAGTGGCGCGGGATGCCGAGCTGCTCACCGACCGGGAACGCCGGGTGTTCGAAGAGCACATTCTCGGTGATCTCGGCGAGGCGCTCCGGGCGCGGCGCCTGGAGGCCGAGGAGCTCGTCGCAGCGATGAACCGGCTGCTCGATGGCGTCACGACGTCCCAGGGCGTGCGGGTGTCGCTGTCCTGGCGGCTGCGCGACGACGTCCCCGACGACGCGAAGGCCGCCGTCACGCTGCTCGGCCGTCCGCTTGGCGCATTGCTGCCCGACGAGCGCCAGGCGCTGCGCGACGCGCTGCACCGGCTTATCGAAGCGTCCCGCGCTGAGGAGCCCGAGCTCTCCTACACCGAGCACCTCGGCCGCGCACTCGACTACCGCGAATGGTTCGGCTTCCGGGTCCGCTACACCCGACCCGAGGTCGACGGCCACTGGCTCGACCTACACCGTCGTTCGCCGCTGTCGCAAGGCGAACAGAAGGTCATCTGCTACCTCCCGCTGTTCGCCGCGGCGGCGGCCCACTTCAGCTCGGTCGCCGGCGCCGCACCGCATGCGCCACGCTTCGTGCTGCTCGACGACGCGTTCCCGAAGATCGACGTGCGCACGCATCCGTTGCTGTTCGGGCTGCTGGTCGACCTCGATCTGGACTTCCTGATCACCAGCGAGCGGTTGTGGGGCGATCACGACACGGTGCCTGCGCTGGCGATCTACGAGGCGCTGCGCGACCCGTCCGAGCGTGGCATCGCCCAGTACCAGCACCGCTGGGACGGCCAGCGGCTGCACGCCGTCGGCGCCCAATGATCGCGATGCCGGCCTGGCTCGCCGACCCGGCGCTCTCGCGCCTCTGGGACGCCGCGCGGGCGAGGCTGGAGCGGAGTCACCTGACGCCGGGCGGGCGGGTCACCCTCGCCGACCTGCGCCGCGAGGAACGGCACGCGCTCGGCGACCTGCTCGCACGGCCGATCGTCACTGACCGGGTCACCGTCGACCTGACCGAACTGGACCAGGTGCTCACCCGGCGTTCCCCGTGCCGGGGCCTGGCGCAGACCGTAGTCGCCGTCACTGGGCAGCCGCTGCACGACCGTCGTGCGGAGCGCTCCGCGGCCGCGGCGGCACGCGAGGCGCCGCTCGCACTGGCCCGCGAGCTGCTGGCTGCAGCGCTCATCGACGTCGACTGGGGCGAGACCTGGCTGGCCGGTGTGCGCCGGTCGGGTCTGCTGACGCGAGGGGATGACGCGACCGCTGAGGTTCGGCAGGCCGTTGCCGCGCTGGCGATGCTGGTACCGGACACGCGGACCCGCACGTCGCGTACCGACCTCGCCGCGTACCTCTCTGGCAGCGCGCACGGCCTCGACGACGGCACGGTCGCCGCGCATCTCGTGCTGCGTGCGCTGGCATTGGACGCCGACGTCGAACCGCCGACCACGGCCGCGGCGCGTCGCGGTCTGTGGGAGCGCTACGGCGTACACGTCGATTCCGTGTCCAGCACGTGCCTGGCCCTAGGGTTGCGTGCCTTCCGTGACAGTCCCGCGGCGCAGCGGTTGAACCTGGCCGCCGACGCCGGCGACCCCATGCACCTGACACCCCGCGATCTGCGCGGTATCGAACTCGCCGCCCACCCGCACGTGCTCGTGTGCGAGAACCCACGCGTCATCGAAGCGATGGCAGACCGATTCGCCGGTGCGGTATCGGCGGTGTGTACGGCCGGCCAGCCCGCCCTGGTCGTCCTCGACATGTTGCGCCGACTCGCGCAAGCCGGCGCGACGCTGCATTATCACGGCGACTTCGACTGGGCCGGCATCACCATCGCCAACCGCCTCATGACCGAGGCAGGCGTCGTTCCCTGGCTGATGCGCAAGGCCGACTACGAAGCCGCGGTACGACGCGGGTCGGCGTCTCTGGCCCTCGCCGGGACGCCGGTCGTCGCGTCGTGGGACGACGCCCTGCACGCCGCGATGACCCGCCACGGTGTCGCCGTGCACGAGGAGTCCGTCCTCAACGATCTCCTCGACAACGCGGCCTCGTTCCGGTGAGCCCGACACACCGGGCTGGGTGACGTTATAAAGCCCGGACCGGTGCGAGCATCGGCTCGTGACCGTGGCTGTCTCCGAACCGACCATGCGTGCCCGCCAGCTCGAAGTGGACGCCGAACAGTTCCCCGACGATCGCGCGGAGATCCTCTTCGAGGCGGCGGCTGCCTGGCAGGACGCCGGCGATCTGGACCGCGCCCGGCAGCAGCTCGAACGGATCGTCGGGTTCGGCGGCGTAGACGCGGGCATGGCCCGGGTGCAGCTGGCCGAGCTATACCTCACTCTCCGCGACGGCGAGCACGCCCGGGCCGAACTCTCCGCGCTCAAGGCGTCGCGCGAACCCGACCCCGCTCCGTACGCGATGGCCGGCGAGTTGTTCGCCGAGCGCGACGACACTCGCGCCGCACTGACCTGGTTCAACATCGCGGCCACGCGGTTCTCCGATGACGAGGTCGCCGAGGCGTGCGACCCCGAGTACGGCTGGATGACTTACGCGGCCGGCGTGCTGTGGCAACGCCGCAAGGCACGCCGGCAACTCGGTTTCCTGCCCGACGAGCTCGACGGAGCCTTGGCCGAACCGCTGCTGCGCCGCGGCGAGGCCTTTCCGACCATGCAGGAACTGCTCTCCACGGATGCGCTCGGCGCCGCTCACGGCGTGCGTGTTCTGATCTGGCCGCGTGCTGAGTTCGACACGGCGCGGCGGCGATGGCCACAGCTGATCGAGGCGGAAACCACCCACGATGCCTACCGCACCCGGCTCGAGGCCGAGCTGCGCGAACTCACCGAACGGGAACATGTGCCGGTCACGCTGATTCCCGCGCTCGCGGGCACGCTCGGTGACTTCGCGACCAGGGTCGAGGGCCAGGTCACCGACGCCGCTGTGCGACGGGCGCACCTCGCCGAGCAGGCTGCACAGGGCAATACCACCCGATGGCCGCCGCCGCGCAACAGCCCGTGCTGGTGCGGTAGCGCGATCAAGTACAAGAGATGTTGCGGCCGGGTCCGGTGACCCACCTGCGATGACCATCGCCGCCCACCGCAACCTGCGTGCAGTCCACGACAGTTCGCGGCTGTAGCTCGAATGGGACCCGACCATCGTTGATCAAGCTCGTGCCGCCACCAGGTCCGCACGCGACATACGTAGGCGATCGGCGGAGCCGTCGACTGTCCACAGTGGACAGACCGCTGTCAATGAATCTGTCATTGAACGCCTGCACGTGGCAGGCAAGACGGCCCGCTTAGGCAGTCGTAGGGTCAGCATTGCCAGCGCCGACAGCCGAGCTGGGCGAACTCTGCGCTCTCTTAATCAGCGGGTTCGGGGTTCGAGTCCCTGGCGGTGCACCAGTATTTCTCGGCATGATAGCCCCTTCAGACTTGATCACAGTTGATCTCTGTCCATGACTAGCTGACTCTTGTTCAATAGGCCCAAGCGGGCCTAGAAGCTCGCTCCAAGTCCCCTGCCCTCCGCCGCTGCGGGCTCACCCGGACGGGCCGGTACCGCTCGTGTAAAAACAGCCCCGGGTGCTGGCTGGCGCAGGTACCTTCAGGCTCGTGGCGTTCGACGGATCACCGTCGGCCCAGACACGATGGGCGGCATGCCCACCATCCGCGGCCGCGTATCCCCGTCGCAACCATTGTCGCGATGGTGGCAGACGGCATGACGATCGTCAGTCAAGCGTCGGGGCGAAGTCCGGCCGGTATGGCGCCACTGAGATCGGCTGGGACCGAAGTGCTCGACTGCGATGATCCGACGCCACGAATGTGCAAGGTGCGGCGTTGAGCGGCCGCACCCTGCACATTCAGCTGGCTTCGGATCACGCGGCCGGCGTGATGTGTCCGAGCAGCCCATCGGCCTCGTGGTTCGGCCCTGCGGTGAAGTACAGCGCGTTGGGCGTGACGTCGAGCGAGCCGGTCGGGAATCGCAAGCCCCAGAGCCCCGGAATGGTGATCGGGCCGTGTTGGCTTCGAAGTTGACCGAGGAACTGACCGGTCGCTGGGTCGAAGGCGTTGATCCGCCCGTCGCCGAAGTTGCCGACAAGGATGTCGCCGCCGAACGCTCCGAATGTGGACGGCGCGAGCGTGACGGCCCAGGGTGAGTTGAGTCGGCCTCGACTCGCAAGCCGCTGCAACAGATCTCCATTGGGTGCGAAGACGTCCACGAAGCCGTGGCCGGGTCCCGCGTCGTCATCGTGCTTGGCGGCATCTTGCTTGGCGAAGGTGACGTAGAGGTCGCCGCCGATGTTGTGAATGCCGAACGGCGCGAATCCGGCAGGGATGGTGGGATCGGTGAAGCTGTTCACCAATTCGAAGTTGCTGTTGAACACGTCGACGGTGCCGAACCGGAAGTTGGTGGCATAGAGGAACTTGCCCGTTGCAGTGTTGACGAGGGCAAGACCCTTGTACAACGCGCCGACGTCCCCGGCGGGGTCGGTGGCCGTCGACCTGTCCGCGGCGAGCACCGCGCGGGTGGGGTCGACGCTCGGCGACCAGCCGGCGATCGTGCCGTCTTCGGTAGCGAACAGGAATCGGGCCGAGGCGGACACGCCGTTCCTCGACACGACGAAACCACCGGCCGTCGGGTTGAAGACCGTGCCGTCCGGTGCGCCGACAGCTCCGGGACCGGCGGACGAGGGCGCCGGGATCGTGACCACGAGCTGGTTGTCGCCTGACCCAGGCTGCGGGTTGCCTTGCCCGTCGTAGAGCGTGGTGACGCCAGAGGCATTATCGGAAACCCAGATCGGCAGGCCCGGGCCGGTGGAGGTGCCCCACGAATTACGCAAGTTGGGGTCTGTGTGGGCGGCCAGCCCAGGGATGTCAGACACAAGGTTGGTCTGCGCATAAGCCCGCGTGGCAGTCGCGTGGCCGGCGGAGGCGGGTGTCGCCGCTGCGGCCAGGCCGACGGATACGGAGGCGGCTACCCCGATCGCAGACGCCAGGCGTGTGACGGATTTCATCAGTTGCTCCTCGTTTGTGGGTTGGCTTGGTCGGGCCCCGGCGACATGCGAGCGCCCCCGAGCATCAGCTCACGGGTGTCGACCCAAGAAGGTGGGTGGAGCGGCGGGTGCCTTGGGAGTGGGCATCCGCCGCTCACGGAAGCAGGTCAGCCGACGTCGGCGTGACCCGCTTGCAGTTGGTGCAGTGCGAACGTGGCGACCTGGTGGCCGAGTTGCTGGCCGGCTTGGTCGTCGAGGGTGGTGTGCTGGCCGGCGAGGATGCGGCTGAATCCTGCCTCGACCGCCGCTGCTTGCACGTTGGTGAAGGTGCGGACGACACCGGGCATGTTGTCCGAAGTCACGGTGATCCGTTGGTGGTTGCCGAAGAACGCGGTGAGCACGGTTGCGGCCGCTTCACTGATCGTGCTGTGTGCGCCGGGGTAGGACGGATCGGCGGCGGTGACCGCCAACGGGTTCCAGGTGGGTCCGTTGGGGTCGGCTGCGATGTCCGGGTTGTAGCCGCTGTTTCCGGCCCGGATCGCCGTCACTGGTCGCCAGACGCGGTAGACGTACTTGGCGTCGTACAGCGCGATGGTCGCGTCTGCGACGGAGAGGTCGAGATTCGCGAACACAGTGGCGGCCCGCTGCAGGCTGGCGTGTTGGTCAGTCAGCAACATCTGCGTGATCTCGTTCCAGGCGTTCCAGATCGGTGCCGAACCCCAGAACTTCGCCTCTGTCGTCTGATCAGCCGTACGGACCGTGCTGCTGTCTTGCCCGAGGGCCTTGACCTGGTTCAGAGCGGCGGCGTACGTCGGGCTGCTGACGGGCGGCGGCGCAGTCGGCCGGAACTGGGAACCGCTGATGAGCAGGAACGGTGTGATTGAGCCCCAGCCGGTGAAGACCGGTGTCGGGAAGTTCGGCGGTGTCTGCTGGTAGTCACCCGGCTGGGTGCCGGCGACGAACGGCGGCGGGGTCGCCGCGGACCCGTCGAAGACCCGTAGGTCGACGAGGAGCTGTGCGACCGTCGCGCCGGCACGGCGCCCGTCGCGTTTGCCCTGGCTGTCAGGGATCGCCGCGAGTTCGGTGCCGAGTTGCTGGTCGATGCCGCTCGTCGCCGCCGGGTAGAGCGCCGCCAACACGTCGTGTGCTGCCTGGTCGGCGGCCGCGTCCGCTCGCGCGTCGCGAGTCGCCGGCACCGAGAACAGGTACGGCTGGCCAATGTGTGCGGTGGAGACGACTGCGTCGTACTCAGCCGCTTGCAGGATCGCGAAGCTTCGGGTCGGTTGGATCGTGGCTGGTTGCAGGCCCGGCGTACCGAGCAGAGTGATGAGCTCCCGGTTCCAGTCGACGATCGACTGCCCAGATTGCTGGGCCGATGACCCGATCGCCTTGACCGGAGCCGGATGGCGGCCCTGAGTGACCGCGTACGCCGGTCCGGCGGTTCCGACGAGCACCGCGGCGGCGGCGAGCCCAGTGAGGGCTCTTGTCCTTGTGCGCATGCGTCCTCTTTCCTGTGCTGTGGATCGGAGACAGGTGGCAACTCGGTTGGTGTTGCTGACTCATACGTCCGCGAGTTACGCGGCCTATCTCGGTCGCATTGGTTTCGGGACAGCTCGCCAGCACTGCATGGCTCGCCGATGTCGTCTGTCTTCAATCGGGTGCACGATCAACAAGAGGCGTGCAGGAAGTCGCGTCAACCGCGGCGGTGCCCGTCAGCGTGCCCGCGCCGGTAGACCGGGAGTGCGAGGAAGTACGTCGTGACGAGGCGTCAGGCGGCGAAGGTTGCGATGCCCCGCGGGGTGCCGGTGGGGTGACGAGAGGGGCTCCGCGAAGGTGGCCGACGTTTACATCACCGATGGTCTTCGAGAACTGGCCGGTCCCGACTCCAACCGACAGCACTTCGGGGACAGATCGTCCACAGTGGACGGTCCTCACCGGGCGTCAGCTCACTGCTGAGACGGTCTCATCTGGTTCGAGGTACCGCCTCCCGGCGGAGCTCTGACGGCACACGGCCTGCGGACGGACACCTTCGGCGTGCTGTCCTGCGTGGCTCAACTCGGCGCCGAGATCGCACAGATCGAGCGCTCGGTCGTTCGCGCGAATGTTGCCGGCATGGAGGAGATAGTCCTCGGGATGTCCCCAGCCCGACGGGCGCTTTCGATGTCAGGCGCCACCCCAAGCACCGATGCTGCCGAGTTGATGGTCGCGGGCGCTGCTCACAACGGTGACCCGAACCGTCAGTCAAGGTGGAACTGACCGCCTGCTCGCCGTCGCGTCGACTCGGTCGGCGGGCCTGGGTGAGCGTCGCTCAGGTGTAACCCCTACTCCTATTCCTAGGTGACATGATTAATGCATCGCGATCCTTCCGGCGAACCGTGCCCTCGCCAGCCGTGGTGAGCGGTGGCGGCGTCCCGTATCTGCGCGTGGTTGACGACGACGTCTATACCGACTGGGAGTCGGTGTACCGCGACAACATCGACCGGCTGTACCGCCTGATGTACGCCCGGGTCGGGAACCGCCCGGACGCGGAGGACCTCACCTCGGAGGTCTTCAGCACGGCGTTGCCGCCGATGCGACTCTCGTCATCTAAAGGTGAGGTGCGCGCGTATTTGCTGGTCACGGCCAAGACCGTGCTCGCCTCCCACTGGCGGCGGCGCCTTGGTCAGCCGGTGACGGCGATCGACTTGGACACCGACATTCGCTATCTCAGCGAACCATCCGGGCCTGAGCCACCCAGCGACGCTCCTGCACGGGCGGGCAAGATTCTGGGCGGACTGCCTGAGCGGTACCGGCGCATCCTCGAACTGCGGTTCCTGGAGGCGTGCTCGATCAAGGAGGCCGCGCAAGCCATGCAGATCAGTGTCAGCAACGCGAAGGTGCTCCAGCACCGCGCCTTGCGGATGGCCGCGAACCTCGCCGTGGAGTTGGAATTATGACCAGTCGCAAACTGTCGGCCTTCATCGACGCGATTGCTAGGGGCCGGCGCCCGAAGCGGTTTCGAGCTGATGCAGAGGACGTCGAGGTGCTGCGCGCCGCCGTCGAACTACGAGCGGCCCGACCCGGTGATGCGCAGCCGACAGCCGCGTTCACCGAAGGCCTGTTCCGGCGGCTATCCGAGCAGGCCAAGCAGCAGGAGCGAACGCCGATCCGGACGGCAAGTAGACCGCGAGCGCGGACGGCCTGGCTGGTCGCCGCGGCGGCCGCGGTGCTGGTGGGAGGAACTGCCGCGGCCACCGCGGCCCTGACCAGCCCGGCGCCGACGCATAGTGCCGTGCAGGTACCTCAGGGCAGCGCGCTGCGCACGGGAACTTTCCTGACCGCCGGTGGTCAGGTGCTGGGGCAGATCGTGGCGTACCGCGGAAGCCCGTCCTGGGTGTTCATGCAAGTTGACGTTCCCAATTACAACGGCTCGATCAAGTGCACACTTCAGGTCGACGACGGCTCGACCGTCGCCTTCGGAACCTTCACCGTCAAGGCCGGGACGGGGCAGTTCTCCAAGAGCATCGGATCCGTGGACGTCGGCCATCTGCGTGGCGCCAAGCTCGTCACGTCGACCGGGTCTTCGGTGGCCGCGGCGACCTTCGCCGCCTGACCACCCGCTCGACAGTCCACTCCCCCGCCGTTCCCCCACCTCGCGTCTGTCGATGCGGGCGCGCGGCGTGCGTTCACGCGCGTACAAGCACATCGCTGCGATCTCGCCGCGCCTCCTCAGTGCGTCGCAGCGTGGTCCGGATCTGTTTCAGCGCTCGGCCTGTAACGCGCCGCCCTATTACTCAACACAAGCCGACACGCTCCGCTCGGAGCCGGCGGCCGGCGGGGTCACCGCAGAGAACTGCAGCTGGACAAGCGCCTTCTCGTGAGTCCACGGAAATGAGGAATCATGCGACACCCACGTATCACGATTGCTGCCATCGCTGTGGCCATAGCCGCGACGATCGGCGGTTTCGCGATCGCCTCCGCTGCGGGCGGTTCGAACTCGCACGCTGGTCGCGGCACGGCGCCCAGTGCATCCGCTAGCGTCGCCGGCGCTCCGGTGACGGTACAGACCGCCAGCGCGACCGTGCAGGGAACCAGCGAAACGATCCTCGTCGACTCGCACGGCCTACCGCTCTACATCTACAAGCCCGACACCGCCGTCACGTCGCACGTCACCGGTCAGCTCGCCGCTCTCTGGCCACCGCTGGTTGCCGCTGCCCCGACCGGTCGCGGCGTCACGGGCCGACTCGCCTCCGTGGCTACCACCAACGGCAAGCAGGTCGCCTACAACGGCCACTTCCTATACACCTTCGTCGAAGACCGGCCTGGAAAGGTCACCGGTCAAGGCGTGCAGAACTTCTACGTCGCCACGCCAAACCTGGGTGCCGCCGCACCCAGCAGCACGCGGGGCAGTGCGCCAAACTCCGGTTACGGCTACTGATGCCGGCGACCATGACGCGACACGGCAACACGGCAACGGCCGCGAGTGGCGAACGATCGATCGAGGGCAACCGCCACGTCCGCCCGTTGCAACCCGCGCATGGACAAGGACGGCCCAGTCAATCGCGACCGCTGCCCACATTCCGCGGCACCGGCCCGACGGTCATCTTCCTGCTGGTCTGCGCTGTCGGTCTGATTGCATGGACAGTGCATCTGGCAGCAACGCTGCCGGCCCACTATGTCGTCGGAAGCTGGACGCTCACCTGGGCCGGGTTCGATATTGCCCTGGTTGGCTGCTTCGCGGTCACGGCCTGGGCCCTCTGGAATCAACGCCCGACCGCTCTACCAGCGGCCGTCTTTACCAGCGCCCTGCTGGTGTCCGATGCGTGGTTCGACGTACTGACCGCGCACGGCGGCCGCGATCTGCTCGTCAGCGCCGCGACCGCGCTGCTGGGCGAAATCCCGGGAGCAGTCGTGCTGGCCGCGATATCCATAAGGCTGCTCCGAGCGAACGCCCCTGTCGTGCCGCAGACGCGACCGGGTACCACCCACCAACCGTGTGACCGGTCCCATTGGACAGCGCCTTCGACCAGCCCTATCGGCCACGAGTAAGGGCGCGGCTCCACCAGCTGAACAGGCCGTGCGGCCAGCTGCATTCAACGCGGCCTTGCCCTTCCAACCCCGACGGAGACCACCATGCGCGCCATCCCGCACCGCGTCCCGATCTTCGCGCGCCACCCACGCTGCGCGGTTCCACTGGAAACTTCGGCGACCCAGAGGCCAGCTACCTCGACATCGCCGTGCTCGAGCGCCGGCACCGCGAGGGACCGCGGCCCGCTGCCGCCCGCCTTCGCGGCGCCGGCGCTCATCCACCACCCGTCGAACACGTCGGCCGACGGCGGCGGAGAAACGCCCAGCGTTCTTCTGCTTGATGGCCCGCCCGGAACGCCGTTCATTTGGCACCGGGTACTGCCGGTGCTACGCAGTCGCGGCGTGCAGCCCTGCACTGTCAAGCAGCCCGACAACCCCGCCACGGCTGGCCAGGCCGAGGACCCGTTCACCACCGCCGCCGCCGACATCGCGCAGCTTCTGGACGACCAACAGCGCAGTCCAGCAGTGATCGTCGGTTACCGTTTCGGCGCCGGCTCCGCGTTGGCCCTCGCGGCCAGCGCACCGCGTCACGTCCGCGCGCTCGTCCTGGTCGCGCCGGCAGCTGGCCTACAGTCGATCAGCATCGCCGACCGCCTGCTGGCCGCACCGGTGCTCGGAACAGTCGTGACTTGCCTCGGATTTCGCTTGGCCGGCCTCGCGCTGCACCTTCCCGCCTTGCGCCGAGGAATCCTGACCACCGGAGCGGGCCTCAACGCCCGCGACGCCAAGCAATTCGTTCACCACATCACGTTCGGGTCCACGTGGCGAACCTTCGCGAGCGTGCAGCGGCGCCTGGTCAGCGACGCCCGCCGACGAAACCAGCAACTGAGCCGCATCGACTGCCCGGTCCTCATCGTCGACGGAACGCATGACCGGATTTTCGCCCTCCGGACCGGAACGGCTCTGCGCAGACTGTTACCCGACTCGGAAGTCATCACCAGCACCGCGACCGGCCACCTGATACCGATCGATGACCCCGCCTCCGTCGCCGAGGCGGTCTTGCGCGCCTTGCGCTACGAGTACCGCTCCTCACTGTCAGCCCGCCCCTTCAAAAGGCAGCGTCCCCAAGCCCAAATCCGCGGAAATAGAGACCAGGCATGAACTCCGCTACCACCGCCAGCAGATCGACGGCCGCGCCGCGCGACCAGCAGCCCGTGCTGCCAACCGGAGTGTTCGGGCGCACGAGACGACTGCTCGGGTTGCCGGTAAGCCACGCCGCCCGGACGGTCGCCGCAGCAAGTCGACTATCCGGCGCCACCACCGAACAGATCGCCACCCGAAGCGCCGAGCAAGTATTCGCCACCCTCGGCGAGCTCAAAGGTGGAGCAGCGAAGCTGGGCCAGGCAATGTCGGTGTTCGAAGCAGCGTTGCCCGACAACATCGCCGGCCCCTACCGGTCGACACTGAGCCGCCTGGCCGACGCCACACCGGCCATGCCCGCCACCGTGGCCCGCCGCGTTCTGGAAAGCGACCTATCCTCCGCCTACGGCTCGGATTGGCCTAAGCGGCTCGTCGACTTCGACGAGACCCCGGCCGCGACAGCATCAATCGGGCAAGTACACCGCGGGCGATGGCGCGACGATCGAGGCAAGATCATCGACGTGGCGGTCAAGGTGCAGTACCCCGGCATCGCCAAAGCGCTGCACTCCGATCTGCGCGCTGCCCGGGTATTCGGCCGGATCATGGCTCGGGCCACCGGCCTGGACATCGCCGGGCTAACCGGCGAAATCGCAGCTCGCTTCGCCGATGAACTCGACTACGTCCGCGAGGGCCGCGTCCAAAACGAGACCGCCGCCGCCTTCGCGCAGCCCGTACCCAACGCCCTGGTCCTGGCCCACGCAGCCGGAGCCCACGAACCGCCCGGGCGCACCAGCGTGGTCGTCCCGCACGTCTACGCCGCGATGCCGCGCGTGCTCGTGAGCACCTGGCTCGACGGAGCGCCGCTGACCGCGCTGCTACACGACGGCGACGCTCGCCTCCCGTCGGGCTGGCGGGAACTGTCCCACGACCACGCGGCGAACCAGGCCGCTCTCCTGATCGGCCACGCCGCCTACGCTCCAGCCGCCTGCACCGGCTGGATGCACACCGATCCCCACCCGGGCAACTTCCTGCTCCTACCCGACATGCGACTCGGCCTGCTCGACTTCGGATCGGTCGCATCCATGCCCGACGGACCACCGCCAGCACTAGGGCACCTCGCCGCCGCCGTCCTCTCCCGCGACGGCCCGGCTGCCGTCTGCTGGGCCCGGCACGCGGGCACACTCGTCCCCGACACCGTCGTCGATCCAGGGCTCCTGCTCGAACTTCTTCATCCCATCGTGGCCCCCACCGACGAGGACAACTTCACCTACTCACCCGCCTGGCTACGCGCCCTCATGACCCACCTCGCCGATCCCCGCTTCGCCGGGATCAGACGCCACATGACCACCCCACTCGAATACGCCCTCGTCTGGCGGGGAGTGCTCTCCGTCGGCGGCCTCTACGCCCGACTCGGCGCGACCGTACCCAGCCGCGCATTCGAACTCGCATACTCACCCGGCTTCCGGAACGCCACCAGCGCCAGCTCCGCACCTAACCGCTCACGACGCGGTGCCTTCTAGGACACGTCGCCTCGTAGCCGAAGCTGCTCAGAATCATGCTCGACGGCAGCTAGTCGCGGAGTGCCTTTCACGAACGCCCGTCCGTCAACAAGGTGGCACAGTTTGATCTTCAGAGGGAGTCGGAGCGACCCGTCACTGTCGCTTCACGATGAACCGCTCCGTGGCGGGTGTCTGTTGACGTCGGCCAGGCTCTGGTCTGATACGCGCCGGTAGCGAGCCGAAGGGCCTAGCGTGGTCAGGACGTTTGGTCCTGTCGCGGCGGCGCCTACGCCCTCAGCGTTATCAAAGGTCGACAGGCGTTGGTTTCCCGTCCTGCCGGTTCGGTGGCGGTGAGTGAGCCGCCCCTTCAGCTGCTGAAGGAGGATCCGATGAAGAGGGTCGGGCCAGGTGCCCGGACGAAACTCCGGATCGACTAGTTGTCCTGGCTTACGGCGCTATTTGTCGCCGGGCGAGTGCGGCCAGGGAGCCTGCTGATCCCTCCCGCGCGCATCGCGTGTGCATGGCGCCAGCTTCGGCATCCGCAAGGAGGTATGGCCATGAAACGTGTCGTTGTGGATCACTACGGTGGACCTGAGGTATTGAAGGTGGTGGATGCGGATGATCCTCGGCCGGGGCGCGGCGAGGTCCGCGTCAGGGTCTTGGCGGCGGGGGTGTCGTTCACCGACGCCCAGCTGCGTGCCGGCACCTACATCGCTGGCGGGCCGAAGCCGCCGTTCACGCCCGGTTATGAGCTGGTCGGCGTCGTCGAGGAACTCGGCCCGGGTTGCGCGAGGCTACGGGTGGGGGACCGCGTCGGCGCGCTGACGGTGTGGGGCGCTGACGCGGAGACCGTGTGCGTGCCGGAGGCGGACGTGGTTGACGTGCCCGAGGATCTCGACCCGGCCGAAGTCGTGAGCCTGTTGTTCCCCTACATGACCTCCTTCCAGGCGCTGCACCGCACGGCGCGAGTGAAGGCCGGGGAGTCGGTGCTGGTGCACGGCGCGGCCGGACGGGTGGGCGTGGCTGCGCTTGAGTGCGGAGCGGTGGCTGGGCTGCAGATGTACGGGACGTGCTCGGGGCGTGACTTCGCCAAGGTCGAGCAGCTTGGCGCCAAACCGATCGACTACCGGAACGAGGACTTCGTGGCTCGGGTGCGGGAGCTGACCGCTGGGACGGGTGTGGACGTTGTGCTCGATTCACTCGGCGGCCCGATCTCGCTGCGCTCGTTCCGGGTGCTGCGCCCGGGCGGCAGGCTCGTCGTATTCGGCCGCTACGCCACGCTCTCGCACGGGCGCAAGAACTGGCCGGCGGTGATCGAGTGGTACGCGTCGATCGGGGCCCTGTGGGGATGGGCGAAGCTGTCGCCGCGCCGCCGGGTGATGCCGTACCAGATCCAGAAGTTCCGCGACCGTGCGCAATGGCGAGCCGGTGCAGTGGGTGGGGAGCCGCGCTACCCGGAGTGGTTCCGGGAGGATTTCCAGGCGCTGGTCGAGCTGTTACGCGCAGGCAAGATCCACCCGGTCGTAGCGGAGCGCCTGCCGCTGATCGATGCGCGTCACGCGCACGAGCTGCTGGAGAACTCGGCGTCGAAGGGGAAGCTCGTGCTCGTTCCCTGAGCGGCGCGGTGCACGCGCGTCTCGGGCACGAGTGCGTGGCTGTGGATTACACGCAAGACTAGCTGCATGGTCGGCTCGTAGACGTCGATCGCGCACGTAGGCGGGTGACGAAACTTGACCGTGTCTACAACTGCAGAGGCCTCGACGGCGGTGACTGGCCAGACGCCGCCTTGCGTCTTGGTGATCTTCGGCGCGTCGGGTGACTTGACCGCCCGAAACTGCTGCCGGCCCTAGGTCGCCTCGCGGCGGACGCAGCGTTGGCGCCGGAGGTCACCCTGGTAGGGGTGGCGCGTACCGCGCTGTCCGATGACGAGTTCCGCGCTCGCTGTCATGACGCCATTGATGCGTCGGGTCCCGGTGTGGACCAGTTGATCGCGGGTGCCCGGTACGTGGCCGGCGGCTACGACGACCCGGCGACCTATGAGGCGTTGGGGCACCTCCTCGCCGACCTTGACGAGCGCCGTGGCACCGGCGGCAGCCGCGTGTATTACCTGGCGACGCCACCACGGCTGTTCGGGCAGATTGCGGTGCGTCTAGGCACTGCCGGGCTGGACAAGTCGCCGACGGGCAGGTTCGTGCGCCTGGTGATTGAGAAGCCGTTCGGTTGGGATGAGCGGAGTGCGCGGGAGCTGTACGCCGAGATCTCGTCGATGTTCGCCGAGGAGCAAGTCTTCCGAATCGATCACTATCTGGCCAAGGAGACGGTGCAGAACCTACTTGCCGTCCGGTTTGCGAACGCGATCTTCGAACCGATCTGGAACCGCACGTGGGTCGACAATGTGCAGATCACGGTCGCCGAGTCCATTGGGGTCGAGGACCGCGGCGGGTTCTACGAGAGTGCCGGCGCGATGCGTGACATCGTGCAAAACCACGTGCTGCAGGTGCTGTCCCTATTCCTCATGGAACCGCCGACGTCGTTCCACCCGGAGGCAATCCGTGACGAAAAGCTGAAGCTCCTGCGCGCGGTCAGGCCCTTTGCTGGCGAGCCGGATATCGCGCGGCGGGTCGTGCGCGGGCAGTACGCGCGGGGCGGAACACGCGAGGATCCGATGCCGGGATATCGAGAGGAAGTGGGTGTGGATCCGGTCTCCTCGGTCGAAACATTCGTCGCGTTGCGCCTTGACATCGACAACTGGCGCTGGGCCGGCGTCCCGGTCTATGTGCGCACCGGCAAACGGTTACCGCAGCGCGTCACCGAGGTGGCGGTCGAATTTCAGCGTCCGCCGCAACTGCCGCTGTTTCCCGGCTCGGACCCCGAACCCGACGCGCTGCTGCTGCGGGTCGCACCAAGCGAAGGGCTCAGCATCCGGTTCGGCGCCAAGGTGCCCGGCCGATCCTTCGACGTCCGCAAGGCCTCGATGGACTTCGCCTACAGCGAAGGCTCTCCGCACGGCTCGGCCGACGCCTACGAGCGAGTGATATTCGACGCACTGCACGGTGATCCGACGCTCTTCATCCGCGCCGACGAAGTCGGCCGGTCCTGGCGCATCGTGGACCCGATCATCGAGTACTGGGCGGCATCCTCCGAACCGATCCCCCTGTACCAGGCGGGAACCTGGGGACCCCGCGAGGCGAGCAATCTGGTCGCCGAAGACGGACGGCGCTGGCGGCACTCCGGACGCTGACGCCGCGCTCTGTGCCCGAAGCGCGACCACGGTCGTCGACCTCACCCAGGGATACCCAGAGCTCGTACGCGTCGGCGCCGGCGAGCCGGCGATCGGTGCCGCGTCCGAGGCCGCCACGAAAGGCCGTCCGGCAGCTCTCGTGTGAACGCTGCCCGCGGATGGCGGACCATGCCCTCATCCGGCGCCCGGGGTCAGGAGGCTATGTCTTTGGCCGCCTGCCAGCGTGTCGGGCGCACGCGCACGAGCAGCTCGCCCGGGACGGCGTTGCGGTTGCCGTACTGCTCGGCAACGTCCGCGCCCATGTAGCGGCCGCCGATGACCGTGGCCCAGTGCAGCAGGTCATCCCTGTCCTCCGACCAGCGCGCCTCGCCTTCGGCGATGACGTACGAGAACGGCGGCCGCGGGTCCTGGACGGTGAGCGCGATCCGCGGATCGCGGCGCAGCGCCTTGCCCTTGAGGCTCTCGGCCCAGGTCGTGAACACGAGCTCGTCGCCGTCACGCACGTACCAGATGGGCGTGCCGATCGGCCGGCCGTCCTTGCGCGTGACGGCCAGCACGGCCGTGCGCGCCGGCAGCTCGTCGAGGAAAGCCTCGCGCTCAGCCGTGCTCATCTCAGCTGCCATCTGCTCGCCACGCCTCCAACAGGTGCAGCCACACCGCGGACAGCCTCGAGAACGCGGGGACTGCGTGCCACCGGGTCGAGGGAGTCGCTTCAGCAGGCCCTTGACCGAGGGTCGTGTAGACCTTGACGGCGCTCATCGCGAGTCGGCCGCGTCTCGCAGCGCCGCGAGCACGTCCGCCGGCTCGGCCCGGACGCGCCAGTCGGTGTTCGCGTAAGCGAACCGGATCCGGTGCTGCTGGTCGACGACGAACGTCGCGGGCACGGTCAGCGTCCAGCTGCCGTCGGCGTTTTCCACGGACAGGTCGACACCGAACGCGTTCGCGTACACGTCCTTCAGGGCGGCAGGCAGCTCGTACCGGAGCCGGTAGGCGCGGATCGCGGTCTGGTCGACGTCGGACAGGACCGGGAAGGCGAGCTCGTGCTTCTCGGTCAGTGACAGCGCGTTCGTTGGTCGCTGCGGGCTGACCGCGACCAGCTGTGCCCCGGCGGCGGTGACCTCACCGAGCAGGCCCTGCCAGGTGTGCAGCTCCAGATTGCAGTACGGGCACCACTCACCCCGCTGGAACGACAGCACGACCCGGCCGTGGTCGAGCAAGTCATGCAGGCGCACCTGCTTACCGGTCGCGTCGGGAAGGTCGAAGTCAGGTGCTTCCTCGCCCACGCGAAGCCCCACCGTCGTCACGCCATCGCTCGTGAGCGCTTTGGTGATCAGGTCGGAGACGTCCTGCGGGACGCCGAGGTCGGCGGTAAGCGCGGTGAGCTGGGTGTTCAAGGGGTCGGTCACGGTTCTCCTATCGTGGACGGCGACATCTCCGAATCAGCGCGTAAGGCTTGATGCCGCATACGAAGACTTGCGGGACGTTTCCGGGCCGGCTCGAACGCCGCGTCTGGCGCTGATACGGCCACGGCCACGTGGGACCAATCGGTGTGATGGTGCCGAGGCTGTTGCTAAGCACGGGGCATCAGGCCAGCTCGCCGCTGGCCTACTCTCCGCCGCTCGCCGCCACCTTCGCTCCTCATCATCGCCTCCTGACTGGACTAGTCGGTCCACCGACTGTTGCATCTTCGGATTGGACTGTCAAGTCCAGTCTGGTCTAGGCTGAGGACATGGACGGGAACGAGCCAATGACGTCCCGCGGCCGCCGGACGCGGGCAAGGATTGTCGATGCAGCAGCGGATTTGGTATTCGAGCGCGGCGCTGCAGGCAGTTCCCTAGACGACGTGCGCGCCGCGACGGGCACGAGCAAGAGCCAACTGTTCCACTACTTCCCGGGCGGGAAAAGGGAGCTTCTTGCCGCGGTCGTGGCGTGCCAGACCGAGCGCGTATTCGATGCCCAGCGTCCGGCGCTCGACAAGCTTGACAGTTGGGCAGCACTACGCCGCTGGCGCAACGGTGTCATCGCGTTGCAGCGGCAGCTGCACTGCGCGGGAGGCTGCCCGATCGGTTCGATGGCCGATGAACTTGCCGAGCACGACCCGCACCTGCGCTCGCTGCTGGCCGAATCCTTCGCGACATGGCAGAGCTATATCGAAAGGGGCCTGGCGGCGATGCGCGATCGCGGGGAACTCCGCCGCGACGCTGATCCGGCAACCCTCGCACTGGCGACGATGGCGGCCCTGCAGGGTGGTCTGTTGCTGACCAAGACCACGCGCACCACGCGACCGATCGAAGTCGCACTCGATGCCGCACTTGCACACGTGCGCAGTTTTGCCGCATCCAGCAGATGACCATACCGAGCTTCGACCCAGGCGCGACCGACCCGCGTCGTGGACTGACGAGCCGCGCAGTTGGCCTCGCCGACGTCCCCGGGATCAGGCGCGTGTCCCAGGCAGCGGGCCAGCCAGACGCCGACTCCGGCGCCGACGACGCCTATGTCGAACTGCTGCTGCAGACGGCGACCGTGCGGGTTGTCGAGGATCCGTTGACCGGAGCCGTCGTCGCGTGGGGTGCCATACGTTCGGGTCCACTGGGTTCCATGCTCACCGACCTGTTCGTGCACCCGGATCATCACGGTCGCGGTATGGGCGGTGTGCTGCTGCGGGCGCTGTGGCCCGAGCACACCGCACCGGGGCGGTTCACCTTCAGTTCGCAGCATCCGAGCGCGCTGCCGCTCTACGCGCGGGCGGGTCTGCAGCCGTCATGGCCGCTGCTCTACCTCAGTGGGCCAAGCGCCCTGCTGCCGCCCTCGCCGATGCAGGTGCAGCGGGTGGACGCAGCAGTCGCTTGCGACGTGGATTCGCAACTCGCGTCCGGGAACCGCTCCTCCGACTACGGCTTCTGGACCCGTTCCGGATCCGGCCAGGCGATCGTCGTGCAAGACGGCGACCGGACCGTCGCCGTCGGCGTGCTGCGCGGCGGCAACCTCGTCCATCTCACGTGCAGCGAGTCCGACGCCGACACCGCCCTCACGGCCGCGCTACGGGCCAACGAGGCAGCAAACATCACCGTGTGCCTTCCGGGTCGGCATCCGAGCGTCACGTCGCTGCTGCGAGCCGGATTCCGAATCATCGACTACGACCTGGCCATGAGCACACCGGACCTCGCCCTGCCCCTGGCCTGGGCATACTCCCCAGGACTGGGCTAGGCGTGCAGCCAATCGCCGAATCGCCAAGGCTGGGGTCGGTCACCCTCGAACGGCTGCTCGCCAAGAGCGACAGGTAGATCGCGATCGAGGTTGTTCGACGGCATCCCGGCACCGGCATCGTTCCGGGATAACGGGGCGTGGGTCTCTGTTCCTCGCGGAGTGCTCGAGGGTCAGCAGCGCGAGGCATCGAAGCGTCGAAGTGCGCGACCCTCGCGCCCGCGGGCAGACGGCGCGCTTGGGCGACGCCGGGAACTGCGAATTACGCTTCGGCCGTGGTCCCTCTTTGGAAGCGCGCTCTGTCCCGCGCCATCACCGCAGTGATCCGGGCGGCCGAGTCCCCCAAGCAGCATCGGCGGGCTGACGTGCCCCTTCCAACCGACGACCCCTGGTACGAATCGCATGAAGCCCTCGACACGATCCAGCCCGGTACCTTGTTGGCCAACCGGCCGGTCGAGTTTCGGGCCGGTTCGCATTGGGTGTCTCACGCACGGGCCTGGCAGTTGCGCTACCGAAGCACCGACACCGTTGGTCAGGCGATTTCTGCGGTGGCCACCCTCATGGTGCCCGAGCGGGCCTGGGCCGGCGTTGGTCCAAGGCCCCTCGTGTCGTATCAGGGCGCTATCGACAGCCTGGGCCCAAGGGCCGATCCGTCCTACACCTTTCGAAAGGGGAGCCAGAAGGAGTTTCTGCTCATGACCTTCGCACTGCGCCACGGATGGGCGGTCGTGACTCCAGACTTCACGGGCCCCCGACATGCGTTCGGCGCTGGCCTGATCGCGGCCCGGATCACCCTGGACGGAATTCGGGCCGCCTTCCAGCTTGAACCCGGAGGCCTGTCGGCCGACGCTCCCGTCGCTATGTGGGGCTATTCCGGCGGCGGCCAGGCCACCGCCTGGGCAGCCGAACAACACCCCCTGTACGCCCCAGAAATCCGGTTGGCCGCGGTCGCCGCTGGCGGGGTGCCGACGGACAACCGGACGCTTTACCGCATCGACGGCGGCTTCCTTTCCGGGTTCGCGCTCGGAGCCTGGCTATACATCAGCCGCGAGTACCCGCAGACCGAGCTGCTCGCCCACGCCAGCGACCAAGGGCGCCGGGTCTTCGCCGAAATCGCCGACATGACCGTCGAAGAGCTGATCGCCTACTTCCCGTTCCGACGGGTAGAAGAACTGACGACCGTCGCCGACCCCTTCGGAACCGCGGGCGCCCTGCTCGTCAACGAGCAGCTAGCCCTCGGCCGCCGACTCCCCTCCGCGCCGATCTACCTCTACCACGCCATCCACGACCAGCTGGTCCCCATCGTCGAAGCCGACGACTTGGCAGCCACCTACCGCCGCGGCGGCGTCGACGTCACCCTCAAGCGGTCCCACCTTGGCGAACACGTACTCTTCCATCGCCTAGGCGCCAAGGGCGTCCTGCGCTACCTAACATCCCGGCTAGAGACCCCGCCCCAACCGACTGCGGCCCCCGCGGGCCCGCGCCAGGCGGACGCATCCTCCGCCTGAAGTCGGCCCAGCGGCGTCACCACGTTTCGAGCCGACGTCAGTGCGGCTGGGATGGAAACTGCGCACGGCGCTTCATCCGCGGGTGCAGACGACCAAGTTCATCGACAGGCGCCAATGGGGCCGGTGGACGCTCATTGGCGCGAACGGTTCCGTCAGCAGTCGCAGCGGCGTGCTCGGATCAGGTGGTGGCGAGGGTCCTGCGTGCCATCAGGGTGAGCCCGCTGGCCAGTGCGAGAGCGGCCAGCACTGTCGCCGCGCCGTAGCCGGCCTGTAGCGCTGGGTCGAAGCCGTGGGCGCTCCGTCCGGCGAAGACGGAGGCGACCACCGCGAGCCCGACCGCTCCGCCGAGTTGCTGCATGGTCTGCAGCAGGCCGGAGGCCGATCCGGCGTGCTCGGGCTCGACGCCGTTGAGGGCGAGGACCGTGATCGGCATGAAGCTGGCGCCCATGCCCAGCCCCATCAGCAACAGTGAGGGAAAGACGCCGGTCGCGTAGCTGGTGGCCGAGTTGACGCCGAGCAGCAGGCCCATCGCGATGAACACGCTCGCAGCACCGGCGGCGATCAGCGGAGCCGGCCCGATCCGGGCGACCAGGCGCGGTGCCAGGCGTGACATCGTGAATACGCCGAGCGGCACGGGCAGGAACGCGACGCCGGACCGAAGTGGACTGTACCCGAACTGGTGCGCCAGCAGCTGGACGGTGAGGAAGAAGGTCGCGAGCATTCCGCCGTAGACAGCGGCCATCGAGACCAGCCCCGCGATCCGCTGCCGGCTGCGCAGCAGCGCAGGGCGCAGCAGCGGGTGTGGGTGCCGACGTTCGGTGACTGCCAGCACCATCAGCAAGGCGGCTCCGAGGACGAACCCGCCGATGGTGCGCGCGCTCCCCCAGCCGCGCTCGGGTGCGTTGATGACGGTCCACACGATCGAGACCGCAGCCGCGGTGGCTGAGGCCGCACCGACGAAGTCGAATCGACCGTGCCGCCGCGCTGTCTCGTTGACCCGCCTGGGGACGAGCAGCAGCACGGCAAGACCGATCGGCACGTTGATGAACATCGTCCACCGCCACGACGCCAGATCGGTAAGCGCGCCTCCCAGCATCAACCCGAGCGCTGCACCGCCGGAGGAGATGATGGCGAATGCTGCCAGGGCACGGTTGCGGGCTGCCTCGTTCGGCGCATTGGTGGCGATCAGGGCCAGCACCGACGGTGCCGACAGCGCGGCGCCGACGCCCTGCATGGCCCGCGAGGTGACCAGCTCCCAGGGCGCCTGCGCGAGCCCACCGGCGAAGGAGGCAACGGTGAACAGGCCCAGGCCGGTCATGAAGACCCGTCGCCGGCCCAACACATCGCCCAGACGGCCGCCGAGCAGCAACAGGCCACCGAACGCGAGGCTGTAGGCATTGAGGACCCACGACAGCGACGCGGAGCCGAAATGCAGGTCCTTGGCGATGTGCGGTAGCGCCACGTTCACGATGGTCGCGTCCAGCACGAGCATGAGTTGACCGACGAGCACAATCCACATCCCGATCGCCGGGTTGCGGAGCGCGGAGCCCGTCGGTGCGGGGCGGGTTTGCAGCGTTGAAGACACGGGGTGGAGTCCTGTTCTGGCCTGCGTGCGTTTGGCGGCGGGCCGACGTAGACTGATCTGGAGAGTTTCTCCGCTTCCATCGCCCACAATACGGAGACAGTCTCCACTTAGCAAGCGGGATTCGGTTCAGGAGGCCGGCTGTGCGTGCGGACGCGGCGCGCAATCGCGACAAGATCATCGAGGCTGCTCGGGTGGCCTTCCGCACGCGCGGCTACGACGCTCCGCTGGACGACATTGCCAAGGCCGCCGGCGTCGGGGCCGGAACCCTGTACCGCCACTTCCCGACACGCGAGTCTCTGGTCGACGCGGTCATGCAGGCGTGGGTCGAGCGCGTCAACGACGCCGTCGGCAAGGTGCGCGCTGAAGGCGGCACGTCGCGCGAACTCCTGCTGCGCTGGTTCCAGCAGTATGTCGAGCTGATCTCGGTGCACAAGGGCGGACCAGCCAAGATCACGCTGGCCATGGAGGACGACGCCTCCCCGATGCGGACCAAATGCCACACCCTCCGGGCCGCGAACACCCAGATCATCGAGCAACTCGGAGACGACCTGCGCCCCGGCGTCGACTCACTGCAGTTCGCCCGCCTCGTCGGTGGGATCGCAAGCGTGGTCGACCAGGGCAACCTGCCCGCCGAATCCGTGGGTCCGATGCTCGAGGTCGTCGTCGACGGCCTACTCGTCTGACACGTGGCGTAACCGTGAACTCGACGGCAGGCGTTCTAGGCCGGGTCGACACCCGCACGCAGGCCCGCAACCACCTCCTCGGCGAACGCGATCACCTTCGGCGTGATGCCTGGCACCTCGTGGATCACGATCGCGCTCGGCCCACCGCCCTTGCGGTAGGTCGAGCCGGGAGGGCCGACGGTCCACGGCTAGTCGGGACTTAAGCCCACCGGCCCGGCCACGCCCGGTCCGGACGATGGAAGAGTGAGCACGCAACAAACCCATAGCTCGGGCGCGCGCCGCGCCGGCCAGAAGAAGTCCGCCGCGCGGAACGGCCCGCGTGGCGCGAAGCCGTCCGGCGGCGCAATGCGCGAGCGGCAGGCCGCACAGCGCGCACTGGTCGAAGCGCGCCGGGTGCGGGAGAACCGCAATCGTCGGCTGTGGGCGGTGCTCACGCCGATCATCGTCGCCGTGCTGGTCGTCACGGCCCTGGGCGCCGTGAAACTGAGCTCTGACGGCACGAGCTCAGGAAGGGCAGCCACGGCTGCTGGCACAGCGGTCCTCGCCCAGGTCAGCGGCGTGCCCGCCCGACCTTCGATGCGGTCGGCGCCGGCGAACCGACCGCGGTGCCGGTCCGCATCAACGGCACGGCCCTCACCGCGGACGGCAAACCGCGCGTGCTCTACGTCGGTGCCGAGTACTGCCCGTCCTGCGCGGTAGAGCGCTGGCCGATGATCGTCGCGCTCTCGCGGTTCGGGACGTGGCACGGGCTGCGCTACGCATTTTCTGCGGCAGCGCCGGAGGTCCATCCGAATACCGCGACGTTCACCTTCCACGGCGCGACCTACACGAGCAAATGACTGTCGTTCACCGGCATCGAAACGCATACCAACAAGCAGCAAGGCAACGGGTACGAACCGCTCGACGCGTTGCGTGGGGCCGACCTCGACGTGTTCCGGGCGCAGGACAAGAACGGCTTCACGCCGTTCATCGCACTTGGCGGCAAGTTCGTGATCACCGGTGCCACCTACGACCCTGGGTTGGTCACCGGGAAGACGCAGGCACAGAGCGCCGCGACCCTGGACGACCCAGCCAGCCAGACCGGCGTCGGCGTCGACGGGGCCCCGAACGTCATCACTGCAGCGCTGTGCGAGCTGACCGGCGGCCAGCCGTCCAACGTCTGCTCTAGCGCGGGCGTCACGGCCGCTGCCAAGGTGCTGCACTGATGGCTGCCACGCGGCCCGCCTGGACCGACCGGGGATCGACCTCGCGCACGTCGGCGCTGCCCGTGGGCATCGTATCGGTGGCGATCACAGTGGTCGGGCTAGCCGTGTCGATCTACCTGACGGTGCAGCACTACACGGCATCGGCGACGCTCGCCTGCCCGGAGAACGCCCTTATCAACTGCGCGGAGGTGACCGCCAGTTCGTACTCGAAGGTCGCCGGCGTCCCGGTGGCACTGCTCGGCACGGTCTACTTCGTGGGTATGGCACTGCTATGCCTGCCGCAGGCGTGGCGGCTGCGCAGGCTCGATGCGGTGCGCATCCTGGGCGCCGCCGCCGGGGTCGTCTGGTCGCTGTGGTTCGTATGGGTCGAGCTGTTGCGTCTGGACGCGATCTGTCTGTGGTGCACGGTCGTCCACATCTCGACGCTCGCTCTGCTCGGCGCGGTCCTCTGGACCACCACGGGCCTGCTCGGCGCGCCGACGCGCTGACGTACCCGACGGGTCGCGGCCGTCCGGGACCGAAAGGAGCTCGTGAGGGGGACCGGCCATCGGGGCCGGTCCCCCTCAGGCTGGACACCTGCCCAAACGTCCGCCCTCAGCCGGCGATACCCGGACCAGTCGTATCGATTCCACACAGCCCCCCGGACCGTGCGGTGGGAGTGCGACGATCACAGCCTTGCAGGTGCGGGCTGAGGCTGGGATCGTCGGCGAGTGGTCCTGCGGCTACAGGGAATCCCCGGCTTCGGCATCGACCGGGTGGCGGAGGCGGCGGGTTCGGATCCGGAGGTTCTCCGGCTGGAGAACTATGACACCGACATCCCGCCGCATCCGGACGCGGTCGAGGCGACGCGCGCGGCGCTCGGCCGCGACGAGGCCAATTCGTACCTGCCCTTCTCCGGGCTTGACGAAATGAAGGAAGCGGTCGCCGAGCTGATCGGGCGCCGCGGCGGACCGCGGTACGACCCTTACCGGGAAATCGTCATCACCGACGGCGACGGCTCCGCGGCCCTCAACGCACTTCTGGGTCTGACAGATCCCGGCGACGAGGTGATCCTCACCGACCCGACCTACGCCGGCATGCTCCAGCGCGTCAGGCTCGTCGGCGCGGTGCCGAAGCTCGTGCCGCTGCGTGCGGGTGCCAGCGGATGGCGACTCGATGTGGAGGCGCTGCAGGCGGCCGTCTCGGACCGCACCCGCGCACTCTTTCTGATGAACCCGGCGATTCCGTCCGGCTGGGTGGCGAACGACGTGGAGTGGGCGGCCATTACTGCCATCTGCCGCGAGCGCGGCATCACGCTCCTCTACTGGATGCTCTGGGAGGCGGTCGTCTTCGGCGGACGGCCGGTCGTCGTCCCGTCCGGGCTGGACGGCATGCGGGACTTGACCGTCACCGCCGGCGCCGTCTCGCTCGAGCAGCGGATGATCGGCTGGCGGGTCGGATGGCTGGTCTCCCGCGCGGAGCTCGCGCCGACGCTTGCGATGGTGCACACCTACAACGGCGTTGTCGCGAGCGGCTTCGGCCAGATCGGTGCCGCCACCGCGCTGCGACTCGGTGACGAGTACGTCCGCGCCGCTGTTGTCGAGTGGGAACGCCGGCACGACGAACTCGTGCACCAGTGTGACGGGCTGCCACTGGTGCCGGCCCACGGCGGCTGGTCGGCGCTGTTCGACGCCACAGCGTGCGGGATCGACGCGTCGGAGTTCTCGCGGCGGCTGCTCGAGCACCAGGTCGCGGCGACCCCGATGACCGAGGCATGGGGCGGCGCCGTGGCGACCAGACACGTACGGCTCGTATTCAGCAACGAGCCGGTCGAGCGGCTCGCACTGCTCGGCCAGCGACTACGTACGGCGCTCCAGTGAGCGCCGCGAGCGGACGGAGGTGGCGCGGATGGCTGGGAAACGGATCGCGCATCCGAGCGTGGAAGAGCGCCGAGCGGACGGCCAGCAGGCGCGCAACATCATGCCTCCATCAGTTCATGCCAAGTGGCGTCCGGCCGCCGACCGTGCCGACCCGGTCGCGCTGCTCGAGGAGCAGAACGTAACTCGAGAGCCGGACCTAGTCCCCGTCCGGCACGGACGGATGATGGTCTCGCCGTTCACCTTCTACCGAGGCGCCGCCAAGATCATGGCAGCCGACCTGAGTGACACTCCAACGGCCGGCTTGAATGTCCAATTGTGCGGGGATGCCCACCTGTCGAATTTCGGCGTGTTCGCGTCGCCGGAGCGAAAATTACTGTTCGACCTGAACGACTTCGACGAGACGCTGCCCGGGCCCTTCGAATTCGACGTGAAACGAATGGCGGCCAGCTTCACGATCGCGGCTCGCAACAATGCCTTTTCAAAGGCGGATACGAAGGTGGCGACGCTCGCCGCGGTGACGGCCTACCGGGAGGCGATGGCTGACTTCGCGCAGATGTCGACGCTGGATGTCTGGTACGCGCACCTGGACGAGGACACTCTCATGGCTGCGGTTCGCGGCGCCGTCTCCGAAACGACGGCGGAGGCGAAGGCCGCCAAGAAGGCGCCGAAGGCGGCCCGAGCGGAGGCCGCGCAGAAGGAGCAGTTGGCGAAGACAGCTGCCAAGCGCGCGGAGAAGACTCGCGAAAAGGCACGCACCCGTGACAGCCTGCAGGCCCTGTCCAAGCTCGGCGAGCTGGTCGAGGGCAGTTACCGGATCGTCAGTCAGCCGCCGATCATCGTGCCGGCTCGTGAGCTGGCTGCCACATACGGCATCTCTCCGGACAATATCCTGCCCGTGATACACGAGCGGTTCCGCGCGTACCGCGCCACATTGCAGGACGATCGGCGGCACTTATTGGAGCGGTTCCAGATCATCGATGCGGCGCGCAAGGTCGTCGGCGTGGGTAGCGTCGGCACTCGCGCGTTCATCGTGCTGCTGCAAGGCCGCGATGCGCAGGACCCCCTGTTCCTGCAGATCAAGGAGGCCACCGCGTCGGTCCTGGAGGCGTACCTGCCCAAAAGCCGCTACCGCCAACACGGTGAGCGTGTGGTTCAGGGCCAGCGCATGATGCAATCGGCCAGCGACATCTACCTCGGCTGGACGAAGGGGATGGACGAGAACCGCCACTTCTACTGGCGTCAGCTGCGAGACATGAAGGGCTCGGCGCTGGTCGAAATCATGACGCCGCTGGGACTCGCGTTCTATGCACGGACCTGCGGGTGGACACTGGCGCGCGCGCACGCGCGCTCCGGAGACCCCGTCGCCATCGCCGAATACCTGGGCCAAGACGACGCTTTCGACCAGTCCGTCGCCGACTTCTCAAAGCGTTACGCGAACCAGAATGAGCAGGACTATCAGGAATTCCTGGAGGCGATTCGATCCGGCCGGCTGCAGGCTCTCGAAGGGGTTTGACGACCGTGCGCCAGCGCAGAATCTGGCGTTGTGTCAGCCGCTCGTAAGCCCCGCTGGCCGGGCCGTAGGGGGGTTCCCGGCCTGATCCGACGTTTGCACATCATTCGCCCCGAGTCAGAGCCCGATGGTCCGGGACTTGCTCGGCTGGCGCATCGTCCCGACGGGATGATGCGAGGCCGCGGTCGCCATCGCGCGGATTGCTCACCCGAAACGGGCGATGTCCAAGGTCACGGGGGGCCGAACACTGCCTCCACACGGCAGGGGAGGCGAGATGGCAACCGAAGCGAACATGCAAGCGGCCGGTGAGTCCCCCGGGTGGCGACAGCGGCTGCTCGCGCTGGAGTATCCGTCGACAACGACGTTTGACGACCCACGGCTGGAATGGAGGCGACTCTTCTCCGAGCTGCTCGGCACGTTCTTCCTCGTCATCGTCGGGGCAGGCGGAGCGGTCGTGAACGCCAAGAGCGACGGGGCGATAAGCCGGGCCACGGCGGTCGCCGCACCGGGGCTGATGGTCCTGGCGATCATCTTGTTCATGGGCGCCGTGTCCGGAGCGCACCTGAATCCCGCGGTCACGCTGGCGTTCTCGCTTCGGGGCGACTTCCCCTGGCGCCGGGTTCCCGGATACATCCTGATCCAGCTCATCGGCGCGACGCTCGCGTGCCTGTTCCTCTGGGCTGTGTTCGGCAAGATCGGTGCCCTCGGGGCGACCGTGCCGGGATCCGGTGTGGCGGATTGGCAAGCAATGCTCATCGAATTGCTGCTCACCGTAGGCCTGGTCAGCACGATTCTCGGCACGGCGTCACGCGCCCAGAACGTCGGCGCGCTGTCGGCGGTCGCCGTGGGCGGCTACATCATCCTCGCCGGCTTCTGGTCCAGCCCGATCAGCGGTGCATCCATGAACCCAGCACGGTCCTTCGGTCCTGACCTGGCCCTCGCCGATTTCTCGCACTACTGGGTCTATGTGGTCGGGCCACTCGCCGGCGGGGCGATCGCCGTCGCAATCGCCTTCGTCTTGCGTGGCACCGGCGGCGACCCCGGTGGGCTCGCCGCTGCGCGCGGCGCACTCGACCCCCGGGTACACCCCACCGGCGAGCCGACGCGAGCCGCCGACTGATCGGCAACGCGCAGAGCCGGTCCAACATCCAGCGACAACGGCGCCGTGAGTCCGCTCAGTGGTGGTAGGAGCTGGAGGTGCGTCCTTCGCGTGGCATCGGGCTGGACAGGCTTTCGAGGAACTTAACGGCGTCGCGGATGTTCTCCAGCAGGTAGTCGGCCAAGTCTACCGATACGCCGTTACGGACCACAATACGTTGGACGGTGGTCTCGCTCATGTTGTCGGGCAACGGGTACGCGGGCACCTGCCAGCCCTTCTCCCTGAGCTGGTTGCTGAGATCGTGCAGATCCCACATGCCATTGCAGTTCGGGCCGAGGCGCCACGCGAAGACGGGCAGGTCCGAGCCGTCGCTGAGCAGCTCGAACGGTCCCATCTTGGCGATCGCACCGGACAGGTGCAGCGCGACATCCTGGCTGGCCTGTTGCACGCCTCGATATCCCTCGAATCCCAGCCGTAGGAAGTTGTAATACTGCAGCAGAACCTGCGCTCCCGGTCTAGAGAAGTTGATCGCCAGCGTCGGCATCTCTCCCCCGAGATAGGACACCCGGAAGATCAGGCTGTCGGGAAGAAGGTCGGCCGAGCGCCATACCACCCAGCCGATGCCCGGATACACCAGTCCGTACTTGTGCCCGGACGTGCTGATCGAATGCACTCGCGGCAACCGGAAATCCCACACCAGATCAGGGCTCAGGAACGGCGCGACGAACGCCCCGGATGCCCCGTCGACGTGAATCGGGACGTCCAGCCCGGTCTTCGCCTGCAATTCGTCGAGCGCCGCGGCGATCCCCTGCACCGGCTCGTACGCTCCGGTGTAGGTCTGCCCAAGGATCGCAACCACGCCGATGGTGTTCTCATCGACGTAGTTCTCGAGCCCGTAGCCGTCGAGCGTCGGATGCGCATCAGTGACCGGCACATAGCGAGGCTCGACATCCCAATAGTTGGCAAACTTCTCCCACACCACCTGCACGGCGCTGCTCATCACGAGATTCGGCCGGTCCGCCGGCTGGCCGGCATCGTGCCGGGCATGTTGCCAACGCCGCTTCAGCGCCAGCCCGCCCAGCATGCACGCCTCGGACGAGCCAACCGTCGATGTGCCGATCGTGCTCCGCACGTCCGGCGCGTGCCACAGATCGGCGAGCATCCGCCAGCATCGCTCCTCGATCGCCGCCGTCAGCGGGTACTCATCCTTGTCGATCATGTTCTTGTCGAACGTGTCGCTGTACAGCTTCGCCGCGAACGGCTCCATCCAGGTGGTCACGAACGTGGCCAAGTTCTGGCGCGCATTCCCGTCCAGCATCGCCTCGTCATGGATGATCTGATAAGCCGTCTCGGGCAGCATGCTGTCGGCCGGCAGCGCGAACCGCGGAACCGTGAGGCTCTCACCGCGCCGAGCGAAAAGCGGATTGATCGAAAGCGATTTTGACTGGGATGCCGCCGCGTCGGCCGGAAAGTGAACCACGATGCCTCCTCGGGTCGAGAACACCGAGCCCGGAGCCGGGCTACGGTCCCGTCCTGCACCACGCTAGGAGCGCCACGCGAGCAGGCCTCGTCCGGCGAGGATGAACCGGCTAGCTGTCAGAGACCTCACGCCGATGCGTCGGTACCACAGCTACCGGGCAGGTCGCGTGGTGGAGCACGCGTTGGCTGACCGAACCGAGCAGGCTTCCGGCGTGTGCGTGCTTTCCGCGGCTGCCGACGACGAGCAGGTACTGGCCCTCGGACGCCTTCAACAGGCCCGACTTCGGATGCTCGCGGAGGACCTCCGGGTGCACCTTGACGCCCGGATATTGCTCGCGCAATCCGGCAAGCCCATCGGCCAACCATGAGTCGACGTCCTCCGGAGGCGGCGGCTCCGCGCGCCACGACATCGTTGCGAGCAGATCCGGGTGCCAGCACAGCACGGCACGCAGCGCCGTTCGATGAACCGCGGCGTGCTCGAATGCGAACTCAAGAACGTCGTGCGACGCCTCGGTGCCGTCTACACCGGCGACGACGGCGGCGCCCTCCTCCGGCATGCCGGCCGGACCACACATCACAACGACGGGCGACTCGCTGCGGGCGGCGATGGCACCGCTGACCGAACCCGCCACGCTCGAGCCCAGCGCTGTGCGGCGACGCGGACCGACGACCACGAGACGCGCGCCCTTCGATTCCTCGAGCAGGACGTGCACCGCATCACCCTCGACCGCGGCACCCTCTGCCACGACGCGGGGATGGTTCGCGCCGAGGTCGTCGAGCGCATCGGCGATGAGCCGCCCGGCGAGCTGCTCGGCCTCGCCGGAGCCGTGGTGCGCGCACACGATGCGCAGCGGACGGTCGCGCAACTCGGCGTCATCGGCTGCCCACGTCACGGCGCTCCGCGCACCGTGCGACTCGTCCACTCCCACCACGATCGGATCCTGCGTGGACTGCATCGAGACCTCCTCGTCCAACCACGGTCTGCGTACCACCGTGGCGCCAGGGCGGCCCGCCGTCATCACCTCGGCGGAATGACGGCAGATTTGCGAACGAGCACAGCCGGGCGAAACCGCCATAGACCCGACAGAGTCGTCTCCTCCATGCCGCGTCAGCTGCGTCTTACCCGGCGGCGGCCGTGCCAACGAAAGTCGGTTTCAGACCGTCGGCGAAATGCCGCAGCTGAACTACGAACCCGTCACTCACCACCATCGAACGGTCACGCGAGAAGCCTCGTCCCTGCGAGGATGAGTCATCCACCAGTCACGGCTCGGGGGTGGCCGCGATGCATGCAACCTCGACCTGGCAGCTGCCCGACGGCTGGGTTCGGATCAGCTCCCAGCGCTGGGGTCCCTTCGTCGTCCGCGAACTGGTGCGCCGCCCGGACGGTCAGATCGTCGAGCTGACGGCACGACGACATCGCAAGGGACGCGGCCCAGCACCGACCGACGCCGCGAATCCGGTGAGAGCGCGTGCGGTTGTCTGGGCACCGCACGACATCGGCTGGTGGGTGGGTGCCCTCTTTATCGTCGGATCGGCCTGCTTTGCGATCGGTTCGGCGCCGATGCTGTCTTCGGTGGCATCACCGAAGCTCATTTCGTCCGTTTACTTCGTCGGCTCGCTGTTTTTTACCAGCGCGGGCTACCTGCAATACCTTCAGGCGATCAACGCA
The DNA here is from genome assembly GCA_036506155.1 of Jatrophihabitantaceae bacterium. Lineage (GTDB taxonomy): Bacteria > Actinomycetota > Actinomycetes > Mycobacteriales > Jatrophihabitantaceae > DASXRA01. Next base: position 39,757 of record DASXSF010000131.1, read on the forward strand.
CGCGGTACCGGCGAGCAGCATGCAATCCACCGGTGGTTCGGGGCGATGCCGCGCAGCCTCGGATGGTGGGCAGCGGCGGTGCAACTGGCCGGCACATTGTTCTTCAACGTCACCACGTTCGCCGCGTTGCACACGGGATTCACGGTCCATCAGGAAAACCTGCGCGTGTGGTCACCGGACTTTTTCGGTTCGATCTGCTTCCTCGTCGCGAGCTGGTTGGCCATTGAGGAAATACGCGTGCCCGACGGCGGCCGCCGGTGGCGCTGGAACGAGATCCCGTGGCGCGTCGTCTGGCTCAACATGATCGGCTCGATCTTCTTCATGGCCTCCGCGATAGCCGCGTTCGTGCGACCCGCTACCGACGAGTTGCTCTCGGCCAGCCTCGCCAACGGCGGTACGTTCCTCGGCGCCCTCTGCTTCCTCGCGGGCGCCTGGCTGCTGCTCCTCGAACTCGGCATCGCCACCACCGAGGAACCAGCTGTCCACAGTGCACGCTAGCCGACGCCGCGGGATCCGATCGGGCGCGTGTGACGCTACTTGAGGCCGACGACCATCGAGTCGAGGCTGGTGAGCGGCTCGACGTAGGTGTCGTGGAAGCCGACATCGGACAGCCAGGCGCGGCACTGGGCGCCGGTGTAGCCGAAGCCGTCGTGGGTCGCGAGGAGCATGGCGACGCTCAATAGCAGGCCGAAGGTATTCGTCCGGCGGTCGTCGTCGATCATGCTCTCGTAGACGATCAGCGCCCCACCGCCGGGTAAGGCGCGGTAAGCCTTGCCGAGCAGCTCGAGCCTCCAGCTCCAGTTGTCAGGACGTGACCCATCACGAGCACGTCGGCCGACGGCAGCGGGTCTGCAAAAAAATCGCCCGGGTAGAACCGCAGCCGATCGGTCAACCCGTGCCCTTCCACGTAGGCTTCGAACGCCGGTCGAACCATGGGAAGGTCGAACCCACCCCCGATGAGCTGCGGGTGGCGCAGCGCGAGCTGAACCGGCACGCATCCCTCGGCGGCTCCGACGTCGATGACCGTGCGGTAGTGGCTCCAGGGGAACTTCTCCGCGATCGCCCGTGCGGCACCCATGCTCAGGCCGGTTGGACCGCATGAATTCCGTGAGGAGGGCAGGGTCGCGGTACTGGTCGAGATAATCCCGCTCACCCTCGATCTGCGGGCGACCTGTGTGCAGCGCAGCGGTGAGCGAATCCCAGTGGCTGGTGTCGGCGGCCATTCCGATCACCATCCCACCGACGTAAGTCGACTTGGCTTCGTCCAGGTACAGATCGCTGGCCGCGTTGTTGGCGTACCTGTCGCCGTCGCGCTCGAGCATGCCGAGCGAGACCAGCGCGTCCAGCCAGTCGCTGCTGCCCCGCGGCTGCAACCCCAGCTCGGCCCGCAGTTCCGCGCCGGTGAGCCGGCCGTTCGCGAGTGTCGTGAACAGCCCGAGCTCGACTGCGCTCACCAGGGCCTTGGAGCCGGCATAGGCGCGGGTCAACTGCATGATCGCCTCAGGACTGGGGTGCTCGTTGCTCATGGCCGTCCTCGGGAAGTCGTGTCGTCACGCGGGGCTCGGATGACATGATCTGGCATGCGGTGCCAGGGCTATGCGCTCGTCACCGCTCCCCGCGCGACGTGGAGCCGCTGATGCGAGACCACCATGACACGGTCATCGTCGGAGGTGGCCAGGCCGGCTTGGCGATGAGCGCGGTGCTGCAGCAGCACGGGCGCGAGCACGTCGTGTTGGAGCGGCGGGAGGTCGGGGAACGGTGGCGCACCGAACGCTGGGATTCGCTGCGCTTCCAGTTCCCGAACTGGTCGTTGCAGCTTCCCGGCTACTCCTACACGGGTAGTGATCCGGACGGCTTTGCTCACTACAGCGAGATCCTTCGCCTTATCGGGGACTACGCGGTGAGCACCCGGGCACCGCTGCGAGAACACGCCGAGGCGGTCGGCCTTGCCGAGAACGGCGACGGCAAGGGCTTCGTGGTGTCGTTGCCGGACGGCACATTGCACGCGCACCGCGTCGTCGTCGCCACCGGACCGTTTCAGCGCCCGCGCCTCCCGCAGATGTCGCAGGACGTCTCGCCATCAGTGCTGCAGACCGATCCGACGCGTTACCGGTGCCCGGCCGAGCTTCCCGGCGGCGCAGTCCTCGTAGTGGGTAGCGGCGCCTCGGGTTGTCAGATCGCTGACGAACTGCTGCGCGACGGGCGCACGGTGTACCTGTCCGTCAGCCGGCATCGGCGTGCGCCGAGGCGCTTCCGGGGCAAGGACGTGTACTGGTGGCTGGAGAGCATGGGCCGCTTCGCCCAGACGATCGACAGCTTCCCCAACCGGCAGTGGCCGCCATCGGTCGTCGTCACCGGAGTGAACGGTGGCTACGACGTCAACGTGCGGCAATTCGCCGCCGACGGAGTACACGTCGTAGGCCGGATCATGGGTGCATCCGGCGGGACGGTCGCGATCGAACCCAATGCCAACCAGATCCTTGACGAGGCCGACATGGCCTACCGCAACTTCATGTCGGCGGCCCGCGAACTCGCCGCTCAGCGAATCCCGGAACAGCTCGCTGCAGAAGATGCCACAGACCCGACCCGACTTCCCGCCGCCCTCGATGAGGTCGACTCGCTCGACCTCGCCAGGAAGAACATCAACACGATCATCTGGGCGACCGGCTACACGTACGACTTCGGCTGGGTCGACGTTCCGGTATTCGATGAGCGTGGCCGGCCGATACAACGGCGCGGCGTCACCCAGTCGCCCGGGCTGTACTTCCTCGGGCTGCACTGGATGCACACGTTCAAATCGGGGCTATTTTCCGGTGTCGGCGCGGACGCCGAACATCTCGCCGAGCACATGACCCGGACGCGCTGACCAAGCGCTCGACCGCAGCTCAGCGCCGTTCGGCACGGCTGAATCTTTTCGACGCCAGCTGAGCGACAGTTAGGTCATGACAGCCGGCCCGGCAAGCGATGCGGACCTTGAACGGGCCGACAGGGCCTGGCTGTCAGGGCTATCCGGCGCCGCCGGGGCCGCTGCCGAAGAACCCGTAAGCTGCGCCCGGGGGCGGGGGCGGGACATCGTCCAGCACGTCGCGAGGGTCGATCCTGGAACCCGCGTAGATGTCAGTCTCGTCCTTGTCGCAGCGCTGGCATCGCAGATACGGCTTGCCGTCCTCGGTGCGCAATGTCGCCCATCGGTGGCGCAGGTTCAGCCTGCAGAAAAGCGGACGCCGCCGGCGCGGAAACACGATCTCCATATCGGCGGCAGCCGCCGGCGACGGGGTGTTGATCGCGTCACGCAACGCCCAGCAGCGGCTGAGCACACCGAGGGCGTGCCGCAGCTGCCGGGCGCGGCCCAGGCCGTACAGCTCG
>DASXSF010000132.1:0-4959 GCA_036506155.1 Jatrophihabitantaceae bacterium
GCGCGCCGCACCTACAGTCGTCCATGTCGGGGTCTTCTTCGCTCGGCTTGCTTGGTCGCTGCCGATCTTGAAGACCCCGACCCTCATTCCCTGGCTACGCCACGCCGAGCACCTCACCCACGCTCAGATCCGAAGAGCCCCAAATCAGGTCATCGGCACACTCTTGATGACGGCGAACACCGCACCTTGCGGGTCGGCGAACATCGCGAGCCGGCCGACGCCCTCGGCGTCCATCGGCGGGATCATCACGGTGGCACCCCGGCTCGTGGCAAGGGCGCTCGTGGCGTCGCAGTCGGCGACCTCGAAGTACGGATGCCACTCCGAGCCTGATCCCCTGGCCAGGTTCTCGGGCTGCAGTTGCATGATTCCGCCGTGCGAGGCGTTCTCGCCGCCCGACGCCGGACTGACGATGGTGTAGGTGCCCGGCCCGAATGGCACATCCTCGGTCTGCCAGCCGAACACGTCGCGGTAGAAGCCGGTCGCGGCCGCGGCGTCGGTCGTGTACAGCTCCGTCCAGCACATGGTGTTCTCGTCGGTAACGGCACCGAGTCCCTTGGTGTCGCCCGGCTGCCAGACCGAGAACTCAGCTCCCGTCGGGTCGGTGAATGCGGCCAGTCGCCCGGCGGTGAAGACGTCGCTAGGCGCCGCGCGTACCGTGCCGCCCGCCTTCTGGACGGCCTCGGCCGTCGCGTCGGCGTCGGACGTCTGGAAGTACACCGACCACGCTGGGCGGGCAGCCTCTTCCATCGACGGCCCTACCGCGGCCACCGTCGCCCCGTTGCGAGTGAAGAAGCCGTATCCGCCCGCATCGGGACCGGCCGATTGGAACTGCCAGCCGAACAGCGCGCCGTAGAACTCGGCGGCGGCCGGGACATCGCTAGCGGCGAGATCGGCCCAGTTGGGAGCGCCGTCGACGTAGTTGGTCGTGAGCATGATCGTCCTCCGCGTGAAACGTGTATAGGCGGGTTGACTGAACAAGCCTGGCAGAGGCCACCGACAAGCACCTACAGGGAAACCGTCCCGGAAACGCAGGTCACCGTGCGGCCACCGACCCAGATCGTGCCGTCGTCGTCAGCCGAGAGGTACACCCGTCCCTGACGGCCGAGCGCGCTGCCTTGGCCGCCGACGTACGGGACCTCCGTTCGACCGGTGCGGAGCAGCCATTCGGCGAGCGATGCGTGCAGGCTGCCGGTGACCGGATCCTCGGCCGTGTGGCCGTCCTTCGGGAAGAATGCGCGCACCTCGAATGCGGTGGGCGAGCCTGGCGGATATGGACCGACGGCACCGATATACAGCGGGCCTGCGTTCCCTGGCCGGAGCGCAAGCACGGCGTCGGCATCCGCAAGCAGCACGGCTACCCAGCCCGGACCGTTGTCGACCCACTGTGCATCGACGATGTCGGCGCGCTCGATACGCAGGGCCGTGGCAATCTGCGTCAGCAGCGGGTCGTCCACCGGGCCCGAGCGCACCAGCGGCGGGGCCGCGAATGCCAGCACGTCGCCGCTACGCCGTATGGGGATTGTCCCGGCCGCACATTCCTGGACGACACGGTCCTTGTCGATGCCCATCGCGGAAAGCCATGCATGGCAGGTTCCCAGAGTCGGGTGCCCGGCGAAGGGCAGCTCCGTGCTGGGCGTAAAGATGCGCAGGGCGTAATCCGCGGCCGCGGTGGTCGGCGGCGCCACGAACGTCGTTTCGGACAGGTTCGTCCATGCGGCGAAACGCTGCATCTGCTCGGTGGACAGGCCCTCGCCGTCGAGCACGACCGCTACCGGGTTGCCGAGGTAGGCCACGTCGGCGAAGACGTCCACCTGACAGAAGCGGCGCACGAGTCACAAGTCTAGGGCGGCCACTCGATCAAGCACGTGTTCGCGCAGGAAGCTCAGTTCGGCATCGACGGCTCGCTCGTGGCCGCCGAGGAATGGCTCGTAGTGGCCCCCGGGCAGGCGCACCACTTCCGCTCGGGGGGCGCCCCGGACTGCGGCGATGGTCAGCTGCGCCGGCGTAGTAGCGTCGTCGTCGCACACCACGACGAGCAACGGCGAGCGCACTCGGACGGCGTACCGTCCCGGGCGATAGAACGTGAGCCGCAGCGCCGAGCGTGCCGCCACCGCCTGCTGCCAGTCCGGGTGGCTGCCGGCATCCAGCGCTAACGCACCGTCCTGGGCGTCCGGCGTCGTGAGCATCGCGACGCTGCCGGGCCGGCCGACCAGCGGTACGAGCCGGGGCTGACGCCCGACGAGGCTACCGAGCGCATCGACCAAGCTCCTACCGGTAAAACGCAACATGGCCCGCGCCTTCTGGTAGCGCAACGCGTTGCGGGTGCTGGCCAGTCCGCTGGCCGTCGGCGTCTGGGCGATCACCGCGGCGAGTTCGGGATTGCGCACCGCGACCGGGAACAGGTGCCCGCCGGACGTCGAGAAGCCCCAGATCGCGACTCGCGCCGGGTCGACGTCCGGCAGCGTTCGCGCGAAGTCGATCGCAGCCTGCCAGTCGGCGAGCTGGTGCTTTATCGGCAGGACCAGACACGGCTCCCCGCCGCTCTCACCGAGGCCGCGGTAGTCGAAGGCCAGCACCGCGTACCCGACCTCGTGGAAACGCGCCGCGAACATGTCCGTCGCCGGCTCCTTGGGCACCGCGAACCCACCGGCCATGACGACGCACGCACCGTTGGTTCCCGGATAGTGCCAGGCGATGCACTCGGTGCCGCCGCTGACGAATCGAACCTTCTGCCGGATCACGGCCACTCCACCCCGACTTCGCGCTCATCTCAACTCAGATAAGTGAACCATATGGTTCACACGGCGTCTATCACGACAGGCACGGCCTGCAGGTCTGCGCCCGCGAGGTGATTCGCGACAGTCGCTGCGGCACGACTGAGCTCGTCGGTGCCGAGGTTGGGGTAGCGGAGTTCGAGGAAGGGGAGGTTGCGCCACCTGAACTGTGGGCGTCCTAGTGGACGGCCGACGAAGTGGACGTGGAAGTGTGCGCACCCGTCGCCCCATCGATACATATGCACGAGTGAGGCAGCGCCGAGGCTCAGGATCGGCGACTCGACGGCCGCGGCGATCACGCCGAACTCGGCCTGCCGCTCGTGCGGCAGGTCGGAGAGCGCGTCTACGTGGGCTTTGCTGGTGAGCAGAACGCCGCCTGGTAGCGGCGACCAGTGCCGAGGCAGGGCCCGCCAGTGCGTGCTCTCCCAGACCACGCCGTGTTCCGGGGTTTGGCAGTAATGGCAGGCTTCTCCGCCGGGCTGGCCGGCGCGCGGCGGCTCCTCGACAGGCTCGTCGAGGTCGATCGTGGCCGCGGCGACGGCGAGTGGATCGCTCATGTCAGTGCGGTTCGAGCTAGGAACGTCAGGTGGTCGTCGACGGTGATCGTGATGGGCCGGCAGCCGAGGCGGTGCAGCCAGCGCAGTAACCGCCCCGGTTCGACGGGGTTGTAGGTATCCTCCCGGTGGAACTCGCGCAGCTCGTTGCTGGCCAGGCTGTCCGCGCCGACGAGGAGCCCGTGCGGGCGCAGCACGCGAACCACTTCCTCGAGTAGGCGCTGCTGCGCGTCGGCGGTCGGCACATGGTGCAGCATCGTGAATGTCGCGGCCGAGTCGAACGTCCCGTCAGGAAACGGCAGGTCGGTCGCGTCGGTGGCGATCGGCTCGACGTTCGTGCCCGCGTAGCGATCGGCCAGCGTGGCGACGGCTCGAGCATCGGCGTCGACCGCAACGAGTCGGCTGACGCGATGCCGCAACCATTCGGTGGCTGCGCCCGGGCCGGGCCCGATCTCGATCATCTGTGCGCCGAGATCGACCCCGTCCAGCAACGGCGTGAGCACGTCGGTGCGCAGGTGATCTCCCCATTCGGCGCTGGCGCACAGCACCGCGTGGTTCTCGTTCATGCCGCCACGTTAGGAACAGCCGCCTGCTGTCGTCGACGACGTAGGCTGCCAAGCTGTGTCGGCAACTGGACAGGCGTGTGCAGTCGACCGCGTCGGATCCACAGCGGTTCTGGTCGCGACGTTCGCGATGCCCGGCGCCAGTCGGTACACCCGGCACACTCACGACGCACATCAACTCGCCTGGGCATCTCGCGGAGTCCTCATCGTCGCCACCGATGCCGGCACCTGGGTGCTGCCTCCGGCGCGGGCGCTGTGGATCCCAGCAGGCATCGTTCACGAGACGATCGCCAGCGCGACCACGACGATGCGAAGCCTCTACCTCAGCACGCACATGTGCCCGATCACCTGGTCGCAGCCCCAGCCCGTCGAGGCCGACGCGCTGTTCGCCGAGCTGGTCGGCTACCTTGCCCGGTCCGGCCTCAGTAACGAGCGTCGTGAGCGCGCCGAGGCGGTGCTCCTCGATCTCCTCGAGCCTGTCGCGGTGACCACTGTGCACGCGCCGATTCCCGACGACGAATGCGCCGCACGAGTTGCCCACGCGCTGCTGGACAATCCTGCCGATCCGCGCAGCCTCGAGGAGTGGGGCCGGCAGGTGTGCGTAAGCGCGCGCACCTTGGCCCGCGCGTTCCGCAGCACGACCGGCGTCGGCTTCGACCGCTGGCGGACGCTAGCCCGCATCCAGGCCGCCCTGCCGGAACTCGCCGCCGGCGAGCCGGTCAGCCACATCGCCCGGCACGTCGGCTACCAGACGACCAGCGCGTTCGTCGCCGCGTTCCGGCGCGAAACCAATACCACTCCGGGCGCGTACTTCCAAGCCAGGCCGACCTGACCGCGGCTAGCGTTGCTCAAGCACGCCGGGTAGCGGTGCGCCGCAGTCCAGGCATGACGAGGACGGTCAGGACTGCGCTCACGATTAGGTAATGTGGCTCTTCGGATCTGAGCGTGGGTGAGGTGCTCGGCGTGGCGTAGCCAGGGAATGAGGGTCGGGGTCTTCAAGATCGGCAGCGACCAAGCAAGCCGAGCGAAGAAGACCCCGACATGGACGACTGTAGGTGCGGCGCGCCC
>DASXSF010000133.1:0-16311 GCA_036506155.1 Jatrophihabitantaceae bacterium
TATTCGTGAGACGCCAGTGCAGCAGGCGGCCTGTGGGCGTCACTCTGTGACCGTCCACCACGTCGCCTGGGTCGAAGCCCTTGGCGCGGGCCGTCGTGAGTGCTGCGGCGATGTCGTCGGTCGCCAGCGCCCAGCCGACCAGGGCACCGCACTGCCTATCTGTGGGAACGGGTTTGGGCTAGGGACGCCTGGATGGATGTACTGGCCCGCTTCGTACACGTGGAGCGACCAGAGCGGGGCTCAGCGGCTGCCAAGAGGGCAGCTGAGATCGTGATCTTCCCGCGGTACCACCAGTGGGACGCCGTGCTGCAGCTGGAAGCTGACGCCAAGACTAACGGGCCTGGACGGAGCTATTTGGTCGAACACTCTGCAGGGTCGGGCAAATCCAACACCATCGCCTGGCTTTGTCACCGTCTGTCGAACCTGCACAACGTCTCGGATGAGAAGATCTTCGACAAGGTTGTGGTGATCACCGACCGGCTGGTCCTGGATCGTCAGCTGCAGGACACCATCTATCAGTTCGAGCATGCCCGTGGCGTTGTGGTCAAGATCGACCAGCACTCGCAACAGCTCGCCGATGCTCTCGCCGGGGAACAGGCTCGCATCATCATCACGACCTTGCAGAAGTTCCCGTTTGTGTTGGACAAGATCGGAACGCTTCCGCAGCGTTCGTATGCGGTGATCGTCGACGAGGCCCACTCGTCGCAAACCGGCGAGGCGGCGAAAGATCTTCGCCTGGTTCTCCGTGGCACGGACGAGCAGGAGTTGACAGCGGCGGAGGCCGAGGACGCCGGCTTCATCGCCGAGGCCATCGATCCGGTGGAGGAGGCGTTGGCCAGGACGGTCGCAGCCAGAGGCAGGCAGACGTTTGCGGTGTTACCGTTCACTCGGCGCGGTCCTCGATACAGAAGATGTAAGGACAACTCTTTCTCTAAATGACACATTGCGCAGGAATCTGAACTAGAGGCAAAGTGTGTGCGTTAACATCCTTCGGTGTCAAGGTTTTGACAGCGCTATTGTCAGCGGCGGGCCATGAAGGGTTTGCCGATGAGCATGAGCGAGCCGGCTCCGCGGCCAGCGATCATGCACGATGTCGCCCGGCTCGCCGGCGTTTCACACCAGACGGTCTCTCGGGTGCTCAACAACCACCCGAATGTCCGCGAAGCCACCCGGGAGCGTGTCCAGCAGGCCATCCGCCAGCTCAACTACCGCCCCAACGCGCTGGCCCGCGGCCTGGTCACCCGACGCTCCCGCACGATCGGAGTGATCAGCTTCGACACCCGGCTGTTCGGGCCCGCGTCGACACTGCTCGGCGTCGAGCATGCGGCGCGGGCGGCCGGTTATGCGGTCACCATCAGCAGCCTCGCCAACCTGGACGCGACGTCGGTCCGCTCCGCGGTCGCTGCGCTAGCCGGGCAGCCGGTCGACGGCGCGATCGTCATTGCGCCCCGCGAGGGCGCCGCCCAGGGACTGCGCGACCTGCGACCCGGCCTGCCGCTGGTTGCCGTCGAGGCCGGGTACAGCGGAGAGACCCCCGTAGTGTCGGTCGATCAGTTCAGCGGCGCCCGGCTGGCCACCGAGCACCTGCTCTCCCTCGGTCATCGCACCGTCTGGCACATCGCCGGTCCCGCTGACTGGCTCGAGGCGCGCGAACGCATAGAAGGATGGCGAGCAAGTCTCGCCGACTCGGGCGCCGCGGCTCCGCCGCTGCTGCGTGGCGACTGGAGCCCGGAGTCGGGTTATCGGGCCGGGCTCGACCTCGCCGACAACCCCGAGGTCACCGCAGTCTTCGCCGCCAACGACCAGATGGCGCTCGGCGTCATGCACGCGTTCTACGAGCGCGACCTGCGCGTCCCGGCTGACATCAGCATCGTCGGCTTCGACAACATCCCCGAATCGGAGTTCCTCACCCCCTCGCTGACGACCGTCCACCAGGACTTCGACGAGGTTGGCCGGCGCGGTCTGAAGCTGCTGGTCGGAATCATGGAGGGCGACTCCGAACGGGCCTCCCAGCCGGAGCGAGTCCCGGCCACGCTCGTTGCCAGGCAGAGTTCGGCGCCACCGAGACCGTCTCGCGGTCGTCGCGCAGTGCGCCGTCGACGGGGCTCGTGAGCGGGCCGGCGTGACCGCTGTACGGTGCCGAAACGCTCGGCGGTGCCACGCCTGTCGAGGGTCATCCGCGGGGGCCGACGGCGCGCAGAATCGGCGCGCCACTCTCTGGTCGCCCGTCCGGACTCCTTTGTGACCGCTCACACGGGCGGTACTACGAGCAGGCGGTCTTCATCGCACCGCTTATGCAGGGTCCGGCCAAGCAAGCGATGGGATGATGGAAGCGAACGTTCATTGGCAATCAGCGCGGCGTGTCGGCCTCTCTGGGGATGGCGACTATCGGGCCTGTCCGTAGTAAGCGCCTGGCCCGTGCTTGCGGCGGAAGTGGCGAGCCGCCAGGTCTTGTCCGATCGGCTTGGTCTGCGGGTTGAGTGCCAGGGTCCGCCACGCCAGGGCGGCAACCAACTCGAGGGTCTGCGCGTTCGCGGCCGCCTGCGCAGCGTCTGCTCCCCAGGTGAACGGGCCGTGCGATTCCACCAGAACCGCGGGCATGACCAAGGGGTCGGTGCCGAGCTGATCCAGCGCGTCCGCGATGACCTCGCCGGTTTCGCGCTCGTACTGACCGGCGATCTGCTGCGCAGTCAGCGGTCGGGTGACTGGGATCGGTCCGGCGAAGTGGTCGGCATGGGTGGTGCCCAGGCACGGGATCTCCCGCCGCGCCTGCGCCCAGGCGGTAGCGAACTGGGAATGGGTGTGCACGATGCCGCCCACCTGCGCGAAACGGCGGTACAGCGCGCGGTGCGTGGGGGCGTCGGACGAGGGTCGCAGCGAGCCGTCCACCACCTGCCCGTCGGATAGGGACATGACCACGGTCTCCTCCGGCCGTACCTGGGCGCATGGGATCCCGCTCGGTTTGATGACCAGCACGTCGCGTTCCCGGTCCACCCCGCTTGCGTTGCCGAACGAGAGCGAAACCAGCCCGGCGGCGCCGAGGTCGCGATTGGCGGCCGCCACCTGGTGGCGCAGCTCAGCAAGCGACATCTGCCATCTCCGTTGCAGGTCATTCGGGCCTGTTGACAGCACCGATACCCTCGTGCCTTGATTTGAGCATACGGTTGCAGTCACTCGAATGCAGCATCGCTTCTCCGGTGAAGGGGGCCCGATTGGCGGATAGGTGCGAGTTCGGCATGTTCAAGGGGCTTCATCACACGAGGAGACGCGCAATGAGAGAACGCGGCTGGGCGGTGCCGTGGCGAGTCGGCGCCGTGATCATGGCGCTGGCGGTGGCAGTGGCAGCCTGTAGCAGCAGCAAGAAGAACAACGGCTCGTCGTCGTCCGCGAGCGCCACGACCAGTGGCAGCGCGGCAGGCGGCGTGCCTACCGGGGCCCAGTTCTGCAAGGGTATGAAGATCGTCTTCTTCCCGGGTGGCACCGCGGGCGGCGGTTTCGAGACGGTGGTCTACAACGGTGCCAAGGCGGCGGCGGCCGCACTCGGGCCATCGGTGACCTATCAGTGGTCGGACTGGGACCCGAACAAGATGATCACCCAGTTCCAGCAGGCGATGGCCACCAAACCCGACGGCATCGCGGTCATGGGCCACCCCGGTGACTCTGCGTTCGATCCGCTGATCGACCAGGCCCAGTCGCAGGGCATCAAGGTGACCGTCATGAACACCGAATTGCCCCAGGCGGAGGCGAAGTACGCGACCCAGGGCACGGGCTACGCCGGCGCAACGCTGTACAACGCGGGCGCGGCGCTTGCGACGGAGGCCGTCAAGCGCGGCAACATCCAGCCCGGCAGTGAGGTGTTTGTGTGGGGCCTCAAGTCGCAGCCGGGGCGCGGCGAGCGCACGAAGGGCATCACCGACACTCTGACGAAGGCCGGGATGAAGGTCGACTACCAGGAGATCAACGACGCGACCAACTCCGACCCGTCCGCGGGCGTACCGATCTTCACCGGGGAAATGTCGAAGCACCCGAACATCAAGGCGATCTTCATAGATCACGGCAACCTGACCTCCACCATTCCGACGTACATGAGGGCAGCCAACCTCAAGCCGGGTTCGCTGTACGCGGCCGGGTTCGATATGTCGCCGGCGACGGTGAAGGGCATCCAGGACGGCTACATCAATCTGGTGATCGACCAGCAGGAGTGGCTGCAGGGCTACTTCGGCGTCCTACAGTTGTGCCTGGCCCATGAGTACGGGTTCAGTGGCCTGCACATCGACACGGGTGGCGGGTTCGTTGACAAGTCGACCATCGACCAGGTGGCACCCCTCGTGCAAAAGCAGATTCGGTGATCATGTCGAATACGCAAGGAGCGGCGGCCGGTGAGCTGGAGGCTCTCCGGCCGTCCGCCACTGGGGTCGTCGAAGGCGTCGACGTCCTCGAGCTGCGCCACGTCTCCAAGTCGTTCGGCGGTGTGCACGCGCTCAACGACGTCAGCATGCGACTGGGTCCAGCCGAGGTGCTGGGCCTGGTCGGCGACAACGGCGCAGGCAAGTCCACGCTCATCAAGATCATCACCGGGTATCACCAACCGGACCGCGGTGAGGTTCTGTTCCACGGCGAGCCGATCCGCGACCTCAGCGTGCGCAAGGCGCGGGCGCTGGGCGTCGAGACCGTGTACCAGGAGCGGGCGCTCGCCGACCAGCAGTCCCTGTGGCGCAACATCTTCATGGGCCGTCCGATCACCCGCCCGGGCGGGATACTCGATGTTGCCAAGATGCGCCGGGTCACCGCGCGGCTGATGGGGGAGTCGATGGGGTTTACCTCGGCAATCCTCACCCCGGACACCCCGGTCACCGGGCTGTCGGGCGGCGAGCGGCAGGGCCTGGCGATCGTCCGGGCGCTGCACTTCGAGGCGGAACTGGTCATCCTCGACGAGCCGACCATGGGCCTGTCGCTCAGCGAGACCGACAAGTGCCTGAACTTCGTGCGTGGCATCCGGGCGGCCGGCAAGTCGGCGATCTTCATCGACCACAACATCTTCCACGTCTACTCGGTGTCCGACCGGATCGTGATGATCGACCGCGGGCGCATCGCCGGAGAGTTCCCCACCTCTCGTTACACGCTCGACGAACTCACCACGATCATGCGGGAGGTCGCCGCAACCGGGCGGTTCACCGAGCCGCAACGGCGCGGCGTGTCCGGAGGCGCCCCATGACCAGCACGACGGCCGAACGAGCCCCGGAGGCGGTCCCGGTCCGGCGGCGGTGGACGCCACGCACGGTCGCCACCACCTACGCCTCCCAGATCGGCATCACGACCGCCTTCCTGCTGGTGTGGTTGATCTTCACGGTCCTGGCGCCGGACACTTTCCTGCACAGCCGCATCTACGTGTCCTACGCCATCTCGGTGCCGTACTTCGGCATCGTCGCGCTCGCGCTGACGATGCTCATAGTCGCCGGCGACATCGATCTGTCGTTCCCATCGGTCTTCGCGTTGGGCATGGTCGGTTACATCGGCGTCCAGCACGCGACCCACAATGTCACGCTGGGCGTGCTCGTCACGATCGCGATCGGTGCCGCGGCCGGGCTGGTGAACGGCCTGTTCGTCACGATCTTCGGCATCCCGGCGCTCGTCGTGACGATCGGCACCCAGTTCCTGTACCGCGGGCTGACATTGGTGCTGGTCAACGGCAAGAGTTACACGCTGCTCGAGACAACCGAGAGCATCGCCGGCCGCTTATTGACCGGGCGCTGGTTCGGTGTCCCCATGCAGTTCGTCTGGTTCGTCGTGCTGGCCGTGGTGACCTGGCTGCTGCTGTTTCGGCACCGGCTCGGCCAGAACGCACACGTCATCGGCGACAACAAGCAGGCGGCGGGCCTAATGGGCATCCCGATCATGCGCACCCGCATCATCTTGTTCGTGCTCACCGGCGTAGCGGCGGCGCTCGCCGGCATGATGAACAGCTTCGCGATCGTCAACTTCTACCCCAACCAGGGTGCGGGCTTTCTGCTGCCGGCGCTCGCCGCCGTCTTCGTGGGTGGCACGTCCGTGTTCGGCGGGCGCGGAACGGTGTGGGGCACGTTCATCGGAGCGTTGCTGATCGGCGGCATTGACGCCGGCATCGTGGCGGTCGGGCTCCAGGCCTTCTGGACTCAGTTCATCTACGGCTGCATCATCCTCGGCGCGGTCACAGTCCACGCGCTGCTCCAGCGCAGGTTCGCGCGATGATGCCCGAACTCTGGTTCCTGACAGGCAGCCAGCACCTCTACGGTGAAGACATTCTGCGGCACGTCGACGAGCAGTCCGCGCGGCTGGTGGCGGGCCTCGACGGTTCACCAGCGGTCTCGGTACAGGTGACCGGCCGTCCGGTGCTGACCACCGCGGACGCGATCAGGCGGGCCTGCCTCGAGGCGAACGCCGACGACGAGTGCGCCGGCGTCATCACCTGGATGCACACGTTCTCGCCGGCGAAGATGTGGATCGCCGGGCTGGCCGCGCTGCAGAAACCGCTGCTGCACCTGCACACCCAGTTCGGCGCCGACCTGCCCTGGGCCGACATCGACATGGAATTCATGAACCTGAACCAGTCGGCGCACGGCGATCGCGAGTTCGCCCATCTGGCCGGCCGCCTGGACAAGCGGCGCACGATCGTCGTCGGGCACTGGCAGGACGCCGCCGTGCAGGCGCGCGTCGGGGTGTGGGCGCGGGCGGCGCTCGGCTGGCGGGAGGCGCACCGGCTGCGCATTGCCCGCCTCGGCGACAACATGCGCGAGGTCGCTGTCACCGAGGGCGACAAGGTCGAGGCGCAGATCCGGTTGGGCTTCTCGGTCGACGGATACGGGGTGAGCGAGCTGGCCGCGCGAGTGTCGGACACCGATGACGCCGCCGTCACCACCCTGGTCAAGGAGTACGGGGAAACCTACCGGATGGCGGCGCCGCTGCGGCGCGGCGGTGAGCGGCACGAATCGCTGCGCGACGCCGCCCGCATCGAGCTGGGCCTGCGGGCCTTCCTCGACGACGTCGGCGCGATGGCGTTCACCGACACGTTCGAGGACCTCGCCGGGCTTCGGCAACTGCCCGGAATCGCGGTGCAGCGGCTGATGGCCGACGGCTACGGCTTCGGCGCCGAGGGCGACTGGAAGACCGCGGCGCTCGTCCGGCTGGTCAAGGTGATGAGCACCGGGCGCCCCGGCGGCACGTCGTTCATGGAGGACTACACCTACAATCTCGGCGCCGAGGAGCCGCAGATTCTCGGCGCGCACATGCTCGAGGTGTGCCCGTCGATCGCGGCCGGGCAGCCCTCCTGCGAGATCCACCCGCTGGCCATCGGTGGACGCGACGACCCGGTGCGGCTGGTGTTCACGGCGCCGCCCGGGCCCGGCCTGCTCGTGGGGCTCGCCGACATCGGGACGCGGCTGCGGCTCGTCGCGAACGAGGTCGACGTCGTCGCGCCAGATGCCGAGCTGCCGAACCTGCCCGTGGCGCGTGCCGTCTGGGTGCCTCGTCCCGATCTGGCGACGGCGGCGGGATGCTGGCTGATGGCCGGCGGGCCGCACCACACCTGCTTCACCCAGGCGCTAGGGGTGGACGCCATCGACGATCTCGCCGAGATCGCCGGCATCGAGCTCGTCACGATCGGCGCCGACACAACGCCGGGCGCCGTGCGACACGAACTGCGCTGGAACCAGACCTACTACCGCTCACCGTGGTGACGATCGGGCCCGGTTCGCCTTGAGCCGCTTCATCACGTCGTTGCCGCCGCGGCCGAAGTAGTCGTGCAGTGCGCGGTATTCCTGGTACAGCTCGTCGTAGACCGCGCGGCGTTCCGGGTCGGGCCGGTAGCTCTCCTGGTGCGGGCGGGTCATGCGTGCCGCGGCTTCCTCGATGCTGCGATACGCACCGGCGGCTACCGCCGCGAACATCGCCGAACCGACCGCGGGAACGTGGGGGGACGCCGCCACCCTGAATTCGCGGCCGGTCACGTCCGCATAGATCTGCATCAACAACCGGTTGCGTTCTGGCAGACCGCCGCATGCGACCACGTCCTCGACGGCGACGCCGCTCGACTCGAACGCGTCGATGATCGTCCGGGTGCCGAACGCGGTCGCCTCGATCAGGGCCCGGTAGATCTCCGGCGGCCGGGTGGCCAGCGTGGCGCCCAGCAGCAGGCCGGTGAGGTCGCCGTCGACGAGCACCGAGCGGTTGCCGTTCCACCAGTCCAGCGCAAGCAGCCCCGACTCGCCCGGCTGCAGCGCGCTCGCCTCGCGCTCCAGAGCCCGGTGCACGTCGCCGCCGTCGTAGGCCGGCGGCACCGCGTTCTCGACGAACCAAGCGAAGATGTCGCCGACGCCGGACTGTCCCGCTTCGTAGCCGAAGAGCCCCGGCAGGATACCGTCTTCGACCACACCGCACATGCCTTCTACCGGAGAGACCTGCCGGCCCAGCACCATGTGGCAGATGCTGGTGCCCATGATCGCGACCATGGTGCCGGGCGCGGTGACGGCGACGGCGGGCACCGACACGTGCGCATCGACGTTGGCGACCGCGACAGCCGTGCCGGCCCGAAGGCCGGCCCACGCCGCCGCCTGCTCGGTGAGCCCGCCGGCCCGCTCACCGACCACGCTGATGCGCCGGGACATCTTCTCGTCCACGATGTGCTCGAACTTCGGGTCGAGCGCCGCGAAGAACGCATCCGCGGGGAAGCCATCACGCTTCGACCAGATCGCCTTGTAGCCGGCGGTGCAGTTGTTCCGGGTCTCGACGCCGGTCAGCTGCCAGACCACCCAGTCGGCGGCCTCGATGAGCCGGTCCGCGGCGTGGTAAATGTCTGGCGCCTCGTCGAGGATCTGTAACGCTTTCGAGTAGAACCATTCGGAGGAGATCTTGCCGCCGTAGCGGGCCAGCCAAGGCTCGCTCCGCTCTCGGGCGATGGCGTTGATGCGGTCGGCATAGGGCTGCGCGGCGTGGTGCTTCCACAGCTTCACCCAAGCGTGCGGCCGCCGCCGGAACTCGGGCAACGTGGAAAGCGGCCTGCCGCCTGCGGTGGTCGGCAGCATGGTGCAGGCTGTGAAGTCTATGCCGATGCCGATCACGTCCGTGGCGGAGACCTGGGCCTGCGACAGCACCGCCGGCACTGCGGCCTGCAGTGTACGCAGGTAGTCGTGCGGATCCTGTAACGCCCAGTCCGGGCCCAGGGAAACGTCGTCATCGGGCGGCGGCAGGTGCTCGTCGACGACGCCGTTGCCGTACTCGTACACGGCGCTCGCGAGTTCCACCCCGGTCGCGACATCGACGAGCACCGCCCGCCCGGACTCGGTGCCGAAGTCGACCCCCACGCAGTACGCCGGCACGGTCAGCCCACCCGGCCGGTGGAAGCCCGCACGACCAGTTTCGGCTGCAGGGCTTGCGGCGTGATGTCTCGGGCCCGGTCCGGCTTGTCCAGCGCCATCTCTACCGCCAGCTCGACCATCTCGCGCACCGGCATGCGCACCGTGGTCAGCGCGGGCACCGTGAATGCTGCCACCGGGATGTCGTCGAAGCCGGTGATCGAGAGCTGGGCGGGCACCAGCAGGCCGCGCTCGTGGGCGCCGTGCAACAGACCAGTGGCCAGCACATCGGTCGACGCGACGACCGCGGTGGGCGGCTCGGGCAGTGCGAGCAGCCGGTCGAGGGCGGCCACGGCGCTGGCCGGCTCGTTCACCCCGTGCTGCACGTAGCTGTCGCGCAGCGGCTCGCGGAGGCGGGCGAGATGTTGCACAAACGCCTCCTCACGTTCCTTGATATCGCCGAGCCGGCTGCCGCCGACGAACGCGATCCGGCGGTGCCCGAGCTCGATCAGGTGGTCGAGGACCGCGCGGATGCCGGCCTGGTTGTCGACCGCCACAGACGGCACTCCCGCGGTTTGCGCCCCCTGCCACAGCGCGACGACCGGGACGTGCGCCCCGGCCAGATCTTGCAGCAGCCGTGGCTGGTCTCGGGTGTCGCCGAGCAGCAGGATGGCGTCGCAGTGGCGCGCCTCTAGCACGCCCCACAGCGTGATGGCCTCGTCGGCCCGGGCGTGCGCGTGGCCGAGCACCACGTTGTAGCCGCGCTTGGCGGCGGCCGTCGTCACCGCCTCAACGGCGCCGGCGAAGAACGCGTCGGTGATCTCGCGCACGATCAGCCCGAGCAGCATCGTGCTCGCGCCGCGCAGCCCGCGGGCAAGCGGATTCGGTCGGTAGCCCAGGGCCACCGCGGTGGACAGGACTCGCTCGCGCGTCTCCTCCGCTATCGGAACGAGCGTCGGCGTGCGGTTCAGCACCCGCGACACGGTGCTCTGCGACAGGTTCGTCGCCCGGGCGATGTCGCGCATAGTGACCGGACGGGGCCGACCGGACGCTCCCCTACGTCCTGCCGGGGAGCTGGGCGCGCCCGGACTGTTCTGGCCTGCCAAGGCGCGCCCTCCTAGGTAAGCCCTGATTGCTGCACACCATCTACTGCATACGTTCGCAGTCAAGGCTACCGGGCTGACTCCTCAGAACGAAACGTGCAACCCCCGTCCTGCTGTCGTGAACTGGTACGTCGTCGCCGACGTGAACGTGGCCCCGGCATTGAGCACGACGGACGGCCAGTTGGGCTGGCCGATGTGATGCGGCGTGTCGGGGAAGTGCTGGGTCTCCAACGTAAACCCGCTCGTCTGCCGGTAGCTGCGACCGCCCGTTCCGGTGAGGTCACCGACGAGGAAGTTCCCGGAGTAGACCTGGACGCCGGGCTGGTCGGTGTAGGTCCACAGCGTGACGCCGTTCGACGCTGCCTGGGCGACCGAGATCAGCCGGAAGCCGGAGCCGTTGAGCACCCAGTTGTGGTCGTAGCCGTGTGCGATCACCAACTGCTTGAACGTGCCGTTGTCGCCGGTCGGCGTGCCATTGGTGCCGTCTGGCGCCGTGACATCCGTGATGTCCTGGCCGATCGGCTTCAGGTGGCGGAAGTCGAACGGGGTGCCGGCGACCGGAACCTGGAACGGTGGGGTGGGGATGAAGCTCGTGTTGATCGGCGAGTAGGAGTTCGCGTTGATCGCGAGCAACTGGTCGGACACCGGCCCGGACGCCTCCCCGGCCAAGTTGAAGTAGGCGTGGTTGGTCAGGTTGATGACGGTGGCCTTGCCGCCGGAGGGCTCGGTGTTCATCGCGCTGTAGCTGATCTTCAGCGCGTTGTCGGTGGTCAGTGTGTACGTGACGGTCGTGGTCACCGCCGCGGGGAAGCCCTCGTCACCGTCCGGGCTGGTGAGCGTCAGCGCCAGTGAGACCGCATTCTTGCTCGTCTGCGGCGTCGCGCTCCAGACCATGGTGTTCCAGCCGAGGTCGCCACCGTGCAGCGTGTTCGTTCCGTTGTTGGCCGGCAGCGTGTACGTCTGCCCGTTGTTCGAGCAGTTGCTACACGTCATGGTGAACGACGCGTTGGCAATCCGGTTCGCGTACCGGCCGATGGTTGCGCCGAAGTACGTGTCCCCGGACCCGCCCGGCAGCGGCCAGCCCACGCCGGTGTGCTGCTGCAGGAAGTCGTTGACATAGTCGGACAGGCTGGGGAATCCGAGCGCGACGTTGACCGCGCGCCCACGCCGATCCGGCACCCACATCGACTGCACCGTCGCGCCGAAGTTCGTGATCTTGACGGTCATGTTGTGACCGCTGGTGAGCGAGTAGAGGTTCACCTGATGGCCGTCGAACGTGCCCCACGGCTGGCTCGAGATACTCGGGGAGCCACCTTTGCTCTTGGCCAGCGCGACCGCGCTGCTCTCCACAGCGAGAGCAGCGATCGCGCTGGCGGCGAGGACTGCAGCCGCCCCCAGAACGAGCGGCTTGTGTCTGACGTTGATCGCACGCATACGTTCCCCTTTCCCGATCGCTAAGGCCCGGCGGCGTCTGCGCTGGGCGGCTGCTTCGGTTGGTTATACCGCTACTTGTGAGCGTTCACAATGGGCAGTTCCCCGGGTCTAACTCTCCTTGCTGCGATGTGGGTCCGGTCGTGGCAGAAAGTCGTTGGCGTAGTCCGACAGGATCATTGCCCCGATTGGTACGGCATTTCTTTCGCGTGATGACCACCTGGATCGGGCTGCACATACGCACGATGCGCCAGCGGATTCACGCGTCCAGACGGACAAGCCGCTTATCCAGCTGCGTCCTGGAGCGCCTGGTGGAAGCGACAACAAGTGGTCCGAGATCTGAGCTGGTCACCTTCGGTGATGATGCGACGGGCGACCCTTTCTGCTTCATGCGATCGGCGCCGGGAGCTACTACTGGTCAGATCGCGCCCCGAGGCAGCCGTGCTCTCACCAGGTCTGCCTAAGTTCTAGGACGCCTGGACAAGAGGAAGTCTTTCCCGCGCACTTGCGGGGGGTCGCGGCGGCGGTGCTGGGGCTCCTGCCACCGAGCGGGGGCCGCAGTTAGATCGCATGGGCCGCCTGTCCCGGGAGCTGAGTGTCTAACTGAGTGACTACCGCCGGCGACGCCCCCGGACTTGGCAGTTCGGTCATCATCGGGTGCGCTCTTTGCGGAAGAGGGACTTGGACCAGACGTAGCCGACGATCGTGAACGCGGACCTTCTTCGTTCGAGCCGCCAGTGGATCTCGTGGGTTTCCGGGTGGCGCCATTCGAGCAACGAACAATCGCGCCGCGAGGCCGCCGAGACCGGGTAGTGGCGAAGGCCCAGACCCGATGACAGGCCCGCCGTCGACGCCCGGGGCGGGCATCTGACGGTGCGCTGGGACAGCGGCCACGCGGGCCACATGTGCCCAATCAGCGTTGAAGCGGAGTCGCGATGACCACCACCCCCACGGCGCACCACGTCTGCCAATGCTGCGGCCGCAGCGGCACCCGCGAGTTCGTCAACGTGGGCAGCGGCTGGGAATGCGCCGACGGCACCGCCTGCCGCCAGCGGTCCATCCAGGCGGCGCGACGCCAGAAAGCGGCCACAGCGCCGCTGGCCGAACTGCCCACACTGCTGGGCGACGGCACCGTGGACACCGACGGCGACAAGGCCTGGTATGAGATCGACACCGGCGCCTTCCGCGAGGTCGTGGTGGTCGAGTACCACCCAGACGAGGCTCACCCGTTCCGGGTGTGGGTGCGCAGCTGGGGCCCGGACTACAGGCTGACCAGCGAGAGCGAGGGCGGCGCGTTCGACACATCCGCCGAGGCCGCCAAAGAAGTCAGCACCATCCTGGCCGCAATCGCCCGCAGCCAACAGGAGCTGGACGACCTCCGATGACTACCGATGACGGCGTCAGGGACATTGCCGAAGCACACGCCGAGGACTCCACGCGGGCCTTCCGCGCGAGGACTGCCCCGAGTGCAAGGGCCGGGAGCCGTCGAGCTACCCGCGTGCCGCCGACGTCGCGGCCAAGAAGAACAAGTCATGGCCAATCGCCTGACCGCTGAGCAGTGGGGTGCGCGACGAGCTGGTGCCGGGCGCGCGGCACGTCCTCGAGCAGCACGCCAATAACACCGCCGAAGCCGATCACGGCCGGTTGAAAGCCAGGCTGCGGCCGATGCGCGGGCTGAAGTCGATCCACTCACTGCGTACCGTCGCCGCAGGACACGCGTTCGTACAGAACCTGCGCCGCAGCCACTACGAACTCACCGCCGACCTGACCATCAACGATCGCGTCCGCGTCGCCTTCACCGAACTCGCGTCCTGTCTCTGACGCCCGACCGCAACGGCCTCGGCTTGGTTCCGGACGCGCCGCTTCCGATCAACGCAGCAGCGCCGGCCACGCACACCATGTGCGTGGCGTGGTTTTGCGGGTGACGGCGCTCGATGATGCTGGAAAGGCGACAGACGCAAACTGCAACAAGTCCTGCGTCGCGCATCGGGCCGAAGGAGGAACTGCTGACAACCGACGAGCACGGTAGCGGGGTCAGCGTGTCTCGGTGGGCGCGTCGTGCTCGGGGTGCCGGTTGTGCCACCGGCAGTACTCCCCGCCGCAGGAGGCACAGGTGACGCGCGCATGCCGGCCGCAGTCCGGGTTCTCGCACGTGCTGTAGATCGTGTCATCGGCGTATGAGCGCGCCGTCTCCAGCTGTGGGCGGGACGTGGGCTTGCCGGCGCGCCGAATCGTCATCGCGTCCCGGTCATGCTTCGGCCCGGCGGGCTTGACGTGTCCGCAGCGGTTCGCCGAGCGAGTGCAGGTACCGCAGCACGATCGCGTATGAGGTGAACAGCCCGGTCTCGGTGTAGCTGATGCGCCGGTTCGCGCAGTAATCGCGCACCAGCCGCCGGGCCCGGCGAAGGTGCGGACGCGGCATGCTCGGGAACAGGTGGTGTTCGATCTGGTAGTTCAGCCCGCCGAGCAGTTGATCGACGATCCAGCCGCCGCGGATGTTTCGAGAGGTGATGACCTGCCGGCGCAGGTAGTCCAGCTTGTCGTGCGCGCCGATGATCGGCATGCCCTTGTGGTTCGGGGCGAACGAACAGCCGATGTACAGACCGAACACCGCCTGGTGCACGGCCACGAACGCCAGCGCCTTGACCGGGGACAGGACCAGCAGCACACCACCCAGATAGGCGAGGAGGTGTACCGCGAGCAGGAGAACTTCGGTGCGCCGCAGCTTGGCGCCCGGCGAGCGGGTCAACCATCGAGCGCTGGCGGCTTGCAGGTGCAGACCCTCGAGGGTGAGCAGCGGGAAGAAGAGCACGGCCTGGTTGGCGGTGAGCAGGCGGGCGAGCCGGCCTGTGCGAGTGGCGGCATGGTTGGCCGTGAAGGCGAGGACGGCTTCCCCGATGTCCGGATCGTGATCTTCCTTGTTGGGGTTGGCGTGATGCCGGTTGTGTTTGTCGGCCCACCAGCCGACGCTCAGTCCGGTCAACAGGTTGCCGGCAATCAGCCCCGCGGCAGTATTGCCCGCCCTGGACGCGGCGATCTGCTGGTGCCCGCCGTCGTGGCCGAGGAACGCCACCTGGGTCGAGACCAACCCAAGCGCCACCGCGGGGACAAGCGCCCACCACGAGTTGCCGACGAACAGCAGCGCGAACCAGCATGCCGCGAAGCATGCGAGTGTCGTCGCGATGCGCAACGCATAGTGCCCCGGCGTGCGATCAAGCAACCGCGCGGCGCGGATCTGTCGGCTCAAGCCGGCGTACTCGCTGCCGCGCTCGCTGGCCACGGTTGCTGTCACGGGACATACTCCCGAGGTCGCCCGACCTGCTAGGGATGCGCGCCGGATACCTCAAGGATGACACGGTCGGCCGCGCCGCCGTGTCGCATGTCGCGATACCCGCGCCATTCCCAACCTGCGGCCTCGGCCGGTGGGATCTGCGGCGCGAACTCGAACCGGCCGAACGCGGCCGAGTGGCTGGACGCGAGGCAGCAGCAACAGCGCACATCACCCGCCGATCTCGCTCTTGCTCAGATCGCCACTCCCGACCAATCAGGTCCGGTTCTCTTCGTTGGGCACGCCGCGTTCAGCACGCCGCGAGGCCTGACATCGGGTGCGGGTACGCCGTTAGCGTGGGCCTGGCGGCGCGCCGATCATTTCATCGGCGGGGGCGGCGACGCGGTTCATGTCGGCCATCGAGCCGCGCAGACGGGCCCGCGTGCGCTTCAGCGCTGAACGCCCGGTCAGCAGGCCCCCGGACCAACTGCAAGATCACGTAGGTTCGGCCTAATGCAGCGAGTCGAGCAGCCGCAGCAGCGCGAGTCCATAGGCCTGCTCGGCGTCGGCATGCTCGACCGTGTGCGTCGTGCCGCCCAACTCGATGCGCACTCGCCAGCCGCCGTCCATGCGGTCAAGGCCGTGGAACGCGCCAGCGAGCAGTTCGCGCAACTGCGACTCACGGGGTAGCCACACGGCGTTGTCCTTGTCGATCGAGTCCAGCGCCCACTCGGTCGTTCCGTTAAAGCCGATCACCCGCCCGTGCGGCAAGTCGTGCACCTCGATGGTCATGTCGCTGAGCACGAACACGTCGGAGTCCATGTCACGGTCCGCGACCACGAAGCGATCTCCGGGCGCTGGGGACCACCGCACGCCGGCGTCACGAAGCTGCTGGGCCAGGCCGAGCGAGATCACCCCGCCAGTGTGCGCGAAACGCCCGAGCCGGGTACGGGAAGACGGTACCAACCGTCGAGCGCGAGCAGAATTCCGTATCTGCGCGCCATTCAAGACGACCGTCGCAATGCAGGATGCCCTCCATTCAGAGCCCTCTTTGTTGTCATTCCTTGGTGGCCTGCTCCTGCGCCGTGAGTGTGGCCGGTGCTCGCCGACGTCAAGGTCGGTCCTGCCCGGGCCCGCGTTGCGGGCTCGGGCGGGGCTCCACCTGGACTCTGGCTGCGCTCCG
>DASXSF010000134.1:0-11723 GCA_036506155.1 Jatrophihabitantaceae bacterium
TTCGATGTGCCGGTGCTCGCGCCTGGTGCGGCACCGTTGCGCCTACTCCATGTGTCGGACCTGCATCTGATGGCGCGGCAGACGCGCAAGCAGCGGTGGGTCCGTTCGTTGGCGGAGCTACGTCCCGACATCGTCATCAACACCGGGGACACGATCTCCGACCCGCGCGCCATTCCCGCGATCATGAGCACGCTCGAGCCGCTGTTCGAGTTTCCCGGCGCGTTCGTCCCGGGCAACAACGACTATTACTCCCCCAAGATCAAGAACCCGCTGCGCTACTTCGTGCCCGAGCGCAACCGCGTGTTCGGCCCGCGGCTGCCCTGGCCAGAGCTGGCGGTCGCGATGGCGTCGGCCGGCTGGCTGGACCTAACGCATGTCCGGGCCACACTGAAGGCCGGCGACATCGAGGTAGCCGTAGCCGGCACCGACGACCCGCACCTGGGCCGCGCCCGCTACTCGCTGATCGCCGGGCCTGCCGATGACGCGGCTGCGGTGCGGATCGGCGTCACGCACTCGCCCGAACCGGGACTGCTCCGGTCATTCGCCGCGGACGGGTACGACCTCGTGCTGGCCGGCCACACGCACGGCGGCCAGATCCGCATCCCGTTCGGCCCGGCAATCGTCACGAACTGCGGCATCGATGTGTGGCGCGCGCGCTGGCTGCACCAGTGGGACCGCCGGATGTGGTTCCACGTCTGCGCCGGGCTCGGGACCAGCCCGTTCGCGCCGGTCCGCATCGCCTGCCGGCCCGAAGCCTCGTTGCTGACTCTCGTGCCCCGAACCGATTTCAAGGCCGCCGCCTAGCTCGGCTATGCTGGCGCGGTTGCGCCTGCTACCGGGCGGGCGCACCGGGGTGTGGCGCAGCTTGGTAGCGCGCTTCGTTCGGGACGAAGAAGTCGTGGGTTCAAATCCCGCCACCCCGACCAATGTCCTCGCGCAGCCCGCGTGCCACCCACGTCGATGTCGTCGGTAAGATCCTTTACCTGCGGCCGAACTACCACTTCGGCCCGGGCGAGATTGCCATGCGCCTGAAGCGCTACCACTACGTCGAGGTCTCCAAGTCCGGGATCTGGCGCACGGGGGGGCGGCCGCCGACAGCGGCGCGCTATCCGCCTAATGTGCGCGGCGCGACGATCGCCTCCGGCGAGCAGCACCCGCGTGGATGAGATCGTCTGCGTAATGCGGTCCTACGGGGCCGCCGATGTTTCAGGTAGCCGCGATCCGGTCGTCTGTATCGATCTTGTGATCGACCGTCGCTGGTCGCGAGCTTGCGGGGGCGTCCCGGCAGCGGATCCTGAGGTAGTGCCAGTTGTGCGGTCGTGGTGGGCGTACGGTGGGGTCACTGAGGGTGTCGAGCGTGTCGCCGGCCTTGGCGATATCGCCTTCGGGGAATACGAGCGGTGCCTGCTTTGCGGGTGTCAGTCGGGAACCAGACGATGGACAGAGCCAACGGCGATCGGTGCCGGCGCGCGAATTCGCTGGGTCAGCCCGACGCTTACACCGCACTTGTTGACTGTCAGGCCTACGCGTGCGACGACGGGGGTCTATGACCGGGGACTTCTCCGGTCGGATAGAGGTCGCCGCCTACCGTCGCGGCCACCAAGACAGGGGTGGCTGCAACGTGTTTGTCGGGTCACTCACCCCCGGCCGGGGCGCCTGATGGCTGGCCCCGCACGTCGTGACCGCCCGAGCACCGGTGGCCGCGGGAGCAGGCTGGGCGGCCGACTGCAGATCAGTGCCCGAGTCCGCAAAGCCATGCGGAGGTTCTGTGCTAAGGCCGGGCCGCAACACGTCGTGTTGACCTGGCCAGGTGGGGCCAACTACCTACCCGCAACGATGCATCACGCCGGACCGTACGACGTCGTCGTCGGGCACGTCGCCCGATGCCCCATCTACGCCGACCTGCGCCAGCTTGAACTGTTCCGCAGCCACTGCATGTTCATCGACGCCAACGATGCACACGACCCACGGCGTCTGATCCTCAATACCAACCACCACCCGCATCCGATAACCAGGTCGAACACCGACCAAGCTGTCGAGGGCGTTCGAGGTACTGCGCGCGGGCGCCGACGTCGGAAGCGGGGACCCGGCCGGCACCCGCAGCGGGTAACCAGACCGGCCCCGCCGATACCGAGCATCATCCACCTAGGGAAAGGGCAGACCATGGCTGACCAACCCCTGCAGCGCAATGTCGAAGTGACTGACGGCGAGCGTGTTGTCGCATCGGCGCAGGTAGACACCTCGCCAGACACCCCAGACACAGCCCGGGCGTCGTTGCACGCCGAATCAGGCCACCTGCCGGTCGGGAGCAGGGCGAGTCTCGTCGATGCGGTCCTGGACCTGCCCGAACTTCAGGGCGGTACTCACTTGAAAGCGACCATTCCGCTTGGCGACACTGAGTCACTGCAACGGCTTAGACAGCGCACCCAGGACATGACCACGCGGGCCGCGGGCTCCACCGCCATAGTGGAGGCCGAACTGCCGGACGACCAATAGCCCCCTGAACTCGACAATGCGAACTCGAGCGGCTTCTGTGCGCGCGCTCGTCAGTCGCGTTTCTCTACTGTGACGCTCGCGAGCGTCCTCGGTGTCTCCACCGTGGGAAACACGCGGGAGAGATCGTTGTCTCGCCCCCGGCCGGGGTGCACGTGGTGGTCGTGTCACCGCGAGTCCCAGCCGAAAGCGAACCCTTCTGCCGGCGCCCGCGGCGCGTACCGGGAGCACATAGTGGTCGCCTCGGCGACAGTCGATTGGTCACTCCGTGGCTGACCGGCTGCGGCGCGCCGACACGCGTTACCGTACGCTGCTGGGTGGACGTCCGTCCAGTAACCTCCAGTAATTGGTCAAGACTGGAAGGCGACGATGCCCAGCACCCGGAATCGACGCGACGCGCTGCTCGCAGCAGCTCTGGAAGGGTTCGCCCATCGCGGCTACGACGCGACCAGCGTCGCAGAGCTGGCCGCCACCACCGGCATGAGCAAGGCCGCCGTCAGCTACCACTTCCGCACCAAGGACGACCTGCTACGCGCGTTAGCCGACCCGCTGCTCGACAGCCTTGACGCGATCGTTGAACGCCACCCCCGCACACCCCACTGGCCAGGCGAAGTGCGGGCCCTGCTGGACGACTACCTCACCACCCTGACCGAACACAGCGAGATCGCGGCCTGGGTCGACACCGACAAAGCGGTCCTGAACCATCCCCAGATCGGCGCCCGGCTGCACCGCAACACGGACACCATCTGCCTGGCCATCACCGGCTCCAACCCAGACGGCAGCGCGGCCACGGTACGCGCGATAGCAGCCCTCGGATCACTGTGGCGCCCGGTCCGCACCCTGACCCCAGCACAACTCGCCACGCACCGGGGCGCCCTGATCGACGCCGCGATGGCCGGCTGCGCACCCCCGAGACCCGGTCCGCCCACCGCACAGGCCGACCTGACTTCATGAGGGTGGCGATGCTCGCGCCGATCGCGTGGCGTACCCCGCCGCGGCAATACGGGCCGTGGGAGCTCGTCACGAGCCTACTGACCGAAGGCTTGGTGGCACGCGGCGTGGAGGTGACGTTGTTCGCGACGTTGGATTCGCAGACTCGCGGCGTCCTGCGGGGAGTGAGCCCGCGTGGCTACGCGGAGGATGCGTCGATGGACGGGCGGGTGTGGGAGGCGTTGCACGTCGCGAATGTCCTTGCGCAGTCGAGAGACTTCGACGTGGTGCACAACCAGATGGATTGGCTGCCGCTGGCGTTCTCGGCGCACTGCGACGCGCCGATGGTGACGACCGTGCACGGTTTCTCGGGCGCTGGCATCCTTCCCGCGTACTCCCGGGCGGGGTCGTTCTATGTCGCGATCTCCATCGCCGACCGGTCGCCGGAGTTGGACTATGTGGCGACGATCTATCACGGCGTGGACCTCGAGGCACTGCCGTTTCGCGCTACCGCCGGCGAGAGCCTGGCGGTCTTCGGGCGGATCCATCCGGACAAGGGCACGGCCGAGGCGATCGCCATCGCTCGCGCGGCCGGCCGGCGCCTGGTGATCTGCGGGATCGTCCAGGACGCCCGCTACTTCGCCGAGCAGATCGAGCCGCACCTCGACGGTGACCGCGTCGCGTACCTCGGTTCGGTCGGACCCGACGATCGGGCGGCGGTGCTCGGCTCGGCGGCCGCGTTGCTGCACCCGATCTCGTTCGCCGAGCCGTTCGGCCTGTCGGTGGTCGAAGCGATGACGTGCGGCACGCCTGTGGTCGCCTATCGCCGCGGGTCGATGCCCGAGGTGGTGGACGAGGGTGTGACGGGCTTTCTGGCAGGCGACGTGACGGAGGCCGCCGAGGCGGTGGACCGCGCCGTGCGGCTTGATCGGGCGGCGGTACGGGAGCGCGCCACGTCTCGTTTCGGTGTCGACCGGATGGTGGAGGACTACCTGCGCGTCTACCGGCGCGTCCTCGGCGACTGATGCGTCATCTCGGCGAGCAACTCGTCCAGCGGAGCCCATGCCACCCCGATCCGCGAGTCGCCGATGCCGTACGGCAGCCACAACAGCCCGTTGTGGAGGACCCCGCCGCAGGAGTACACGACGTTGGGCACGTACCCGTCTCGCTCGTCGGGGCTCGCCTGCAGCAGCGGGCGTTCCAACTTGCGCACCACCCGGGTCGGCTCGTCGAGGTCGAGCAGGATCGCGCCGATCGCATACGTGCGCATCGGCCCGACGCCGTGGGTGAGGACGAGCCACCCGCGGTCGGTTTCGATCGGAGGACCGCAGTTGCCGACCTGCAGCATCTCCCAGCCCGCCTCGGGTGCCTGGATCAGTTCTGGTTCGCCCCATACGAAGCCGTCGGTCGATGCGGTCAGCGAGGTGGACTCGCCGTCCGACCGGCACAGTGACAGGTGGCGGCCACCGACCAGTCGCGGGAACAGGGCCATGCCCTTGTTCCGGGCCGCCGGCCCGGCCAGCCGGTGCACCCGAAAGATGCGCAGGTCCGGGCTGGTCAACAGCCGCGGCGCGATCTGCCGCCCGTCGTAGGCGGTGTAGGTCGCCCGGTACTCGATGGTGCCGTCGACGTCGACGAAGCGCACGAACCGCGCGTCTTCCATGCCATAGCGTTCTTCGTCGGCCGAAGGGAGCAACACCTGCTGGCTGAGCTCGATCGCATCCGGGAACCTGACGTCGTAGGCCGAGGCCACCAGTCGGCGCAGCAGTGCGATGGTTGCCGAGCTGCTTGGCCCGGCGCGTAGATCCTGGTGCGCACCCGCGAGGGCACGCTGAAGATCCGACGGGGTGAGCGCTTCGGGCAGGCTGGCCAGCACGCTGTAGGCGAGCTCGTCGACCTGGCCTTGATCGGCGAGCACGGCCCGCAGGTGCTCTCGCCGCCAGCGCGCCGCAGTAGTGGTGGCGGCGACGGCCGGTAGGGCGCGCGGCTCGAAGGTCCAGGTCGCGCCCGGGCCGACTACGGCGGCGGCGAATCCGATGGAGGAGACGTGTCCTTCGCCGATGCCGCGCAGGCTGACCGCGATCCGCACTTGCCCCGCCTGCAGACCGGTCTGGGACGGATGCAGCACCGCACTCGGGTTACACAGTGCCGCGCCTTCGACGGCGTACTCGGCGGTGAAGCTCGCGCCGAGCAGCACGGCGCGTTCGGCGCTCATCTCGGAGGCGTGTTGCAGGTGGGATCCGACCATCGTTGCGTGGTCGGCGAGCGTCGCCGGGTAGTCCCGGTGCCGGCCGGAGAAGTCTCTGAGCAGTTGCTCGGCCCGTTGCTGCACCTCGAGTTCGGGCAGCGCGAGCACCCGATCGACGACCGCACCGGCACGTGAGCGCTCCAGCGGTCGTTCCTCACCGGGCAGGAACAGCCGGGCGATTACCCGGCGGGGGTCTGCGTGCAACGCGGCATCGCTGTGCCGCGCGATAGGCACTGACACGGTCAGTCGAGGGGCACGAGGCGCTGGACGTGCTGGGCCGTCGACAACGCCGCTAGCGTCGATTCGGCGCCCTGGTTGAGGTTGCGGCCGTGTCGCTCTAGCCCGTCGAAGCCGGCGCCGGTGCTCGGATCGAACATCGGCGTGGAGGCATCGTTGTCCCCGAGGAACCACGCCCAGGACATCTGCAGCCCGTCCAGCCAATGGGTGTCGTCGGTCGACTCGTACGCCTGCGCGCAGGCCGCGCCCAGCGCCGCTGCCTCGATGGGTTGCTGGTCGAAGCCCGGTCTGGGGTCGGACGGTCCTCGCCCACCGACCGGCGTGACCGACAGGTGGCCGCGCCGGGTCTCGACGCCGAGCAGGAAAAGCAGCAGGTGCAGCCCACGGTTTCGGGCCGCACGATCCGGCAGGGCCTCGCCCGCTACGAGCAGTGCCTCTGCGAGCGTGGCGTTGCTGTACGTCAATCGCGGTTCTGGCCATGGCCACGCCGGATCGGCAGCGACGGCTCCCAAGGCAACGACGGCGTCCAGCAGCAGGTGCCGGGCGGCCAGCTCGTCGGGACGAGCCTGCAGCAGCTCACCCGCACCGAGGGCGGCGTAGGCCATCGCCCGCATGTGCCGAGATCGGCAACGAGCTGCGGTCCGGAACCCCAGCAGCGCGCGTCCGCGCATCGCAGGCGTCGGTGCGCGCACGGCCGCGACACCCAGCCCCCACACAGCGCGGCCCCACCAGTCCCCCACTGCCGGAACGTCGCTCCAGGCACCGGAGCTGTCCATCCGGTTGTGGCACGAGCCGTCGGGGTGCAGCGCCGACACGGTGAAATCGAGGAACCGGCGTCCGAGCAGCCGCAGCTCCGGGCTCGGACAGGGCTCGCGGCAGACCACTACGAGTGCCCGCGCGACGTCGTCGAGGCAGTAGCCGTGCTCGGGCCGCGGTTCGCCGTGGCGGGCGTGCTCGAACACGCCGCGCCCGTCACTCATGCGGTACAGGTGATCGAAGACCGGTCGGGCAACTGCACCGCTGGCGATCTTCATGCCGCGACCCGGGCCCTGATCAGGCGGTCGGCCAGGTGCCGATACCGCGCCGCCACTGCCGGCCAAAGCAGTTCAGGTGCCGTTGCCACGGCCGCCTTCGTCATGCCCGCAGCCACGGCGCGGCGGGTGAGTAGCGTACGCAGCGCCTCGGCGATCGCCGCCGGGTCCTTGTGCGGAACGAGTAAGCCTGCACCGTCGCCGAGCAGTTCAACCGCGTGCGGGAAGCGGGTGGCGATGACCGGCTTGAGCGCCGCAACTGCCTCGATGAGCACGCCCGAGGTCACCTGGTCGGTCGAGTCGTAAGGGAGGAGCACCACGTCGGCCGCGTCGACCAACGCGGCGAGGGCGACCTCATTGCGATAGTGGCCTTCGAAGCTGACGGTGCCGGTGAGCGAGAGGCGTCGTACCTGCTCGATCAGCCGATCGCGGTAGGCCTCGCCCTCGCGCAACAGCACCTTGGGATGTGTCTGGCCGGCCACGATGTAGCGCGGCATGGGACGCAGGTCGGTGACGGCGGCCAACGCCTCGATACCCCACTCGATGCCCTTGCCAGGGCCCAGCAGGCCCCAGGTCAGGATCGTCGGCTGCGCCGTGCGGAAACTCGGCGCATGGCTGTGGCGGACAACGGGTGCGCCATGCGGTATAACACTGACCTTGCTCATGTCGACGGCATACCCTGCCGCGAGCCGATCGCGTGCGGTGGCCGTCATGGTCACCACGGCATCGGCCAGCGACACCACCTGCTCGAGAACGCTTCGCTGATGGCTGGTCGGCACACTCAATACGGTGTGCAGGACGACCAGGGTCGGGACTCTCACGGCTGCCAGCAGCGGCAGGATCTCGTCGCCGTCAGGGCCGCCGTAGGCGCCGTACTCGTGCTGCACGATCGCGACATCGCAGTCGTCGAGCAGGTGCACCGCGCGACGAACGCTGCTCGGGTCACCGGCGACCAGGTGACCGACAACCTCCGCGCGCCCGGGGCGCTGCGGCGTCTCGACGACGCGAACCACTCGGCCCGCGTCGTCGGGCGTCACCAACTCGGCATGCAGCGCCGAGGTGAATGTAGCCAGCCCGCACAGTGTCGGCGGATAAGTGCTGACGAAGCCGAAACAGATCGTCACCAGGGCGTTACCTTCCGGTCGGGCGGCACGCGCCAAGCCGACGCGAGGCCTCACGCGAATCAATCGTGCAAACCACGGCGGCAGCGTGTATGCCAACGTCCATCGGACAATGGACGCTTTTCCAGTGGCACCAAGAAATCGTCGCGAAGACTCGAAATCCGAGAGTGAGAAAGCGACGAACCCGCACCCCGAAAAGGTGCGACCGCTACACCCTACCCCGAAACGCGACCACCGAAACGCCGACTACCGCTGAGCGCCAGCTCCATGATCCGCTCTCTCCGGTCGCTGCTGCCCGGTCGACCGGCCGATCGCGAGCGCAGGCAGGGCGGCCACCACGTGGAACATTCGTCCGCAGGAGATCGTGGCAACTGCCACGATCCCGGCCCGTCCGTCGCGTGTGCTTCGTGGTGCCCGGCTTCGTGGTTCATGAGATGAAGACTGCTATCGCGACGTACTGGAGCGTCGCAGCGGCACAGACGTAGGCGTGGAACACCTCGTGGTAGCCGAATACGGCCGGGCGCGGGTCGGGGCTGCGGCGGTGGTAGGACAGCGCGCCGAGCGTGTAGAGCAGTCCACCCGCCGCGAGCAAGATCGTGGGAGCGGCGCCGAAGTGTGTCCACACTGCCGGCAGGGACGCGCCTGCCGCCCAGCCGAGGAGGAGGAAGACCGCTCCGACCAGCTTTTCCGGCGCAGTCATCCAGCACAGGTGCACGGCCGCAGAGGTGAGGGTGATCGCCCACATCGCCGCCAGCAGGACTCGACCTAGAGCGCCAGGCATGGCGAGCAGGAATCCCGGCGTTGCGGTTCCGGCGATCAGGAAGAAGATCATGACGTGGTCGAGGCGTTGGAGCAGCCGGCTCGCGCCTGGCGACCAGGTCCCGCGGTGGTAGAGCGCGCTGATACCGAACAGGCCGCTGACCGTGGCCGTGTAGATCGCGAGCGCGGTGATGCGGGTAGCACCGTGGGTGCGGGACAACACAAACGTTCCGGCCAGCAGCGAGAATTCGAACCAGATCAGGTGCTGCCATCCGCGCAACGATGGCTTGGTGTAGTGCACGGCCCGGCGCATGTCGTAGAGCTGGGCCGTGTCGGCATCGGGAGCAGCGGGCGCCGCACCGGCGGTGGGGAGAAGGGTCATGGTGATCCGATGGTCAGGTCACCGGTTGTGCCCGGCAGTGAGCGGCGCTCGCGAGGCTCAGCGCAAGGCGGAGCCGTCGTTTCCGGGCCGGCTGTGGCTCAGCAGGATCAGGATAGGCCTGCCAGGCCGTGGCGGCATCCCGCAGCGGCGGGATGCGATGCTGTGGCGGACGAGGAGACGTTGACGAGGGCGGTACGTGATGACGGCTGACCGAAATTTCCGCTCACCTCGTGCTCACCGACGTCGCATTAGTACCGGTTAGTACCGGGCCGCGTCACGGGCGGATGCCTCGAGACGGCGTATCGTCAGCAGCATTGAGGGTCTTTCGCACGCCGACGTCCAGGCCGGCCTCGCCCTCGGTGATCAAGCAATCGGCCCGAACTCGGGCCCGAATGCGCGGAACTATGACCGCACTCGTAACCCCGACCGCTTTCCTACCCTCAGCTCCGCCGCGGCGGCCCGCCGTGACGCGGGTGGAGCGATGACCATGTCGCGCGCTGGCACGCCGCAGGTGCTGAGCCTCGACTATCCGATGTCGCTCGCGGTCTATGACAGCTACGGGCAAGCAGAGCGAGCCGTCGACTACTTGTCCGACAATGCGTTCCCGGTGCAGAACGTCGCGATCGTCGGGACCGACCTCAAGTCGATCGAGCGAGTTACCGGTCGGCTTTCGCGCGGCAAGGTCGCGGTGGCCGGAGCCATGTCGGGCTTATGGCTGGGAATGTTCGTGGGTATTGCGTTCGCCCTGTTCGGAAAGGACGCGCAGCTCGGCTTCGTGATCGTGGCGCCGCTTCTGGGGGCGCTCTTCGGTCTGGCGTGGAGCCAGCTGCGGTTCACCGCAGCCACGCGCGGCGGTACGCGGGACTTCTCCTCGGTGAGTCAGGTCGTCGCAACCAGCTACGAGGTCGTGGTCGAGCACACCCTGGCCTCGCAGGCCCGCGAGCTGCTCGCCGCAATGCCCGTCCGCTGATCGCGGGGCGCGCCAGTGTTTGCATACGTAACTACCGCATACTCCGAACTTCAGTCGGCATCGGGTCATGATCTGCACCCTGATGCCGGTGACCCGCGGTACACACTCGACGCCCTGCGCGACCCAAGCTCGCGCCCCTCAGGCGTTCACCCGTGTGATGGACACTACGCGACGGCGTCGACTTGTCGAAACGCGCCGGCTCGCCGGAGGATCTTGTCGATCTTCGGGCTGCAGGAGTGTCCGAGCGCGATGTCGACGGCGAGATCACGTCCGAGCTCGCTGCTTTGTGGCTCGTTTCTTCGGTCCGGAAGGCCTGTATGTGACTACGTCAGCCTCGCCCGACGTCATCGACATGCCCGGCTGGCGCCCGATCGCCAAGCGCGCGGGCACGACTGTGCTGACGGTGTCGCTGGTGCCGATGGCTATCTTCTACGTCTCGATGTCGCTGTTCGGCTTACGGACGGCCGTGTTGACCACCGTCGGCTGGTACTACGCAGGTCTGCTGCTGAAAGTCGTCCGTCGCAAACCGGTTCTCGCCGCCGCGATGGTCGGCGCGGGACTGCTCTCCATTCGCACAGTGATCACGTTTCTCACCGGCAGCGCCTTCATCTACTTCCTGCAACCGGTAGCAGGCACAGTCGCCACCGCGACGGTATTTGCGGCTACCGCGCTGGCCGGTCGGCCGATACTAGACCGGCTCGCCCACGAGTTCTGTCCCTTCCCGGCGAACCTGTCAGCGCGCTTACGTAGTGCGCGGTTCTTCTCGCGGCTGTCCGTGGTGTGGTCGATGGCTTACTTCATCAACGCGGCCGGAACGGTGTGGCTGCTCACCAACTCCTCGCTCACCGGTTTCATTCTGCTGAAGTCTGTCCTATCACCCGTCCTCGTAATCGCCGCGGTCGTAGCCTCGTATGTCGTGTTCCGGGTCACGGCGCGGCGTCAAAATTTCATCATTCGGTGGCGCCACTCCCAGCCGTGGGCCGGCGCGACACCGTGAGCGAGCCAGCACAAGCGTTCCGCGGCGCGGCTGATGGTGGCGAAGATCAGCATCAAGCGCTCAGCTTGATCGATCTTGGTTTGAACGCGACGGGTCAAGACAGGGGTGATGAGACGCGATGCTCGCGTTGGAGTACAGGCGGTGTGACTAACTGCGTGACAATGACCGCGATCGAAAGCAGACTTCCGCGGACGCCCTACAGACAGAAGGGCCCGAAATCGTTGCCGGTTCTCGCCTAACAACGTTGGATTAGCATGCTTCCGGACGAAGAAGTCGTAGGTTCAAATCCCGCCACCCCGACCGCCACCCCGACCGAGGTTTCGGGCCTTCCGGCTATCTCTGATGATCTTGTTTCGGCCACTAGTCTCGCGTGGCGTTAATGGTTAGACGCTTGGTGGTGCGGGAGAATGGTGCGTGCCCGCACTTCCTGCTCCCGCGTTGGGGCTTCGCGATGGTGATCGTGAGCGGCTGACCGGTTGGGTGCGATCCTCGACGATCAAGGCTGGGCTGGCACAGCGGGCGCGGATCGTGCTGCTGGCTGCGGAGGGCGTGTCG
>DASXSF010000135.1:0-25909 GCA_036506155.1 Jatrophihabitantaceae bacterium
CATGCACACGGATGACGGCAGCCCTATGCCGCGAGCAGCCGCTCGAAGAAGGAGCGGTAACGCCGCAGACCTTGGCGAAGGTCCTCCGTCGAGACGTCCTCGCCACTGGTCCAGCGCGACTCGAGTTGGTCGCGCTCGGTGGCGAACATCCGGGCCAGGCGTTGCATGAGATCCGCCACCAGTTCGTCGGCATCCTGCACGGCCGATCGCGGCTCGTCCACGAAGCGCGCTTGGATATCCCTCCAGCGCGTAATGACCCCCTCCAGCTCCTCGCCTTCGAGGAGCTGCGCCTGGGCCTTGTCTCCGGTCTCATCCCCGAAGCCGCGATCCACCTCATGCACTGGCTGCCGCACCTGTTGTTCGACCCGGATCTCATCGCTTTCCGCCATACCGGCCGACGCGATCTCTTCAGTCGTCAACCCGCTCTCGCGAGCAGCTTGCTGTTCGGTCATCGGATACCTCGCTGGGTCGACTGCTGCTCAGGTTCCTCGCGGTCTGGTGCATCGCGTCTGTGGCTCGGAGCCTCGCGCGTCCGGTCGGCGCCGTCTGACTGGAGCAGGTCGTCGAAGAGGCTGCGGTAGTGCAACAATGCTGCGCGCAAGTCCTCCGTGCTCGCCTGCTGGGACTGGGCCCGCTCACAGACAGCATGCGCAAACCGGTAGTTCTCCACGACCGACGGGTGATCTACCGAGACCAGCTTGGCCTGCGCCTCGAAGTTGTCCATGGGGTAACCACGCTCGGACATCACGCGGTACACAAGGCCGTCTGCAGCTACGACCGTATCCGCGGGCTGGTCGACAAAGCGCTCCTGAAGCTCCCGCCACTCGGCTGCGAAGCGAGCCCGGGTGGGTTCGGCGAGCGGTCTGATGTCGAGCCGGTCACGCTGCTTCTGCCGGTCGCGCAGATCTGACTCGGCCGCGCGCCGGTCGTCACGCTCCTGCATGGTGCGCTCATATTCAGGGCCGAATTGTTGGCGCAACATAGTCGTCCTGCGTTGTCGCATCGCTGCTGCGGCGAGCACCGCGGCGACGATGACAACAACTGCGATCAGGATCCATGCCCAGATAGCCATTGGGTCCTCCGGTGGTGTTGGATGCTCTGCTGATACCCGTGACCGTTCGACGTCAAACAGGGATCAAGTTTGGTCGCCAGGATCCACGTAAAGACCGCGGAAAACGGATTTCACCACGCGTCGTCATCGACGTCGAATGCGCGTGGACTGCGTCAACCTCATATTGCGGATCAGTGCGGTGCCACCAAGTTTCGACGGCGGACGTCAATGGGTATGCATCGAGGCGAGGGCCGGCGCCGGGGAAGGGTGCCGGCGGCAGATCGCCGAGAGCGGGCGTGATGGTCTATCTGGTCGCTGTCTGCGCTGCGGCCGCACTGGGGTTGGGTTGGGTTCTCCAGCAGCGCATCGCCGCGCAGGTAGACCTGTCAGAGATGCTGTCGATCCGAATGCTGCTCGATCTGATGCGGAGTGGTGTGTGGTGGGCGGGCATTGCCGCGATGGCCGCCGGGCAGAGCATCGCCGGGTTCGCACTGCAACTCGGCCCCGTCACTGTGGTCGGGCCCCTCCTCTCGGGAAACCTGCTGTTTGCGTTCATCATCCGGGCAGTGACCAACAACGAACCGCCGCGCAGACGGGAACTGATTGGTGCGGTTCTGCTATGCGTCGCCGTCGCGGTCTTCCTCGCAGTCGCTCACCCGCGCGCGTCGCATCGGTCGACGATCGGGTGGCAGTTAATTACCGTGTCGGCACTGATTACCGGTGTAGTGGTGACGGTCCTGGTTCTGATCGGTAAGCGACGTGGGCTGATCGCGGAGTCAATCCTCCTCGCGACCGCGGCCGGCATCCTTTACGGCATGCAGGACGCGACCACGCGCGGCGGGCTGGTCGTCCTCGACCGCCACGACGTCGCGGCGCTCATCCGTTCGGTGTGGCCCTATCTGCTTCTCGGTTCCGCCGTGATCGGCGTCCTGCTCGCCCAGAGCGCATTTCGCGCCGCTCGACTCGATTACTCTCTGCCACCCATAACGATCGCCGAACCACTCGTCGCAGGCGCGCTCGGCGTCACCCTGCTAGGCGACGAACTTTCCACCACCCCGGCGAGCCTCGCCATCGAATTCCTCTGCATCGTCGGGATGATCGCCAGCGCGCTGCTCGTCGGCCGCTCCCGGGCGTTAGCACCGAGCGCCGACGACCTGGCCCGCGAGGAGGCGACCTCAGGACGCCGTTGATCACCCGCGTAGCGGCGCGGTCGCCGTCATTCCGGCGGCGCGGACTCCACATCGGCGCTGCTCAGCCGGCGTCGCTGCTCGGGTTCGAGACCCTCACCGCGCCGAACCGGCGGCTTGTGCTCGTCGCGTCGCCACGCGGAGAACGCTGCCGTCATCGCGAGCAGCCAGGCCGCCCCGATGATGACGGCGCCGATGACGTCGGAGAAGAAGTGCACGCCGAGCGCGATCCGGGAAAAGCCGATCACGGCGACGATCACGGCCGCAACGGCATAGAGCCAGGCCCGTAAGCTGCGCCGGACCACCGGCAGAAAGATCAGCACGAGAATGCCGCACCCGACCGTCGCGGCCTGGGTGTGCCCGCTCGGAAACGACGTTCCGTGTGCGGTTGCGAGCGGATCGGACAGGTGCGGGCGAGCCCGGTCGACCGCTGCCTTGATCAGGCTGTTCAGCAGTGAGCTGCCGAGGGCCGTGACGGCCAGAAACGCGGCCAGGCGCGGGAGGCGGCGGTAGAGCAGCCAAACGAATACCGGGGTCAGCACGATCCACCACGCCGTCGGCGACCCGATACGCCCGACCACTTTCATCGCGGACGTGAAAGCGGGGTGCGCCAGTGCGTAGGAGTGCAGCGAGTCGGCGGTATCGCGGTCGAGGTGGAGCAGCGGATCGGACTTTGCGGTGACCAGCACGACCAGTATCGAGAAGGGGACGGCGACCAGTCCCACGGCAACGAATGCCAACACCGCCCGCACGCCGAAGCGGAAGCGCGCCCGCCGCTCTTCGCGCACAGTCGGTTGCTCAACCATGCGAACCACCAGCGATGTCTGGACGGACTGCCGGCATCAGACCAGACTGGCCGACGTGCCGGACCCGGGGGACGCCGCAGTCGGCACGTGGTTTCTCAGCGACGACGAGCGGCGCAATCCGGCCTCGGACCTCCGTGGGTGGACATCCGGCAATCTGGTCGAGCCGCTTGTCGACGGCGGCACCTACTTCGCCCTGCTGTATCAGTCGCTGTGCCGGACCGGCGGCCATGACCAGGTCTACTTCACCGACTTCCGGGGCGACACCGAGGAACGGCTGGCGGGGCCGGGCACCTCGGTCGGCGAGGTCTTCAGCGGGCTGGCCGAACGGGGTGTGCTCGTCTTCGGGCTGATCTGGCGGTCGCAGCCGAGTTGGCTCGATCAGAGCGAGGGGAAGAACGCCGAGCTGGCGCGCGAGTTGTCCGACGCCGGAGGCGAGGTGCTGCTGGACTCCCGCACCCGGCGAGCCGGCTCGCACCACCAGAAGCTCCTGGTCATCCGGTACATCGGCCGTCCGGAGCTCGACATCGCCTTTTTCGGCGGGATCGATCTGGGCCGCAGCCGAAACGACGACTCCCGGCACGCCGGCGACCCGCAGGCGATGGAGTTCCCCAGCGGGTACGGCGAGCGTCCGCCGTGGCACGACGTCCAGGCGTCGGTGCGCGGGCCGGCGGTGGCCGACATCGAGCAGACGTTCCGCGAGCGGTGGTACGGCAGCACCGTCCTGGACCTGTCCAGCCCGATGCGGATGCTGATCGACCGCGCGTATCACGCCGGCAAGCTCGTCGGCCGCGACCTGCCGGAGACCCGCCCGGAGCCAGGGTCTGCCGGCCCCCATGCGGTCCAGGTGCTGCGGACGTACCCGGCCCGGCTGCGCCGCTACCCGTTCGCGCCGCTGGGCGAGCGCAGCATCGCCTACGCGTATCGGAAGGCATTCGCCCGTGCGCGCCGGCTCATCTACATCGAGGACCAGTACCTGTGGGCGCCGTTCGTAGCGAAGCTGCTGGCCGCGGCGCTGCGTGGCAACCCGGAGCTGCGGGTGATCGCTGTCGTCCCGCGATACCCCGACAAGGAGGGCCGATCGCGCTGGCCGAGCCTCGTCGGACGCGAGCAGGCCATCAAGGTGTGCGGCGCCGCGGGCGGTGATCGGTTCGCCATCTACGACCTCGAGAACGTGTCGGGCACGCCGGTGTACGTGCACGCCAAGGTGGTCGTCGTCGACGACGTCTGGGCGATGATCGGGTCCGACAACCTGAATCGCCGGTCGTGGACGCACGACAGCGAGCTGTCGTGCGCCGTCCTCGACGAGACACTCGACGAGCGTGAGCCCCGCGATCCGGCGGGTCTCGGCGACGGTGGGCGCCGGTTCGCGCGGGAACTCCGCCTGCAGCTGTGGCACGAGCACCTCGACCTCGATGCCGGCGACGCATCCGCCGACGAGATCGTCGACCCGCACTCGGGATTCGACTTGATGCGCGCGCGTGCCGAGGGGCTGCAGCAGTGGTACGACGGTGGCCGGGACGGACCGCGTCCGCCAGGGCGGCTGCGGCCGCACTCGCCGGAGCGACTTCCGCGACGGCACCGGCCGTGGGCGGTCCCGGTGTACCGGGTCCTCTACGACCCGGACGGCCGGGCGATCCGTGACCGGCTGCGGCGGCGGCCCTGACGCGTGTTCTATCGCGCGCCGCATATTGTCACCGCGCCCGGCAGCACCGTCACCGTCAGTGTCTCCTGCTCCCCGGCGTAGTCGCCGTCGAATTCCACCGGCACAAGACGACCGGCGCGGATCTCGATGCGCCGGCCCTGTGCGATCAGCGCCTGCGGTCCCTTGTCGGGGCGACGGCGCAGGATTCGCCACGCGAGTAGCACGACGTCGAGCCATCCGCGCGGCGCGATGACGATCACGTCGACCAGCCCGTCCGAAGGGTCCGCATCCGGGAGGACGGCCATCCCGCCTTGTAGCTCGCCGACGTTGCCGACCAGCACTCCGAGCGCGCGGATGCGGCGTGGCGCCGACGCGTCGACCCGCAGTTCGTAGTGTGCACGAGGGGTGTTCCGTAGCGCGCCCATACCGGCGGCGACGTACGCCACCCAGCCGTAGCGCTTCTTGGCCTGCTCACCCGTGTCGCGGATCAGGGCGGCGTCGAAGCCCATGCCGGCCATCACCGTGAAGCGCCTGCCGCCGACGTCCAGCAGGTCGACGGTGCGGCGGTCGGCGCTGAAAGCCCGGTCGAGGGCGGTCGGCACATCCAGCGGA
Organism: Jatrophihabitantaceae bacterium; assembly: GCA_036506155.1. Classification (GTDB taxonomy): domain Bacteria; phylum Actinomycetota; class Actinomycetes; order Mycobacteriales; family Jatrophihabitantaceae; genus DASXRA01. Next base: position 5,299 of record DASXSF010000135.1, read on the forward strand.
AGCCCGAGGTTGCGCACGAGCAGATTGCCGGTGCCGGTGGGGACGAGCGCCATCGGTACCCCGGTGCCCGCGAGCACACCTGCGCACGCGGCGACCGTTCCGTCGCCGCCGCATACCACCAGCATCTCCGCCCCGGCATCGAGGGCGTGACGGGTCTGCCCGGCACCAGGATCGTCCTCGGTGGTCTCGAGCCACAGCAGGTCGGACCCCACGTCGCGGCGCTTCAGTTCCGCGCGCAGCTCGTTCGGGTCGTCCACCGTGACGGGATTCCACACGATGGCGAGCGTCACAGGCTCACCCGCCGTCTGCTGCGAAGGATCAGTGTCCAGGTGACCGACAGCCACACCAGCGCGAGCAACGCGCCGCCCATGACGTCGGTCAGGAAATGCATTCCCCGGTACAGGCGCGCAAAGGCGACGCATACCGGCACGACCAACGCGACGACAATGGCCAGCGTACGCAGCCAACGCCGCGCGCCCGTGTGCACCGCAATGACCGCAAGCGCGCCGTACAGCGTTATCGCCGCGGCGACATGCCCGGACGGGAAGCTCGAGGTCGGCGGCGCCGAGTCCAGGTGCGACACCGGCGGGCGATGGCGGTCGATCATCAACGCCGTGAGCACGAAGATGGTCACCTCGCCTGCCAGCGCGGCGGCAAGGAACATCGACTCGCGCCAACGGCCCAGCACGATCCGCAGCCCGATGAAGAACACCAGGCCGATCCCGACGACGGTCAGCGTCTCGGCACAGTATGTGAGCCAGTGGGTCACCGTGTTCCAGGTGGGCGTGCGATGGGCGGCGAGCCAGCGGTTCGCCGATGCGTCCCATCGCTCGAAGGCTGTGCCCCGCAGTTGGTGCGTCAGCAGGTACCCGACGCCGCACAACCCGCCCCACAGCAGGGCGGCTGCGAGCACCAGTCGGAGGACTGTGCCACGTGCTTCCACCAGCCGGCGATCACGGGGCGTCCGATCGGCGACGAAGGTGCCCGATCGAAGTGCTCTGTCGGTGGCCATGTCAGGTCCTGCGCCACTTCGCCTCGGCGAAGCCGTAGATGCCGAACATCGCCAAACCAATGGCGACGACGCCCAGCAGCCACGGCCCCACGGCAGTGTCGGCCAGTTCGCGCAGCGCCCGATCCAGCCCGCCGGCCTTCTGCGGCTTGTAGTCGACGGCGGCCGAGATGACGAACACACCCGCGAGGGCGAAGACGAATCCACGAGAGGCCGTGCCGACCACGCCGAGAAATTCCACGACCTTGCGGGTCGACGGGCTCATCCGGCCGAGGGCGAGGTACTTCTCGAACTTGCGGCTGAAGCCCTCCCAGACGAGGTAGAGACCACAGACCACGATGACCGCGCCGACGATGCCGACCGCCCACCGCCCACCTGGATGCTGCATGGCCTTGGCGGTCCACAACTCCTGCTGGCCGGCCTGGCTGCTCGTGCCTGCGTGGCTCGCGATCTTGAATGCGCTGACTGCGAAGAAGCCGTAGATGATGGCGCGGGCCAGCGACTGCACGCGCGGCCCGGCCTTCTTGCCTTCGCCGACCACGCCGAAGATCGCTTCGCTCAGCCGCCACAGGGCGTAGCCGGCCAGGCCGACGGCGATCAGCCAGAGCAGCACGGTCCCGCCGGAATGGCGGGTCAACTCCTCGAACGCGCCGCGCTGGTCGGTCTCGCCTCGGCGGGACCCGGTCGCAAGCGCGACCGCCAGGATTGCGATGAGCAGGTAGAGCGTGGCGCGCGCTGCCAGGCCCCAGCGTGCGAGCAATGCCATTGCATCGCCGCGGGCGGCCCGCCGCACGGTAACTGTTGCGCTCATTCGTCAACACCTCAGCAGGGGAATGTTGGTGAACAAGGGGATACCCACGCCGCGCGCTGGACAAACGTGCTCGGTGCCGTCGCGAATCGCGACGATTCGGCGATCACCGAACGTTCAGGCGGGCATCGTGATTGCGTGAATCACGAGCCACATGTCCTGGACAACCCGGCCTACGCCGCGCTGGCCGGACCGCCACAAGCACCTGGCCGAACGGCGCGGCGCGGCGCTGCGGTATCCGGTGGACGTGGCCCCCTACGCCGCCGTGCCCGGGCAGCCCAATCCGGGCGATTGGGCCGACCTGGCGACGCTTGCGGGTCGTCCCGCGCGGCTCCGATTCGCGGGCGCCCCGGCGTGGGCCCCCGTCGGCTGGGAGGTCGCGCGCCACGTTCGTCTACAGATGATCGATGAAAGCACCAGCGGCGCGTATGGCGCAGACGCGACGCGGCTGACCGCGACGGACGTGCCGGACATGCTGGACCTCGTCGCATCCACTGATCCCGGCCCATTCCTGCCCCGAGCCATCGAGCTCGGTGCGTACCTCGGCATCCGCCGCGACGGCGCGCTTGTCGCGATGGCCGCCGAGCGGCTGCACCCGCCCGGTTGGACCGAGATCAGCGCAGTATGCACGCGGCCCGAGTACCGCGGGCAAGGCCTCGCAAGGCAATTGGTGTCAGCGCTGACAACCGAGATCCATGGGCGGGGCGAGAACGCATTCCTGCATGTGTCTGCGGACAACCAGAGAGCCATCGCGCTGTACGAATCACTCGGCTTCGCACCACGGCGACTGACGACCTTTATCGAGGCGCGGGTGCCGCCAGACGCCGTCAGAGCTGCTGTTGCAGGCCTAGTTCGCGCAGCCGCGTTGTGACCAGTTTGGTTACCAAATCCTTCGGCAATGGCTGCCCGACGGCGAAGTGCAGCGACCCTTTCGTGCCGTCGTAGTCGGCGGTGTCGGCGGCGAGTGCCGGCAGCACGGAGCCGCTGTGCGGGAGGTAGCTGAGATGGTTCTTGAATGCTGCGAACCCGGCGACTACCTTGCCATCGACCTTGAACGCCGGCATCCCGTACGAGATGCATTCCTCGGAGTTCGGGACGATCTCCGTAATGTCCTGGCGCAATTGTTGCAGCGTCGTCCGCTGCGGCTCGTCCAAGCCGGCAAGGTATGTGTCGATGTCGGCTGCGGTCATGCGCCGAGTCTGCCACCCTGCGCGGCTTGTGTTGCTCGAATCAGGTCCGGCCCGCCACCCGTGCGCGGGCGGCGACACGGCGCAGAGCGTCCATGGCGCGCTCGACATCGTCGACGCTGGTGTAGAGGGTGAAGCTCAGCCGGCAGCTCGCGGGGGGAGTCAGGCCGAGATCGCGATGGGCGAGTGTGGCGCAGTGGCACCCGGCGCGGGATTCCACGCCGAGTTCGTTCAAGCCGTCCGCGACGTGCGTGGGATCCGTACCGGCCACGTTGAACGCCAGCAACGGTGAGCGCGGCGTGCCCGGAGCCGGCCCGTACACGGTGAGCCCCGGAATGTCCTGGGCGGCGTGGAGGGCCCGCTCGGTCATCGCACTGACATGTCGTGACACGACGTCCATCGCGGATTCGATCGCATGGCGCGGGATGGGCCGCGAGGTCGCGAACCAGCGACGCCGGCCGGATATCAGGTCGAGCACGAGCCGCAGCGCCTGGGCAGAGGTGATCACGCCGAGGATGTTCGGCGTTCCGGCGGCGTACTTCCACGGCAGGACGTTGTAGTCCACTCGGTCCGGGGTAACGCGGCCTTCGGCGATCATGTCCCCGCCGTAGAGGAACGGCAGAGCGTTGGCGAGCAGATCCTCCTTGGCGTAGAGGACGCCGACGCCGAACGGGGCGAGCAGCTTATGGAAGGAGAATGCGAGGTAGTCGACATCGAGTGCCTGGACGTCCACGCTGGCGCTGGGTACGAGTTGCGCGGCGTCGACAAGCAGCAGCGAGCCGGTGCGGCCTTCGGGCTGAACGTAGCCGCTGGCGTCGGAAATGGCACGGATGATGTGCAGTGGTGGTTTGGTGCCGAGGAAGTTCGAGGCACCGGTGACGCACACGAGCTTGGTGCGGGCATCGACGAGATGGGCGAGATGGTCCACGTCGAGTTCGCCGCTGCGGTGGTCGAAGCGGGCGACCCGGCATTCGACGCGTCGCCCCAGGCGCGGCAGGATTTCCCGGCTCAGTGCGTACCACGGAACGAAGTTGGAGTTGTGCTCCATCATCGTCGCCACCACATTGTCGCCGTCCCGGAACTCGCTGAGCAGCGAGTACATGACGGCGTTGATCGCCTCGGTGGTGTTGCGGTAGATGACGATATTTCGCCGACCGGGCGCGTTCAGCCAGGCTGCGATTGTGTCGTAGGACTCCTCGAACATTTCGGTCATGCGCTGCGAGGCCGTCGACTGCCCGCGATGCACGTTCTCGTACCACGGCGCAAGCGACCGATAAAGCTCGAGCAGTTCCCGCGGTGGCTGGGCCCAGTCTCCGGGAAGTCGAAGTGCGCGCGAATCCGCTCGACGTCCAGCATCGGCGGGGCGTTCCCTGGCAACGGGGTGGATCGACGCTCGTCAAGGAATGCCGGTCGCCGGCTCGGCCCCGTGCTCACTGGTGATTCCCGTCGCAGTGCGAGCCCGCTCCATCATTTGCACGAGGGCCTCGGGATCGCTCAGCCCCTGGCCTGGCGCTTCGTCTCCCGAATCGAGACTGAAGGCTCGCAACCCGACAACGTTCAGCGCGGTAACGAAGACCGGGCTCTCGTCGCGGAGCACCCGGTATGTAGCGTCGAAATCGGCGGCGGGTAGGAACACATTCGTGCCGCCACCGACAAATTGGAGCCAGTCAGCCGGTGGGACTTCCGGAAACGCGAGGAAGAGCTTATTGCCCGACACCGTGGTCAGGCGAAGTATGCGCCGGTAGTCGACGACGTCGTTGCGCAGCGTGGACACGCTGTAGTCCATGACGCGTTCCCGAAAGCCCATGACTACACGGAGCGGTCGCACCCGCCGCTGATACGCCCCTATCCAATGGTGACCGCGGTGCTCCTACGGTGCCGTCGGCAGGCAGTATTCGAGCACGGCATATGCCTTCTCCATCGCTGCAACCGGGTCGGCGTCGGGGTTGCCGACCTGCTCGGAGTCGAAGTTCAGGTCGAAGAACAACTCGTCAACGCCGGTCTCGGCGAACCTGCCGATGTCGTCGCGGATCTGCTCCAGGGAACCGTGCAGCAGCTTGCGATCGGGGCCGTCCGAAGGCCGGGCGCGCACCGCTGTCACGCCGCGTACGACAGAGCGCACGCTCGACGGTGACTTACCGACGCGCCCGGCGGCGTCGCGCATTGTGGCGATCGCGAAGCGGATGTCGTCGAGGCTGGCGCGGCTGCTCGATATCCAGCCGTCGCCTCGGACAGCGCCACGGCGATACGCAGCCTCGCTGCTGCCGCCGATCAGCAGCGGCGGCCGCGGGCGCTGCACCGGTCGGGGTGCCATCAGCGACGGCGGCACCGTGTAGAACTCGCCGGCGAAGGTGACCTCCCCATCGGAGGCCAGCAGCGTGTTGAGGCAGTCCAGCCACTCGTCGAATCGACGGCCCCGCCCGCGCATGGGGACGCCCGCGGCGACATATTCGTCGGGATGCCAGCCGAGGCCGATGCCGGCATCCAGCCGCCCTGTAGATAGCACGTCGATCGTCGCGAGTTGCTTGGCGAGCACCGCAGGCGCGTAGAACGGGCCGTTGACGACAGCGAGTCCCAGGCGTGCCCGGCTCGTCACGGGCGCCGCGAACCCGAGCGTCACAAGCGGGTCGAGCACACTGCGGTAGACGGCGGCCAGGTCGCTGCCGCTCGGGTAGATCACCCGCTGGAACGTCCACAGTGTGCGGCAGCCACGATCCTCGGCAGCACGCGCCAGCAGCGAGATGTTCTCCGGCGTCGCCCATGACCCCGACGTCGGTAGAGCGAAGGACAACTCCATGGCCAGATACCTACCAGATCCTGCGATGCTTGGCGCTCCGCGCAAAGCCGGCCACGCCTATGGCCGCGACCCCTGGATTGCGTGATCTTGGACTTGTGGCTGAATATCGACCACAAGCCCAAGATCACGCGCCGCGAGCGGCAGCTGGTTGGTGACGGTTCGTGCCAGAACCCTCGGCATATGGAAGCTCTCACAGGGATGATCAAGGCCCGATGCGTAGCGGGCGGCCGTCTCCACGTCGAAGTCACGAAGTCCGGCCGTAGTGCTAGGGCCGCGACTGCTTCGCCTCACGAGCATGTTCGCTGAGAAGCTCGCCACCTAGGTTCGCGAGAGTGATGACGTCGCCGATCGCGATATCAGGAACGCGTTCGAGCGCATCCCCGACGATCTTGTCCAACCGTTCGTAGTACCACTGCATGGCGTGTCGGCCCGCGGGCGTCACCGTCGCGAGCACGCTGCGCCGGTCGTCGGGGTTGTGCGATCGCGCGACGAAGGCGGCCGCTTCAAGCCGGTCGAGCAACGCGGTGACGCTTCCTGAGGTCAAGTTCTGTAGGTTCCCGATGTCGGTCGGCGTGTGCGGCCCGTCGAGGTACAGGAACCCGAGGGCGACGATCTCCGTGGTGCCGACGCCGAGTTCGTCTGCGACAGCCTCCCGGTGACGATCCCACCCGAGGGTGAGGCGCTGCAGCGCCAGTGAGACGCTTCGAACCGTCGGATCCTCATCGCTCACGGTAGTCACGGACCCCCCGCCCGGTGATGACTATCTTGATCATCACGTTAGTTAGGGCGAAGAGGCGATGTCAAGCGCCGCGGCAGCTTGTTACCACCACGATCGGCAGAATCGCCTTGCAACGCGGCAAAATCGGGCTCCGTCATATCGGTAGGACCGCCCTATTGCCCGCGTCCGGTCATGGCCAAATGGGGTAGTTCGCTTGATACCCCAGATACTCGCTTGCTACGTTGCTTTGATAGGAGGCGGCGCAACGGGGGCGCGCCGCCTCCGATTGTGTGTACTCAGATGACGTACTGCTTCAGGTCGACGCCGTTCAGCTGCTCGTACGTGCGCAGCCGCATGCGGAACCTTCCGGCGTCACCCCAGGCGGTACTCCAGCTGTTGACATAGGTGATGACGCTGTTGAATGCGTCGTTCGAGTCGAGTTCGACACCCACGGCCTCGACCTCATGGCCACCCGCGAGCTTGCTTGCTGCCCAGTGCGGGTCGGCGTCGATGAAGCCGTCCTTGTCCGGCTCGAAGAACGCCTCGTGCCACGGCATTCCCTGCAGAACGGGGCCGCTCTGCAGCAGCCGAAGGAACCCGTACGCCGACCGGGCCCAGCGGTAGCCCTTGACGGTGCCCCGGCTCTTGAGCACCTTGCAGATCGCCAGGCCCGACGACCCGGTGTCATCGGGTGGATAGGTGCCGGGGTAGCCGTCCACGACGGTGGCGTCGCTGTAGAGTTGCACGGCGAACTTCTCGGCCTCGGCGGCATCGGAGGTCGACGGGAGCACGTCGCCGACTGAGTCGAAGAACGGTCGTGTACCAAGCGCGCCTGTGCCGGCATTCCCGGTGCACGATCCGAGCTGCCCCTGGTCGAGGACCGCCAGGACGCGCTCCCAGGACTGATCACTCAGGGTCTTGCCCATCTCGTGGACGTCGTTCTCCACCATGTGGGCGAGGCTGCGAGCGTCAAGCCACAGGTTGCGCCCGAGCCGAGCGCCTTCGTGCGGTACCTCGTCGTACTTCAGGTACAGCTGGCCGGTATCCAGCAGACCACTGAACATATGACCGCCCCCTCAGGCTGGCTTCAGTCGGATAGGGCACCTTCCCAGCCCTCTCCGTTAGCCACAAGAGCGCCGGGGGAACGCCGCTGATACAGCCGCCGTGCAACCGGCTCGCGGTACCGTCGCCAGGTGCGGGTCAACCTGGCTCCGGACGATTCGGGCGCGGCGCGTGATGTCCGACTCGGCGACGAGATCACCGTCGCCCTGGACGAGAATCCCACCACCGGTTACCGCTGGCATGCCGACATCGATACGAGCCGCCTGGAACTGACCGACGATCAGTACCTGGGGGCAGAACGTCCCGTCGGTGCCGGCGGTACTCGCCGCATGACGTTCGCGCCGCTACAGACCGGCCCGGCGCGGCTGCACCTCGTAAAGCGCAGATCGTGGGAGCAGGCGGGGGTCGCAGAATTCGACGTCGCACTCGACGTCGCCGCCGAGTGACATCGCGGGTCAGCGAAGGTACGAGGCTCCGTTCGCGTCGAGGACAGCGCCGCTGATCCATACCGGGGCATCGGTCGCCAGCCATGCGACGGTGGCGGCGATCTCGGCGGGCGTGGCGACCCGATCGAACGGGCTCTGCGCCCGCACCGCATCGCCGTCGGGACCCTCCAGGACGTCGCGTGCCATGTCGGTGTCGACGAAGCCGGGCGCGACCGCCACAGAGAGGATGCCGTGCGGCGCCAGGGAAACAGCGAGCGACTGCGCCAAAGCATGAAGCGCTGCCTTGCTGGCGCCGTAGGCGGGCGTACCGGGTTCGCCGCGGTATGCGCCACGAGAACCAATGCTGATCAGACGCCCACCGTTCGGGCCGCGTTCGCGGTGCAACAGGTGGTCGACTGTCAGCCAGGCCAGATTCGCCGGGGCTACCAGATTGAGCTCAAGCGTCTGTCGCCACGCGTGCTGCCAGCTGGCGTAGCCGGTCGCGTCGATCGGATGCGCCGCGAACACCCCGGCACTGTTGACCAGCACGTCGAGATCGCCCAGCCCGTCGACGACCTCGGCGATGACACGCGCGCAAGTGTCCGGCACAGTGAGATCGCCGCGAACGACGATGTGCCCGCTGCCGGGCAGCGCGTCCTGCACCCGCTTCGCGGACGCGGCGTCGTGCCCCGCGTGCACCGCGACCCGGTGCCCGCCCGCTGCGAGTGCGTGCGCAACGGCGGCACCGATGCCACGGCTCGATCCCGTCACCAGGCTGCACGTCGTCATCAGCGGGACGCTACCGGGCGATCACCCAGGACCACGCGACGATGACGGCATGAAAGGGTAGGGGCATGACGCTCGATGTCGCCGCGGTCCGGGCCCGGTTCCCCTCGCTGACCGCCGGCGCAGCGCACTTCGACGGACCTGGCGGCTCACAGACACCGGACACGGTCGCCCGCGCCGTGCGCGACACGCTGGTGTCGCCGATCGCGAACCGCGGTTCGATCACGCGGGCCGAGCAGAACGCCGAGGCGGTTGTGCAGTCGGCGCGGTCGGCGATGGCTGACCTGCTCGGTGCCGATCCGGGGGGCATCGTGTTCGGGCGCAGCATGACGCAGCTGACCTTCGACATGGCGCGAACGCTGGCCAAGACGTGGTCGGCGCGTGACGAGGTCGTCGTCAGCCGGCTCGACCACGACGCGAATGTGCGTCCCTGGATGATCGCCGCCGAGACTGCAGGCGCCACCGTGCGGTGGACCGACTTCGATCCCGTCACCACGGAGCTCGCCGTCGACCATGTCGCAGACCAGCTCAGCGAGCGCACCCGGCTCGTCGCACTCACGGGCGCTTCGAACCTGCTGGGCACCCGACCCGACCTCTCGGCAGTCGCCGAACTGGTGCACCGCGCCGCTGCCTTGCTCTACGTCGACGGAGTGCACCTCACCGCGCATGCCGGCATCGACGTGCTAGCGCTCGGGGCGGACCTCTTCGCCTGCTCGCCGTACAAGTTCTTCGGCCCGCATTGCGGTGTCCTGGCTGCCAGCCCCGACCTGCTGGATAACCTGCACCCGGACAAGCTTCTCCCGTCGACCGAGGCCGTCCCCGAGCGTTTCGAGCTCGGGACGCTGCCCTATGAGTTGCTGGCCGGGACGACGGCCGCTGTCGACTTCATCGCCGGTCTCGCCGGCACCACCGGTAACCGGCGCCAGCGCATCCTTACGTCGATGCATGCTGTCGAGGAGCACGAGGACGCGCTGCGGCAACGCATCGAGCGCAGCCTCGTCGACCTGGACACCGTCACAGTGCATTCGCGCGCCCGTCACCGCACCCCGACCCTGCTGCTCACCTTCGCCGACCGCACCCCGCACGACGCCTACCGCTTCCTCGCCGAGCTCGACGTCAATGCCCCGGCCGGAACGTTCTACGCCTACGAGCCCGCGCGCCGGCTCGGGCTCGATGACGGCGGACTGCGGATCGGGCTGGCGCCTTACACGTCCGACTCAGACGTGGATCGACTCCTAGACGGGCTCACCAAGTTCGCCGGCTGAGCGCCGGATAGCCGCGCGGTCCGTGAGTCAGGGCGCGGAGATCCGGACCATCGTTGAGCCGTGCGGCGGGACGGCACCTGCCGCCAGCGACGTGAAGGCGACCGTCGTCCGTCCTGTCCACAGATCGCGGACCAGGTAGGGCGTGCGCCGCGTACCCAGCCCGAGCGACGACAGCGAGACCGTGGCCTGGGTCCACGGGGTGTCCGCCGCGTTGAACAGTGCGACGGCCGTCGAGCCGTCTGCGAGCGGCTTCTCCAGCACCCACTGCCCACCGGCGTTGGAGACGACGGACGCCTGTATGCCGAGGGGATCCTGGTCGATAGCGATCACGCCGCGGTTCTCGTAGATCGCGAGGTTCGGCGCGGCGAGATCGGCGATGTCCGTTCCGGCGATGAGCGGTGCGGCCTCGCTGGCCCACAGGCTGAACTCCGACTGGGCTTCGGTGACGGTCATGCCGCTGATGCCCACCCCGGAGCCGGCCGGGTGCGCCTGCCGCAGCGGTTCGGCGAGCGTCAACCCGGTGCCGAGCGGGCCGTGCACCGTAGCGCCGCTGGCGTGCGCCGAGGTCAGCGCCGGGCTGAACGTGATGCCCGTGCCATTGCCCACCGTCGTCGCACCCCGCGGCGTGCGGCAGCGCCAACGCCGGGGAGATCGTCACGCCGGTGCCGGGCTGGCTGACGTCCTTGACGGCGGCGCCGCGGAAGCCGTCCGCATGCACCTTCGCCAGCGCAGGCGTGATGCCGACGCCGGTGCCGGTGGCCCCAGCGCTGCCGACCGACGTGACGGTAACCGTCTCCAGGTTGGCGCCGCTGTCGATGGCGAGGGTGTCGCCCACATTGATCCCGGCGACGTTCGCGACCTTGATCGTCGTGTCGCCGGCAGCCGTCGCGGACGACAATGTGGTGGCGACGCCGGCCGTTCCGATCGCCGCAACCGTGGGCGACTCGAGGCTCGATCCTGTGGCGACGTAGATCGGCTGTCCGACGACCAGTCCGGCCACGGTGCTGACCTTCAGGTTCGTGTCGCCCGACGCGGCGGCGGTGAACAGCGTGCCCTTCGCGCCTGCCGTTCCGACCGCGTTGACCGTTGCCGACTCGCTCCCTGCGCCGACGTCGACGCTGATCGGGCCGCCCAACAGAATCGAACCTCGGTCATTAAGCGCTACCGCGACGGCAGCAGCAGTCAACTGTGAATCAGGGAGGAAGCGCGGCCTGACGCGTCTGCGCGCAACGCGCCCACTGGGTCGTGGGAGCGGCGTTCCCGGCCGATTACCTTAGGAGCAAGTACATCCCCGCGCGCGGAGGATGCGGGATTTGAACCCGCGAGGGTGTTAACCCAACACGATTTCCAAACATGTGAGCCGCTGTCGAACGGCACCCGTACCCGGCGCACCAGCGTCGGGATTCCGCGTCAATCAGCCAGACGATCGGGGCGAACATCGCATGAGGCTCGCGACGTTGCCAATGGCTCCGAGCCTCCATGCGGACCGCGGCTCAGCGGGGATGCCCTTCAGACAACGATCCTTTACATCGACCAGCAGACAAGGTAGGTTGTCTAGTGTGCGGATCGGCGATCCGGCGCGCCGGCACGGCGTTCCCGACGCGGACATCCTACACGCCGTTCGCACCGCGAATCCGCCGGATCGTGATTGACGAGCAGTTGACCACGCTCATCGGGCCGGCGCCCGATCCCGCTGCTCGAGGTCGGTGTGCTTGACCTTGACAGTGACAACCCGGTCGTCATCCACGCCATGCCGCTACGCGCGAAGTTCCACCGATTCCTCGATACGGGGAGGTGATCAGGATGCGACACACCAACGAGGACATCGAGCGAGCCGCCCAGCGTTTCGAGCAACTCGCCGACCAACTCGACCCGGCCACCGTCAAGCCCGAGCGCATCGAGGACCTGCGCGCGATCGCCGAGGCCGCCGACGCGGCACGAGCCGACGAGGCACGCCTCCGTGAAGCGGTCCAGGTCGCCCGCGCCCACGGCCGATCCTGGAATCAGATCGCGGTCGCGCTCGGCGTATCGCGCCAGGCAGCCCGCCAGCGGTTCGCCGCCAAGCAACACGCCTAAGCCCCGACCACGCCCAGTGAACAACACGCCAGCTCCACTCACGCGAACCCCGATCAGGCACCTGTCCGGGATCGCCGATTGTGCCAACCTTGTGATCGTGCCGACCTGGCACCCGATCACCTGTGACATAAGGGCATTCGCGATCGAACGTCGGCACAATCTGGCGTCCCGGCTGGCACCTGCTCCGCCGGCACCAAAGATGAAGGAGCGGATGTCCCGAGCGGGACGAAGGGCGCGACGGTCCGCGCGGTGTCTCGGATCCCACCTAGGTAGGCGAATTCGACTCGAGGGCGGTCGGACGCGCCGTGCACATCCTCGGCGCAGCGTCCAGCTGCTACCTGCCACCCGACACCTTCCTGGCGTTCGGCGACGGCCCACGACTGTGCCGACCTGCAGACGCGCATCCTCTTACCAGGCAGGCAGTTCACGCTCGAGGTCGACACGATCACGATGTACGCTCCCACCCTGGTCGGTCGTTGATCAGGTCCGTGGTCGTCGTTATGGCGCGCTGTCGAGGCAGCGGACGATCCGCCGACATGCTCGCTCATGCCGATGTGCGGATAGGTCGTGTCAGAGTGGCTCAACTGATTCGAGTCTCAGCTCGAACTCGGGCGGGGCAGCCGGATCAAGTAGGACCGCCAGGTTGTCCGCCGCAGGGCCAAGGGCTGAGCTGGGGCTTGCCCAGCCGCCCGGCAAGACCGCAACTCGGTTGCCATCGACGACGACGATCGTGGCGCGAGTGCACCAGTAACCTGGGTCAGATTCGGACCACGGGTGATAGTGCAGCAATACGTCGTCCACCAGCTTGCCGATGCAGTCTGAGGTTGCCCCGCCTCGACGGACAGGGTCGTTGGTTTGATCAGGCTACCTTCGCCGGTGTACCGCTTCCGGTGGCGTCGGGTCAGCATGACCCGGGTAGCCGCGGCACGAGGTCACTGGCTGCCGTTGATGTAATGCTGGGCGAGCGTCCAGGCGGCATCGGCGCACAACCGTCCGGTGGCGCGTGCGTCGAGGTCGCCCTGCTGGAAGTGGATGCCGCCGTAGCGTCTGGACATGCCGGCCTGGTTGGCGGCGTCGGTGAATGTGGGCCAGGTGAGGGTGACGTCGTGGGCGGGAACGGTGCCGGGCTCGATGGTGGAGGAGCCGGCAGGGAGGGTGATCGAGGCGCCGAACCGGTCGCTGCCGGTGGCCAGGCGGAGGATCTCCGCGCCGGCGGCGCTGAAGTTGCTGTGTCCTGAGGTGTATTCGGGGAATGGCGGGGTGGGGAAGGTGCTGCGTTGGTAGGGCAGCCAGTCGCCGCCGTCGATGAGCTGGGTACCCCGCCCCGGCCCCGCCCAGGCGAGGACATGCTGGCCGCGGAACAGGTAGCGGATGGCGGTGATCGGGCGGACCGAGTCAAAGGCGCGCTTGTCGTCCCAGGCGACGATGCTGGCGTCGAGCATGGCGTTGGTGAGCGCAAAGAATAGTTCGACGTCTGTGTCGATGCCGCTGCGGCCGGTGCCGTGGTGGTCGCGGCGCGAGACGTACTGAGCGAACAGGTTCCAGTGGCCCGGGGGCAGTACTGTGCCGGGTCCGTCGGCCCAGTACTCGGCGCTCATCTTCTGCTCATCGGTCAAATGTGCGCTGACGTCGAGCAGCGCGAGTGCCTGGGCGCGGTAGGCGGGGCTGCCGTAGCGGGCCGGTCCGGCCGGTGAGCGCAGCGCGCCGTCGACTGGCAGCGCGAAGCCGACAACATTGCCCCACTGCGGGGCGAGGTAGGACTGGGTGACGGTCCTGCCTCGCGCGTCGAGGTAGCGCAGCGGCTGCCACCGGTTTGGATCGCGCACCGTCGCCGGCACGAACGGCGCGGTGAGATCCATCGGATCGTTGGCGGGGCGGTAGCGGGTGTAATCCGAGTAGGGCACCTCCGGGGTCCCGCCGGGCTCGTCGCCGAGCTGGTTGGCGCCGTCGTGATGGCGGTAGGCGAGTACCGCGGCGCACGCGACGTTGCCCACCCCGGCAGGCGAATGCAGGTCGGTCGTGGTGTCGGCGGGGTCGTAGCCCAGATCGGTCATGAGCGGGTCGAACACCGCGGCGCGATCGGCGGGTAGCAGATCGACCGCGGCGCGATAGGCGGCGAAGCTGATCGCCGCAACCTTGTTAGGCAACGTCCGTTCGCCCGGCGGTTGCCGCAGCGCCCCACCGTACCGGGTGCCGTTGGCGACGGGGTCGTAGGCCGCCCACGCGTCGTACATGCAGGTGTGCACGATCGCCAGCGCGCGGGCGGCCATCGGCGGGCCGAGCCCGGAGTCGCGGACTCCTTGTAGCGCCGCGGAGTTCCACCGCACGTTGTCCGGCGCGCCCGCCGCGGCGTGCGGGAGCTGCGCAGCCGGGGCCAGCAGGGCCATGGTCAGCGCGACCAGGCCGAGCCGCCAGGGCATGTCACGCCCTCACGCCGCCGCCAGCGATCGGATCAGCCGAGGATGTGGAAGGTGGTGCGGTTCGCGTCCACGCCGGGCACGGGAGGCTGGGCACTCCAGTAGGTGAAGTACCCCTTCGTGGCAATGACGCCCTCCTGGATTCCTTCCGGCGCACCCGGGCCCTCGCAGCCCACACCCAGTACGCCGGTGCTGCCGTCCGAGTATTCGATGCGCAGGATCGCGTTCCCGTTCGCCCGCTTGGTCGGATCCCCGATCTGGTCGACCAAGACGTTCAGCTGGAAGTTCGCGAACTGCCAGCTGGCAAGCGACGTCACGCGGTAGGTGCCGCTCGCGGTCGCGGTACCACCGGAGAAGGTCTCCCAGGTGCCACCGCCGGTGACCGCGCTGGACGTCCCGCCGCTCCCCGGCGCGACGAACGTCCCAGAGCCGGTGAACGTGATCGACAGGCCCGGGCTGGCGTTCGCCGAGGCGTGCCCGCCAGCACTGACAATCGGCTGCCCGGTAGCGGGGACGGTGAGGCTGATGATGTCCCAGCGCACATGTGCGCTGTCGGGACTGGAGAACGTCGATGTTGCCGGTGCCACCGCGAACACAGCGGCGATCCCCAGCGTGAGCAGGGTGAATCGGGTTTTCATTTGTGGGCTCCTTTGCCGTCGGGTAGGGGTGTCGGCCGTACCGGACAGGCGGTCAGCTCGCGAAATGCTGAGCTGCCATGTCCGAGCCGGAATTCGAGAGAGCGGTCCGGCATTACGCGCCACGAACGCCGTTGCCACAGGTGCATCGTGTTCCCTCCGCTTCTGCCAGAGGGCGCTTGAGCCAGGAGGGGCGGGTTGTCCGCGGCGCTATCCGGAGACGTTGATGTGCCCGGATGCCATCACCTCGGGGCCGAAGCTCACGGCCCCACCGGGCAGGCTCACGTCCAGTTCGTGCCACGCCACGCCGGCACCGCCGGCGCGCTGGCTGGACACGAACGGCACACCGGTCAGAGTCGTAATGAGTTCAGCACCGGTTGCCGTGGTACCGACGACGTGGATGGTTGCGACGCCGGCGAAGCTCGACACATCACCGGTGACCTGCAGCGTGCCCGGCGTCACCGGGCCCGAGACGTTCATCTGCTGGATCGCCTGCCACGGGCCGAACGGGAAGCCACCCGACCGGCCGGCCATGACGCACAGCAGGTGACCCCCCGCGTCGGACGCGGTGATTCCTAACTGCGACGTGGTGCCAAGCGGGCCGCTCACCACGCCGCCGCCGCTCACCGCCGGACCGGGAGCGGCCAGCGCTGCAGGGCCCACGACGGCGAACAGCGTCAGCGCAGCCGCGACGAGGATGACCTGAAACCGGAACCTATGCATGAGACCCGCCCCCCCATTGCGCCAGCCAAGAATTTCTGGGCCTTCGGTCTCGTCGGCGGCAAGCTAAACCCCACCGTCGTCACCGTCAACAGGTTGGCAGCTACATGCCTAGTAGTAGCCACGACAGCGCTGCTCGTGGCCGCCAAGCGCCCAGGATGACCCGTCGGCGTCAACGGCAAGGCTCGCGCCCATCGTCGGCAAGTGCCCAGACGAACTGCCGGCAGCAGCGAACGCTGAAGCCCGTGATCTGCCGAGCTGCCGATGGTGCCGCGGTCCTGGCCGACAACCCCCTCACCGAGGGTGACTACCACCCAGGCGACCTCCACTACACCGTGCTCCGGCTCCCGAACAGGAACGGCACCGCGCAGACCGTCACCGCGATCGACTGATCGAGGTTCCGCGCACGACACCGCCGCCAACCGAGGACCCGCATGCCGACCTACGCCGTGCCGTCGCCGCGTACACCGAAACGGCCTGCACCGAGCGCGACCGGCCACCCTCCTGACATCGGCACAGCCTCCTGCCCGTCTCAAGTGGAGCTCGAGGTCGAGCATCTGCCCAACAGCGTCGCGAGCTCGGAGAAGACGGGTGGTCGGTCTATCGTGGAGCGCCCGGTTGGACGAACGACCTTGACCGCGGCGAGGACCGCGGTAACGTCGGGCAGCGGTGGGCGCGGTCGACCGCCGAGTGAAGAGCAGACCACTGGGACTGGAAGTGCTGCCGCGCTGCTAAGCCTGACAGCTTGAAGAGTCGCGTCCCGTTGCTGGCGGCCGCGCCCACCGCCACCGCATGGCTAGGCGCAATCTTGATGGTCACGCCGGTGTTGGCCGCTTCGGTTGCCAGTGGGCGACCAGAACTTCGTAGGCGTGCTCGGCCCGCTCGACCGCGAGCTTCTCCTCGTTGCGGCGTTGCTTGTCGTTATGGGCCGCACCGGGCACGCGGTAGTTCCCACGACGGGATGGTGCGCCGGCGGCGAGTTCGAGTTTGCGGCGCTTGTGGGTGACCAGGCCGGGTCGGGAGAAGGCGTAGTCCTGGTCCCTGGTGACCAGGCGCCAGGCGAGCACGGTCATCTTGCGGGCTGTGGCGACGACGGCCTTTTGGAATCCGCGGCGAGCTTTGACGCGCTGGTAGAAGGCGCGCAGCGGCCCGGGTGCCCGGGAGGCTGACCAAGCAGCTTCGACGAGCACGCCGCGCACGTGCGCGCGTCCGGCCTTGCTGATCCGGCCATGCACCGGCGCGGAGTTGCCCGACTGTCGCACCCTCGGGTTGAGCCCGACATAGGCGACCAGTTTGTTCGGATCGTCGAAGCCGGGTGAAGTCACCGATCGCGGCCACGATCGAGATCCCGGCGATCGCGTCGATGCCGGGGATGGTCATCAACCGCGCCACTGCTGGATCGGACAACGCTTCGCGGGCCAGTTCCTTGTCGACGATCGCGAGCTCGTCGCCGTGGAAGTCGAGCTGGCGCAGCAGCGCGGCCACCGTCGAGCGTTCGTCGACGGGAAGCTGTTGCCGGGAAAGCCAGTGCCGCCCAGTCTTGCCGAACAGGTCCGACACCGGCGGGGTCGGAGCCAGGTTGCGGGCCAGGATCGCGTGCACCTGGTTCTTGATCCTGGTGCGTTGCCGGACCAGGTGAGCGCGCCGGGTCACCTGCCGACGCAGCGCCCTGGTGCGTTCGTCGGGCAGCCAGACCGGCGGCAAGAAGTCCGCAGCCAGCAGCTGCGCCAAGACCCGGGCATCGACCTTGTCTTCTCCGAACTAGGCAAATGATCTTGAAATGCTGGTCATGGGGTGGGTTGGCTGGGTGGGTTCGTGCTCGTGGTGCGCCCGGCGGCGTCGGTGAAGGTGGGGATGCCGAGTTGAACGGCGTTGCTGTGGCGGGCAGCGATCTGGTCCATCTGGGCGAGCTTGGCGTGTGCGCCGGCGAGGCTGACTTTCAGGCCTTCGGCCTCGCCGAGCCAGTGGTTGGCTTCGGCTTCGGCGATGCGGGCGATGAGGTTGTCGCGGATCTGGACGAGGCGGGGCCGGGCGACGGGGTCTGGTCGCAGGAGTGGGCAGCGTAAGCTTGCGTCCGATGCCCGGTGCTGCACGTCGATCCGAAGATGCTGCCGCGTCTGGTCGAACTGGACCGGGATCTGCGTGACCGGCGCCGCCGCGCCGAGCACGAAGGCTGGATCGGTGAAATCGAGGGCATCGACCTGACCCTGCGGCTGCTCGCCGAGAAGAAGGCCGCCGCCGAACGCGCAGCCAGCACCCGGCACGCCGCAGCCCCGCTGGGCATGCCCGCGACCCGGCAGGCGGCAAGCCGACCGCGTCAGACGCCAGCCGGCACCGCCAACGACAGCACCTTGGCCAGCAAGCCCATCGCCCCGGGAACCAGCCGCTAGCAGGCCCACTTGCCAGCTGCTCACAGGTCAGCAGCAGCCCGGCGTCTACCAGCACCTACATGCGGTGCCAGACCATCAGCTAGGACAAGACGACCGACTCCGTCAGGTCGCACACGCACGCCTCCGGTCGGGGCTTGAGCGGCGCCCACCGACAACAGCCCCTCCCGGCTCCGGGGTCGGGAGCAGCCGACAGTGGTCGGCGCCGAGATCGATCTTGCTGCCCGCTCCGATCCGCGCGGACATGCTTGATATGCAGGTAATCGTGAGGCTCCTCGACACCAATGAACAGCGCCTCGATTACCAGCATGATCAGGCATTATGTGAGCCGCTTGCGGCGAGGTGATCTTCGATCACCCACATAATGCCGAATTGCGTGCGTGCCGGCGCAAGTGCTCATTCAGCCCGCCGCTTCCCCTTGGCTCCAGACCATGCTTGACTTCTATCTAGGTCCTAGGTAGAGTTAAATCGTGCCTGAGAAGCTGCGAATGACCCTCCCCACCCAGTTCGTGCTGCGCGCGCTGCTGGCCGACCCGCTGGCCGAGCTGTACGGGGTGGAAATCGGTGAGACGGCCGGTCTGCCCAGCGGCACGGTGCACCCCATCCTGGCCCGGCTGGAGGGACTGCGCTGGGTGCAGTCTCGCTGGGAAGACATCGACCCCAAGGTGGAGGGACGCCCCGCGCGCCGCTACTACCGGCTGACCGCGTCCGGGGTGCAGCAGGCCCGCACCGCACTGGCGGAGGCGTATCAGTCCAAGCGTCGGGTGCGCATTCCGCGGCCGGTGGCGGAACCGTTATGACCGCCGAGGGCGGGTGTGGTCATGGCTGAGAGCGCCATGCGGGCCGCGGGGTTCTGGCCCCGGCACACCTTGCAGGTGGCCACTCAGGTGCTGCCGGGCTCGACCCGAGACCGGTATCGGCAGGAGTTCCTCGCCGAACTGTACGGCCTGGGCCGGGCCCGACAGTTCCACCACACGGCCGGTGTGCTGAGCCGATCCTGGGCCCTGCGCGCCGCGATCAACACCCCACCAGAGGAGGCCGCAGCCGACATGGAGATCGTCTTCCCACGCCACCGACGTCCGCTGTCCTGCAGGCTGAACCTGCGCCACCGATGGGCAACACTGCGCACCGAGGACGGCAGGCTATATCAGCAATGCCAGCGCTGCGGCAAGGACGAGACCGACATCTTCGCGGGAACCAAGTCCCGTCCCGAGTTCGACGGGGTCCCCCCTGGGATCGGCTCCGCCGCCTTCCACGGTCCCAGCGGCAGCGCGTGACCTCCAGCCAACTCGGTGCCGAGGACAATCCATCCGCTCCGCGATTAGCGGGGCACCGACAGGTAGCACCGACGTGGGAAGTTTCTCGGCGTGGTGATGGACCCGCTGCCTGATCTGGACGATCTCATCTGCGTGTTCGAGGACGAGCCCCGGTACGCCTACGAAGAGGACGACCGAACGGCAGGTCACGAGCTGGACTGGCGCGAGATGTGGCCCTACACGCGGGTCGTGTGGCGCTGTTGCGTTGGGCGATGCGGGGGCAGGGACAATGATCGGATGATCACCTCGAGGTCGAGCTTGCCGACCGCTCCGGCCGGGTACCGGTTTCCGCGTGAAGTGATCGCGGTTGCGGTGCGGTGGTATCTGCGTTATGGCCTGTCCTACCGCGATGTGGAGGAGCTGCTCGCCGAACGCGGCGTCGAGGTTGATCACGTCACGGTGTACCGGTGGGTGCAGACGTTCACCCGGGACTTCATCAATGCCGCCCGCCCTGCGCGGCACGCGACCGGTGACAGGTGGTTCGTGGACGAGACCTACGTCAAGGTCGCCGGGCGCTGGACCTACCTGTATCGGGCGGTCGACCAGCACGGCCAGGTTATCGACGTGCTGGTCTCGACCCGCCGCGATACCTCGGCTGCACGGGATTTCTTCACCCGTGCGCTGCGCTGCGGACCGCCGCCGGCCGAAGTCACCACCGACCGAGCACCGGTCTACCCGCGAGTGATTGACGAGCTCGTCCAGGCGGCGGGTCACGTCACCGAGCAGTACGCAAACAACCGCGTCGAGGCCGATCACGGGCGACTCAAAGCCCGGCTGCGGCCGATGCGCGGACTGAGACAACTCGCCTCCACGCGCACCATCGCGGCCGGGCATGCCTTCGTGCAGAACCTACGCCGCGGGCACTACGCGATCACCGCCGAGCTCGCAGTGCACGACCGGGTCCGCGCTGCCTTCGACGAACTCGCAGCCTGTCTCTGACTACGGCACGATGCCGCCAAGCCCAGGCCGGCGTGCGCAACGATCATCAACGCAACAGCGCCGG
>DASXSF010000136.1:0-9920 GCA_036506155.1 Jatrophihabitantaceae bacterium
TGGTGATGGCGCTGCCGGTCGGGCTGGTCTACGACCCCGCCGGCAAGGTCGTCCTGGACCCCGACACCGGCGTCCAACAGGCGATCCGGCACCTGTTCGCCGTCTTCGCCCGCACAGGCACGACCCGCACGGTCGTCCAGACGTTCAACGCCGAGCAGCTGCGCTTCCCGGTCCGGATCCGCACCGGCCCCCACAACGGCGAACTCGCCTGGATGCCTTTGCGGCACTGGCGCGTGCCGCGCACCCTGCACAACCCCCGCTATGCCGGCGCGTTCGTCTACGGCCAGCGCCGCGAAGCCCGCAACCCTGCCACCGGCAAGATGACGACGATCAACATGCCGCGCGAGCAGTGGTTCGCGTTCTTCCCGAACGCGCACCCCGGATACCTCACCATGGAACAGTTCGAAGCCAACCAGGCGACCCTGCTCGCCAACGCCCAAGCCGTCGGCCGCGAACGGGACCGCGGGCCGGCGCGGGAAGGCACCGCACTGCTGCAAGGCCTGGCGATCTGCGGGATCTGCGGACGGCGGATGAGCGTGCGCTACCACACCCGCCGCGGCGTCGAGGTGCCCGACTACCAGTGCATGCGCGAATGCATCGACGCCGCCGCGCCCCGCTGCCAAAGCGTTCCCGGCGCCGGCGTGGACACCGCGATCGGGCAGCTGCTGCTCGACACCCTCACCCCGCTCGCGCTCGAGGTCGCGCTGTCCGTCCAGACCGAGATCGAGGCCCGCGCCGAGCACGCCGACCAGCTGCGCCGGCACAACGTCGAACGCGCCCGGCACCGCGCTGACCTGGCCCGCCGCCGCTACCTGGCCGTCGACCCGGGCAACCGGCTAGTCGCCGACAGCCTGGAAGCCGACTGGAACCAGGCGCTGCGCGCCGTGCAAGCCGCCCAAGACGGCTACGACAAGGCGACCGCGGCCGCGGCCACCGCACTGGATGACGAGCACGCGGCCCGGATCAAGGCACTGGCCAGCGACTTCCCTGCGCTGTGGTCGAACCCAGCCACTCCGGCCCGGGAACGCAAACGCATGATCCGGCTGCTCGTCGAGGACGTCACCCTGACCAAGACCGACCAGATCCACGCCCACGTCCGCTTCCGCGGCGGGCAGACCACCAGCCTCACCATGCCCATCCCGGGCACGGCCTGGCAGCTGCGTGAGACCCACCCGGACACCCTCGCCGAACTGGACCGGCTGCTCGACGAACACACCGACGCCCAAACCGCCGACCATCTCAACGCAGCCGGTCACCGCTCCGGAGAAGGCAAACCGTTCACCGGCCGGATCGTGCTCGACCTGCGCCGCGCGCACGGCATGCCCAGCCACCTGCAACGCTTACGCGGCCGCGGCCTGCTCACCATCGACGAGCTCGCCGACCGGCTGCACGTGCACAAGTCGACGATCAAGGCCTGGCACCGCGCCGGCCTGCTCGCCGCGCACCAGGCCAACGACAAGAACATCCGGCTCTTCGAACCACCCACGACCGGCGACCCACGCCTCGTCGCCCGGCAAGGAAGCCCCATCAGAAACCGAGTACCCACCCAACCCGCGCCAGGAGGTGCAGTGTGAAACGCAAGCCTTGTCCGGGGCCGACCCGACCCGGCCCATCGTGGCTGATGCGCATGGATTCACCTCAGGGGCCGGTGCCCCGGCGTAGCCGGATCCACCGATAGCCCCATCCGCGTAGCTCTAGGTCGTCGAGGCGTGCCGTCGGTGGCTCGTAGGGGCCGTCCGCGAAGACCTCAAAAGGTTGCCCTGCGACGTCGTTCAGCTTACCGACGTGAACTCGAACCGGTTCATCGCGCAAGTTGTGCAGTAGCAGCATGGATCCTTCCGGCGCGTCGAAGCGGTGGGCGAGCACCGAACGTGGCAGCGGAACGTCGAGCACCGTGCACTGCCCGACGCCGATCTCGGGGCATTCGCGCAAGGTTCGGATGAGCTGCTCGAACCAGCGCAGCAACGAGCCCGGATCGCGCTGCTGGGCCCGGACGTTCACGGTGCGGGCGCCGTAGCGCCCGCGGGTCACCGCCGGACGCGACAGCTGCTCGCGTGGCGCCGCGGAGAAGCCGGCCGCGGTGCCGGCGTCCCATTGCATCGGCGTGCGGATGGCTTCCCGCCCGGGCAGCGCCAGGTTCTCGCCCATGCCGATCTCCTCGCCGTAGCGCAGGACCGGCGTGCCCGGCATGGCGAACTGCAGGGCGTAGGCGAGCTCCATGTGCCGACGGTCGCCACGGAACATCGGCGCGAGACGGCGGCGGATGCCGCGGCCGAATAGGCGCATGTCGGCACGGGCGCCGAACGCCGTGAAGACGTCGCCGCGCTGCTCGTCGGTGAGGGTGCTCAGGTCGAGCTCGTCGTGGTTGCGTAGGAACGTCGCCCACTGGGCCATTGCCGGCACACGCGGCAGGTGATGCAGTGCCTCGACCAGCGGCTCGGCGTCCGAGCGTGCAAGCGCCAGCCAGAGCTTTGTGTTGAGGACGAATGAGAAGAGCATGTGCGCGCGGTCGTTCGGGCCGTCCGGCCGTTCCCCGAGGTAGGCACGCAGCTCGTCCGGCGCGACGTTTGCCTCGCAGAGCAGTACCGCGTCGCCGCGGCACCACTGCAGGTTCTGGCGCCAGTCGTCGAGGATGGCGAAGTCTTTCGGGCCGGGATCCACTCCGGCCTTGACCTGTTCGAGCACGAACGGTGCGGCGTCGACACGGAAACCGGCGGCGCCTAGCTGCAGCCAGAAGCACATAACTTTCTTGATCTCCGTGCGGACCTGTGAATTCGCCCAGTTCAGGTCGGGCTGGAAGTCGTAGAACCGGTGGAAGTACCAGGCCTTCGCCTGCTCATCGAAGCTCCACGTCTCGCGCTGCTCGCCCGGGAAGACGATTCCCTGCAGCCGGTCCGGCGGCTCGGTGTCACTCCACACGTACCAGTCGCGGTAGGGCGAGTCCGGGCTGCTGCGCGCGGACTGGAACCAGGGGTGCTCATTCGACGTGTGGTTGACAACCAGGTCGAGAATGATGCGGATCCCGCGCTGCTCGGCCTCGGCGATCAGCTCGGCGAAGTCGCCAAGGGTACCCAGGCGAGGGTCGACACCGTAGTAGTCGGCAACGTCGTAGCCGTCGTCGCGATGCGGCGTCGGATGGATCGGGTTGAGCCACAGGCAGGTCACCCCCAGCCGGGACAGATAGTCCAGCCGGCTGATCAGCCCGCGCAGGTCGCCCTTTCCGTCGCCGTTGGAATCCTGGAAGCAGTCGACCTCGAGGCAGTAGACGACAGCCGCCTTGTACCAACGCTGGGACATCCGCTAGATCACCCACTTGTCCTGGACTCCGCAGCCGAAGCCGAGCTCCGAAATCGATAGCACGGCCATTTCACGACCCCGCACCCCTGGCCCGGCGCACGTCGCGTTCTGAGTATGTCCATTGCAGAAGGCGGCGAATCGCCAAGTTTCCGGGGAACCCCAAATGGGTCACGTCCGGTCGGAGATCAGCTGACAGCCGGTGGCGAAGTATGCGTCGGTTGACGGCTCAGTCTCGCCACGACTTCGACGACGACGGGTTGCATCACCACGACCTCCAAGGCTCCTTGGCTCCCGGCCACGCGCTGTGGGTGATATACCGGTCAGGCGGATACCGCGACGAGGTGCGTGGCGATATCGGCAGGAGCCCGATGCGGTGAAGACACAGGCGTCGCCATCGGGCGACACGTGGAACTTCGGCGTTGCCGCCCGCGGCCACAACCACCGCAATCGCCATCCGCCACAGCGAGTCAGGCCTGCGGATCTGGCTCGCAGGTGGGCCAGGTGGGGCGGCATTCCCCCGGCTGTCACGATGCATCGAATCGCGGAGGTAGCTAGTGACGTCGGGCGAGCTACGTATCGATCCGGCTCGACGCGCAGGGCCTTCGCGCGAGGTTCGCTGCCTCCTCGCACCCGGCAGCGTTAGATGGACCAGTGCAGGTCGCAGAGTGGTTTCTGACAGCGTGCGAGCGCGCCAATCCTGCGACGCGTTTGGATCGACGCCACAGCGATGGGCTCGCCTGGTCTGTCGGGAATGTCGTCCAGCCTCTTATCCACGGCAGGGTCTACTTTCCGGAGTTGATGCGATCGGTGCGGCTGATGCGATCCGGTGATCTGCTGCTGTTCACCGACTGGCGCGGTGATCCCGACGAGCTGCTCGACGGTCCTGGTGCCGGCGTTTCGCGGGTGTTCTCGGACGCAGCGGGCAGAGGGGTGATCGTGAAGGGTCTGATTTGGCGCTCGCATATGGACCGGTTCGCGTTCAGCGAGCAGGAGAATCGTCATCTGGGTGCGGAGATTGAAGCGGCGGGCGGGGAATGCCTGCTCGATATGCGGGTGCGCCCTGGAGGATCGCACCACCAGAAGTTCATCGTGCTGCACCATCCCGGCCGGGCACAGCTCGACGTAGCTTTCGTGGGCGGCATCGATCTGTGCCACAGCAGACACGATGGCCCGGAGCACGACGGTGATCGGCAACGGCAACCGATGGCCAAGGTCTACGGCGCGCGCCCGCCGTGGCATGACGTCCAGCTCGCAGTGCGTGGCCCCGCGGTCGGCGATGTCGAAACCGTCTTCCGAGTGCGGTGGAACGATCCGCAACCTTTGACTCGCAACCCGATCAACCGGCTCAGCCAGTTGATCCGAGGTGATGATCGCTCGGCCGGCGCTCTGCCCGCTCAATTGCCCGACCCGGCAGAACGCGGAACCGCAAGCGTGCAGCTGCTGCGCACCTATCCCAAACGCCGCCACGGCTACCCGTTCGCCGCCGAGGGTGAACGCAGCGTGGCGCGCGGTTACGAAAAGGTGATAGCCCGGGCCCGCAGCCTGATCTACATCAGGACCAGTACTTCTGGTCCAGCGAGATCGTGACGTGTTTCGCTCACGCGCTGCGCGCGAACCCGAACCTGCATCTGATCGCTGTGATCCCTCATTACCCTGACTGCGACGGTAAGTTGTCCCTGCCGCTCAACCTGGTCGGGCGTCAGCAGGCCCTGGACGAGGTCCGCTCCGCTGGGGGCGACCGGGTCGCGGTGTATGGCATCGAGAATCACGCCGGGACACCGATCTATGTGCATGCGAAAGTGTGCGTCGTCGATGATGTCTGGGCGTCGGTCGGCTCGGACAACGTGAACCGCCGCTCCTGGACACACGATTCCGAGCTGTCCTGCGCCGTGGTCGACGCCGAGCCGGACGGGCGAGATCCTCGCATCATCGACGGTGCCGGCGCAGGCGCTCGGAAGTTCGCCCGCGAACTACGGCTCCAATTGAGCCGCGAGCACCTCGACCGCGCCACCGACGAGGACAGTGACCTGCTCGACCCGGTAAGCGCCTTCCACGCCTTCGCCGCTAGTGCCGCACGCCTGCTCCACTGGCACGAGATTGGACGATCCGGTCCTCGCCCGGCCGGACGCGTGCGACCGTATTCCGCGCCGCACCTCTCCCGCCTCACGCGCGCATGGGCCACGCCGCTCTACCGGGTTCTCATCGACCCCGACGGGCGCCCCGCGAACCTCCGTCGCGCTCAGACGTTCTGACCACCACGTCGACGCACCCACAGCTGCGGGGTAAGCGGTAACACACGTGAAACCGTCCCCGCGAATTCACGACCCCGGAGCCGGGCGGCGTTTCAAGCCATCGACGGTCCGGGCATCGTCGCACCGTGATTCCAACAGGTCCGTGCCGAACTTCAGCGCCGTGAGCAAGCCGTAGCAGGATCAGTCGACACCCGGGCCGACGGGCTAAGCGGAAAGGAGAACCCGCTGTGATACGAGAAGAATGGTCCCGGCTTTTCACCTTCGAGGAACGCCACCGTCGTTTAATCGCCCGCCTGCTGCTTGCGTTCGGACTGTCGATCGTGGTCTTCGGTATCGGCAGCGTGCTGGTGTGGTGGCTAGAGAGCGGGCAAAAGGAGGCGACATCAACGGATTCGGTGATGCAGCCTTTTTCACCGCCGTTCAAATGCTGACCGTGTCGTCTTCGATCAAGAACCCGTTGACGTCCGCTGGCAAGATTATCGACGTCGGACTTGAGGCGTGGGCCGTCCTCGTCATCACCGCGGTCGGGGGCAGCTTCGCCACCTTCTTTACCTCAGGCGACGCGAACTAGTCAGCGGGACCTTGTCCCTCGTCGGCTGGGTCATCGTCCAGCCCGACCGATGACCGAGTGTTGTCGGTCGCCCAGCTGGTCGTCGCCCTGCCGGGGGATCGGCATTCCGCTGTTCGGTGTCGACCAGCAGCCGAGCTACGCGCGCGCCCTCACGATGGATCGATCCTTCGCATATCGCATGGCGGGTCGACGGACACCGCGCGCGTGCTACTGACGTGAAGACTGAGGCGACCGATGGCCCAGTCCGCGGCTCGGAGCGTGATTCAGGCTCCGGTCTGACGCGCACAACCTCGGGCATCGGTGGTGTCGCCGCCCGTCGGAAACGGATCGTCATCCTTATCGCCGCTGCCAGAGGTGGCTCGGCCATCGGCTGTGGCCGGGTCGTGGCGACGTTTCAGCAGCAGGAGCAGTCGCCGCTCGGCGACGTCTTGGCTGTGCACGGCGAGCCAGAAGCAGACGAAGGCTAGCGGCAGCTCCGCCAGCACTGACATCGCTACGGCTTCGGCGGTATGCCGGCCGGCGGGTGAGGTGAGCACGTCGAACCAGGCGTCGGCGACCAGCAGTGCACCGGTCGCTGAGCCAGCGATCGGGAGCAGTCGGGAGCGGCGTAACGCCGCGACCGCAGTGCAGGCAAGCCCGAGCGCCAACAGCACGTCATAGCCGGTCCAGGCCAGGCGGTAGTGCTGGGACAATTGTCGCTGCGGCAGCGTCGTGCCGAGGACGGCGATCCAGGGCAGCAGCATCAACGAGCAGATCACGAATGCCGGCGCGGTCCACCGCACGAGACGGGCGTTATCCACGAGTACCCGATTTGCGAGTTCATCGCTGACCGGGACGGCGTGTCGACGGCGGACGCGACCTGATCGGCGACGGCAACCACCTTGGCAGGCGGTTCCGGTACTCCACGCGCGTTACTGTCCTGCGTGCTCATCAGGGCCAGCCTCTATCAACACACGCCGTGGTACCACAGGCGGCAACGGGCGGACGGTCTGGGTGGATGCGGCACGTCTGTGCGCCTTGCCGAGGTCGGCCCCGTAGAAGTGTTCGGAGGCGACGTCCTGCCGCAGCGATTCGTACATGCCGACCTCGGACTCGAACCGGCCGGCGCTCTGCGGGGCGCCCTGCACCACGAAGTGCGCCCAACCCGTTCGTGTTCGCCGCCGCGCCCTGCTGACCGCGACATTGCCCGAGAATTGGGCATAGCCAGCCGCGTCGAACCCCGCCATCTCCTCGTGACGGCCTGATCGAACCGGGGATCGTTGGCAGCGCCTTCCCCCAAGGCGCCCCGAGCCCATCGATGCCGTCACCCGGGTATCCGCAGACCCGTCGACGCTCCCCTCACGTAGCCGACCCAGCAGCACGTCAGCCACGGCCTGCGCCAAGGGATCTCCTTCATCCAAGGACCAAGCGACTCACCGCGCGGTGCACCGCCGCACATCTGGTCCATGACAGGCCTACCCGAAATCGCCGGCTGACAACCTTGTCCCCTCGTATCGGCCCGCAAGGATTGCTGTCCGCGATGCTTGGGTATGCCATCACCCAGATGACCTGGGACAGCTCCACGCCGCGGCGCGGCGGTCGGAGGTGCCGGCCAGACCGAGGCTGTGCTCGCGGCGTGTCGGGACCTGGTCGCTGTCAGCGCCGAGCTTGTCTCGGCTGGAAGAGTTCGCCGACGCTGGCGGCGGCGACTCGTCCGATGCGGACCGGTGGGCGATGAGCTGGACCGTGTGAGCACCGAGGGCATTCGCTGGATCGACCTATAAGAAGGGGAATGACCTATGCCGCGCAACATCGTGGTGACCGGTGCCAGCGGCGGAATCGGACGGGCCACCGCGATCGCGTTCGGACGTCGAAAGGACACCGTCGTCCTTGTCGCCCGCGGCAAGGAGGGCCTCGACGGCGCCGCGGCGGAAGTGAAGCGGGCCGGCGGGACGGCCGTCGTGATGCCCGCCGACGTCGCCGACCCCGACCAGGTCTTCGCCGTCGCGGACAGCGTCGAGGCGAACATCGGGCCCATCGACGTATGGGTAAATGTGGCATTCACCTCGGTGTTCTCGCCCTTCGAGAAGATCCGGCTGGACGAGTACCGGCGGGTGACCGAGGTCAGCTATCTCGGCTACGTCTACGCAACGATGGCCGCGCTGACGCATATGAAGCCGCGTGATCGCGGCACCATCGTGCAGGTCGGCTCCGCCCTCGCCTACCGCGGCATCCCACTCCAAAGCGCTTACTGCGGCGCCAAACACGCCATTCAAGGATTCCATGAGGCACTGCGCTGCGAGCTGCTGCACGAGCACAGCAACGTGCACGTCACGATGGTGCAGATGCCGGCGGTCAACACGCCGCAGTTCTCCTGGGTGCTGTCCCGGCTGCCGCACCACGCCCAACCTGTCCCGCCGATCTATCAGCCGGAACTGGCCGCCCGGGGCGTGCTTTACGCCGCGGACCATCCGAAGCGGCGCGAGTACTGGGTCGGTGCCAGCACGATGGGCACACTCGCAGCCAACGCCGTCGCGCCTGGGCTGCTCGATCGCTACCTCGCCCGTACCGGCTTCAAGTCACAGCAGACCTCGCAAGAACAGGATCCGGACGCACCGAAGAATCTGTGGAATCCGGCTGACGGCCGGGACGGGCGGGACTACGGCGCCCATGGGGTGTTCGATAACAAGTCTCATAATCACGACCCGCAACTTTGGGCCTCGCAGCACCACGGCACGCTGGCAGCCATAACTGGAGCAGCCGCCGCCGTCGGCACGGTGCTGTGGCGACGGCACCGGTGATGGCCGGTGGAAGGCTGGTGCATGCCTCCGCGCGCTGCCGCGCGGCTGCATCCAGTCGGGCGGCGACCGCGGTGTCGGCACTCTGGTGCGTCGTCGGCGGCATGCTCCTGATCTGGCCAGGTCCGGTCGCCCGCGCGGTAGGCGGAAGCGGCTCGCCACCGCCACCGTGAGTGGTGCGCCTGCTGGGGGGACGCCTGCTTGTTCAGGGGGCAGCCGCGCTCTACTGGCCCAGCCCCGCTATGGCACGCGCCGATGCGGCGGTCGACGCCATGCATGGCGCCAGCATGCTCGCCCTGGCCACCGTCAGCAGACGGCACCGACGCGCGGCCCTCACCGGCGCTGCCTCCGCTGCCGCGTCCGCGCTGGCGTCTGTCCGAGTCGCCCGCGAAGCCTGAGGAGGGGATCTTGACTTGCGGGCGATCACAAGCGCCCAGCACGTGGGCATCGCGTCGCGAGCCCAACCGAGCAGGGTGCCCATCAATCCGTCACCTAACGTTCGCCGCGCAACCTGACGTCGGCGTCGGCGCCCGACCACAGCATGGAGCACCCCCTGCAGTCGCGCTGCCACAGTCGCGCCAGAGGGCCCGAGATCTACAGCCCACCATGCGATTGCCGCACGGCATGCAATGGGTTGTGCAATGAAACGGTGGGCATCCGAGGGGATTCTGGGTCTCCTGAGGGTCTGAATGAGGTCATAGGGGACCAGCGCGGCCCCTGACCTATCGATCAACCACCCTCCTAAGCCGGGCGTCGCAGGTTCGAATCCTGCCGGGGGCACCAGCAAATTGTGCTGTTTCGGTAGTTACGTCCATAATGGTGTTTGATCTTCGCCGTTGAGCGTGGCGTCGTGATGTGAGACGGCCACCGCGTGATCCTCATGGAGTTCCTTCCACAGAGCTCGACCGAGGAGTCACACGATGACCGCACCACCGAGTATCGACCTGTCCGGCTGGCTGACCGAGCAGCTTGCCCAAGCGAGTCCGGACCTGCTCCGGACATGATCACCACGTTCGTGCAGGC
>DASXSF010000137.1:0-43158 GCA_036506155.1 Jatrophihabitantaceae bacterium
AACGAATACCTCCTCGCCAGCCAACTCTCCAACGGCAACCCCAACGTCGCCCCCGTCACCTACGCCATCGCCACCTTCAGCGGCTCCGACCCCCGAATCGTCCCCTACACCTCCATCATGGCCGCCGGCGTCGTCGTCACCTTCCCCCTCGTCCTCGTCGTACTCCTCTTCCAACGCCGCATCGTCTCCGGCCTCACCGCAGGCGGCGTCAAAGGCTGACCGACCCAGCAAAATCGGAGGGATTTCATTGTCCAGCACCTTGAACGACGTCACCTATGACCGCAGGGACGTCGTATCCGACGAGGACTGGTGGCGCCAAGCTGTCGTATATCAGATCTACCC
The DNA here is from genome assembly GCA_036506155.1 of Jatrophihabitantaceae bacterium. Classification (GTDB taxonomy): domain Bacteria; phylum Actinomycetota; class Actinomycetes; order Mycobacteriales; family Jatrophihabitantaceae; genus DASXRA01. The sequence goes on from DASXSF010000137.1 coordinate 343, forward strand.
GCGCAGTTTCGCCGACTCCAACGGCGACGGTATCGGCGACCTGCGCGGAATCATTTCCCGCATTCCCTACCTCGCCGCGCTCGGGGTGGATGCGGTCTGGCTGAGCCCGTTCTACCCATCGGCACTCGCTGACGGCGGCTATGACGTCGACGACTACCGCGACGTCGACCCGAAGCTCGGCACGCTCGACGACTTCGACGACATGGTCGCGATCCTGCACGCCCATGGCATCAAGCTGATCGTCGACATCGTGCCCAATCACACCTCGAACCGGCATGTCTGGTTCCAGGAGGCGTTGGCCGCACCTGCGGAATCCCCGGCTCGCGAGCGGTACATCTTCCGTGACGGGACCGGGCCGGACGGCGCAGAGCCGCCGTCGGACTGGCACTCATCCTTCGGCGGATCGGCGTGGACGCGCGTCGAGGATGGGCAGTGGTACCTGCATCTGTTCGCCCCGGAGCAGCCCGACCTCAACTGGGACAACCCTGAGGTGCGGGCGGACTTCATCAAGACGATCCGGTTCTGGTCCGACCGCGGCGCGGACGGGTTCCGGGTCGACGTCGCACACGGGTTGGCCAAGGATCTGCGTGAACCGCTGCCGCCCTGGCGCACACTGAACGAGGAGCTACTGCTGCGGGGTGCGCACCCCTTCACGGACCGCGACGAGGTGCACGAGATCTACGCCGAGTGGCGACGGGTCTTCGACGAGTACGACCCGCCACGGAGCAGTGTCGCGGAGGCATGGGTTCACCCGTCGCGCCGCAGCCGGTACGCGAGCGCGACCAGCCTGGGTCAGGTATTCAACTTCGACCTCGTCGAGCTCACCTGGAACCCCGTGCGCTACCGGCAGGTGATCGTCCAGAGCCTCGCCGACGCCACAGCGGCCGGCTCGTCCAGCACCTGGGTGCTGTCCAACCATGACGTGGTGCGGCACGCGAGCCGCTACGGCCTGGTATCCGAAGCGGCATCCCACGAGGGAAGAGTGGTCAGCCGCCAATGGGTGCTGAGCGGCGGAATCACGCCGGAGTACGACCCAGTGCTCGGGCTGCGCCGTGCTCGAGCTGCCAGCCTGCTGATGCTCGCGTTGCCCGGCTCGGCCTACCTGTACCAGGGCGAAGAGCTCGGACTCCCCGAGGTTCCCAACATTCCCGACGAGCACCGTCAGGACCCGACCTTCTTCACGAACTCCGGAGTCGACAAAGGCCGGGACGGCTGCCGGGTTCCGATCCCATGGACCAGCAATGGTCCGTCATTCGGGTTCAGCGCGGGAACTGCCCATCTTCCACAGCCGGAATGGTTCGCCGCCATGTCGGTGCAGGCACAAGAGGCCGACGCCGAATCCACGCTGCTGCTCTACCGCCGCGCCTTGCGGTGGCGCAGGCGGCTGCAAACGACCGAGGAGCTGCGCTGGCGGGATGCCGACGGCCCGTCCGTCTTGCACTTGGTGCGCAACGGCGGCTGGCACTGCGTCACCAACTTCGGCCCGGAACCGGTGCCGCTACCGGAAGGGACGATAATCATCAGCAGCGCGCCACTCGCCGACGGCGCACTGCCCTCGGACACGACCGTATGGATCCTTGCTACCGCCGAGACCTCGACCGGTCCGGCGCAATAGACGTGGCGGGATGGAGTTGGCAGTGAGTGGGAAGTCCTGGCTCGTCTCCGTGATGATGGCGAAGTTCGTGAGTCTGGCCGTTGTGGTCGCGCTCACGATCTTCGCGGTACCCAGGTATGAATGGACTGGCCTCGCGCCCGTCATCGCCGCGGCGGCCCTGTTCGTGTCGGCGTCCGCTACCCGTCAGCGGTGCCGCTGGATACCTGCTCCCGGGGACGGTGCTCCTGCTCGCGTTACCACTCCATCCCGTCATGTACCGCGTACTCCTCACCGCGCCGGTCGGGTGCGGCCCGGCCGCACACCTCAGGCAACTTAGTCGGAGCCTTGGCGGTGTGTACGGTGACGACTTGTGACCAGCAACGAGAAGATCGTCGAGCTGATCGAACGGCACGTCCTGCAAGACGGTGAACAGGTCGTCCGGGTGAAAAACTGGCCGGACGGCGTGGCCGTGACGACGACGGTGCAGCGGCACCTCGTTGCGGGCTCCGAGCAGGCCGCCTGGACCATCAGCCGGGAACCGTGGGTCGACGATGTCGTGATCGCCGAACGTGACGAGCTGATCGTCGAGGGCCAGCCCCAGCGCTTCGGCTTCCTGCTGCTTGGTGACGGTACCGACATCTACCTCAACGACCCGGCAGCCGTGTCCGAACTGGGCCGGCGGCTCGCCGACGGGATGGACCCGGCGGGGTACGCCGAGATACTGGTGGCGTTCCATCCGTATACCAGCGCGGATCGCGCGGTGCTGACCGAGCCCGACGAGTTGCGCCGCGCTCTGGGCCGACCGGGCCTGCCCGACGTCGAGCCGATCCGGCTGCGGCAGACAACGGAAGGGGTGCGGCTGACGTTCTCCTCGTTCGCCCGGTACCGGCTCGTAGGCCCGCAGGAACTGCTGGATCTGCTGGCGTGGACGGTGGATGTCCCTGCAGGCGAGCCCGCGCGCTGGTCCTCGCGTCCGACCGTGACCGGGCAACGCCTTGATCCGGCGAGCGGCGTCCCGCAGTAATGAACTACCCGCTGAGGGGCGGGTCCTCAAGAGCATCCTCGCGTGCCTCGTCGAGGTACATGGCGCCGCCGGCGACCAGCACCTGGATCGCCGCCAGGCACCGGGTGAGCACCCGTTCGGGGTCGGTCTCGTCCGGGTCGTTCGGATCACCTGCGGCGGCGAACACGTGGCACGCCTGCCACAAGCTGTCGCACGCGTGACCCCACTTCCACAGCTCATATGCGAAGCCGGACACCCGGACCGCGGGCACGTTCTCCGACGCGCCGATCGCGTAGAGCCGCGGCTCCTCGAGCGTGTTGCCGAGGCCGATCAGCAACGACCTGGTACGGCACACCCGCGCGAACTCGACCGCATCTGCGGTCCCGGGCGTGACCTCGATCAGCAGATCGCGAGCTGTCAGATCCGCCAAGGCGTCGCCGATGTTCGGGATCCCGCTGGCGCGCGCGGCTCCTATGAGTGCGGAGCGGGTCCACGGCGCGGTGTCTCCGCCACCGGGCTCGGGCAGCCCGTGCCCGAGGGCCCATACTGCGAACTGTCCAGCGTCTTCGAGTTTGTAGATCTCCCATCCGATCCGAACGGCGTGGAATTCGGCCTCGCTAGCGCCAGGTGGAACGCTGGCGCCGACGTAATGGCCGATCGGGACGATCAAAGACTGGGCGTTGTCAGCCATTGTCACCGGCCGTTGATCGCGCCGTGGCCGGGCGATGGGGCCACACGAGCCGGAAGTCGATATCGAGGCAGGCGGCGTTGGCCAGCAGGATGGCGTGCAGCGAGCCGAGGAACCCGGTGAGCAGGCGGGCGGGCTCCAGTGACTCCGGCTCCGCCGACCCGGCGCGCCGCGCGGCATCGGCCGCGTTCTCGCAGGTGGCCCACAGGGAGTCGTCCATCGCAGACCACAGCCACAGGTCGTAGACCGGATGCGAGACCTCGATCACCGGCTGGGTAAGGAAGCCGATACCGAACAGGTCTGGCTCGCTCGGACCGTTGCCCAGCCCGAGCATGAGTGGCACGAGCCGATGCGATCTCGCGAAGACGATTGCCTGATCGTCGAGGGGCGTTACCTCGACCAGCAGGCCATCGGCGAGGAAGTCGTCGATGATCTCCGATGCGCGGTCCAGACCGGCGACCGACGGGTGCTGCTCGAGCGATTGGCGTTGCCAGGGCAGGTCGTTCCCAATCGCCTCCTCGGAGCCGTGCGCGGCAGCCCACACTGCGAACTGCTCCTCGCTGAGGTTGTGGAACGTCGCACCGCGGCGCACCTGCCGCACAGCGGGGGCCGCGCCGATCCGATGCTGGACCCCGAGGTAATGACCGATCGGGAAGAGCAACGATCCGTCCGCGCCGGCCGACGGCGTCGTGATGGACACCGCGCGATCGTAGCGGTTGGCCGACAGGCCCACCGGATTCGGGCTGTCTCTGCCAGTCTGCCGATGTCCGGCATGGCTAGGCTGGCTCTGCCGGTGGAATGACCTCTAGGAGCGCGATGATCACCCGTGAAGGGGTGGACCAGATCGCCGAGAAGTGGGCGGTCGCCTTCTTCCGTAGCGGCCTGACCCGACAGCCCTCTCCGCAAAGGACTACCGGCAATGCCTGAGGGGCTTCCGCGCGAAGTGGCGGACGTGCTCCGTGCGGCGGGCTGGTCGCCGACTCGGCGCCGAACCGAGGTGCAGGTAGCCGCCACGGTCGAGGTCGTCGAGAGCGAGGTCGGTCGCAACGGCGCGACGATCGAATCGTTCCCGGCCGCGATCGACGCGGTGAGCGAGTTCGGCGGCATCTACGTCGCGCAGGACGGTCCGGGTCGCCACCTGCGCCGCCGTCCGTTCGCCATCGATCCGACGCTAGTCGCGGCCACCGCCGAGACGCTCGCCGATCTCGGCAAGCGGCTGAACGTCCGCCTCTTCCCGATCGGGATGGAGGGCGACCACGACTCCGTCCTCGCGATAGACGAGCTCGGACGGGTCTTCGCGCTTGACCATGCCGGCGTCTGGTACCTCGGCGACAGCGTCGCCGCTGCGCTCACCACCCTGGTCACCGGCACCCAGCCGCCCCGCCTGGACGACAACGGCAATTGGTGACGCCGCAGCTCGGATTAGACTGCCGAACAAGTCATCGCCGGATTGCAGCACATGGCCCCGGAGGGCACCGATGATCACCCTGGACGAGGCGGAACTCATCGCCGAGAAATGGGTGAACGACAGCGCGCCGGCGGGAGCGTCGTTCACGGTTGCGGTGCACGAGTTCGACCTGGGGTACGTCGTGTCGGCTCGCCAGCAGCCTGGTTCGGCCCCGTTGTTCGGCACCGGTCTGGGCATCATCGACAAGTACACAGGGGAGCGCTCGGTGTGGCCGGGGCTCCCGATGCAGAGCATCATCGATCGCTATCGCGCCCGGCGATCATCTCGACCGCAAGCCGTGTGGACATGGAACCCGGCCGATCGAGCTCGCTGGGATCTTCGGCACGGTGCGACACCGTCGACGATCACCCATCTGCAGCTCGCCGACCGACAGGTGAGCGCACGCAGCGTGAAGGGCGACGATCCGCCGCACCACCACCGGCTGGTCACGGAATTCATGCAATATGAGCTGCGTGCCGCTGATCGGGTGCGCGGGTACGAACGGTGCTCGGAAGCGGCGGCGATCTCGGACGCACTGCACGCCGAGGACGCGCGCCGACAGTCGACAGTCGCCCCGCCGATCACATTGGCCGAGGCTCGCGCTGATTTGTTCGGCAGCGCGACCATGACTACCTATCGGGTGAGGGAGCCGGGCGATCCGGTCGCTGGGACCGATGCGCCGCCGTGCTGGTCCTGCGCGAAGCTTGGCCGCCATCTCGGCCTGACGCTGGAGTCACCCAACGGTGGCACGACCCGGAACATTCTTTGAGCGGTGCGACGGTTGAAGTCGCTCAGCGCGCGCTTTTCGACAAGATTCGCGACGGTGCCATCCCGCAAACCGACTGCTCTGGCGTCCCGAGCTCCTGGTGGGGGCGTCGATTGGCGCGGGCCGGGGCTGATCCCCTCGGTGACGATGCGCTCGGCAGTCTCATCTAGGTAGCAGCTCTATTTCCTCGCCTTTTCGCTGGGAATCATATATTGCCGCGCTGTAAATGAGGGACACCTGCGGAATTCGTGAAAAGTACATCTAGCCGCAACCCTAAGTATAAATAGCGTTTCGACTCGGTCCAGATTTGTCCACGACCACTGTCGATCGCTTGATGGTATCCAGGTGTTCACAGGTCGTTCATGCATGCGCTCCACCTCACCAACGTCGATCCACCAAGATCGTTAATTGCAGTCGCTGGTCATGGGGCTGGAGAGTTCCGAGGTGCAAAACCGTGAGCAGATCGTCGCGTCGCGAGTTAATGACGGCCAATTGATTTCCGTAGCCGATCCGACTGCCGTGGCGGTCTAGCGGTCGTTGGGTAATTACCTGGATCCGCGTGATGTGACTCCTGTGTGGGGCACGGGTCTGCCGGGGTGGGCTGATGATGTTATTTCGATGATTGTGGCGGCGGAGGCGTGGCCGGAGGGTAGTGAGAATCTGGCGTTTGATGCGCAGGCTGCGTTGACGGATTTGTTGGATGCGGTCGGTCGTGGGATGGAGGGGTTGGGGCCGGCTGGGGATCGGTTGACGTCGGGGGAGGCGTGGGCGGCGCCGGCGTTGGCGGCGTTTCAGCAGAACCGGATGAATTACCCGTACACGCCGGGGGCGGGGTTGTACGGGGTGCAGTCGAATCTGCAGGCCTACGTCATGCAGGTGGGTAATTTCGGGTTCAACACCGAGTTCAGCAAGATCTCCATCAACGTCGCGGTGTGGGTGTTGCTGATCACGGTGTTCATCTCGCTGGTGTTGGCGTTTTTCACCGGCGGCGCGTCGGCGGCCGACATCGGCCCGGCGGCGATCGCCACCCGGGAGACCATCGCCGGCATCTTGTCCAAGCTGGCCACCGCGGTCGCCGAACGCTTCGGCGCCGAAGCCCTCGAAGTCGTCACCGAGGCCGGTGTCGAGGCCGCGACCGAGGCAGCCACCGAGGCAGCCACCGAGGCGGCGACCGAGGCGGCGACCGAGGCGGGTACTGAGGCTGCGGCTGAGGCGGGTAACCAGGCGGGGCAGGCGGCGGCCCGCTCGGTGGGCAGCCGGTTGACCCGCAACGTACTCAAGGTCGCGGCGCAGGGCCTCGCCACCAACGTGTGGGCCAACATCGAAGAACTGCGCCGCAACCCCAACGCCCACTGGAACGTGACCTCCACCGTCGCCGCGGTGCTGGCCGCCCCGCTCGGGGTGGGCATCGCGCACCCGCTGCAAAACGTGCTGTCCCCGCCTGGCCGACAACGCCGCCATGTCGCTGTCCGGGCGCGCCCTACTGCTGGCCGGCCGCTCCGCCGAAACCGGGCTGGTCATGAGCGTGGCTATGCCCGCCAGCATGACCCTGGCCAACCTCCCCACCGGGATAGCCAGCGGCCACATCGACGTGTCCAACCTCGCCGACTACCACACCTACCTCGGCGCCTTCCTCAACGGCGCCGTGCTGCACGGCACCAGCGAAGGCGCCGCCATGCTCGGCCTAGCCGGACACAGTTGGGCCATCAGCAGCCCCGGCGAGGTAACCGCCCCCGAGCCCCCCACCGCCCTGACCACCCCCACCACCACCCCCGAACTCACCACCACCGCCCCCGACACACTCACCGCACCCCCGCCGAACCCACCCCCGGCACCGGCCAACCCGCAGGCGCACCCGGCACCGAACCCACCCCCACCCGCACCACCAGCACCACCACCAGCGCCAGCAAAACCGAACCCGCCAGCAAAACCACCACCACCAGCGGCGACGGCCCGCCACCCCCCGACGGCATCACCGCCACCCCCGACACCACCACCACCGCCGGCACCCTCCCGGACCAGCCCACCGCGATCCATCACGGCCCGGCCACAGACCACGCCAGCACTGACCAGCAACCGACCCCACCCGACAGCGCCCCCGCAACCGAACGCGCCGCCGAACATACGATCATCCAGCTCGACATCGGACACCCCGACGAGCAGCTTTCGCAGGCTCACGCTGCTGTCGCGCCACACGTGGAGACCGGCACAGCAACCGAACACGTCGCCACCGCCGCCGAGCGACCACTCGATGAGTCCGCGCCGACCGCTGCTGGAAAGACCGAGCACGCCGGTTCCGTCGAGGACAGCGCTGTGGCAGGCGACCGAGCCACGCAAACCGGCACCGTCGACAAGGCCGGACATGGCACGCCCGGCCAGACCGGGACCGCCCGGCCTGCGGGTGACTCTGTTCACCCTGCGGCCGACCAGCTTGGCGAGACCGTGGCTCACGGAGCGGGAGCCGGAGTGCCGGACGGCAGCGGGCAAGGTGCTGCGGACATCCGGGCTCGTGCAGAGCAGTTCGACCGGCAGATCAGTGACCGACTCGACCAGCTACGGGCCGAGCATTCCGGCAAGCAGCCGCGATGGGCGTTCTGGCGGAGCGAGCGGCTGCCGGACCACGTGCTTGCCGAGCTTTTACGCAGCGATGACCGGATCGATCAGCTCGCGGCGGTCTATGAACGGATCGATCATGTCGAGGGTTACCGGCCATGGGGGATCCAGCTGCTCGGAGCGGATGAGCTGCTCGACGGGCGGATCATCGACATGGCCACCGGGCAGGGCAAAAGCGAAGCTCTCGCCCGATGGTTGACCGACCTGGGCCACAGCGACGTGGAGTTGGCGGGTATGTCGATACATCTGGTGGACGACACCGCCGGCGTTTTGCAGTTGGACGCGCGAGGCCTGGCCGCCGAGACCACCCTGGTGAACGGGCAGACGCGCGTCTATCTGGGTCCGGCCGCGTTCGACGGCGGGTTGCCCCTGCTGGCCAAGGTGCTGTTGCACGAGCTCACGCGAGTGGCGCAGTTGCGCCGTGGCGAAACGGACCCGCACGACCCGGACCTATACGCCGAGGCCGAGGCGGCAGGCCAACTCGCCGGTCGAGTCGATTGGGAGACCGTCGCGGTGGACGGTACGGCGATCACCCGCTGGGCGGGCCGGACGTCGCTTTCAGGCCCGCGTGGTAACGCGTCGGTGGCAGCGGATCCCGCGACGCTGCCGCAGAGCGTCCAGACCGCTCGCGAGCTGGCCGCGCTGCTGGAGCTGGATGTGACCGGCATGGACATCATGGTCGTCAGCGACCCGGCCGAGATCTCCGCCCTGGACGCACGCGGGCTGCACTCGAACACCCCTGCCGCTGCCCACGGCGCGCAAATCCGCCTCGGTCCCGCCGCGTTCGCGTCCTGGGACACGCTGGCGAAGAACCTCGCCTATCAGGCGCACATCGCCGCGCGACTTCGCGCCGGGCAGCCGCCCACCATCGCCCCGCACGATCACCTCGAGGCTGATGCGATCGCGCTGCTCGTCGACCAGACCCTGAGCCGCCTCGCCGGCAACGACGAAGCGCTGGCGGCGCTGGCGGCCCGCTACGGCGGGGTCACCACGACCGGGCAGATCATCGACTTCCACGAGAACGGAGCTTGGCCGTCCGGACTTGCCCTATCCGCGCGGGCCGAACGCCTCCGCGACTGGCCGCCCGCACCGTCCAGCTTCCGGCCCACCCGCGACGAACTTCAGCACATCACTCCGGGGCAGCTCCCTCGACTCAGCGTGAGCCAGCAGCGCGAAGCGCGCAACCACCTCCTCGACCAGACGACCGCGACCAGCCGCACGCCGCCGGCCGACGCTGGGTTGCGCCACGTCTTCGACCACCTTGCCCAGCTCGAGCGGGACATCTCCACTGTCGCCGGGCTGCGTCCGGTCGGTCGCGGCTGGTACCAAGCGACCACTGCCGACGGACGGCGGTTGCTCATCGGCATTCAGCGCGGCACCCCGGCCGACGGGAGCGCCGCCGCGACGACGCGGTGGGGCGCCGACGACCCGCCCACCTAACATGCTCTTGCACCCGCCCTCGACGAGATCGCCGCACTCATCGTCAGGCAGCGGATCGCGTCCGCAGAGCAGACGAGGGCGGTTCGAGATCTCCTTGCTGCACACCCGTACGCGAGGCTTCCCCCTACTGGCGAGTCGCCATTCGCGTAATTCCAAGCACGCGACAACCCGTCGCGAACGCGGTGTCTGTTCTGACCGTTATCGGGAGGAAACGGCCCTTAATCGGCACTAGGCTTTGAGTTCTCGGACTCCGGCTTCTCGGCCGGCGGCACCGCCGCCTGCTCGATCGCCTCGGCCTTGTGCGCCTCGCGCGCCGCGTCGTCGTCGCCCATGCCCTTCATCTCGGTCTTGAATATGCGCAGGGACTTGCCCACCGACCGGGCCATGTCGGGCAGCTGCTTCCACCCGAAGAACAGGACAGCGGCGATGATCAGCAGCGGAATCAAATGTCCCGGCGAGAAGATTTCCATGACCGGCTTCCTTCGGCGGGGGCGAGAGTACGGCTACGAGAGTACGCCAGCCGGAGCGGCATAAGGCCGCAATGCCGCCGCGAGATCGCTGTTCACCCGGGCGTTGACCAGCGTTCCCTCGGGTCGATGGTGCGTCGAGAGCATCTCGCCGGCCTGATGAATGCGAGCTACGAGGTCGCCCCGCGCGTACGGAATCAGCGCGGTGACCTCGACGTCGGGGCGCGGCAGTCGCTCGTCGACGACCGCCTGGAGCTTGTCGATACCGGCGCCGGTCCGTGCGGAGACAAGCAGCGCATCGGGGGCAAGCCGGCGCAGGCGGGCGAGCATGTCCGGATGGGCGGCGTCGATCTTGTTGAACACGAGCTGTTCGGGCACGTCGAGGGCGCCAATCTGGGCGAATACCTCGCGAACCGCCCGGATTTGCGCTTCCGGATCGGGATCAGCGGCGTCGACGACGTGCAGAATCAAGTCGGCTTCGGCGACCTCCTCCAACGTCGAGCGGAATGCCTCGACGAGCTGGTGCGGAAGGTGCCGGACGAATCCCACCGTGTCGGCCAGCGTGTAGACGCGCGCGTCGGCAGTTTCGCAGCGCCGAACGGTGGGGTCCAAGGTGGCGAACAGCGCGTTCTCGACGAGCACGCCGGCTCCGGTGAGCCGGTTGAGCAGCGACGACTTGCCGGCGTTCGTATAGCCGGTGAGCACCACGGCAGGGATACGCCGCTCGACGCGCTGCGCCCGCTTGGCGTCGCGGGACGTCCTCATGCGGCTGATCTGGTTACGTAGCTTGGCCATTCGGGCGGTGATCCGCCGGCGGTCGATCTCAAGTTTCGTCTCGCCGGGGCCGCGGCCGCCGATGCCGAGCCCGCCTGCGGCACGTCCGCCCACCTGCCGGGACAGCGACTCGCCCCAACCCCGCAGCCGAGGCAGCAGGTACTGCATCTGGGCGAGCTCGACCTGAGCCTTTCCCTCCTTGGACCGGGCATGCTGCGCGAAGATGTCGAGGATCAGCGCGGTGCGGTCGACGACCTTGACCTTGACGACATCCTCGAGCTGCCGCAGCTGTCCGGGAGTCAGTTCGCCGTCGCAGATCACCGTGTCGGCGCCGTGGGCCGTGACGATGTCGCGCACCTGCTTGGCCTTGCCGGAGCCGATATAAGTGGCCGGGTCGGGGCGGTCACGGCGCTGAATAAGCCCTTCGAGGACGTTCGAACCCGCCGTCTCGGCCAGTCGCGCCAGCTCGTGGAGCGAGTTCTCCGCCTCGACGAGCGTGCCTGTGGTCCACACGCCGACAAGCACCACCCGTTCCAGGCGGAGCTGCCGGTATTCGACCTCGCTGATGTCCGCGAGTTCGGTGGAGAGGCCGGCAACCCGGCGCAGCGCATTGCGATCTTCGAGGTCGAAGTCGTCTGGTGCGAAGTCAGTCATCGTCCATCCATCGTGACACGGGCGCGGACGCGGCTGCGAGCGATTACCGCTGCACCCGGTTCAGCCAGTCGGCGCTGAGCTCGACCTCGGCCACCAGAACCGCGGGGCCGCGAAGGTGCATCGCGCCGTCCGGCTGCCACGTGACCTGGCAACAGCCGCCGGGTACGTCCACCGTCCAGGTGCTGCCGTCCGGGCCAGCGCCGTCCGCCGCGGCTACCACAGCACAGATGCCGGTGCCACACGAGCGCGTCTCCCCAACGCCCCGCTCGTGCACCCTCATCCGCAGGCGCCGCGGCGCTTCTCGGACGACGAATTCGACGTTCTGGCCGCCTGGGCGGGTCGGCTCGACACGGGGCGGCCGGCTCAGGTCCAGCGCGTCCAGCTGAGCGCCGGTGGCCACCGGCACGACGACGTGCGGGTTCGGCAGCTGGACGGCGATGCCCGGCACGCCCCGGATGGACGGGGCGGCGGTGGCGACCGGCTGGTCGGCAAGGATCAGCGGCGATCCCATGTCCACGATGACGTCACCCTCGTCCGTGAGCCAGGTGCGCTTGACCCCGCCCCGTGTCGCCACCGCCGCACTACCAACAACGACCCCGACGCTCTGGAGGTATCGCACGAAGACGCGCACACCGTTCCCGCACATTTCGGCCACCGAGCCGTCCGCGTTTCGGTAGTCCATGAAGTACGCCGCGTCCCGCGCCATCGCGGCTCCGGCCGGATCGTTCTCGCAGCGGACGGCGCGCAGTACACCGTCGGCGCCGATGCCCGAGTGCCGGTCGCACAGCGCGCGGGTCAGCTGCGGGGTGAGCTCCAGCACGCCATCGAAATCGGGAACGATCACGAAGTCGTTCTCGGTGCCGTGCCCCTTGACGACGCGCAGCCGGTCCACGCGCTCAGCGTAATGCCGCGAGCAGCCCGTCCAGGATGTCCGGTGCGGCCGCGTCGAACCAGCGGATTCGCGGGTCGCGGCGAAACCACGACCGCTGCCGCCGCACGAAGCGCCGCGTGGCGCGCACCGTCGCGGCGACCGCGTCGTTGAGATCACCGACCAACCGGCCCGCGTTGTCCAGGCTGCCGAGCAGCTGCGCGTAGCCGAGTGCCTTGCCCGCAGTAGGACTGTCGCGCAGCCCGGCGGGCAGCAGCCCGCGCACCTCGTCGAGCCAGCCGGCGGCGATCATCCGATCGACGCGCCGCTCGACGCGCTCGTCGAGATCGTCACGGTCCAGGCCCAGCTGCACGCACTCGTACACCGATTCGAAGCCGGGCATCGTCGCGACGAACGGCCGGCCGGTCAGCTCGATGACCTCAAGTGCCCGCACGATGCGCCTGCCGTTCGTAGGCAGGATCGTCGCCGCCGCCTTCGCGTCCAGCGTCGCCAGCCGCGCGTGCAGCGCTGTGGCGCCGACATGCTCCAGCTCGGCGTTGAGGCGAGACCGGATGTCCGGGGATTCGCCTGGAAACTCCAGCCGGTCGAGAGCACCCCGCAGGTACAGCCCTGAACCGCCGACGAGAATCGGCATTCGCTGCCGCGCGTGGATCTTCGCGATGGCGGCCCGCGCCAGCTGCTGATACTCAGCAACGGCGGCGGACTTGCTGATCGGCCACACGTCCAACAGGTGATGCGGCACGCCGTGGCGGGCGTCGAGCGGCAGCTTGGCCGTGCCGATGTCCATGCCGAGATACAGCTGCATGGAGTCGGCGTTCACGATCTCGCCGTCCAGCCGCTCGGCGAGGGCCACCGCGAGATCCGACTTGCCCGTCGCAGTCGGGCCGACCACCGCGACGACCTCAGGCATCCACGGTCCACTCCGCGACGAAGTAGCCGACGCCGTAGGGTGCTTCGGCATAGAGCAGCTCGGCGTCGTAGCTGCCGCCGGCCAGCACGGCACCCGCAGCCCGCCACGCGGGGACGCCCGCGGCGAGCAGTTCCGCACCGAGCGTCGCGTCCAGGTCTGCCAGCGCGTTGCCGTCCCCGTTGCGCAGCGCTGCCGCCACCCCGGCGTCGAACGGCTCGGCGCGGGGATCGAGGTAGCCCGGAGCAGTCGTCGAGCGCCGCGCGCTGCCGTCGCCCATCACGACCAGCGCAAGGGGCGCCGACTCGGCAAGCGCGAGCAGCGCCACGGCAGCCCGGCTGGCCGCGAAGTCGGGGCCGACGGAGAAACCCACCGCGCCCGTGTTCGGCCCGAGCGCCTGGCCCACCAGCCAGGCGCCCACTGTCAGCGACAGCGGCAGTTCCACCGCTCCCCCGCAGCCTGGCGAGCCGAGATGCACCTCGAGGGACACGCCATAACCGGACAGGCTGCCGCGGGCAACAGGCGAGTGGATAGCGGACGTATCGGACGGGCCCAATACCGCCAGCCGCCGGCTCTCGTCGCCATAGACCCGGAGCAGCGCAGCGCGGCATGCTCGGCGCAGCGGCTCTAGTTCGCCGGCCGCTCCACTCGCCACCGCCGGCACGAGCACCGGCGGATTGGGGAGGAACGCCGCGCCAAGGATCACGTGGGCACAGTAGCCGTCCCTTCACCTCCACCGATCGTGTCTAATGCAGTGTCATGAGCTCGGAGTGGGGACGCATCGACGCGGACGGCACGGTATACGTGCGCACGTCCGACGGCGAACGCGTCGTCGGATCGTGGCAGGCCGGGGACGCCGAAGCCGGCCTCGCCTACTACGTGCGCCGGTACGAGGACCTCGAAACCGAGGTGACCCTGCTGGAGCAGCGCCTCGAGTCCGGCGCCGGTGATCCGGCCGCTACCCGAACCCACGCCGTCGAGCTGCACGAGCAGCTGCCGACGGCGTCCGCCGTGGGCGATCTGGCCGCGCTCGACGCGCGTCTCGTCGCGCTGATCGACGCGGCGTCCGAGCGCGCCGACGCCAACGCCGCCGCTCGCGCGCAGGCCCGCGCAGACGCCGTGGCAGCCAAGGAGCAACTTGTCGCCGAGGCCGAGCAGATTTCCGAGTCGGGAACATCGTGGAAGGCGTCGGGCGACCGGCTGCGCGCAATCGTCGACGAGTGGAAGCAGATCAAGGGCGTCGACCGGAGGACGGACGATGCTCTCTGGAAGCGGTTCGCCGCCGCCCGCGACGCCTTCAGCAAACGGCGCGGCCAGCACTTCGCGCAGCTCGACGCCGAGCGCGGAGCCGCCCGGCAGGCCAAGGAGAAGCTGATCGAGCGTGCCGAGGAGCTCGGCCAGTCGTCGGACTGGAAAGAAACCGCCGCCGCCATGCGTGACCTCATGACCGAGTGGAAAGCGGCAGGGCGCGCCGGGCGCGACGTCGAGGAACAGCTCTGGGCACGCTTCCGGGCCGCACAGGACGCCTTCTTCGCGCGCCGTTCGGCGACGTTCGCCGAACGCGACGCCGAGCAGGTCGAGAACCAGCGCCGGAAAGACGCGATCATCGCCGAGGCGGAAGCGCTCGACCTGCACGATCCCAAGGCGGCGCAGGCCACGCTGCGCGTGCTGCAGAGCCGCTACGACGACGTCGGCCACGTGCCGCGCGAGGCGATCCGCCGCAATGACGAACGCATGCGCGCTGCCGAGCAGCGGGTGCGCGACGCGGTCGATGCGCAATGGCAGCGAGGCAACGCTGAGTCGAACCCGTTCCTCTCCGAGCTGCGGGCGCGCCTCGGCGAGGCGGAGGCGAAGCTTGAGCGAGCCAGGGCTTCCGGCGATGCGGCGCGCATCGCGCGGGCCGAGGCCGAGGTCGCGCAGCGGCGTGCGCTCATCCCGGAGTGAGCGGCTGAGGGCCGTCAGGCCGCCAAGACATCGCATCGCGCATCACGCACCACACGTATCCTCGACGGGTCATGCCCACCTATTCGATCCGCACCTACGGGTGCCAGATGAACGTCCACGACTCCGAGCGGCTGGCCGGTCTGCTTGAGGAAGCGGGCTACGTGCGCGCGTCCTCGGACAGCGGCGACGATGTCGATCTCGTGGTGTTCAACACCTGCGCGGTGCGCGAGAACGCCGACAACCGGCTCTACGGCAACCTCGGCCACCTGTACCCCGTGAAGAGGCGGCGTCCCGGCATGCAGATCGCGGTTGGTGGCTGCCTGGCGCAGAAGGACCGTGGGACGATCGTGGAGCGCGCCCCGTGGGTCGACGTGGTCTTCGGAACCCATAACCTGGCAGCACTTCCGGTCCTACTCGAACGCGCCAGGCACAATGCCGAGGCTCAGATCGAGATCGTCGAGACGCTGCAGAACTTCCCGTCCGACCTCCCATCGCGCAGAGATTCCCCTTACAACGCCTGGGTTTCCGTATCGGTCGGGTGTGACAACACTTGCACGTTCTGCATCGTGCCGTCGTTGCGCGGGCGCGAGACCGACCGCCGCCCGGGCGACGTGCTCGCAGAGGTCCGGGCGCTGGTCGAGTCGGGGGTCGTGGAGATCACGCTGCTCGGCCAGAACGTCAACTCCTACGGCCGCTCGTTCGGCGACCGGCTCGCGTTCGGCAAGCTGCTGCGCGCCTGCGGTGCGATCGACGGTCTCGAGCGGGTGCGCTTCACGAGCCCGCATCCGCGCGACTTCACCGACGACGTGATCGCGGCGATGACGGAGACGCGGAATGTCATGCCGCAGCTGCATATGCCGCTCCAGTCAGGATCGGATGCGGTGCTGCGCGCGATGCGACGCTCCTACCGGCAGGCGCGCTACCTCGACATCATCGGCCACGTTCGCTCCGCGATGCCGGATGCGGCGATCACCACCGACATCATCGTGGGCTTCCCTGGCGAGACCGACGCCGACTTCGAGGAGACGCTTTCCGTCGTGCGAGAGGCCCGCTTCGCCGGTGCGTTCACGTTCCAGTATTCGAAGCGGCCCGGTACCCCCGCCGCCACGATGCCTGACCAGGTGCCGAAGGCCGTCGTGCAGGAGCGCTACGACCGACTGATCGCGCTACAGGACGAGATTTCCTGGGCCGGCAACAAGGAGCTCGTCGGCCGGCCGATGGAGGTCCTTGTCAGTGTCGGTGAGGGGCGCAAGGACGAGGCGACCGGCAGGGTGTCCGGGCGAGCCCGCGACGGCCGGCTCGTGCACGTGGCCGGCGCGGCGGATCCGGGCGACATCGTGACGACCACCGTCACCTACGCGGCGCCGCATCACCTCGTGGCCGATGCGGGCATCATGTCGCACCGGCGCTGGCGCGGCACGGACGCCCCGGCACACCAGCCAGCGCGGCAGCTACTGACAATCGGCTCCCGCCCGCAAACGACCTAACGCAACCACTAGCGCGATGAGCGCCTCTGCGGCTCACGGCGGCGGGCGATTACCCAATGACCCAGCCCCGCAGGCGATGAGCGCTCGCGCGAAGAGCCCGCCGCCGCGACGCGGGCGCGCCGAAGGCGCGTGCGGAGCCGGGGATGCACCCGAGCGGAGCGAGCGGTGCAGACACGGATCCGCGCAGGCGGGATGAGTCAGTGCGCCACCTCGGTCGTGCGCGTCTCGCGCACCACCGTGACTCGGATCTGTCCGGGGTAAGTCAGCTCGTCCTCGATCTGCTTGGCGATCTCGCGGGCGATGACCTGGGCAGCCAGATCGTCCACCTCGGCGGGCAGCACCATGACGCGCACCTCCCGGCCGGACTGCATCGCGAACACCTTCTCGACGCCGGCCTTGCCGCCGGCGATCTCCTCGATGCGGGCCAGGCGCTTGACGTACGTCTCGAGTGACTCGCGGCGCGCGCCTGGCCGGGCCGCCGAGCACGTGTCCGAGGCCTGGGTGAGCACCGCCTCGATCGTCCGCGGTTGCACCTCGTTGTGATGTGCCTCGACGGCGTGGGCGACCGCCTCGCTCTCGCCGTATTTGCGCAGCAGGTCGGCTCCGATGATCGCGTGGCTGCCCTCGACCTCGTGCGTGAGCGCCTTGCCGATGTCATGCAGGAATGCGCAGCGCTTGATCAACGTGGGCTCGATGCCCAGCTCGGCGGCCATGACCCCGGCGATATGCGCGGTCTCGAGCAGGTGGCCGAGGACATTCTGCCCGTAGCTGGTCCGATACCTCAGCCGGCCCAACGTCGGTAGCAACCGATCGTCCAGATCGGAGATGCCGACTTCGGCCAGCGCGTCGCGGGCCGCCCGCAGGCACAACTCGTCAACCTCCGCCTTACTGCCCTCGTACACCTCCTCGATCCGGTGCGGGTGGATGCGTCCATCGAGGATCAGCTTCTCGAGAGTGAGCCGGCCGACCTCGCGGCGCACCGGGTCGAAGCACGACAGGAGCACCGCCTCCGGCGTGTCGTCGATGATGACGTTGACGCCCGTGACCGCCTCGAACGCGCGGATGTTGCGGCCCTCGCGCCCGATGATGCGACCCTTCATCTCGTCGCCGGGCAGGTGCAGGACGCTGACCACCGTTTCGGCAGTCTGGTCACTGGCAACGCGCTGGACGGCTTCGACGACGATCGAGCGGGCCCGGGCGGTGCCCTCGGCGCGGGCCTCGCTCTCGATGCTGCGCACGAGTGCGGCCGCGTCGCGCCGAGCGCCGGCCTCGACGGCGCTGAGCAGCTCGGCCTTCGCCTCCTCGGCGCTAAGGCCGGCCACGCGCTCCATTTCGCGAATGCGGTCGGCCTCGCGCTGATCGAGCGCGGCCTCCTGCGCGGTGAGCCGCTCCTCCAGCGCCTCCAGTTCCCGCTCGCGCTCGCTGAACTGGCGTACCGCGCGTTCGAATTCGGCCTCCTCTGCCTCCAGCCGGGTCGACTGCGCATCAAGACGTTGCTGCGTCTCCTCCAGGATCCGCGACTGCGCGACCAGCGCGTGCTCGGCTTCGCGCAGCTCGGCGGTGAGCCGGCCGACCTCGGCTTCCGCGGAACGACGCGCCTGCGCGATCACCTCGTCGGCGTCTGCCGCCGCCTTGTTGCGGATGCCTTGGGCCGCAGCGGCCACGCCCGCCGCGTCGGACTCGGCGGCTCGGCGCAGAGCCTCGATCTCCGCCTGGGCGGCTCGCCGCTGCGCGTCGGCCTCGTGCTGGGCCAACTGCCGAATCGAGGATGCTTCCGCCTCGGCCACTCTGCGGGCCGACTCGGCATAGGCCGTCGTCTCCTCGAGCGCAGCCTCACGGTCAACCGCCTCGACGCGCCCCCCGTGGGCGGAGCCACGGCGACGGTAGGAATCGACGAAAAACAGCCCGACGATGAAAACCGTACCTATTGCCGCGTACAGAACCCCTTGCATCTCGCCTCCTGTGCCGTGGCTGTCGGGCATCAGGAGTGCACTGGCATCTCGCTCTCGGTCAGCCACGGCGCATGTGCGCCGACCCCCGAGACCGCCAGATGAACAACTCACGGCGGATAGGTCACCGAGGCTGCAATCATTCCTTCCTGTCGAGGCTGCGATCGGGATCTATGTACGACTCATCTGTGACGAGCCCGTGCGTTCTCCTGATAGCCCGAGGTTAAGAATCCCGACCCCGGCTGGTCAAGTAAGACGCGCACGAATGTTCACCGATACGCAACATCCGGTCACTCTCCGGCCACGTCGTCTGCCAGGTGCTGGGGAAGTTCGCCAGCCATGACGTCCCGCACCACGTCGACTGCGACCGCGAGCGAGTACCCGCGACGGCCCAGCATGCCGACCAAGCGCCGGCTGCGTGTCTCCGGCGGCAGGGCGCGCAGCGCCGGCAGCTTGCGCGCCGCGAGCTGCCGCGCGGCCTCACGCTCGCTATCCGGGTCGATTAGCCCAAGCGCCGCCTCGACAGCTGAATCCGGAAATCCCCGCTGTCGCAGCTTTACGGCCACCGCACGCGCGGCCAGCCCACGCTCGCCGTGCTGGATAAGTGCGACATTTCGTGCGAGTGCGTCGTCATCGACCAGCCCGACCTCGGCGAAGCGGTCCAGCACCGTGCCGGCCGCTTCGTCGGGGACGCCACGCCGGCGCAGCGCCTGCGCCAATTCAGCCCCGGTGCGTGCCCGCTGCGCGAGCAGGCGCAGACATATCGCCCGGGCAACCGACTCGGGATCACCCGGTGCGTCCTGCTCGTCGCTCGTCATACCGGTCTAGAAATCCACCGGGGCAGGTAGCGCGTCGACCGGGGTCGTCTCGCTGTCGACGCGCGCTCCGACACCCAACTTCTCCTTGATCCTCTTTTCGATCTCGTCAGCGAGATCGGGGTTGTCGCGCAGGAAGGAGCGCACGTTCTCTTTGCCCTGGCCGAGCTGGTCGGACTCGTAGGTGTACCAGGCCCCGGACTTCTTGATCAGTCCTTGCTCGACGCCCACGTCGATGAGCGAACCCTCACGGCTGATGCCGTGCCCGTATACGATGTCGAATTCGGCCTGCTTGAACGGCGGGGCCACCTTGTTCTTGACGACCTTCACCCGGGTGCGGTTGCCCACCGCGTCGCCGCCGTCCTTGAGCGTCTCGATGCGCCGTACGTCCAGCCGGACCGACGCATAGAACTTCAGCGCCTTGCCACCAGACGTCGTCTCCGGGGAGCCGAACATGACACCGACCTTCTCCCGGAGCTGGTTGATGAAGATCGCCGTGGTGCCGGCGTTGTTGAGCGCGCCGGTGATCTTGCGTAGCGCCTGGCTCATCAGCCGGGCCTGGAGGCCGACGTGGCTGTCACCCATCTCGCCCTCGATCTCGGCGCGCGGCACGAGCGCCGCGACCGAGTCGATGACGATGACGTCCAGCGCCCCGGAACGGATGAGCATGTCGGCGATCTCGAGCGCCTGCTCACCCGTGTCGGGCTGACTGACCAGCAACCCGTCGGTGTCGACGCCCAGGGAGCGGGCATAGTCGGGGTCGAGGGCGTGCTCGGCGTCGATGAACGCGGCAACGCCGCCAGCAGCCTGAGCGTTCGCCACCGCATGCAGCGCCACCGTGGTTTTGCCGGAACTCTCCGGTCCGTATATCTCGACGACTCGTCCGCGTGGCAGGCCGCCGATGCCGAGTGCGACATCGAGCGCGATCGACCCGGTGGGGATCACCTC
The DNA here is from genome assembly GCA_036506155.1 of Jatrophihabitantaceae bacterium. Lineage (GTDB taxonomy): Bacteria > Actinomycetota > Actinomycetes > Mycobacteriales > Jatrophihabitantaceae > DASXRA01. The sequence goes on from DASXSF010000137.1 coordinate 20,728, forward strand.
GATCGGCGCTGCAGCCCGCTCGCCGAGACGCATGACCGATCCCTTGCCGAACTGCTTGTCGATCTGGGTCAGGGCGACGTCGAGCGCCTTGTCACGGTCGAACCCTGCTGCCATCAGGCCACCTCATTCACTAGTTCGCGAGTTGTCAGCCGAGACGCTAGAGCCCGGCGCCGACAATTTCGCCGTGCTGGACGAAGTTGTGGACGGCGTTCCGGCAATCCACAGCCTAGGCGAACACTCGTTCGAGGCATGCGCACGACACGCCGTTTCATCCGCCGGACGCGGATCTCCGTCTCCACCGCTCGCTGGCGCTCGGGTGGATCCGGATCTCCGCACGCGCCTTCGGCGCGACCGCGTCGCGGCCGGCGGGCTCTTCGCGCGAGCGCTCATCGCCCGGTGGTTGCGTAGTCTCGGTTGGGTTGCGCTGTTCCGCGTAGGCACGTGCCGAGCCCCGCCCCTTGCGGATTAACGAAGATGGGCCGGCATGTCGAACTCGTCGCACACCGCGCGCCAAATGTCCTTCGTCTCGACGCCTGCCGCGATGGCCTCGTCAACAGTCGCGCCCAGTGCCGGCAGCCGGTAATCCGCGGCGAGGCTGCGGGCATAGGTGGCGCCGAAGCGCTCCTCCATCCGGTTCCAGAAGTCCGTCAGGCGCATATCCATCACTGTAGGAGTGGCCCGCGCGGCAGCGGCGGCGCAGTTGGCACCATCACGCGCGTGACCGATCTGTGGTACGCACTGCCCGTCCTCGCCGGGCAGAAGATCCGCCTCGAACCGCTCGCGCTCGAGCACGCCGAGGGCTACCTCATCGCGTCCGAGCAGGACAGCGACGAGGTGTTCCGCTGGATGGCCGTCTGGCCACCGAAGTCCGTCGAGCACGCGCGTGACCAGATCCTGGCCGCTCTCGCCGCGCGCGCTCGCGGAGACCGATTCGCGTACGCACAGATCGACGCTGGCACGGGCGAGTTCGCCGGGTCGACGTCCTACTACGACGTCGACCCGGCGTTACGCACGATCTCGATCGGACATACCTGGCTGGGACGCAGGTGGTGGCGTACCGGCCACAACACCGAGTCGAAGCTGCTCATGATGGGCCATGCTTTCGACACCCTGGGCGCTGCCCGAGTCGTGTGGCACACCGACATATTCAACGAGCGCTCCCAGGCCGCCATCGAAAGGCTCGGTGCCACCCGGGAGGGCGTGCTGCGCAAGCACCGCATCCGCAAGGACGGTAGCTGGCGCGACTCGGTGCAGTATGCGATGACCGACGACGACTGGCCGGCTGCGAAGGCCCGGCTGACCGAGCGGCTCCGACTGTCGTAGGCGCGAGGCAGACTGGACGGCGTGTCCCGCTTCTCCCCGGCCACCCAGGCGTGGTTCGACGGCGCCTTCGCAGCGGCCACGCCGGCGCAAGAGGGCGCCTGGGACGCGATTGCCCGCGGCGAGCACACCCTGGTCGTAGCGCCGACCGGATCGGGCAAGACGCTCGCGGCGTTCCTCTCGTCGCTCGACCGCCTCGCGGCGCTGCCGGTGCCGGACGAGCCGCTGCGCCGATGCCGCGTCCTCTACGTCAGTCCGCTCAAGGCGCTGGCGGTCGACATCGAGCGCAATCTGCGCTCGCCGCTGGCCGGCATCCGGCAAGCGGCGGCCCGGCTGGGGCTGCCGTCGCCCGATGTCACGGTGGCGATGCGCACCGGCGACACCTCTGCGGACGAACGGCGTCTTTTCGCCCGGCGGCCGGCCGACATTCTGATCACCACGCCGGAGTCGCTGTTCCTGCTACTCACGTCGGGGGCGCGCGAGGCACTGCGCGGTGTCGACACGGTCATCGTCGACGAGGTGCATGCGGTCTGCGCCACGAAACGCGGGGCTCATCTCGCGCTGTCCCTGGAGCGCCTGGACGCCCTGCTCGACACGCCGGCGCAGCGCATAGGTCTCTCCGCGACGGTGCGCCCCGTCGACGAGGTAGCGACGTTCCTGGCGGGCGGACGCCCGGTCGCCGTCGTTCAGCCGCCGGCCGCCAAGACGTTCGATCTGCAGGTGGTCGTGCCGATCGAGGACATGTCCGCACTGGGTGAGCCCACCGGCGACCTCACCGGCGCCGCCGCCAGCGCGGAACGGCGCACCTCCATCTGGCCGCACGTCGAGGAACGGGTGCTCGACCTGGTCGAAGCGCACCGATCCACGATCGTGTTCGCCAACTCGCGCCGCCTGGCAGAGCGGCTGACCGCTCGGCTCAATGAACTGGAGTCCGAACGCGCCGGCACCCCGCAGCGTCCTGAGCGCTACCCGGCGCAGGCGATCGGGCAGTCGGGCATAGGGTCACCGTCCGCCGACCTCGGCACACCGGCTGCCGACATCGTGGTGGCACGCGCCCACCACGGCTCCGTGTCGCGCGAGCAGCGGGTCCTCGTCGAGGAGGAGCTCAAGGCTGGCCGGCTGCCCGCGGTCGTGGCGACGTCGTCACTCGAGCTCGGTATCGACATGGGCGCCGTCGACCTGGTCGTGCAGGTCGAGGCTCCCCCGTCGGTGGCGTCCGGGCTGCAGCGCATCGGCCGCGCCGGGCATCAGGTGGGTGCGGTGTCACGCGGTGTGATCTTTCCGAAGTACCGGGGCGACCTCGTCGAATGCGCGGTCGTCGCCGAGCGGATGCGCGACGGTGCCATCGAGGCGATGCGCTACCCGCGCAACCCGCTCGACGTCCTGGCTCAGCACATCGTGTCGATGGTCGCCATGGACGAGCTGACCGTCGACGACGTCGAGGCGCTCGTGCGTCGCGCGGCTGCGTTCGCCGGGCTGCCTCGGTCGGCCCTCGAGGCGGTTCTCGACATGCTGGCCGGGCGCTACCCGTCCGACGCCTTCGCCGAGCTGCGACCCCGGCTGGTGTGGGACCGGCTCACGGGGGTTCTGCGCGCCCGGCCCGGCGCTCAGCGGCTGGCCGTGACGAGCGGCGGCACAATCCCCGACCGCGGCCTGTTCGGCGTGTTCCTTGCCGGAGCGGACGGTCCGGGCCGGCGGGTGGGCGAGCTCGACGAGGAGATGGTGTACGAGTCCCGGGTCGGCGATGTGTTCCTGCTCGGGTCGTCGTCGTGGCGTATCGAGGACATCACCCACGATCGCGTGCTTGTTACGCCGGCGCCCGGCGAAATCGGCCGGATGCCGTTCTGGAAGGGCGACGCGCCCGGGCGTCCGGTCGAGCTAGGCCGCGCCCTCGGAGCCTTCATGCGAGAGGTGTCCACTGTGGACGCGCAGGCCGCCCTGCAACGGGCCGAGGCAGCCGGCCTCGACGAATGGGGAGCTGCCAACCTGCTCGCGTACCTTCGCGAGCAGCACGAGGCCACCGGGGCCCTGCCCGACGACCGCACGGTCCTGGTCGAGCGGTTCCACGACGAGCTCGGCGACTGGCGCCTCGTCGTGCACTCGCCGTTCGGTGCGCCGGTGAACGCGCCGTGGGCGCTGGCGATCAGCGCGCGGCTGCGTGAGCGCTACGGCATCGAGGTGCAGTCGATGCACAGCGACGACGGGATCGTGGTACGCCTGCCCGACACCGACGCGGAGCCCCCATGTGCCGACCTGGCGGTGTTCGACGCAGCTGAGATCGAGGCGATAGTAACGGCCGAGCTGGGTGGCTCGGCAGCGTTCGCGTCCCGGTTCCGCGAGTGCGCCGCCCGCTCGCTGCTGCTCCCCCGGCGCGACCCACGGCGGCGCACCCCCCTGTGGCAGCAGCGCCAGCGCGCTAACCAACTGCTGCAGGTGGCGAGCGAGTACGGCGACTTCCCGGTCACGCTCGAGGCGATGCGCGAATGCCTGCAGGACGTTTTCGACGTACCGGGGCTGGCCGGGCTCATGCGCGAGCTGGCGTCCCGGACGGTGCGCCTCGTCGAGGTCGAGACCCGCGAAGCATCACCGTTCGCCCGGTCGCTGCTGTTCGGATACGTCGGCATGTTCCTGTACGAAGGGGACGCGCCGTTGGCCGAACGGCGCGCGCAGGCGCTGTCGCTAGACAACGCCCTGCTCGCCGAGCTGCTCGGGTCCACGGACCTGCGCGAGCTGCTCGACGCCGACGCAATCGCAGCTGTAGAGGCGGAGCTGTCGCGGCTGGCGCCCGAGCGGCGCGCTCACGGCGTCGACGCCGTGCACGACCTGCTGCGCGGGATCGGCGACCTGAGTACCACCGAGGCGCTGGCACGCGGGGCGACGCCCCAGGACCTCGCGGCGCTGGAGGAGCAGCGGCGCGCGATACGGGTGCGCATTGCGGGCGATGAGCATTGGCTGGCGATCGAAGATGCAGGCCGGGTCCGTGACGCGCTCGGCACGGCCCTCCCGGTTGGTGTTCCGGAGACGTTCACCGAGCCGGTGCGCGACCCGCTGGGTGATCTGGTGGCGCGCTATGCCCGCACGCACGGCCCGTTCCACACCGCCGACGTGGCGGCGCGTCTCGGCCTCGGTTCGGCAGTGGTCGCTGCCGCCTTGGACCGGCTGCGCGCATCAGGCCGGCTGCTTTCGGGCGAATTCCGCCCCGGCGGCATCGGTGCCGAGTGGTGCGACGCCGAGGTGCTGCGGCTGATCCGACGGCGCTCGCTGGCGGCGTTGCGCCGCGAGGTCGAGCCGGTGCCCGCCGACGCGCTGGCCCGGTTCCTGCCGGAATGGCAGGGCGTCACCGGTCGGCGGCTGCGCGGCGCGGACGGACTGCTTCGTGCCGTGGAGCAACTCGCCGGCGTCCCGTTGCCGGCCAGCGCGCTCGAATCGCTGGTGCTGCCCAGCCGGGTCGACGGCTACTCCCCTGCACTGCTCGACGAGCTGACGCTGGCCGGCGAGGTGCTATGGGCCGGCAGCGGGGCGCTGGCCGGCAACGACGGATGGATCGCGCTGGCTCCCGCCGACGGGGCGTCGCTGCTGCTCGCGGCGCCCGCGCCACAGCCGGAGGGCTCGGTCCATCAGGCACTGCTCGCTGCTCTGGACGGCGATCAGGCGTTGTTCTTCCGCCCGCTGGCCGACCGCATCGATGCCACCGATGCCGACCTTGCGCAGGCGGTATGGGATCTGGTCTGGGCAGGCTGGCTCACCAACGACACGATCGCGCCACTGCGCGCGCTGCTCGGTGGCGGCACGCGCACCGCGCACTCCCGGCGCCCCCGTCCGCCGCGTGCCCGCTACGGCCGCTATGCGGGGTTGACGCCGGCCCGGCCAGCGTCGGCCACCCCGGTGAGGATGGCCGGACGGTGGTCGCGGCTGCCGGCCCGGGAGCTCGACGCGACCCGTCGCGCCATGGCCGCGGCCGAAACGCTGCTCGACCGCCACGGTGTGGTCACGCGGGGCGCGGTCAGCGCCGAGCGGCTACCCGGTGGCTTTGCGGCGGTCTATCCCGTGCTCAAGGCGGCCGAAGAATCCGGCCGTGCCCGACGCGGTTACTTCGTCGAGGGACTGGGCGCCGCGCAGTTCGCCCTCCCCGGCGCAGTCGACCGGCTGCGCGTACAGGCTCGTGACGACAGCGCGGCCCCGGCGCTCGTGCTCGCAGCCACCGACCCCGCCAATCCCTACGGCGCGGCGCTGCCCTGGCCGGAACGTCCGGCAGAAGACGACGGCCGACGCGGCCACCAGCCGGCCCGAAAGGCCGGAGCGCTGGTGGTGCTGGTCGGCGGGCGGTGCGTGCTGTACGTCGAGCGCGGCGGCCGGACGCTGCTCAGCTTCAGCGACGACGGGGCGATGCTGCAACCGGCGGCCGACGCCCTGGCACTCGCCGTCCGCGACGGTGCGCTCGGCAAGCTTTCCGTCGAGCGAGCCGATGGCACGGCCGTCGTCGCGTCGCCGCTGGGCGAGGCGCTGGAGGCGGCCGGCTTCCGGCCGACCCCACGTGGCCTACGGCTGCGCGCCTGAACCCATGCCAGAAGGGGACACAGTGTGGCTGACCGCCAAGCGGCTGCACGACGCCCTCATGGGACGGGTTGTCACGACATTCGACCTGCGCGTGCCCGAACTCGCGACGCGCGATCTGGTGGGCGACACGGTCCGGGAGGTGGTCGCGCGCGGAAAACACATCTTGATCCGATTCGAGGGCGGCCTCACGCTGCATAACCACCTGCGCATGGACGGCTCGTGGCACATCGTCACGACCGGGCGCCGGCCGAGCGCATTGCCCGAGCACCTGATTCGGGCACTGATCGGCAACGACACGTGGACCGCGGCGGGCTACCGAGTTCACGACCTGCGCCTCGTGCGTGCCGCGGACGAGGACCAACTCGTCGGTCATCTCGGCCCGGATCTGCTCGGCCCGGACTGGGATCCCGATACGGCGGTCGAGCGGTTGGGTGCACAGACCGACCGGCCGGTCGGCGAGGCGTTGCTCGACCAGCGCAACCTTGCCGGCATCGGCAACCTGTACAAGTGCGAGGCGCTGTTCGTCGAGCGCACCAACCCGTGGACACCGGTCGCAGACGTGGCCGATCTGCGCCGCCTCGTCACGACCGCCCAGCGGCTGATGCGCGTCAACCGTGACCATCCCGAGCAGTCCACCACGGGCCTGTCGGGTCGCGGCCGCGAGCATTGGGTGTACCGGCGCGCCGGCGTGGCCTGCCACCGCTGCCGTACGCCGATCCGCCACGCTATACAGGGCACACCGCCCTACCAGCGCGATACGTTCTGGTGCCCGACCTGCCAGCCTGAAGGGTGAGCGCCCGCGCAATCCACGGCCGGGACCGGGTCAGGCCTGGTCCGGCGCCTTGCTCGCCTCGTTGGGAAGCGCCGAGGTCGAGGGCGGTTGCGAGCCGATCGCGGGTCGCTCGCCGCCCTCCACCGCTTGCGGTCCGGACGTGCCGGCCTTCTCGGCGTCTAGCGAGGCGCGAATCTCCTGCAGCCTCGCCGACCCCTTGAGGTTGACGGTCGCGCGTTCTATCTCCAGCTTGCGGCCGGCCACCGAGTCCTGCGCCAGCTCGGCCTGGCCCAGCGCCACCGAGTAGCGCTGCTCGATCTTGTCGCGGACCTCGCCGAGCGTCGGGACGTTAGAGGGTGCCGCCAGCTCACTCATCTGCTGCAAGGACTTCGACACGGCTTCCTGCATCTTGGCCTGCTCGAGCTGGGTGAGCAGCTTCGTGCGTTCGGCCAGCTGCTGCTCCAACCGCATCTCGTTGGTCTTGACCGCCTCGCGGGCCTGCGCGGCCGCCTGCAGTGACTGGTCGTGCAGCGACTTGAGGTCCTGGATCGACTGCTCGGCGGAGACAAGCTGGTTCGCCAGCGCCTGCGCCGTCTGCTCGAAATCCGCGGCCTTCTCCGCATCCCCGCTGGCGCGCGCCTGGTCGGCGAGTACGAGTGCCTGACGCGCCTGGGCCTGCAGCGTCTCGACCTGGCCCAGCTGACGGTCGAGCTTCATCTCCAATTGCCGCTGATTACCGATGACGCTGGCGGCCTGCCGCGTCAGCGCCTGGTGCTGCTGCTGCGCCTCGGCGATCGCCTGCTGGATCTGGATCTTCGGGTCAGCCTTCTCGTCGACTTTGGCGCCGAACCATGCCGAGAAGTACTTCCACGCCCGCACGAACGGATTGGGCTTGGCCATCGTCGACGCCTCCGCATGCTCACAACTGGACTGATCAACCCATCATGCTGCTTACATCGTCTCGACGTGCGGGCGGTGCGGCAAGTTCCGTCGCTCAGGCAGACGCTGCGCGCGCCCCAGCGGGAGCGCCGGGCAGGCCGGCGACGAGCACCTCCACGTCCGCGGCGATCACGTCCGGTGTCGACGGCGACACAACGTGTGAGGCGAGCCAGCGCAGTACGAGGTCCGCACCGCCGCGCTCGGCCTCGACGAGAGTCGCAAATACGGCATCACGGGACCGCCGCCATCCCGCGGCATTGGTATCGACGCGGGCGAGCGCGGTCAGGGTAGCGGGTTCGCGGCGCGCGAGCCCCCGCAGCACCGGGTGCTCGGACAGCGCCGTCGCCGCGGCGTCCAGCGCTTCGGGCAGCGGACGGCTCGCGACCCGATCTATCAGCTGGTCGATTTCGTCCGTGAGCAGCGCCGACAGCACTGCCTCGCGGGTGCGGAAGTGGTTGTAGAGCGTGGCTTTCGCAACTCCAGCCGCACTGGCCACCTGTGCCATGGTGATCTTCGTCCCGCTTGCCTCAACCGCACGCCGGGCACCTACAAGCAAGGCAGCACGGGTGCGATTCATGGCATTGCCGGCCCGCGTCCGGGTGCCCGTCACCCGTACCGGCGCCGCGGATGCGTCCTGGAGTGGCGCTGCGGTCGGACGGAAAAGGGTGTCGATGAGCGGGTCGGAGCCCATGCCGAGGACGCTACCGCGTTGGACACGCACCGCCGCGCTGACGCGCGGATCCTCGCGATGCGCGCTCGCGCTAGGAGCCCGGCCGAGCGGGACTACGCGGCCACCGGTCCGAGCGCTCGCGCCTGGGGTCCGCGCGAGTCTTCGGGCGCCGGGTTCAGCCGAGCGTGCTCGGTGCCCGGCGCGCGGCCGAGGCGCACGGCAAGCTTCTCCTCGCGGCGCAGCGTGTCGGTAACCTCACGGAACAGCTCAGACAGTTCCACGTCGAGGGCGCCGCAGATCGCGGCGAGCAGTTCGGACGACGGCTCCTTCTGCCCGCGCTCGACCTCGGACAGATACCCGAGACTCACCCGCGCACTGGACGAAACCTCGCGTAGCGTGCGCCGCTGGCGTAACCGCAGCCCACGGAGGGTCTCGCCAACCACTTGTCGTAGTACAGCCATGGTGGGAAACCCCCTTCACGATTCGATCCGGCGTGAGCGCCGCCGGATGCAAATCACGTTACCTGCCGCTGCGGACAGCCACGTCTCTGGCCTTGGTTCTCCGCTCACAGCGAACGTAACGCTGTAATCGCGGCGGCGCATTCCCTTTTGAGGATGTCCAGCATGGCCTCGACGGCGGCGGCACGGATCGCGGCGCGATCGCCGCCGAAGTTGCGCTCGGCGACCGTCTCGTCGGCCGGGCCCACGAGCGCCAGGAACACGGTGCCGACCGCTTTGCCGTCCTGCGGGTCGGGTCCGGCCACGCCGGTGACGCCGAGGCCGTACGTTGCGCCGAGCCGGGTGCGGGCCCCGCGAGCCAGTGCGAGCGCGACATCCGGGTCGACGGCGCCGCGCGCGTCCAACAGCCGGGCCGGCACCCCGGCGAGGTCTGCCTTCAGCTCGGTGGCGTACACGACGAGGCCACCGCGGACGGTCAGGCTTGCGCCGGCTGTGGCTGTCAGCGCCGCGGTGAGCAGCCCGCCGGTGAGCGACTCGGCAATCGCCACCGTGGCGCCGAGTTCGCGCAGGTCGGCGTGCAGCCGGGCCAGCTCGACCGCATGGTCGCTCATGTCGCCGCCCGTGTGGTCCGGCGCAGCCGCAATGCCCGGGCCACATAGTCGACGCCGGTGATCAACGCCATGACGACGGCGGCCCCCATCACAACGACCGCCACCTCGTGCAGCCAGCCGGACAACGGCAGGACGTAGAGCCCGATCGCGACACCCTGCAGCAGCGTCTTGACCTTGCCGCCGCGGCTTGCCGGCATGACTCCGTGCCGGATCACCCAGAACCGCAGCAAGGTCACCCCGACCTCACGGATGAGGATCACCACCGTCACCCACCAGGGCAGCTCGCCGAGCGCGGACAGCCCCACCAGTGCCGTCCCCACCAGCGCCTTATCCGCGATGGGGTCGGCAAGCTTTCCGAACTCGGTGACCAGGCCCCGCTTGCGGGCCAGCTCGCCGTCGAGCCGGTCGGTGACGGAGGCGAGGACGAAGACCACGCACGCCCAGATGCGCCAGACCGTCTCTTGGCCGTCGTCGTGGAACAGCAGAACGGCGAAGACCGGTACGAGCAACAGCCGCAGCACGGTCAGCGCGTTGGCAACGTTCCACGCCGAGACAGGGCTGGGCGCTTCGGCGATCGGGTCATCGGCCAACGCAGCGGCCTTCACCGGCACGGGACCGCGGTCAGATCGACGCCGTCGGTGCCTGCGACGGCCGCGCTGACCAGATCACCGGGGCGCGCACCGGGAACCTCGGTGACGCCGTCGTCGGGACCCTGATGAGCGGCGCGGCCGACGCTCGCCTGCTCGATCAGCACCTCCACCGTCTCGCCGATGCGCCCGGCCGCCCGCTGCGCTACGAGCTCGTCCACAAGTGTCGCGACATGCTCGACGCGAGCCGCCACCTCGTCCGGATCGAGCTTGCCGTCGAAGTCGGCCGCAGCCGTCCCCTCCTCGTCGGAGTAGCCGAATACCCCGATGGCGTCGAGGTCGGCGAGTGCGAGGAAGCGCTCGAGCTCGGCGACGTCGGCCTCGGTCTCGCCCGGAAAGCCGACGATCACGTTGCTGCGCGCGCCGAGGTCGGGGGCGAGCGCTCGCGCCCCGGCCAGCAACCCCAGGAACGCCTCAGTGGAGCCGAACCGCTTCATCCTGCGCAGCACGGGGGCACTGGCGTGTTGGAACGAGAGGTCGAAGTAGGCGGCCACCCCGGGCGTGGTCGCGATCACCTCGACGAGCGACGGTCGTAGCTCGGCCGGCTGCAGGTACGACACGCGTATCCGCTCGACACCGTCCAGGCGGGCGAGCTGCGGCAGCAGTGTCTCGAGCGCGCGTAGATCGCCGAAATCCTTGCCGTAGGACGTGGAGTTCTCGCTGACGAGCACGAGCTCGCGGGCTCCCGTCGCGGCCAGCCAGCGCGCCTCGGTGAGCACCTCGCTCGGCGGACGCGACACGAACGCGCCGCGAAACGACGGGATCGCACAGAACGAGCAGCGCCGGTCGCACCCGGACGCGAGCTTGACGTACGCGACCGGAGCATCGGAAAGACGGCGGCGGGCACTCGGCACCCAGGCGTGTCCCGGCACCGCAACGTCGGCAACGGCAGCCGGGCGGTGTGCGGGCGTCACCGGCAGCAAGGTGCGCCGATCGCGCGGGGTGTGCGGGCGGACCGCCCGACCGGCGACGACGTCGTCGAGCCGCGCGGCGATGTCCGCGTAGGAGTCGAAGCCCAGGACCGCGTCCGCCTCCGGCAGCGACTCGGCGAGCTCGGCACCGTACCTCTCGGCGAGGCAGCCCACCGCGACCACCTTCTTGCCCGTGTCCGCGGCACCCAGGACCGTGTCGATGGAGTCTTTCTTCGCCGAGTCGACGAAGCCGCACGTGTTGATCACGATCACGTCGGCCGCGTCGGCGTCGCCGAGCGCCCAGCCCGTGGCGTCCAGGCGGGCAGCCAGCTCCTCGGAGTCGACCTCGTTGCGCGCACACCCCAGGGTGATCAACGCGGCGGTGGGCACCTTCGCAGGGTACCCGCGCGCCGGTGCAGCGGATTGCCGCCGCCACCGCGTCCAGTCCAATGTGACCCGCACAGGAGCGCCGATCGACGCGCGGAGGGATGCCGTGGACGCAGGCACCGTGACGCTGACGGGGTTCGCGCGCGAGCACTCGATCGGCCTTACCCGGTTCGCGTATGTGCTGACCGGTGATCGGCAGCTTGCCCAGGATCTGGTGCAGGACTGTTTGCTCGCCCTGTATCGCCGATTCGGCGAGACCCTGCCGCTAGGCGCACCACTGGCTTACGCCCGCAAGACGATCACTAACGGATACGTGAGCAGGTTGCGCCGGCTGTCGAGTGCTGAGCTGATCACCGACATCGTGCCGGATCGACCGCTGCCGCCGGCCGACTCCACCGACCAGGATGCCGTGTGGCGGGTGCTCGCCACGCTCCCGCAGCGGCAACGCGCGGTGCTCGTCCTGCGCTACTACGTCGACCTGTCCGATGCCGAGATCGCGCAGACCATGGGCTGCCGGGAAGGGACGGTGCGCAGCTTGGCTGCACGTGCCTTCGCTGCGCTGCGCGAACATCCGGCGCTCGCCACGGACGCAGAGGAACACCAGCCATGAACCAGGAGCAACTCGAGGCCGAGGTGCGCAGGTCTCTCGCGCGACACGCCGCCACGATCGACGCCGGGCCGGGATGGCCGCCCGAGGAGGAGGTGCTCGCGCCGCACCGTGCCGGCCGAGGCGTTGTGTGGTGGCCGATCGCGGCCGCGGTCGTGGCCGTCCTCGCCGTCATCGGCGTTGTCCTCACGATCCGTCACGTCGCATCCGACCGGCACCGCCCGGCCACGCCGGTCACGGTTACGCGCACGGCGTGCACGACCGTGCTGCCTCAGCAGTGGCAACGTGCGATCGACGCGGGAACGCTACCCAGCCAGATGATCTTGGGTGGTGCCCCTGACGGGGCGATCCTCGTGCGGCGCGGTGTGGGAACGACCCAGCAGACCGTGCTGATAGCACCGGACGGGTCAACGCGGATGGTTGACGAGCGGCCGGAACTCGGCAGGGGCATCGTGGAGTTCTCGCTGATAGATCGCAAGTGGATAGTCCTGCCCATCTCGTCCGCCGCGATCAACAGTCAATCGGTGGCCGAACTCGACGTCATCGACCGCGCCACACTGCACCTGGCCGAGCGCATTCCGCTCGGCGCCGGCAACCACGTCGATGGCTGGGCCTTGTTCAGCGATCACCTGTACTGGACGGAATCGGGCCGCGTTGTCGACCACGACATCCCCACCCGGCAGACGCGGACCGTCGTGGCCGGCAGAGCGCACGGCCTGCTCGGCTCCCCCACCGGCGTCGCCTGGACCGACGCGCAGAACGTCACGCATCCGCTCGCCGGCTCGCGGCCGGACCAGGTGCCCGGGCGGCCTGGCACCCATCGAGGCCTGGTCAGCGACGAAACGACGTATGCATGGCTTTCGGGCAGCGACATCGCGTGGTACAGCGCGGCCACGAAGCAGACCGTTATCGTGTCCGGCGTTGCCGGCCGGAACGCCGGCGTGACGCTGCAGGGCGTCGCCGGCCCGTACATCCTCGTCAGCCTCGACACAGATCCCTACGTCGGCCGGATCGTCGACTCCCGTACCGGGGCAGTGGTGCTGGTTGACCTGGTCCACCTCGTGCACTCAGGCAATGGTGTGTTCGCAGCCGATTCGCTCCGCACGGCGATCCTGCACGTCGACCGGCTGCCCGGGCTGCACTGCTGAGCCACTAACGTCCACCGGGTGAGCCTCGTCGTGCGCCGTGCCCGCACGCCGGATGTCCCGGCGATCAAGGCTCTTGTCGATATATACGCCGGCTCCGGGCGCAAGCTGCTGGCCAAGGAGCTGGTCACACTCTACGAGGACGTGCCCGACTTCCGCGTGGCCGAGCTCGACGGGACGGTGGTCGGCTGCGGTGCGCTGCACGTGCTGTGGGCCGACCTCGGCGAGGTGCGCACCCTGGCTGTACACCCGGATCACCTCGGCAAGCGCATCGGTGAGCGGCTGCTGCAGGAGCTGATCGACGCGGCGCGGGAGCTGGGCTTATCCCGCCTGTTCGCGTTGACGTTCCATACGGACTTCTTCGCGCGGCACGGTTTCGCCGAGATCGACGGCGCCCCGGTCGACGCCGACACCTACGACGCGCTGCGCCGCTCGTACGACGCGGGCATCGCCGAGTTTCTGGGCCTCGAGTTCGTCAAACCCAACACGCTCGGCAACACCCGGATGATCCTGTATCTGTAGGTAACGACACGCCACCATTCCCGCGCGCCTCATCGGTCACACCGGCCTCACCGGTTACGGTGCGCGCAGCGGAGGTGATCTCTACATGAGCGCAGTACAGCGGACGGGGGTAACCCGCGTCCTGCGCTGGCCGGGTGCGGCGGCAGAGCCCGGTTCGAAGCAGGTGGGCCGCCATCACCTCGGCGCGCGTGCCCGCCCTTCATGGCAGCGGATGTTCTACGTCCCACGGCACCGACCGTAAGTCCACGAGAGCCGATCCGCGTCCACCACGACGCGGGTCGCGGCGTGTCAGGCCTCCTCGGCCTCGACCAGGTCGTCGGCGCTGCCGCCGTTGCGAAGCGCGTAGAGCAGCCCGCTGAGCTCGTCCGGCACCACCAGCACGTCACGGGCCTTGGAGCCCTCCGACGGGCCGACGATGCCCCGTGACTCCATCAGATCCATCAGCCGCCCCGCCTTGGCGAAGCCCACGCGCAGCTTGCGCTGCAGCATGGACGTCGATCCGAATTGGGTCGAGACGACCAGCTCGACGGCGGACAGGAACAGGTCGAGGTCGTCGCCGATGTCCTCGTCGATCTCCTTCTTCGCCGCCTGGGGAGCGGTGACATCGTCACGGTAGGCAGGCTGTAGCTGACCTTTGCAGTGCTCGACGATCTTGCGAATCTCCGGGTCGGTGACGTACGCGCCCTGGATGCGCGCCGGCTTGGACGCGCCCATCGGTAGGAACAGCCCGTCGCCCTTTCCCAGCAGCCGTTCGGCGCCGGGCTGGTCGAGGATCACCCGCGAGTCGGTGACCGACGCCGTCTTGAACGCCAGCCGGGACGGCATGTTCGCCTTGATCAATCCGGTGACCACATCTACGGACGGACGCTGCGTGGCGATGATCAGGTGAATGCCGGCGGCCCGGGCCAGCTGCGTGATACGCACGACGGCGTCCTCGACGTCGCGTGGTGCGATCATCATCAGGTCCGCCAGTTCGTCGACGATCACGAGCAGATACGGGTACGTCGTGTACACGCGTTCAGAACCCGGTGGCGCTACCAGCTCGCCGGATGCCACCTTGCGGTTGAAATCGTCGATGTGCCGTACCCCCGAGGCCTCCATGTCCTCATAGCGCAGGTCCATCTCGCGCACCACCCAAGTGAGCGCATCGGCGGCCTTCTTGGGGTTCGTGATCACCGGCGTGACGAGGTGGGCAATGCCCTGGTAGGCGGCGAACTCGACCCGCTTCGGGTCGATGAGCACCATCCGGACCTGCTCCGGTGTCGCCCGGGTGAGCACCGACAGGATCAGCGAGTTGATGCAGCTGGACTTGCCGGCCCCGGTGGCGCCGGCGACCAGCAGGTGCGGCATCTTCGTCAGGGTGGCCACGACGAAGCCGCCTTCGACGTCCTTGCCGAGCGCGACGAGCAGCGGATGGTGATCGCGCTGCGCGACAGGCGAGCGCAGCGCATCGCCGAGCATGACGATCTCGGGGTCGGCGTTCGGGATTTCGACCCCGACCGCGCTCTTTCCCGGGATGGGGCTGATGATCCGCACGTCCGGGCTCTTGACCGCATACGCGATGTTGCGAGTGAGCTGGATGATGCGCTCGACCTTGACGCCAGGCCCGAGTTCGATCTCGTAGCGAGTGACGGTCGGCCCGCGCCTGAAGCCCGCGACCGCGCAGTCGACGCCGAACTCCTCGAACACTTGCTGGAGCGCCGCGATCACCTCGTCGTTCGCCTTCGTGTGCGCGACGTGGCGGCTGCCGGAGCTGAGGTCCTTCAGCGATGGCAGCGTGTAGGCACCGCCGCTGCTCAGTTCGAGTTGGACGGGCGCGCTTACCGGCGGCGGTTCGTCCTCGGGCTGCTGCCTGGGCTTGGCGATACGGGGCTTGCGCGGCCGGGCCGGCACCTCGGGCGAGGGCTGCTCGTCCAGGTCCGGCAGCACGGACGTGGCGGCGTCGGCCACGACGTCACCGCGGTTCGCCGGCGCGTCCGCCGGTCTACGTCCGAACAGCGCGCGGACGTGCTGTGCCAACTGGCTGATCGGCGTTGCGGTCACCACGAGGACGCCGAATGCGCCGAGTACGAAAAGCAGCGGCACCGCGATCACCGCGGACAGCCCGTGCCGCAGCGGCGCCGCCACACCCGCCCCGATCAGCCCACCGGCGTGCGAGCGGCCGTGAGCGCTTGTCGGAGAGTCCGCCCACAGGTCGAGCAAGCCCAGCAGCGCCAGACCGAGCGCGAGCGATCCGACGAGAACCCGGCCGCGGCTTTCCGGCTGCGGGGCCTGGCGCAACATGTGCACGCCGATGCCCACGAGCAAGATCGGCAGCACGACGGCCGCGTTGCCGATCAGGATCCGGAACAGCGCGGTAATGGCTCGTCCGCCCGGGCCCGCCCCGTGTGCCCAGGCGGCGATCGCGGCGATGGCGCCGAGGACGATCACGCCGAGCGCCGCGCCGTCGCGCCGATGCTCGGGGTCGAGGTCGCGGGCCGTCGCCGCATTGCGCCCCACCGCTCGGGCCAGCCCGCCGACCATCACGGCAAGCGCCCACCACAGTGCGGCGATGCCGCGTCCGAGCGCGGGGAACAGCCCCGGGCGATGGGACCGGGAGCGGCCCCCCGGCGTCCGCCTCGTCCCTGCGCGGGTCTTCGTTGCGGCCACGGCACTCCTGCTCTTCCGCAAGCGCTCATCGTTGCGACGAGTTGCGCCTCTCGGTCCTGACGCGACCGTGCGGTTGCTCGCTCGTCGCTAGGACCCTAACGCTGCGGTCGACGGTTACCCGGCAGGAAACGCGGACACCGAGTCAGAGTCCGGCCGCGGCCAGGTCATCGCGCAGCTGGGCGATCTCGCTCTCGGTCGCATCCACTAAGGGCGGCCGGACCGGGCCGACCGGCCGGCCGCGTAGCGCCAGCCCGGCCTTGACAAGGATGCTGCCCTGGGTACGGAAGATGCCCGTGTAGATCGGCAGCAGTTGGCGGTGCCACCGCAGCGCCTCAGCGACGTCACCGCGCTCGTACGCCTCGATCATCGCCAGCGTGCCCGGACCACTGAAGTGCGTCGACGTCCCCACGACACCTACCGCTCCCACCGACAGCAGCGGCAGGGTCTCCGCGTCATTGCCGGAGTAGTAGGCGAGCTCGGTCTTTGCGAGCACCTCCGCGCTGGCGGCGAGGGCGCCCTTGGCGTCCTTCACGCCGACGATGCGCGGGTGCTCGGCGAGGCGCAGGATCGTGTCGGTTGCGATCGCCTGGCCGGTACGGGCCGGGACGTCGTACAGCAAGACGGGCAACTCGGTGGCGTCGGCAATGGCCCGGAAGTGTGCGAGCAGACCGGCCTGCGGCGGCTTGGAGTAGTACGGAGTCACGACGAGCAGACCGTGCGCGCCTGACTTTGCAGCTTGCTCCCCAAGGTGGATCGTGTGCGCGGTGTCGAATGTGCCGACACCGGCTACGACACGAGCGCGATCGCTCACGGCGTCTGCGACGGCGCGCACCAGGTCGCCCTTCTCGGCGTCGGTGGTCGTCGGTGCCTCGCCACCCGTCCCATTGATCACCAGTGCATCGTTGCGTTGCTCATCGACGAGGTACGCGGCAAGCTCCACGGCCTTGTCGAGGTCGAGGTCACCGCTCGCGCGGAATGGGGTGACCATGGCGGTGATCAGCCGCCCGAAGGGGTGGCGGGCATCGATGCTCGGCATGTGACCACGCTACCGCCGCCGATGTGTCCACAGCACCATTCCGCATCGACGCGCTGACACGGGAGAAGGCACAAACGCCGGCCCTCAGATGTCACGCCTGTCGCAGGGCTGACAGCTGCGCGAGCCAGCTGCGCGGCCCCGGATGCTGAACGCGCACGGCGGCCACTTCGGCGGCGAAGCGCAAGCATTCAGGCCAGCTCCCTTTCCCCGCAAGGGCGAATGCGGCAGCGCCGTGGAACGCATCACCGGCGCCGAGCGTGTCGCGGGCCGGCACCTTCGGAACGGCGATGACGCCCGAGCTGTCGCCGGTCGACCACTCGATCGGCTCGGCGCCGTGGGTGACCGCCACCCATCGCACTCCGAGAGCATGGACCGCCTCCACAGTGGACACGGCGGCGAACTCCGCGGAGCAGATCGCCGCAGCCGCGAGCGGGAGCAGCTCGGCGAGCACCGGCTTCCAGCTGCCGGCGTCGAGCAGCACCGGTACGTCCGCCGCGCGGGCCGCACGCGCTGCGGCGAACGCCAACTGCGGATGATGCCCGTCGACCAGCACGACGTGGGCGGCGGCAACAAGTTCGGTGATCTCGGCTGGTGGGATCGCCTGCAGGAACGCCGCGTTCACCGACGAGACGCTGCGCTCACCTGTGCCTGCCACCACGCGAACGGCCGACACCGCCGGCGGATCCGTGGCGTCGGGTGTGGCATCGACCACGCGTACGGCCTGAGACGCGAGCTCGGCGGCTGCGAACCGGGCCAACGGATGAGCGCCGAGCGCCGTGACGAGCACGGCGTCCCCGCCGAGCGCCGTGAACGTGACGGCCGCGTTCGCGGCGGGGCCCCCGGCGGCGGTGTCCTGGCGCAGCGCGACGGTCTTCTGGTCCGCGCCGAGCGGCCGCTCGAGCGTGTGGACGAGGTCCACGGTGGCGAGCCCGGCGAAGAGCCCGCGTCGGGTCATGCCGTTCAGCGAACCAGGACGACCTTGCCCGTCGTCGCGCGGCCCTCCAGGGCTTCGTGCGCCGCGCTCGCTCGCGCAAGCCCGAACGCTTCGGTGCGCACCTGCCAGGCGCCGCGAGCCGCCTTGTCCAGCGCGACGGACTCCAGCCGGCGCAGTCCGTCCGGACGCTGCGGAATCCGTAGCGGCACATCGGTGACGCCGCGCGCGACGAATTCCTCGGCATCGATGTGGGCGGGCGCCCCGGAGGACCACCCGAAACGTGCCAGCCTCCCGCCGCTGCCGAGCAGTTCGAACACGGCACGTCCGACCGGGCCGCCGACCCCGTCAAATGCCACAGTCGCGGTGCGGTCGCCCAGCGCGGCGCGGACCGCGGCCGCCCAGTCGGGATCCTGATAGTCGACCGCGATGCCGGCGCCGAGTGAGCGTGCCTGCGCGACCTTGCGCGCATTGCCGGCCAGTGCCACCACGGTCGCGCCGAGCGCAGTCGCCTCCTGTACGAACAGGCTGCCCAGGCCGCCCGCGGCCGCGGTCACGATCACGACGTCGTCGGCGGTGAGCGCCGCACGATGGAGCACGCCGACCGCGGTGCGCCCGGTGCCGATCATCGCGACTGCCATCTCCGCAGGCATCCCGTCCGGGATGGTGTGCAGCCTGTCTGCCGACGCGAGCGCGAACTCCGCGTAGCCGCCGCTCGCCTGTCCGAGATGCACGACCACCCGGCGTCCGAGCCAGTCCGGCTCGACGCCGGCGCCTACAGCATCGACAGCGCCGGCCACCTCGCGCCCAGGCGTCATCGGCAGCGCCGGCAATGCGAACGGCCCGCCTGTCGCGCCGCGGCGGATCATCGTGTCGATCAGGTGTACGCCGGCCGCTCGAACGTCGACGCGGACCTGCCCGTCCCCGGGCGCCGGGTCCGGCATCCGCTCATAGCGCAGCGCCGTGGGCGCGCCGAATTCGTACTGTCGTATCGCGTACACGTCAGGGACGTTAAGAGCTGAAGCCGACTTCAGGTCAACCTTCGGCGACAAGCGGCGACGACGCCACCTCCGTGCCGTCGGGCAACCGGCCGACCTCGAAGTCGGCGAAGACGTTCGGGGCGACGAGTTGCAGCTCTCGTAGGCACGCTACGGCGAGGGCGCGGATCTCGACGTCGGCATGCTCGGACGCCCGCATCGCGATGAAGTGCCGCCAGGCGCGGTAGTTGCCGGTGACGACGATGCGCGTTTCGGTCGCATTCGGCAGCACGGCCCGGGCCGCCTGCCGCGCCTGCTTGCGCCGCAGCGTCGCTTGTTCGATGTCGGCGAACTTCTTCTCGAGGCCCTCGAGCAGCTCGGTGTAGGCGCGCACCGCCGCGTCGCTCGCCGCGACGAACTTGGCGTGCAGCTCGGGGTCTTCAGCGATCACCTCGGGCTCCACCATCGCCGCATCGCGCTCGGGCACGTAGCGCTGGGACAGCTGCGAATACGAGAAGTGGCGGTGCCGGATCAGCTCGTGGGTGAGTGAGCGCGAGACGCCAGTGAAGTACATGGTCACGGTGCCGTGTTCGAGCACTGAGAGGTGGCCGACCTCGAGGATGTGCCGTAGATACCCGCGATTTGTTGCGGTCGCCGGATTGGGCTTCTTCCACGACTGGTAGCAGGCGCGGCCGGCGAACTCGGCCAGCGCCTGGCCGCCGTCCGCATCGGTCTCCCACGCGACATCGGCCGGGGGCTCGAAGTGCGTCCAGGCGATCACCTGTACGTGCAACGGAACGCTTTCAACCACGGGTGTACTCCCAGACGGTGCGGACGCTCGATCAGTCAGCGTATCGGCCGGCGCGTCGGCCGCGGTCTCGCGACGCGCCGCCTCGGCGCTGCTGAGCAGCGATCCCAGCAGTTGCAACGCCATGACATCTCTTCGCAGTTGCGATGACGTCAACGGTGATGTCATAGTGGCATCATGCATGTCAACGACTATGTCGAGCAAGTCCATGACCAGATCCGCGCGGCGGCCGCACTCGGCGATGAACGAACTCAGCAGATCGCGGCATCGCTCGCAGGCGCGGTGGACGCTTCCGTGCGACTGGCGCTGCTCGCTGCCGTCTCCGCAGCAGCCGGTGAGATCAGCGCAGCCCTGCTCGAGACGCACGGCGGGCCGGCCGTAACGGTGGCGGTCGACGGCGACGAGATCCGCGTCGACGTCGCGCAGGCGCCGAGCGCCCCGACCGAGCCGCCGCCCGACGAGGGCGACACCACCGCACGCATTTCGCTGCGCCTGTCCGAGCGGCTCAAGGCCGACATCGAGCAAGCCGCGTCTCGCGACGGCGTGTCGGTCAACACCTGGCTGGTCCGCGCCGCCAACGCGATGCTCACCGGCCCCGCCGGTCCGGGCGGCTGGCCCGGCCCGGGTGGCTGGCCCGGTCCGGGCTGGCGCGGTCCCGGCTGGGGCGGGCACGGCCGCGGCACCCAGCGCGTGACCGGCTGGGTGACCGGATGACGATCAATCCCCACGCTCGAATGGAGATCCAGTGACCACCACGTCGTTTCCCCTCTCCGGCCCGATCCAGCTGTCCTGCCGGCTCGGCATGGGCACGATCACGGTGCACGCCGATGACGGCGTCACTGAAGCGAAGGTCGTCCTGACGGCCCGCGACGCCAAATCCGACTACGTCGAGCGGACGACCGTCGAGCTTTCGGGTTCGACCCTGGTCGTGCACGGCCCGAAGCCACGCGGCCCCCTGTTCGACCTTCCGGTGTTCGCCGGCCGGTTCGGCGAGCGGGATGCCGTCGACGCCGACATCACCGTGCCGGCCGGCACCCCGGTCAAGATCGCGAGCTGGGGTGCGGACGTCGTGGTGAAGGGGCAAGCCGGTACGACCGACATCATGTCCGGCTCCACCACCACGGAGATCGACGACGTCGACGGTGACCTGCGGCTGCGCTATGGCAGCGGCCCGGCACGCGCCCGGCGGGTAACCGGATCGGTTGTGGTCCGCGCCGGCTCCGGCAGCATCACGTTCGGCGAGGTCGCGGGATCGATCGAAGTCGGCTGCGGCAGCGGCAGCCTCGAGGTCGGGAATGCCGGCGGCCGCGTCCGGATGCGCACCGGGACCGGGCAGGCAACGATCGGCGCCGCCGGTGGCGACGTGGACTTCACCAGTGGGTCCGGCGGGCTGTCCGTAGGGCTGCGCCGCGGGCAGCCGGCCCGCCTCGACGTCATCACCGGCGCCGGCCAGCTCCGGTCGGACGTCGCTGTCGAGGACGCTCCCCCGGCCGACACCGCGCGCGCGATCACGATCAAGGCGCGCACCGGCAGTGGTGACGTACGGATCTTCCGTGCCGATCCGATGCCGGATGCTGCCTAGGACGCCACGGCGTGGGTGAGCGGGGCGGCGAGGTCGCCTCGCTCGCCCACGACGACACCGTCCAGCTCGAGCCACTTCGCGATGGTCGCCAACTCGGCCGCGAGCTCCGCGGCGACGTACAGAACGTCGACGCCCGGTTCGGCGAACGCCGCCTGCACCCGCAACACGCCCGCCCGCCGGTCGGATTTCAGGTCCACTCGGGCGACCAGTGAGTCGCCGAGCAGGAAAGGGAGCACGTAGTAGCCGTACTGCCGTTTGGCAGCCGGGGTGTAAATCTCGATGCGGTAGCGGAAACCGAAGAGGCGCTCAGTTCGGTCGCGGAACCAGATCAGCGAGTCGAACGGACTGAGCAGCGCCCGGCACGCCATGCGGCGCGGGCGGCGCGCCTCGGGCCAGAGGTAGGCCGGGGCCCGCCACCCGTCGACAGTCACCGGGATCAGCTCGCCCGCCTCGACCAGCTCGGCCACGCGCTGCTTCGATTCGCCGCGCGGCAGTCGGAAGTAGTCCCCGAGATCGGGCTCGGTCGCCACGCCCATGCCACGGGCGGCGATGCGGACCAGCTCACGCTGCGCCTGTTCGACTGACGGGGTGGGCGCGGCGATGATCTCGCCCGGCAGCACCCGCTCGGGCAGGTCGTAGTGCCGCTCGAAGTTGACGCGCCGGGCCGCGGTGATACGCCCGGACCAGAACAGGTACTCGAGCGCCACCTTGCCGTCGTGCCAGTTCCACATATGCCCGGGCCGCGGATCCGCGCGCGGTATGCCGGTGTCGCCGGCCCGGATCGGTCCCTTCCGCGAGACGAGGTCGAAGACTTCGTCGACCAGCTGCGGGAAGTCGCGGGCGACGCGCACCATGCTGCCCCAGGCGTCGTCGTTCGCCCGCGCCATACGCCCGCGCAGGTA
>DASXSF010000138.1:0-115848 GCA_036506155.1 Jatrophihabitantaceae bacterium
GCCGCCGCATCCGGCTCAAGATCGACCGAACCTGGCGCTGGGCCCACGTCCTCGCCGCCGCGTTCCTTCGACTGCACGCCATGCCCGTCCCCGCGACCTAACCCAGCACCCCTCGGTCCCTGCCATCCAAACCTCGGAGCAGCCGGCAGACCAGCATGCCGGGCGATCAGCCACGCGCGCCGACCACCGCCCCGCAAAGAAGATCAACAATGCGACACAAGATCGCTAACTCAAACGACCTGAATAGGCAGGGTTAGAACAACCTCAGCCGAGCAGGGTCTAGCTGACGACCGCGCATCGTGCCGCATGATCTTCGCCGTATCAGATGCGGATCCCTTGCGGGACTCCGGCAAGGCTCATCCGCGCGAGTGGGCGAGCGCATAACGACGCGGCGCCCAACCGTACAGGCTGTCAGACTGTGGCGCCCTATTCGGCGCTCGGTGCGCGAGCCCAAGACGATGGGCCCTGACGACCGCTCACTCTCCGTGATGACTGCAGTTCCGACTCGATGATCGCTGGCCAGCAGATCTAGTGTTGACGTGCTTTCGCCGCATGGCGACGGGGGGGACAAGGCACGCACTCGGGCCCGACTCCGGGGTTGGCCACGTCGGGATCTTGTCGTTTCGCCGGTCAAAGCCCCAGCGCCTAAGCCAGTCGGGCTAGCGGCCCTCGCATCCGGTGACTTTCACTTCGGGCTGTCCCTGGAGTGGCCGGCCGCGCACGTATAGGTGGCATGGGTGCTGGACAGATCCTCTCCCGGGTTGCGGGGCCTCGCCGGGCTTCGCCCGGAGACACGTGATGCGCAGACCAAGCTGGCGGACCGACGTTGCCCCGCACCTCGTCTTCCAGCTCCGTCATGCGGGCACGCTCGACCGGCGACAGCGCGGGTTCGCGCTCGGGATTGGCATCGCGCCACGCTTTCACCCAATTGCCCAACGTCCCGTCATTGACACCCAGATCGCGGGCAACTTCCGCGATCGGCTTACCGGTCTCGATCACCAGCTGCACGGCCTCAGCCTTGAACTGCGGGCTGAACCTCCGGCGTCGCTCTGGCATGAACAGATCCTCTCAGTCGAGAGGCCCTGTCCAAGATCGTTAGTACACCCCATCCTGCGGAGGGCGGTGTCCGAGGGGCTGAGCGGGATGGTGCTGCGCGTTAGTCGATGACCGGCCGGTTGATCGATGCCGGTTGTCGACGGGTGGTGAGCCAGGTGGTGATGAGTGCGAGGACGGGGATGCCGACGCCGATGGTCGCGAGAGCCGTCCACGGGATGTTGGTGAGCCGGTGGAGGGTGTCGCTGTAGGCGAGGATCAAGGTGGCGTAGGCGCCGGTGATGCCGAGCATGGTGCCGAGGGTGGCGAGGACGGTGGTGGCGGCGATCGCGCGGCGGGCGCGACGGGGTGCGCCGACGGCGGTGAGGATCTGCTGGTCGCGGGTCGTTTGCATGCGGAGTAGGACGAGCGCGATGGCGATGACGGCGAGGGTGACGACGACGCCGCCGAGGGTGAACATCAAGCGGAGCTGACCGAGGAAGCTTTGCGGGTCGCGGGTTTCGATGGCCAGTCCGAGCTGGGCGGCGCGGTCTCGTGCTGCGTGCTCCTGCTCAGCGGTGAGCGGAGTCGGAGACTGGATGAGCCACCCGGACCTGACCGGCCGCCAGTGCCCTGCGGCGACCAGGGCGGGACTGACCAGAACCTGCGGCAACGAGGTGTAGCCGTGGGCGTGCAGCGCTGCGGGAGCAGTGACCGGCTCGCGCTGGGAGTAGAGCAGTGACCAGCTGCCGGTCGGGTCCAGCGCGAAGTAGCTGTGCCGGTCGAGTTGTGTCGCGTCGACGCCGAGTGAGGAGAGCAGCTGCCGGGTGGCGACGTAGAGGGGGTAGGACTGCAGTTGCCTGCCCTGCTGGCGCACCAGTTGTGCCGCGTCCAGCTCACCGGTGGCCTGAGCCTCGGGCGACGGTGGTGCGCCGGGGTCGACGGCCAGGCTGAGCGGGATGAGCTGCGCGCCGGGGAGTGTCGCGGCGATCCGGGCGGCCGCCTTGTCCAGCGCGTTGGTCTGGTTCGTGGTGTGGGGCGGGATCAATGCGGGGTCTCGCGTGCCGGTGGTGTGAATGAGGATCTGCCGGTCGGACAGGTTGCCGGCCGTCGCCGGGTGGGTGTTGGCGGCGGTGATCACGACCGCGGACACGCTGATGCCGACGGCGATCGTGACGGTGGCCAGTGCTGCCGCCGACCGTGACTGGTTGCGCCCGAGTTCGCGCCAGGCCAGACGCCCGGTCGCCGGCAGCCTGCCACCGCGAGCGGTCACGGCGCGTATCGCGAGCGGTGTGGCGAGCAGCACGGAACCGATCATGGCGGCGAGGCCGGTGATCATCAGCAGCGCGTTGCGTTGGTGAGCGAACCGGAGGCACAGCACACCGACGGCGAAGGCGAGGCCGGCGACCGTGGCCGAACGTCGTGCGGGCGCTGGCTCTGGTGGCCGGTTCGACAGGGCCCGGACGACCGGGACACGCGCCATGGTGCGGGCCGGCCACCAGGCCGCGAGCGCGGAGGTGAGCACACCCATCACGCCGGGCGTCGCGATCAGCCACAACGGCACCGAAGCCCAACTCACCCGACGCCCGGACGCTTGCGCGATCAGCGTGCCGGTCAGTGCCCAGCCCGCCGCCGCAGCGGCGGTGCCGAGAGCGGCGGCGATCCCGCCCATGATCAGGCCGTGGATCACCGTGACGTTGCGGACCTGCCGTCGGGCCGCGCCGATCGCGGCGAGCATCCCAAGTTGCCGCACGCGGCGTTGCGCCAGCACGAGGAACGCAGTGAGCGAGACCACCGCGACCAGGATCATGCCGAGAGCGGCGACGAGCAGCACGCCAAGGTCGTGGGAGTAGTAGGTCGGGGTGTCGACCGTGACCCCACCGGGAACATTCGCCGTCGCGCGAAACGCCGCCAACCGAGCGGGGGAGGCCTTGACCAGCAGCGTGTAGCGCGCCTGCTGGCCGGCCGGCCTCGTGGTGACTAGCCCGAAGGCGTCGTCGAGTTGTGCCGGGTTCTCGACCAGGCCGACCACCTGCCAGCTGACTCCACCGAGTCTCACCGAGGCTCCGACCGGTGCGGTCAGGAACTGCGACATCGCGGGCGTGAACGCGATCTGGGTGCCGGTGGCCGGGTAGTGACCGGTCGACAGTCGCAAGGTGGACGACCCGAACACACCGTGCGGGTCTTGGGTGCGCAGGTCCAGTTGCCGCACGCTGCCCGGGATCGGGACGAACGCGTCGGTGATCTGATCGACGGCTCCGAAGTCCCGGCGGGCAGCCGAGACGGTGCGCGCGGCCACAGCGGGATCGTTCGAGGTGAAGCCGATGCGTCCGGTCGCCGAACCGAAGCTCGCCTGGTCGCTCGGGGCCAGCGCGTGACCCAATGCCGCGCCATACGAACTGACGGCCACCGCCACCGTGAGCAGCACGAGAACCAGCGCCTGTCCCCGCCAGTCGCGGCGAAACATCCGCCACGCCCAGTGCGCCACCGCCCGGGTCGCCGACAACCGGCTCATGAGCGTGTTTCATTCACGAGCAGGGACTCCGGGCCAGGCATAGCCGGGGACTCGTCGACGATCCGGCCGTCGCGCAGGTAGATGATGCGATCGGCCCGCGCGGCCAACCGGGCTTCGTGCGTGACCAGGACACCGGCGACACCGCCCCGGCAGGCCCGTCGCAGCAGCCGCAGCACCGACTCGCCGTTGGTCGAGTCCAGCGCGCCGGTCGGCTCGTCGGCCAGCAGCAATCGCCGGTCTCCGACCACGGCCCGCGCAACAGCCGTGCGCTGCCGTTCGCCGCCGGACAACTCGTCGGGAAACCGGTCCGCCAGCGCGGTCAGCCCGAGCCCGTCCAGCACCGTCATCGCCGCCGCGCGAGCGGCCGCGCGTGATCGGCCATCCAGTTCCAGCGGCAACGCGACGTTCTCCACAGCGGTCAGACCCGCCAGCAGGTTGAAGTCCTGGAACACGTAACCGATACGGTGCCGGCGCAGCGCCGCCCGGTCATCGAGCGACAATCTCGACACCGTCTGCCCGTCGATCAGCACCTCCCCCGAGGACACCTCCTCCAGCGTTCCCGCGATCGTCAGCAGCGTGGTCTTGCCCGAACCGCTCGGCCCCATCACCGCGACCAGCTCACCCGCCTCGACCGTCATGCTCACGCCCGAAAGCGCATCGACCTCAGCTGCGCCCCGTCCGTAACTGCGCGAGACCGATCGCAGCTCCAACACGCTCATTCCCGACCACCAACCCTCACCCGGCGACCCAGCAACACACGCGGCGACCCTTCGGGCGGTGCGGCCGCCGGTGGGCTCAGCTCCTCGAGGCTGCTCTCCACCGAATCCAGCCACCTGACCTGCGCATCGAGACGGAAGATCTCCGCATCCGCGACCATCGCCAGCCTCGCCTCCCCCGGACTGGCGTCCTTCACCCGGGCGTACTCACGCATCACCTCCACCAAATGCCGGCGATGCACCTGCAGCAGGCCACGGGCGTCGATGCCGGGCACACCCACAGCGACCATCACCTTGATCACCAAGTCGTCCCGCGGCGGCGCGCTCAGATCCGGCGGTGTTTCCAGCCAGCGGCCCAGCTCAGCGCGACCCTCGCCCGTCAGTCGGAACCGGCGCTGCGCCCCCTCCGCCTCCGCGTCATCGGACTCGATCAACCCGTCGCGCTCCAGCCGCTGCAGCGTCGTGTACACCTGCCCGCCGTTGACCGGCCACACCTCGCCCGTGCGCTGCTCGAAGTCCTGCCGCAGCTTCCACCCATAACTCGGGCCGTCACTCAACAACGCCAACAACGCATGCCGCATGCTCACTACTGACTCCCAAGTAGGCTACTCAGTACCCTACGCGCCAGTGTCAAGGCAAAAGGTTGTCCGCTCCCTAGATCCAGAAGCAGCACTCGCCAAGATCACCAACACAGGCAGCACGGCGCCGCCGCGCATATCGACGCACAAACGGCCACGCAGCTCGGAAGCAACGCACCCCCGAATCGGCGATCCCGCATGCACTCGTGAGTGACTTCGTTCCTCTCTCTGAGCAGCATTTCGCGGATGAAGATGCCATCGACCGCATCTCTATCCGCCCACTGAACATCCGCCATTCGGCATGTGCGTGAAAGACGGGGGCGGTCCTCGGCGTGGCCGGCCCGGCCAGCCGGCCATGGCGTTGGTCTCGAAAGTCAGTCCACTGCGGGGATGACCTGCTCGGCGACTAGGTGCAGGGTTTCGACGGCTCGCTGGTGCGGCAGGCTGGGCAGCCGCGCCCAGTGGGCGAAGTGGTCGAACGGCGCCTGGCGGTGCAGGGCGGCTAGCCGGTCAGCGACCTCGGTGGGCGTTCCGACCAGGAAGTCCGCGCGGTCGAATGGCGTCTGCGACGTGTTGCGTAGGTTGCCGAGCTGTCCCTCGAGGTAGGCGATTCCAGGACGTGCTTCCTCCCAGGCCTGCTCGGCGTTGTCGGCGACGTGCAGGATGCTGGTCAACACGACCGGGAAGTCGTGGCGCGGATTGGTGGCGAGCACTCGGTCGATCAGTTGTCGGCGAGCTATGAAGTCGGCGGGCTTGCCGCAGTACACGATCAGCCCGTCGCCGATGCGAACAGCGCGCTCGACGGCCGGTTCGGCGACGGCGCCGACGAGCAGTGGCACTCGCCGTCGCGGCTGCGGGCGCACCGGTACGCCGGCGATGCGCCAGTGCCGGCCTGCGCTGGTGACCGCTGCCTCGTCCCACGCCTGACGCAGCACGGAGATGCCCTCCTCGAGCAGTCCGGCCCGCTGTGTGCGGTCGACGCCGAGCCCGGCGAACTCCGCGGGCGCGTATCCTTGGCCGACCGCGAGCACCAGCCGGCCGCCGGAGATCAGGTCGACCACGGCAGCGTCCTCGGCGACGCGCAGTGGATGATGCAGTGGTAGCACGAGAACGTTGGTGCCGATGCCGATGCGGTGGGTGCGGGCCGCGATCGCGGCGGCCACCACGAGAGGTGAGGGCAGCATTCCGTCGTCGGTGAAGTGGTGCTCGGGCAGCCACACCGCCTCGTAGCCGAGGCGGTCGGCTTCTTCGGCTTCGGCGAGGCATTGCGCGTAGTACTCCGCAGTGGTGGACGGATGGTCGCTGGGTCGGCGGAAGTCGTGCATGATGCCGAACCGCGGCCGCGCGTCCTTGTCGAAGATCACGCGGGTACCGAACCAGGCCGGACCCGCCGGCGTCTAGGTTTGAGGCTCGTTCCGAACCGGCCGGGGACCGAATGAGGTAGAGCCCCCGTCATGACGCACTCGGAATCGGCCAGTACAGCAGTTTTCCGCGGCGGATAGTCAGGCGGATGGGTTCGACGGCGACTTGTGGTCAGAGTTGTTTGATGAGCCGTAGTTCGCGTATTGGGGTGCCGCGCATGTTCGATTCGCGTGTCGTTCCGTCCGGACGGTAGCCGGCCCGCTCATAGACGGCCAATGCTCGATCGTTTTGTTGGTGGGTGAACAGGAAGGCTTGCTGGCAACCGGCCTCGCGCAGCGCGTCGTGCGCCGCGGCGAGGAGTGTGCGCCCGACGCCCTGGCCCGCGTACGCGGGGTGAACAAAGAGCAGGAACATCTCGCCGTCTTCGGGGTGTGCGGCGGTGTAGCCGAGGACGGTTCCGGCCTGGTCGGTGGCCACCAGCAGCACGTTTGGCGGGGCGTGGTCGGTGACAAGCTGGTCCCAGTCCTTGCGTGCGAACATCGGCTGTTGGGCGAGTTCGCCCAGGTATCCCCAGCCGGCACGGACCGCGGCGTCGAATACGGCGCCGATTGCTGGCGCGTCCTTGGCAGTTGCCCGACGCAGCACGAGCTGCGGCGGTTCAAAACGAGCCCGCATGCGGCTCCTCCTGTCCTGGCGTCTATGCGATCAGGCTGGCCCGCCGCGGCGGCGATCCGGCCGGCCGGCGCGACGCGACTTGCGCGTCGGCGCCGTCAGGTGCTTCGCACCCGGTAGTGCAGGTGGGTCACCCGGTCGCCTTGGACGATGTCGGGGTCCTCGAGCAGCAACGGGGATCCGCGGTAGTCGCCGAAGAACCGCACGCCAGCGCCGAACACGACCGGTACCATGTCGATGCGGACCTCGTCGATCAGTCCGGCCACAAGGCCTGGCCGGCGATAGTGCCCGGGGTTATCGACACGTCCCGCTCGCCGGCCACGGCCTGCGCCTGGGAAAGGGCGCTGCGCAGTCCGTCGGTGACGAACGTGAATGGGGCATCGGGGTATGGCCAGTCGGTCGGCGGCCGGTGGGTCACCACGAACACCGCCTCACCGACCACCGGCCGGCCGTTCCAGCCGTCGGTCAGCTCGAACAGGCGCCGGCCGATCACATCGACACCGATCGTCGACCACGCTTGCCGCAGGTAGGCGGCGCTGGCCGCGGAGGTAAGGAACTCCGGATGGCTGCCGGTGACCTCGACATCACCGTTGTGGTACCAGTCGAATAACGGACCGACCTCGTCGTTGGTGTCCGCGATGAAGCCGTCCAGTGACATCGAGGCCTGCGCGATCACCTTCCCCATGGTCTCTCCTTCGATGCCTTGCTAGGCCGGTTCGGCCGGCGTGGCCGAGGCGTTGCTGCTGGCGGCGAGCACGCTGCGGGCCAGCGGGGTGAGTTGGTACAGCACCCGCCGCCCGGCACGCCGAGACGACACCAGGCCGGCGCGGCGCAGCACAGCAAGGTGCGCGCTGATCGCGGGCATGCTCTGGTCCAGTTCGGCGGCGAGATCCGAGGTGGACTTGGGCAGGGCGACGGCACGCAGGATCGCGGCTCGGGTGCGTCCAAGCAAAGCCGCGAGCGCGTCCCCGGTCGGCTCTGGCGGCGGGGTCTGCGGCCATAGCTCGCCGATACCGCGCGGCCCGTAGGTGATGCTCGGCGGGTTACCGGCGTCGATGTCGACCATCACGTGCGGCCAGGCGAACACGCACGGCACCAACCGCAGTCCGGCACCCTGCAGCTCGTGTTCGCTGCCGGCGGCGCTGCTCTGGACTTCGATCGCGTGCTCGGCGAGCTCCAGCTCCGGGTGCAGGTCGCTCAGCAGCGCTTCGATACCGCCGCGGGCCAGCCGGGTCGCCCGGTAGGCCACGTCCGCGTCGAGCACGGCGCGGATCTGCGGCCAGAACGGCTTGATCGCCACTTGCCAGTACTGACGCAGCGCATCAGCGATAAGCGGCCCGCCGCCGCGCTCGAGCACCCGCCTGGTCTCGGCAGGGAGCTCGCCGCGCCACACCACTTCGAGGTCCCTGCGCAGCCGCTGCGGCGAACATTCCGCGACCGCTGCCAGCTGCGCGTCGATCGAGGTGGACGGCTCGCGCGCCCCGGACAGCAAAAAGCTGGCCACATGCGGCCTCGGGGCAGGCACGATCGCGCGAAGCACCGGCATGTCCACGCGCCGCAACCGGGTACGGACATGGTCGAACCAGCCACGATGCAACAACGGGATCTGACCACAGTGCAGCACGTACAAGCTCTCCGCGACCTCGGCCAGCGGCGAATAGGCAAACCGCAACCGCTCCAGGTCACCCGGGCCGAGCCGAAGCCGGATCACGGCCACAACCCCGTCGCGCACCCGCAGCCATGCTCCACTTCGGCACCATGACCAGCACACACCGGCAAACGCAACGATTCCATCGTGCTGGAATCCTTGCAGCCCCCGCGCCGGGCGGCGCAGTCGAATCGCCGCCCACGGCCGACGGCGGCGCTACAGTAACGATTCGCGCCTGCTGGAATCGTGGCTGATCGCGACACCGATCGACGACAATTGGTTTTCGTGGCGCACGGCCGTGGGCCGGTTGCACGACAGCTTGTCAGGCGAACGATAACGCTGGCGTCCGGTCGGCAGCTCTTTTCTGCGTTGCCGGCTGCGTGACCCTTGACATGACCTCGGCAGTCTGCCGTTGCTGCGTAAGGGTGTCGGCGCCCTGCTGGTGATCGGTGCCGGCATGATCCGTCGACGTGCACTGCGCCAGTTCGCCGGCGTGCGTGCCGACCGGCTGGTGCGTACACCGGATCAGCTGAACGGTCATCGAGGTGAGCCAATTGCAGCCCTGCGGGTGAACTGATCGTCCACGGGGGCCAACGGTTTCCCGTTCGTTCAGGGAGGAGGACGAACGTCGCCAGCGGCAACGACGCTCTCAGGTGTAGACAGTCGGCTAGATCGGGTAAAGAACGATGTATTCCGAGATGCCAAGGTACGGCCCCGGGTCGTAGTCGTCCAGCGCCGCGTCGCATGGCTTTCGCAGGCGCAGTCGCGCATCCCCGACGCGGCTATCAACGCATGCGTCGACAGTCCGGCGTGATGGCAAACGCACGGTTCCCGATGCCTGCCGTCAACGGGCGCAGCGCCGCGGCCGCAGCCCACACGCGGGTCGCGGGCCGGCCGACGTCGTGACGTGACGAAAGGAATTCGATGACTGTCCAGGTGGCCGCATCACCCGCCCCCGGCCCGCTGCGCTGGCCGGCCGGTCTCTGCTGTTCGCCGGCAGCGGTCGTTTGCTGCTCATCGAGTTCTCGGCGCGCGGTCGTAACGGTGATCGCTTGGTTGCGATCGGTGGTGGTTCGCGGATCCGCGCCGATGCCGGCTGCCTTTCGTTGCTGCGCGTGTTGCTCGTAGCATCGCGGCGTGGCCGGGGTGGGGGAACCTGCGAACGTGGTTCGCTGACGTCACCGATGGCCGGGTCGGTGGATCGGGAGTCGGCCGAGTGGCTGCGCGACCTTACCGGTGCGCAGCGCGAGGCCGCGCAGGCCCGCCTGCATGCTGAGCTTGTTCGTATCGCGCGGGGTGAAGTGCGGCGGCGGGCGTGGCGACTGCATGTGTCCGGTCCGGAACTGGACGACCTGACACACCAGGCCGCAGCGGATGCGTTGCTCGCGATCATCGCCAAGCTCGGGCAGTTCCGCGGCGAGAGCAGGTTCGCCACCTGGGCGTACAAATTCGTGATCTTCGAAGTCTCCACGAAGGTTGGCCGGCATTTCTGGCGCAACCCCACGGTGTCACTCGACGCCGAGGAGTGGCACCGGCTGCCGGCCCAGTTCGGGTTCGACCCGGCCCGCGAGGCCGAGTCGCGCGAGTTCGTCGCTGCGGTGCGCCGCGCGGTGGACGACGCGCTGACCGAACGGCAGCGGCGGATCTTCGTCGCGATCGTGGTCAACGGCGTGCCGCTGGATGCGCTCGTGGCCGAGCTCAACACAAACCGTAACGCGATCTACAAGACGGTGTTCGACGCCCGGCGTAAGGTACGAGCCAGGCTCGTCGCTAACGGTTACATAGATCCGAACACGTCGGGGCGCTCATGAACGGCTGGTCAGCACTGGACCGCTTCCTGCAGACCGATCCGCGTGACGTGGGCTGTGCCGAAGCGATGCAGCTGCTGCACGTTTACGTCGACCTGGTCGCTCGCAACGCTGACGCGGCGCAGCGCTACCCCGGCATCGCAGCGCACCTGCGCGCGTGCGGCCCCTGCTCGGACGACTTCGACGGACTGCTGGCCGCCGTCCGCGATACCCCCTGACCGGGTGCCTGCAGCGGTGATCTCACCAAGCGCGTAGTCCACTCCGCGGCCAGGTAAGAACCCCCGCCGGCGTGACGCTAATCCAGTTGTCTGCTCAGTGACGCGCGGACGTACTGGCCGGCTCGGATCAACCATTCGGGGGCAATTGCCATGACGTGTCCATGTGTCTCAACCGCCTGGGGTCCGCGGTGATCGTCGTGCCGGAAACGATCCGAAACGACCACCGAGTGGGCGACGTCTTCACAGGCCTGCCGCTCAGCGTCGAGAGCGCCCGCAGCGTCCAGCAAGCCGCCATCGCGATCAGATACCACGGAGTCAAGTACCTGCCTGTCGTAGACGACGGGTGCCTGGTGGGAGTCGTCGCTTTTCGGGACGAGCCCCGGCCGCGTAGCGATCCCGGCCTCGGGTCAGACCGACACGCCGGCGGCAGCGCGGGCA
Organism: Jatrophihabitantaceae bacterium; assembly: GCA_036506155.1. Lineage (GTDB taxonomy): Bacteria > Actinomycetota > Actinomycetes > Mycobacteriales > Jatrophihabitantaceae > DASXRA01. The sequence goes on from DASXSF010000138.1 coordinate 10,988, forward strand.
CCGCCGGGGCCACAGCAGTGGCCTCGTCGTGCGAGGAGGACCGATGAGAATCCCCGCCCGCGACCTCGTTGTCGGAGACGTCCTTGACATCAACGATTGGCGCCTGCACGTCATCAACATTGAGCGCGACCTGGCCATGGCCGTGCTGACGGCTGAGTTCGCCTTCCTGATGCACTTCGCGCACGAGGACCTCGTGAGCGTCCAGCCGCGGGCAGCCGCGGCATGAGGCACCACCACAGCCGGGTGCCTCCTTCTCGCCGGGGACATCGCCCGTGTGCCGTCTACCGACCCGCACGAGCGGGCCGCCAACCTCATCCCTTCGCCGAGGTCCCGCAAGTGACCAGTGGCATCGACGCCGCCGCCTGCATGTCCCGCTGCCCAGCGGTCGCTCCGGTCGGGATCAACAACAGATCGATCCAATTTCAGACCGCGGAGGGCCACACGACAGCACGGGCGCGGCCGAGCCCGTGCTGTCAATCGCCATAGCCGTCCCTGGGCCCGAGCAGTCCACGCGATCGACAAACCAGCCAAGAACATCAGTGCCCCCGGATCTCGCCTGATCGATGCAAGCCTGCCCGCTGCGCGGCAGCCCGCGCTCTTGTCGAGGCTGCGGACAGATCGCATCGAGCAGGGGCTCCCTTCCGTCTGCCTCACCCGATCCAAGTCTGCGGCCGGTTGCGCCGCGCGAAAGGAGAACAAATGAAGAAGTTGTTGTCACGGAAGCGGTGGTTGCTCGCAGCGACCGCCCTTCTCGCCGCGTCAGCGGCGGCGGCCGGCGGTCAGGGGCTCGCCCGCGCAACGGACGCGCCCGGCGCGGCGAACGGCCTGGGTCAGCTCAGCGGGCTGCTTCCCCGCGACAACCTGACCGTCGAAAGCGCCCTGCAGGTCGAACTGAGCAAGGAGACCGTGCGCCTGCCGCTGTATCCGGGCAAGGCAAACGGCCAGACCGTCTGGTACGTGCTGCTCGACGCCTCCGACGCCGGGCCGGCACACGACCTCGGCGTCAACTACGCGCCGAAACTGGCCAACCTCGCGGTCGGCTGCCCCGACTGCGTCCAGACCGTGACCCTTGAGTCGCCGACGCCCGCGCAGAACCCCTTCGGGCCGGCGGTGGTGGACTTCGCCGGCGCGCCCGACTTCAGCCCGACCCGCGTCGCGGTGCCCGGACCGAACGGGTTCCCGCTCGCCGCGTTCCAGCCCGGTGCGGTAGCCGGCCCCAGCTACAGCCCGTTCATCCGGATCGCCGGGTCGAATGTTGTGTACAACGCGCCGATCGTCGCCACCGGCGACGGGCCGTTCGACGTCGTCCACCACACCAACACCGGCGACCGCGTGCTGGGCATCCACATCGCCGGGCCGTCGGCACCGGGACAGTTCGCGGAGTCCTGGGTTGACCTGCTCTTCGTGAAGGGCTTCGACGCCGGTCAGCCGATCCTCTACCTCAGCACCGACGCCGGCCAGCCGCTCACGTCTGTTCTAGAGCGGTCAACCTACGTACCCGCTTTGGACCGGGCAAGCTACAACGGCGGCGACGACTTCCTCGGCTCCGCCCGCGAACGGCTGTTTGGCTTCATCAACGGCCAGACCGGCCCTGACAACAAGAACGCCCAAGGGTTCGTCAACCTGATCCAGGACGGCCACGGCGCCGAAGATGCCAGCGCCGGCAACACCGCCCTGATCAACGCCCTGCGCAACGGCGGTGACCTGCTCAACGTGTTCGGCGACTTCCCGACACTCGCCGATCCTCGGCACGCGCAGGCATACAGCCCGCTGTGGGACGCCCAACTCGGACAATGGACCGACAAGGCGATCAAGGAAGGCCTCAACACCCGCCAGATCGACGAGGTGCAGGTCTTCAACCTGGCAGCCACCCGACCCGACCTCATCACCGGCCCCGGCGGTGCCCCATACGGGTCGGCCGGAGTCGACATCAACTGCGCCGTGATCGGCTTCACCGACAAGCCCCCAACAGCCAACCTCGCCGACCCCGTCCCCGGATCACAATTCCCACCCAGGTAAATAGAAACTCCGTTCGGCGGCGGACCCCGCGCGGGTTCGCCGCCGAACACCTGCAGAACTTGCGGTCGAGCCGGTGCAAGGAAGCCCGCCATCCCGTGTGTCCTCCGCGTTCCGGCGCTCGCACCCCGCACCACCATCCCGGCGACGCGCTGCGAGGCTCAGAGGGATTGAGTCGATTATCGAGAGCCGCCGCACCAGCGTTGATCACACGACCCGTCGTGGTAGACAGCCCCGCGGAGCCAGAAGGCGAGTCAAGCGAGCCAGGATCGCGGCGCCGAATACTCCATCTGTGCGCAGCATCCCCCCGGCGTTCTCACGCGCAGACGGATATCTGAATGCTGCCACTGGCGTCAGAGGTCACGCTGAGCAACGACCGCCGGCGGGGTAGTCCCGCGACGCCTCACAGGGTTTAGGCGCCGCGGCCGAGGTGTGTCCACGTGCAGCCGTTCCCATCTCCCGCGTGATGATCGACAACGAGTCCAACCCGGTGTGCGGGCAGCTCGTCATCCGTTCTTCAGCGCCAAAATCCCAGCACGACCGGTTGAGTGGCTGGGCGACCCGGGAAGCGTACGGGTGTAACCCGTGTCGCCTGTCAGCAAATGATCTTGGCGCGCCAGGTCACGTGCAACCACCGTGCAACACCGGAGCCGTTGCTAGCCATCAGAACCAACACGTTCAACGGAGGAAGATCCCGGATTCAACGCGGTGCAGGCCCGGCCGTCGCAGCCAACGGCTCCTGTACAACTTTGACACGGTAGGGGTCACTGGTTCAATCCCAGTATCGCCCACCACAAAGGCCTTTGATTTCTTGGAGCTTCGACGATCAGGTGGCTTGCCTTCACCCGTCGAGGCCAACGACATGTCCACCTGGGTCATCCCAGTTTCGGGGCTTCTGGCGAGCTCACGTCGTCACGTGCTCATCCGCGCCGCTCGATCGAGGCAGCGGCACGAAAGTGGCATGTAAACCCCGTGCGTGGTGGGTCACCTCGTCCTTGGCTAATACATGGCCTGCTCGGAACAAACCCACAGTCCCGATGCGAACTATGAGGCGAGCGCCCCCGATGGTGACAGCGACCACCCATCGGGGGTTGCTAAGCGGCCGCCTGGCCCCTATCCGTGGCCACATGCCACCGGCTCGGGTCCGGGCGGCGGCGGACGTACCTGCGGACTGCGATCGAACAAGCGAACAGCCCGGCGCCGAGACTCGGTCGACGGGCCGTGCGATTAGATGCTCGAGAGGAATTGGCATGCTGACCGTGACCGACTTCGCCGCGGCAGCGATTCGTCATCTCCTCGAGCGGTCGAACGCTTCTGACGGCGGGCTGCGCATCGCGCGGGCATCAGCCGGGGGTCCCCTGAAGGTCTTCCTCGCGCAGACACCGGCGCCCGAGGACACCGTCGTGTTTGCGGCCGATGGCGTTCGGGTGTATCTCGACGAGGAGGCGGCCGGCATTCTCGGCGACAAGATGCTCGATGTCACCATCGGCGTGCGCGGGCGCATTGAGTTCTTCACCACCGATGCGCGCCAGCCGATCGAGCCGGGACGCTGACAAGACCCGCGACGCAACGCGGGATGCCCATCACGGATCGCTGAACTCGGCTCACTGCCGTAGACCGCGGGCTGGCGGGCCGTGTCACACTTGACATTCGGGGTCCGGGAGCAGGGAGCGGCGGGTGCGCGCTTCGAAATATTGGGTCGTCGTGGGGCTTGACAATGGGGGAACGAGTAACAACGCCACGGTGTTGGACTCCCGCGGCCAGTTCCTTGTGGAGCGGCTGGTCGAGAATGCCTCGTTCGTCTTAGCCGGACCTGAGGCGGCGCTCGACGCCCTGGTTTCTGCGTTCGACAGCGTTCTTGCCTTGACCGGAACCGATCGGCAGGCGGTGCGCGCGGTCGGCTTGGACACTCCGGGTCCGACAAGTGCAGACGGGGTCATCTCTTCTCGGGGTTCGACCAACTTCTCCGCCCCGGAGTGGCGTGGTTTTGATTTCCGGTCTGGACTCGAAGATCGTCTACAGCTACCGGTCGTCTACAACAACGACGGCAATGCGGCCGCTCTCTATGCGCATTATCAATTCTTTGGTCAGCACGCCGCGGACCAGTCCTCGGCGTCAGCGATAGTCGGGACCGGGCTCGGCGGTGGAGTCATCGTCGCGGGCCAGGTGGTCCGCGGTGTGTCCGGTATGGCAGGCGAGTTCGGCCACATCCACATCCCAATGGTGGGGCTGCTCGAGGATGACCAGGTGCTGCCCGAATGCAATTGCGGATTCACCGGTGATGCCGAAAGCGTCGCGTCGCTGAAGGGCATCGAAAAGAACCTTTTGCCATATTGGCTTCGTCGCTATCCGGCCCACGACCTGAATAACATGGCCTCGATAGCTCAGGCTGCCAAACTCGTTCGCTCGTACGCCGAGAGGAACGATCCGATGGCCCTCGATATCCTCAAGCAGCAGGCAATCGCGCTGGGCCGGCTGTTCACGATCGTCGCGAACTTCAGCGACCCGGCCGCTTATTTCCTCGGTGGTGGCGTCGTCGAAACCACGCCGCGGCTACAGAAGTGGTTCCTCGACGCCGTCCGCGCGAACACCGTACTCCGTGACGAGCAACGCCGCCTGACGACCCTCACCTTGGTGCCCGACCTCGATATGGCCGGCGCCCGCGGTTCCGCGATCGCTGCCCTCGTCTCGCTGCAAGAGCCACCCGGCGTGAGCATCATCGAAAGCGTTACCGACTCAACGCCAACGCGGTACTCGCGCGCCTGATCAAGGCGACGGCCCAGCGGCGCGCAAAGACACGCCAGGCAGGACTAGTTACTAGCAATGCCATAGCAGCATGCACGATGCGAGCGACGTAGACTTGGCTCCATGGCGCGCCGCAAGCCGCACCCATTGCTTGACCACGATGTCCCGGCATGCGAGGCGCTGCTAGGGCGGGCGTTCGGCCTGCTGGGCAAGCGCTGGAACGGGTTGGTTGTTGCTGTGCTCAGCGATGGGCCACTGGGCTTCGCCGAGCTGCGTCGGCGCGTCGGGACGATCAGCGATTCGGTCCTCTCCGACCGGCTCGCCGAGCTGGCGGCGGCTGGGCTCATCGAGCGCAGTGTCACCGACGGCCGACCGCCCGGTGTGCAGTACGGATTGCTGCCGGCCGGCAAGGCGCTCGTCCCCGTCCTTGAGCAGATCGGCACCTGGGCGGCCGGTCATCTGGACTAGCCGGCGTGCACGATCGGGATCGGGAACGCTTGGTTGAAGACGTTGTCCGGATCGTAGGCGGCTTTCACGCGACTCAGTCGCTGTAGCGTCGCACCCGGATAGGCGTCGTGCAGCCGCTGCGGGCGGGGGTCGCTCTCGAAGTTGATGTAGAGCCCACTCGTGTGCTTGCGCAACCGGTCCCAGTACCTCAGGTAGTCGGTCTCCCGGGACCCGATGTCGGAGATCGAGAAGCTCTGCCTGCGGTGCGCGAACGCGGTGGCCGATGGGTCGACGTCGTTGACCGCGCCGCCGACCGCGCGGATGGCAAGCCAGCGCGACGTGCCTGAACGCAGTGCATCAGCGACCTCGCCGCTCAGCTCCGCGGTGAGGTGCGAGGCGAACCCGTTGCTGAGGAGCATGGCGTCGGCGCTCCCGTAGTACGGCGCGTCGTCGGCGTGCATGATGCGGGCATAGGGCACGCGCAACGCCTGCTGGTCGACCACGGGCGCGACGTCGAGCAGCGGCGCGAGGGCATCATCTGCGTCGGTGTCCGACTCGGCGAAGACGGCCATGATCTGGGCGTACGGCCGGCGGGCTGTGTACAGGAAGCTGGTGAGCTCACGCGGCGCACCCTGCACTACTTCGCCCCAGCGCTCGAGCAGGCGGGCGAGATCGGCCGCGTAGTAGACGAGCCGGAGGAAGACCACGTCCCCGACCGGCCGCGCGAGAAGCTCGAACGACGTCACGATGCCGAGGTTGCCGCCTGCGCCGCGCAGTGCCCAGAACAGCTCGGGATGCTCCTCCGTCGATGCCCGGACAAGCGTGCCGTCGCCGAGCACCACATCAGCGGCGATCATGTGGTCGATGGTCAGTCCGTACTTGCGGCCGAGAAAGCCGATGCCGCCGGCGGTCGCCAGGCCACCGACGCCCACTCCGCCGTAGTCGCCGGAGCTGATCGCCAGACCGTGTGGCAGCAGCGCCTCCGCGACGTGGCTCCAGCGAGCACCGGGGCCCACACGGATCCGGCCCGTCGCGGCGTCGAGTATCTCCACGTGGTTCAACCGGGCGAGGTTGATGACGAGGCCGCCGTCGTTGGTGGACGCGCCGGTGAGGCTGTGCCCACCGCTGCGGATCGCGAACGGCACCTCCTGGCCGCGAGCAAACCCCAACGCCTCTGCGACCGCCGATGCCGTCTCTGGGCGCAGCACCAGGCCGGGGAGCCGGCGCGTACGTAGGTGGAGCGCAACTTGGCGTAGTCACGGTCGCCCGGCTCGACGGCTAGTCGGCGCAGTGCGGACGGAACAGACGCGTAGTCGATGCCGCTACGCCGGAGAGCGCGCGCTTTTGGGCTGCGCACCACCTCCCCGGTGGCCGTGCCGGCGGTACGGCGTTCTTGCTCGACGCGTCCTCGCAGCGCCGGCGCCACCTCCTGCCCGAACGTCTCGATCGAGCGCGCGTCGTCACTGGCGAGGATGAACGTGCTCACCCCTAGGTCGAGAACGAGCGGAAGCAACTGCTCCACCCACTGCTCGGGCGGTCCGTTCAGGAAGCCGTCGCTATCGGGCGCGAAGCCGCCGCTGATGTTCAGCAGCCGGCGGATCTCGCGCGGGTCGCGGCCGGAGGCCGTCGCCGCTTCGTCGATGACGCTGTTGCCACGCTCGAGGTCGCCGTCTTGCAGGTAGAACAGGCTGGGCAGCCAGCCGTCGGCCTTCTCGCCGATCAGGCGCAGCATGCGCGGCTTGAGTGCGCCGACCCAGATGGCGATGTCGTGCGCCGGTTCCGGCCCGCGCTTGGCCCCGACGACCTGGTAGTGCTTGCCGGCCACCCGCACACCGCCGCGCTCCGAGCCGTTCCACACGGCACGGATGATGTCGATGGCCTCACCGATGGCCTCCACCGCCTCGCCGGGCGAGCGGCGCGGACCACCCATAGCGGCAATGGCGTCCCAGAATCCGCCGGCGCCCAGGCCGAGCTCGAACCGGCCCTTCGAGAGCAGGTCGAGGCTCGCTGCGGCGCGGGCCAGCACGGCAGGCGGCCGCATCGGCAGGCTGTGCACATTGGCGGCGACGTGGATCTTGTCGGTGCGGGCCGCGACCCAGGACAACAGCGTCCAGGTGTCGAGGAACGCCGGCTGGTACGGATGGTCCTGGAAGGTCACCAGGTTCAGCCCGGCCCGCTCGCTGAGTTGCGCCAATGCAGCCGGGTACTCGGGCGGCTGGTTCCGCGGCGTGATGAACGCGCCGAACTGCAACTCGTGCCCGTAGTCGGTCATCGCGGGTCCTTCCTGCCGCTACTCTGACTACCAGAGTAACTATGAATTGCGTAGTGACATTCCGGACGGTCCGTCCGCGACGGCAGCGGCGAACCGGACAGCACGCTGATCGTCACAGTCCCGCCTTGACGGCGGTCACCACCCCGGTCGACGGGTCGACCGACGCAGAACAGCAGGCCACGGGAAAGTGTCATCCGTCATGACAGATCTGGACCAAACGGCACCCTGATGCGCCCGACCGGGCCGTAAGGCCGACCCGGGTAATCGACGGACGCGAATGATCGGTGCGCTGCGCGACACTGGCCCGGCGGACTGCGACATGCGATGGAGGAGCCATGACGGATGCAACCGGCCCTGCCCCGGGGCGTCAACCGGCACTGCGCGGCCAGATCGTTGTCGTGATCGGGGGTAGCTCCGGGATCGGCCTCGAAACCGCCCGGCAAGCGCGCGGAGAGGGTGCCGATGTCATCCTTACCGGCCGCGACGCCGACCGCCTCCAGCGAGCCGCGGACACAGTGAACGCGCTGCGCACCGCAGCGTTCAATGCACTCGACTTCGCTCGCCTGGAGCAGTTCTTCAACGAGCTGCCCACGCCCATCGACCACGTGATGGTCAGCGGCAGCGGCCCTTACTACGCGCCGCTGACCGAGATCGACGTTGGTGAGGCGAGCCGCGACATGGAACAGCACATCTTCCTTCCGATCCAGGTTGCCCGCCTGGCTATCGGAAGGGTGCGACCGAGCGGCTCACTCGTGCTCCTCGGCGGCACGGGCGGACGTCGTGCAGCTGTCGGGCTCTCGACCGTCGCGACGCTGACGGCCGGGCTTCCCGCGCTCACCCGGAACCTTGCGCTCGAAATCGCGCCGATCCGCGTGAATCTCGTTGCGGCCGGCTTCGTCGACACCCCGCTGTCGGCGACGCTGCTCGGCGACCAACTCGCCGCACGCCGCGAACAGCTGCGCGCCACCCTGCCGATCCGGCGCGTGGTCGAGCCCGCAGACGTTGCCGCCCTCGCCGTCCACCTCATGATCAACACTGCGCTGACGGGTGCGACCTACGACATCGACGGTGGTCAGCAGATCATCTGACCAGCCGGTGAGTGCTGCACCCCCAATGGGTTACGACGCGCAGGAGGTGATCGATGCCGCAGACGCACGCCCAGCTCTGCCGCCAGTCGACCGGCCGGCGGACGCGACCGTGACGGCGACAAGCGCCGAGCCGTTCGTCCCGGAGCGAGGCGGCCTACGCGCGCTGGCAAAAGCGGCCGCGGACTGCCGTGGCTGCGACCTGTATGAGCACGCGACGCAGACGGTGTTCGGCGCCGGACCCGCACGGGCGGAGGTCGTTCTGGTCGGCGAGCAGCCGGGCGACGTGGAGGACCGGCAGGGTGCTCCCTTCGTAGGGCCGGCCGGGCGGGTGCTGGACCGTGCTCTGGCCGAGGCAGGCATCGTTCGCGATCGGGTGTACCTGACCAACGCGGTCAAACACTTTCGCTGGAAGGCGGCGGCCCGCGGCAAGCGCCGCATCCACGAGACGCCCGCGGCCCGGCACGTCGCCGCATGCAGGCCGTGGCTGTCCGCTGAACTGGCGGCAATCCGGCCGCGCGGCGTCGTGGCTCTGGGCGCTGTCGCTGCGCACGCTCTGTTCGGTGCCGGCTTCCGTCTCACTGCGCACCGCGGCGAGCTGCTCGGGTGGCCACCGCCGCACGGTCCGTATGCCGGTGACGTGTTGCCAGTGCGCTGGGCCGCCGCGACCGTTCACCCATCGGCGATCCTGCGTGTCGATCCCGCGGACCGGGAGCACGCCTACGAGGAGTTCATCCGCGACTTACGGGTCATCGCTCAAGAACTAGCGGCGTCGTAGGCGCCTACGCGCTCCGATGGGCGACCGACGTCCCGCACCGGCCGTCCGAGCCGGCTGCACCGCCGTCAGACCGTACTGTGCGGTATGGGACGCCGGCAGTTGGGTTCGCCCGGCTGGCGCTGGCCTTCCGGACGGTCGGTCCGACGGACCTACCGGAGAGCCCGGTCGGCCGATCGCATGTGCGTGCTGAATGACGCGGACGAACTTGCCACCGGCCGGGTTGGGGACGGTAAGAGGGCCGTCGGCACGCTAGCGTCGATAGATGCGGCGTGTCGGACGGATGGCGGGCGCAGCGAGGGCGCGCGTTCACCGGATCCCCGGCGGGCGGATCGTCTGGCGGGTGCTGATCGGCCTCGTCGGTACCGGGGTTGTGCTCGTAGGGGTCGTCATGCTGCCGTTACCCGGACCTGGTTGGCTGACGATCTTCCTCGGCCTAGGCATCCTGGCTACCGAGTTCACGTGGGCGCAGCGGCTGCTGGGGCAGGTCCGCGCCTTCGTTGCCGCCTGGACGTCCTGGGTGGCCCGCCAGCCGTGGTGGAGCCAGGCGCTGATCGGCGCGTTGGGCCTGGCGTGCCTTGTCGTGCTTGCCGGTGCGGGATGGTTGGTGTATCGCTCGACCTGACATTGGCCCGTGTACGCTGGCTGAGCCGTCCATGCGACAGGGCGATTAGCTCAGCGGGAGAGCACTGCCTTCACACGGCAGGGGTCACTGGTTCGATCCCAGTATCGCCCACGACCTAGCGGCTCGGAAATCATTGACGACACTTCGCAGATCGCCGTCGCGCTCACACCGGCGCCGCCTGCCTGCATCAGGTCGATACTGTTGCGCCTGCAGGAACGATGAAGGTGATGGAGGCGTGGCTCACGCGGTGCACCGTCTCGTCTCGGCGCAGTCGGCGCCTCACCTGCCCGCGGTGACCTTCACCCCGTTGTGGTGACGCGGTCCGCGGCTGCGCGCACTAAGAGCGTTGTAAGACGAACGTGAACAGCGGAGGTGGCAAAGCCATGTCAGCCATGGGTCAACCGCTCGCCGAGAGCGAGCGCGTCGTCTTGCTCGAGGCCGAGAAGCCAGGGCTGCTAAGCCTCGAGGAGGACGACCTCATCGCCCTTCACTCGCGGGTACGGCGCGCCCGGAACAAGCACGTGAAACTCTATCGACGGCAGGCCAGCACGCGGGTCGCCGGCGCGGGCGGAAGGGGCGCGGCCCGGCCGGCTAATCTGCGGAATCTGCAGAAAGCCGAACTGTTCGAGGACGCGCTGGCGCGCGTGAGCAGGCAGTTGGCGGTCGTCGCGCGGCGCACAGCCGCGGAACTGAAGGCCGAACGACTGGCCGCGGCCCGGGCGATGCGCGGCCCGGGTCCGGTGAAGTCCCCGCCGCCCCAGGCACAACCGGTGCGACGGGCACCGCGTGCCAAGGCGCCCTCGGCCGCTTCCGTCAAGCAGCGCGCCGGTGCGCAGGCGGTGGGCGCGCGCAAGCAGGCACGCCGGGACAGCCGTTGAGCCGATGAGGGCAGGACTCGACCTCGTCAGCGAGGCGCTGACTGAGTTGCACGGCCGATTCGGCTCGATCACGGACGGGCAGGTCGCCAGCTACATTCCCGTGCTGGCCCGCGCGGATGCGAACTCGTTCGGGATCGGGGTCGTCAGCATAGCTGGACACCAGTACGGCGCCAGGGACGTCGATGTCTCGTTCACGTTGCAGTCGCTGTCGAAACCCTTCGTGTACGCCCTGGTCCTTGCTGAGCGCGGCCTGGACGGGGTAACGCGGTGGCTAGGTGCCGAGCCGAGCGGCGAGGCGTTCAATGCGATCAGCCTCGAACCGGATACCGGCCGGCCGGCCAACCCGATGATCAACGCCGGCGCGATCGTCGCCACGGCGCTCGTTTCCGATGGACATCCCGGGCGCTGGCATACCTGATGCGCGCCGCGGGGTCGCTGCCCGGTGACGTGGAGCCCGCGGTCGACGGGTACTTCCGGCAGTGCGCGGTCGTGGTCACGGTGGCCGACCTTGCTGTCATGGCAGCGACGCTGGCGCACTCGGGACGCAATCCCGTGACCGGAGCGCAGGTCGTCCCGGCGCAGGTGGCCGAACAGGTCTTATCGGTGATGGCGAGCTGCGGCATGTACGACGCAGCCGGCGAGTGGCTGCTTCGGGTTGGCCTGCCCGCCAAGAGCGGTGTCTCGGGTGGCGTGCTCGCCGTGAGCCCGTCGCGGTTCGGCGTCGCGGCGTTCAGCCCGCCGCTGGACGCTGTCGGCAACTCAGTGCGTGGCGTGGCGGCGATGCGGGAGCTGTCCAGCCGATTCGGCCTGCACGTGATGCACGCGACGCAGCGGACTGCCGAGCCGGTCACAATCGCCGCGCGGACCGACGACCGGGTCGCGCTCATCGGGGTGCAGGGTGGGGGCGATTTCACCACCACGGAACAGGTGCTCTACGTCTTGGGCGAGCTGGTGCCCGGCGAGCCCGGATGGGTGATCTGCGATCTCAGCAGAGTGACTGCCCTCGATGTGGTCGCCGAAGCGATGTTGACCGGCATCTTGTCGCGGCTTTCGGACCATGGGCACCGCATCGGTGTCGTGCGCGAACCTTCCTCGTGGGCAACGCGGCTGAAGCGCAATTGGTCGCATTTCGCGGACCGAGCCGATGCCATCGCGTGGGCCGAAGGAAGCGTGGACCACGCTGATCACTAAATCAGCGCATCGCTCGGCGGGTAGCCCCAGAACGAACGACGCCGTGTGCCGGCGTGGTCTATGGTGCTGCGATGACGGGCCGGGGGACTGCGACCGTAGCGGCGCAGGGAACTGCTCTTGTTCTGCTCACGCTTGCGTCAGGGCAGTTCGTAATGACGCTCGACAGCTCCGTGATGAACGTGTCGATCACCACGGTGGCTAAGGATGTCGGCACGACGGTAACCGGGATCCAGTCCGCGATCACCCTTTACACCTTGGTGATGGCAATGCTGATGATCCCGGGCGGCAAGGTCGGCTCGCTGATCGGCCGGCGGCGCGCGTTCTCGATCGGGTGCCTGATCTATGGCGCCGGTTCGCTGACCACGGCTCTAGCGCAGAACCTTGCCGTCCTGATCATCGGCTGGTCGGTCCTCGAGGGGATCGGCGCGGCGCTGATCCTTCCCGCGATCGTCGCGCTGGTTGCCAGCAACTTCGCGCCCGCGGGTCGTCCGCGCGCGTATGGCCTGGTGATGGCGGCCGGGGCGATCGCTGTGGCGGTCGGTCCGCTGATCGGTGGCATCGCGACCACCTACTTCTCGTGGCGGTACGTATTCGTCGGCGAGGTCGTGATCGTGCTCGCAATCTTGGCCGTGGCACGTCGTGTACAAGATGCGCCGGTTGACAAACGTCCCCATCTCGACCTGATCGGCGCACTGCTGTCCGCCGCTGGGCTGGGGCTCGCGGTCTTCGGCGTGCTGCGCTCCAGCGAGTGGGGGTGGGTGCTCGCAAAGCCCGGCAGCCCAGACGTCTTCGGGCTCTCGCCGACGATCGTGCTGATCTTCAGCGGCCTGTTCGTGCTCTGGCTCTTCAGCGCCTGGGAACATCACGTCGAGAGCCGGCGCGGCGAGCCGCTGGTGCGGCTGTCGATGCTGCGCAACCGGCAGCTCAGCGGCGGCCTGGTGATGTTCTTCTTCCAGTTCCAGATCCAGGCCGGGCTGTTCTTCACGATCCCGCTGTATCTGTCCGTGGCACTCGGGCTGTCCGCGATCGACACCGGCATCAGGATCATCCCGCTGTCGATCACGCTGCTGCTCGCCGCTGCGGGCATCCCGCGGTTCTTCCCGGACATATCGCCCCGGCTCGCTGTCCGGGCGGGCCTGCTGGCGATGTTCAGCGGCATCTTGTGGCTGCTCGTGAGCATCGATGCGGATGCCGGCGCCGGGATCGTGACCGTCCCGTTGCTGCTCGCCGGTCTCGGCATCGGGGCGTTGGCTTCGCAGTTGGGCAGTGTGACCGTCTCCGCGGTCCCGGACGAGGACAGCCCCGAAGTCGGCGGGCTCCAGAACACGGCCACCAACCTCGGCGCTTCGATCGGGACGGCACTGGCCGGCTCGCTGCTGATTGCGGCGCTGACCGCATCCTTCCTGCACGGGATCGAGCAGAACCCTGCTGTTCCCAGTCAGGTGAGTTCCCAGGCCAGTGTCAAGCTCGCCAGCGGCATCCCGTTCGTCTCTGACGCCGACCTCGAGAAGGCGCTGACCGACGCCGGGGCGAGCAAGGAGGTAACCAACGCAGTTCTGGACGAGAACACAAAGGCACGTGTGGATGGGCTTCGCATAGCGCTGACCTCCCTGGCACTCGTCGCCCTGGTCGCGCTGTTCGCCTCGCGCCGCATGCCCACCAAGCAACCCGGATCCGCCGAGGCAAAAGCATCCGACCGAGCACCCTGACCAGCGCGGTGTCACGAATTACGGCCCGTGGGAGTCCAGGAACTGTTTGGCCAGCCGTCTCGGGCCACGGGCCAGCCAGGCATCGGCGAGCAGTTCCTCGAGCTCGGCCGCCTCGATCTCGTCCAGGCGCACCAGCACCGCCGGGTAGCCGTTGAAGTGCGGCGTCGTGAAGTAGACCGCGGCTTCGTCGGCGACGAGCGCCTCCTTGACGCCGACGTCGGCCACGCGCGCACAGAGAATCGGCCCCTCTGGGGCATCGTCACCCAGCGCTTCGAGATCGCCCCGCCGCAGCGGGCGCTCCCAGGCGAACGCCTTCTGCTGCACCGACCAGCCGGACCTGCCGCGGGAGGAGGCTTCCGCCGTGTCGGGCAGCGCCAGAGCGATACGCCGCACGTCGTCCCAGGTCGCCATGTCGCGCAGCCTAGGCGTTATCGGCCGGGGAGCGCAGGCTCCCCCTATCGACGTCGCCGGCCGGGTGATCGCGCAAGCGGTGGCCAAGGCCGGCGCAGTCACCGGTGGTCGCAGATATGGACACCGCCGAACTCCGAAAGCACGACACACTCGCCGACCGGGTCGTCGTACTTACGCCTCAGCCGGCGGCGTGATCGGCCAGGCGGTCGAGGAAAGCACGCTGCCCCGTCACCAGCTTCCGTCGTGCCGTCGCCACGTCGAACCAGGCGACGCGGTCGACCTCCGGGAACTCGCGCAGTGTGCCGGATCTCGGCGGCCACTCCATCCGGAACGTTCCGGGCACGATGGCTTCCGGGTCGAGCTCGCCCTCGAGGGCCCACACCGTGACGATCTTGCCGCTGGACTGCTTCGCGTCGCCCAGGCTCACCAGGTCGCCGGGCGGGACGAGCAGGCCGAGCTCTTCGGCGAACTCGCGGCGCGCTGCGTCCAGCGCCGGTTCGGGCGGCGCGTATTCGCCCTTCGGTATCGACCAGGCGCCGTCGTCGCGGCGCTGCCACAACGGCCCGCCCATGTGCGCGAGCAGCACCTCGATCGCGGCGTCGCGCTTGCGGAACAGCAGGATCCCGGCACTAGTCCTGGGCACCGATACAGTGTGCCGTGCCGGCTTACCATCGGATACCTGATGATCCGATGCTAGGATTCCGGGTGTGCAGGAGCGACGCCTGCGCAGTGACATGGTGCGCGCCGCGACGGCGCGCAAGGGCCGGCAACCCGCCCTTGCGGGCGGGAAGGAGGGCCGACGATGGTCTCGGCCGCGGCACACGTCGCGGGGCCTGAAGCGGGGTGGCCCGCACTCGCCTGGGAGGAGCGCGAGTGGGTGTCGGTGCTGCCTGCCGGAATGGGCTCGCGCACGCTGCGCCGCCGCCACGCCGGCCCTTACCAGGCCGCGGTGCCGCCCGCCATCGCCGAATTGGACGCGATTCTGCCGACGGCGGCGATCGCCCTCGCCGACGAGGCCTCGACGGAGATCGCCCGATTCGACGCCGAGATGGGCGCCGAGATCGCGCCGTTCGCCGCCATTCTGCTTCGATCCGAGTCGGCGTCCTCGTCCAAGATCGAAAACCTGACGTCCGGGGCGAGGGCGATCGCCCTCGCCGAGCTGGGCAGCGCCGACCGGCACAACGCGTCCGAGATCGTCGCCAACGTGCATGCGATGCAGGCCGCGATCGACCTGGCCGATCGGCTGGATGAGCACGCCGTGCTGGCGATGCACGCCGCACTGCTGGAGCGCAGCGACCCCGATGAGGCGGGCAGCTGGCGCACGGAGCAGGTCTGGGTCGGTGGCGGGGACTTCGGCCCGCACGGCGCCGCGTTCGTGCCGCCGCATCACGAGCGGGTGCCGGACGCGATGCGCGACCTGATGTGGTTCGTGCGCCGCGACGACCTGCCCGTGCTCGCGCACGCCGCGCTGGCACACGCGCAGTTCGAGACCATCCATCCGTTCGTCGACGGCAACGGCCGCACCGGCCGTGCCCTGGTGCACTCGATGCTGCGGGCCAGGGGCCTGACCCGGAACGTCACCGTGCCCGTGTCGGCCGGCCTCCTGACCGACACCGATGCGTACTTCGCGGCACTGATGGCCTACCGCCGCGGCGACGCGGCCCGGATCGTGGCGTTGATCGCCGATGCGTCCTTCGCCGCCATCGCCAACGGCCGGCAACTGGTCGCCGAGCTGCGCCGGGTGCGGCAGCGCTGGAATGGGGTGATCAAGGCTCGCCACGACGCCTCCGCATGGGCGCTCGCCAACCTGATGCTGCGTCAACCGGTGGTCGACGCAGAACTCGTCCAGCGCGTGCTCGAGGTCACGTCGGCGAACGCGCACCGGGCGATCCGGCAGCTGGCGGACGCCGGGGTCATCTCGGAGTTCAGCGGTCGGCGCCGCGACCGGATGTGGCAGTCCCGCGAGGTGCTGATCGCGCTGGACGAGTTCGCGGCGCGGGCGGGCAGGCGCCGACCCGGTCGCTGATCAGTCGACCCGGGTCAGCTCCATGAGCCAGTTCGTCTCCCACGTCTGGCCGCCGTCGGTCGAGAATGCCTGCTCCCAGTGCGCGGACGTCGGCGTGATGTCCGACCACACATAGCGGACCTTGATCGGCGTGCCTTCGTAGATGTCGTCGCCGAAGAACTCGCCGCGGCCGTCGACAAAACGGCCGACCTGCGGCGGTTCGATCACGTCGCGGCGGCTGCTGATCCAGTGCAGCGACCACATCTCCGTCTCCGGATTATACAGCCGTACTGTAAGGCCGCCCCAGCCCTTGTCGGGGAACGTGATCTCGTCCATGTTGCCCGCACCATCGAAGATCGCCCGCGCGACCTGGTGCCCGGTGAACTCCTCCCATTCGTCGCTCTCGCCCAGCGGCGCGACGAGCCGTCGGTGCGTGCTGTGCCAGGTGCCCTGGAGGAAGTCGAAGTCGTGTGCCATGCCCGGACGGTAGGGCGGCATCCCTGACAGCCGTTGTCAGTGGGCTTCGAAGACTTGGCGTTATGCGCGCCAGTCGGCTGGTTTCGTTACTGATACTGCTGCAGGCACGCGGCCGGCTGACCGCGGCGCAGTTGGCGGGGGAGCTCGAGGTGTCGGTCCGCACGATCTACCGGGACGTCGGGGCGCTCGCGGCCGCGGGCGTGCCGCTGTACGGCGACGCCGGCCGCGACGGAGGGTACCGGCTGGTCGATGGATACCGCACCCGCCTCACCGGCCTGACCGGCGCCGAGGCCGAGGTGTTGCTGCTGGGCGGGCTGCCCGGCCCGGTCGCCGACCTCGGGCTGGGCTCGGCGCTGGCCGGCGCGCAGCGCAAGCTGCTTGCCGCACTGCCCGTCGACCTGCGCGACCGGGCCCGGCTCGTCCAGGAGCGGTTTCACCTGGACGCGCCTGGCTGGTATCGCGATGCCGAGCCGCTGCCGCACCTGGCCGCGGTCGCAGGAGCGGTCTGGCACCAGCGCTCGCTGCGGATGACGTATCGGCGCTGGCGCGCGCCGACCGATGTCACCCGAATCGTCGATCCGCTCGGGCTCGTCCTCAAGGCGGGACGGTGGTATTACGTCGCACGCTGCGGCGAGCACGTCCGCACGTACCGGGTCGCACAGATCCTCGATGCGGAGCCGCTCGCCACACGATTCGAGCGTCCGGACGGCTTCGAGCTCGCGGCGTACTGGCGGCGGTACCTCGCCGACTTCGAGGTGCGCCGGCAGCGCGGGCTGGCCGACGTGCGCCTGTCGTCGCGTGGCCTCGAGCGGCTGGCGCACCTGATGGACCCGGCCGTCGGCGCGGCCGCGGAGCGGAATGCGGTGGCGGATCGCGACGGCTGGGTGCGCACCCGCATCCCGATCGAGACGAGGGAGCACGCCGTGGGCGAGCTGCTGCGGCTGGGCGCTGACGTCGAGGTGCTTGCTCCACTCGAGCTGCGCCGGCGCATGGCCACGGTGGCTGCCGCGATGGTCCGCCTCTACGCGGACGAGCCGGCTGGGGATACGCGCTCCGGTGCTTGACGGCCCGGCACTAGCATGCGACAGGTCCGCTCCGTAACCGCCCGAGGAGGGTCCGTGTCTAGCAGCGCACCCCGTTCCGTGTCCGCCCAGGCCGTCAAGGTCGCGGCGGGCACGACGGCGCACGACGCGCTGCGCGCTGCCGGCATCTCGCTCGAGGGCGCGGACGGTGCTGTTGTCGTGCGCGAGATCGGCTCGGGCGCACTGCGTGATCTGGCCTGGGCGCCGCAGCAGGACGCCGAGGTCGAAGCGGTGCCTGCCGACTCTCCCGACGGGCTCGCAGTGCTGCGCCACTCGACGGCGCACGTGATGGCGCAGGCGGTCCAGGCGCTGTTCCCCGGCACTCTGCTCGGGATCGGGCCACCCATCGCCGACGGCTTCTATTACGACTTCCTGCCGTCGCGCCCGTTCACCCCTGACGATCTGGTGGCCATCGAGAAGAAGATGGGCGAGATCATCAAGGCGGGGCAGCGGTTCTCCCGGCGCCCGGTCACGGATGCCGATGCGCGCATCGAGTTGGACGCGGAACGGTTCAAGCTCGAGCTCATCGACCTGAAGGGGGGCGCGTCCGGCGAGGAGTCCTTCGAAGTCGGCGCCGGCGGGCTCACGATGTACGACAACCTGGACCCCTCGTCCGGGCACCTCGTGTGGACGGACCTGTGCCGCGGCCCGCACCTGCCTACCACCCGGCGCATCCCGGCCTTCAAGCTGATGCGCACCGCGGCCGCGTACTGGCGCGGCAGCGAGAAGAACCCGCAGCTGCAACGGATCTACGGCACTGCCTGGACGTCCCGCGACGACCTGAAGGCGTACCTGAACAGGCTCGACGAGGCGGCCAAGCGCGACCACCGCAAGCTGGGCGCGGAGCTGGACCTCTTCAGCTTCCCCGAGGAGATCGGCCCGGGACTTGCGGTGTTCCATCCCAGGGGCGGCCTGCTGCGCAAGACGCTGGAGGACTACTCGCGGCAGCGGCACGAGCAGGCGGGCTACGACTTCGTGTTCACGCCGCACCTCACCAAGGCGAGGCTGTTCGAGATCTCCGGTCACCTGAGCTGGTACGCCGAGGGCATGTACCCGCCCCTGCATCTCGACGAGGAGCGCGACGCCGACGGCAGCATCAAACGGCAGGGCCAGGACTACTACCCCAAGCCGATGAACTGCCCGATGCACATCATGGTTTACAAGTCACGCGGGCGGTCCTATCGCGAACTGCCGTTGCGGCTGTTCGAATTCGGGACGGTCTACCGTTACGAAAAGTCGGGCGTCGTGCACGGGCTGACCCGGGCGCGTGGATTCACCCAGGACGACGCGCACATCTTCTGCACTCCGGAGCAGCTGCAGGATGAGCTGGCCAGCCTGTTGCAGTTCGTGATCGGACTGCTCCGCGACTACGGGCTGACTGAATTCAGCGCGGAGCTCTCGACCAGGCCGGACAAGTACGTCGGCTCGCTCGAGGATTGGAACCGCGCCGAGGCAGCGCTGGAGGAGGCATTGCAGCGCGCCGGGCTCGAATACCGCATCGGGGAGGGCGAGGGCACGTTCTACGCGCCGAAGATCGACGTCCACGTGAAGGACGCGATCGGGCGGCAGTGGCAGCTCTCGACGCTGCAGGTCGACTTCCAGCTGCCCGACCGGTTCGAAATGGAGTACACCGCCGCTGACGGCACCCGGGCCCGGCCGTACATGATCCACCGCGCGCTGTTCGGGTCGATCGAGCGTTTCCTCGGCATCCTGGTCGAGCACTACGCGGGAGCGTTCCCGGCCTGGCTCGCGCCGGTGCAGGTGATCGCCGTCCCGGTGAGCGACGCACAGGTCGGCTACCTGAGCGACGTCGCCGCGACGTTGCGCGCCGCCGGCGTGCGGGTCGAGGTCGACGACTCCGACGACCGGATGCAGAAGAAGATCCGCAACGCACAGCGGCAGAAGGTGCCGTTCATGCTGATCGCCGGCGGGACCGACGCAGACAACGGCGCGGTGTCTTTCCGGTACCGCGACGGCGAGCAGCGCAACGGCATCGCCGTGGAGCAGGCCGTCAGCGAGATCGCCGATTTCGTGGCACGCCGGGTCAACGAGTCGCCCACCGCGGCGCACTTCGGATGACGGAAGAGCCGGCCGACGACTTCGCCGGTGAACCCGATGCGTTCGGCCGGCTCTGGGCGCCGCACCGCCTCGCCTACATCCAGGGCGGTCCCGGTACCGGCAAGGAACCGGACGACGAGGCGGGCCAGGAGTGCCCGTTCTGCCGCGCACCCAAACTCTCCGACGAGGACGCGCTGATCGTCGCTCGCGGCGAGCTCGTCTATGCGGTGCTGAACCTCTACCCGTACAACGCCGGGCACCTGATGACCGTGCCGTATCGGCACGTCGCCGACTATCCGGACCTGACGCCGGACGAGGTCGGCGAGCTCGGCGCGTTGACCCAGAAAGCGATGCGGGCCATGCGCGCCGCCGCCGGGCCGCACGGCTTCAACATCGGCATGAACCAGGGCGTGGTCGCGGGTGCGGGCATCGCCGCGCACCTGCATCAGCACGTGGTCCCGCGGTGGGGCGGCGACACGAACTTCATGCCGATCGTCGCGCACACCCGCGTGCTGCCCCAGCTGCTTTCGGACACCCGCCGCATTCTGGCCGACTCCTGGCCAACCGCCTGACTTTGGCCATTCATGTGGCACCTTTATGATTTGTCAGCTGTGCTCGGACGGCGGGCCAGCGAACGGGGGAAACCCATGTCGTTCCGAAGCATGTCGCTGCCTGCTGCCGCGTGCATCCTTCTCGCTGCATTCGCTGTATCCGGATCGACGAGTGCGGCGCCACCGCCGCACCGGAAGCCGGCAACGCACGCGCAGGTGCACCACCGGTCAGGCAGTGTGCTGAGAGCAGCTCTGGCCCGCGGGCACGGGCGCGCGCCGGCACCGATACCCCACGTCGATCCGCAACTTCAGGTGATGCCGGCAGCTCCGGACGGCACGATCGAGGTCACGCTCCACGGGCAGGCCGCGGCTCTGGCGGCGGCGGTCAACAAGGTCGGCGGGCGATCGATTGCGTCCGCCGGCGATGCCAGGACAGCGATCGTGCCGCGGAGCGCTCTGGCGACGCTGGCACGCACTCCTGGCGTCACCGCGGTCCGCCGACCCGTCCGCGCATATCCCGACGCCGTGTCAGAGGGGGTCGCCGCCTCACGCGCCGACACCTGGCAGTCGGCGGGCCGGAATGGCGCTGGCGTCAAAGTTGGCATCGTCGACGTCGGATTCGCGAACCTCTCCGCCGAGCTCACCGCGGGCAATCTGCCGTCGTCGCAGGTGCACTACGTTGACGACCCGAACGATCCGAACAACCAGAACCACTGTGGGGACGAGAACACTACTGACCACGGCACGGCGGTCGCGGAGATCGTCCACCAAATGGCTCCAGATGCGGACCTGTATCTGTACTGCATCGACAGCACCGTCGGCTTTCAGCAGGCCGAGCAGCAGATCCAGACCGCTGGTGACATCAAGATCGTCAACAGCTCGCTCAGCTTCCCCGGCGACAGCCGCGGCGACGGCACTGGCAGTGCGGACAGCGCAGCGACGACGGTTAAGAGCGCCCGTCAGGCCGGCATTCTCTGGATTCAGTCCGCCGGCAACAATGCGCTGGACCACTGGAGCGGCACGCTGCGCGACGCCGACCGCGACCGCCTGGTCGACCTCGACGGCACCACGTGCCAGGGAAACGTCTGCAACGAGGTTGACGCCGTCGATGTCATACCCGGAGGTAGTGGAGCAGCGGTCCTCAAGTGGGACGACTGGCCGACGGTGCCGTCGCCCGCACCGCAGCTCACGCT
This sequence comes from Jatrophihabitantaceae bacterium, assembly GCA_036506155.1. Lineage (GTDB taxonomy): Bacteria > Actinomycetota > Actinomycetes > Mycobacteriales > Jatrophihabitantaceae > DASXRA01. Next base: position 32,508 of record DASXSF010000138.1, read on the forward strand.
GGACGCCTACGGCTACCAGTGCAACGACGCCCGGTGCAGCACCGTGAGCCCGCTCAACGGCGGCAATCCGCTCACCGACTCGCAGGAAGCGAACCAAGCCCCAGTTCTCAGCATCGCGCTGCCCACGAATTCGAGCGGCTTCGACCAGGAGTGGGACATCCTGGTCCAGATCGGCACCGGCGTTCCCGCGGTTTCGTACGACCTGTCCTACTGGGGCAGCGTCACGAACAGCTTCTTGTCGAGCGTGAATCCCACGAGAGCGGCAACAGGCAGCATCACCGAGCCAGCGAGCTCGCCCTCCGCGTTCGCCGTGGGTGCGGCCGGCTGGCAGGCGTGCGGTCTCGAAAACTTCAGCTCTCGCGGCCCGACCATCGACGGCCGGGTGAAGCCGGATATCACCGGGTTCGATGGGACCAGCAGCAACTTAGCTGGTCTGAACCCGTTCTTCGGCACCTCGGCGGCCGCCCCCCACGTAGCCGGCGCCGCGGCGCTTGTGGCGGGCGCGAATCCGTCGATGGATGCTGACCAGATTGAGAACTCGCTTGAGTCGCTCGCCGGGACATCACCCCCGCTCAACACCGTTGGTCACGGGGTGTTGAATCTCGGAGCTCCACAGACTCCGGGCCAGCCCGCTGTGACGGGCGTGAGTCCAGCCAACTCGGCCGTCGGCACTACGGTGACGATCTCCGGTAGCGGATTCCTGGCGGGCGATACGACGGTAAAGTTCGGCGCCGTCTCCTCCAATCACGTCACCGTTGCGTGCGCGACGCGACTCGTCGCGTCAGTTCCGGCGTCGACCGGGACTGTCGACGTCACCGTCGCCGCCCAAGGGGGGACGAGTGCAACGACGAGCGCCGACCGGTTCACGTACCAGCCGTTGGTCACTCCGTTAGTCACTGCGGCAGTCGATCCCCAGACGAAGGGCTACTGGCTGGCCACGCCGAAAGGCAATGTGTACCAGTTCGGGGCGACCTGGTACGGGTCGAAGGCGGGCGTCAGCCTGCCCGCGCCCATCGTCAGCATGGCTGCCGACCCGGCCAGCGGCGGGTACTGGCTGGTGACCTCGAAGGGCAATGTCTATAACTTCAACGCGCCCTGGTACGGCTCGCTGGTCGGTAAGACGCTCCCGGCCCCGGTCGTGTCGATCACGAGTAGCGGCCCGGGATACCTGCTGACCACATCGAAGGGCAACGTGTACAATTTCAACGCGCCTTTCTACGGCTCGATGGCCGGCAAGAGCCTGCCCGCTCCGGTGATCGGCGCGGCAGCTGACCCGGCGACCGGCGGCTACTGGCTCAACACCCCGAAGGGAAACGTGTACAACTTCAACGCCCCTTGGTACGGGTCCGCGGCCGGGACTTCGCTGCCCGCACCGGTGGTCACGATCAACACGAGCGGCAAGATCGGCACGAGCAACTTCGGCTACGTACTCACGACGTCGGCGGGCAATGTCTTGCACTACAACGCCGATTATCACGGGTCGCCTGTGGACCCGGGATAGGACGTGTTCGGCTAGTACGCGACAGCAGCCGGGTGACGGCGCGGCAGGCCCACGCTGCGGGGCCTGCCGGTACTCTCTGCCGCGTGCCGACGGCAACCGATGAGAGTGGGTCGAACGACGGCGACGCGACGCAACGGCACCTTCGGCGCAACACCAACCGCGCAACGCAGGCGTCGTTCTCGACGCGGCAGTTCCTCGTTCAACGGCCCTATCTGATCGCGTATCTGGCGGTCGCAGCCGCGGTCGTGCTCGCGAATGCCACGTACCTGCTCGGTTTCGCACATCTCGACCCGTACATCATGCGATCAGGCCTCTCACCGACGGTTGAGCATGGGGTGCTACCCGGCTACTACACCATCGACCCGAGCGACGGGTTCATCTCCCAAGCGCTCGGCGCGCAAGCGCTGCACCAAGTCCTCAGTGGTCACATCCCGTGGTGGAACCCCTACGAGGGTCTCGGAGCGCCACTGCTGGGCGAAATGGAGAGTGCGGCACTGTTTCCGCTGGTCATACTCCAGGCACTGCCGGACGGCTTCCTGATCTTCCACATCGCATTGGAACTGGTTGCTGGCTGCGCGACAGTGGCACTTGTCCGCTCGCTCGGACTCCATGCTGCGGCGGCTGGCCTGGCCGGCGTCCTGTTCGGTCTCAACGGTGCGTTGGTCTGGCTGCTCAATGCACCGACTGGGCCCGTCGCATTCGTGCCGTTGGTGCTAGTCGGCATCGAGCGAGCACGCCGTTCGGCCGCGGCGCGGGCGCCCGGCGGCTACCTGACCGTCGCAGTCGCAGTGTGGCTCAGCATCGTCGCGGGCTTTCCGGAAGGTGCGTACCTCGGCGCCTTGCTTGCGCTGGTGTGGGCAATCTGGCGGCTGGCTGGATCCCGCGGGTATCGGCGCGGCTTCGCGATCCGGCTGGCCGCCGGTTCGGTGCTGGGCCTATCGCTCGCCGCTCCCAGCCTATGGTCGTTCACAAGTTACGTGCGCGACGGCGGTGACGTCGGCACGCATGCCGGTAGTTACGCTGACGTGTCGCTCACCCACCCGGCTCTCGGTAGTTTCTTCGCACCGTACGCCTACGGCCTGCCGGTCAGCTTCGTGCGGGCAGAGCCACAGCGCCGCCTGCTTCACGTGTGGGAGAACATCGGTGGCTACGTCACAATCGCCTGCCTGTTGATGGCGTTGGTGGGTGCCACGGGACGGCGTCACCGCGGGGCACGCCTGCTGTGCGCCGCGTGGGCGACAGTCGGACTAGGCCGAGTGTTCGGCCTGCCGGTGATCACTCAGCTCGTCGATCTCATACCGGGCATGATCCACGTCTGGACGGCTCGGTACTTCAACCCGACCGTGGTCCTGTGCGTCGCGGTGTTGGTCGCGTTCACCATCGACGACATCTTGCGACACGAACTGCGGCCCGCACGGGTGGTTGGCCCGGCGATCGTGTCATCGGCCGTCGTGATAGTCGGCTGGCGGCTCGCTCATCCGGCCGTTGCTGCCGTCGAAGGTTCAGGCAGGGCTGATATCGCCCGCTACTTTCGCTACTCGTACCTGTGGGCGGTCGTCTCCTTGCTGACTCTCACTGGCGCTGCGCTGCTCAGCCATCGCTGGAGCCGTCCGGCCGCCGCCATGGTGTGCGGCGTGCTGGCGGTCGAGGCGATTGTCGCATTTGAGATGCCGTCACTGGCTGCGCCACGGTCGTCGACCAAGGACACAGCGCTTATCGCGTTCCTTTCCGAGCGGGCCAGCTTGGCAAAATCAGGCCAGGACCTGGGCAGGGTGTTCTCCGCTACGAACGCGCTCGCGGCCAACTACGGCTCGTACTACGACGTCGCGCAGCTCAACGTGAACGACCGTCCGGTCCCGTCGCTATGGACCGACTACGTCGAGAGTAGGTTGGATCCCGTCGCCGGCTTGCGGTTCATCGGTGGTTCGCGACCGGCGGCGCGGCAAGCGCTGGCGCAATACGTTGATGGCTACCGCGCCGCGGCGGTCGAATGGGTCCTACTCCCGCTGCATGCACCAGTACCGGCTGGCCTTGGCGGCGCACTCCAGCACTACGAGGACACGGCCGAGTCGAGCATCTATCGCCTCGGGGGCGCCCTCCCGTACGCGTCGGCCGAGTCCGCCGGATGCACCGTCACCGCCAAATCGCGCACGGCGTTCGACGTCGACTGCCCGACCGCATCGACGCTGGTGCGCCGCGAGCTGTATTTCACGGGGTGGCATGCCTCCGTCAACGGCCATGGCGCCCGAATACGGCCTTACGACACGACCTTCCAGTCTGTTTCCGTGCCGGCCGGGCACAGCACCGTTCGCTTCTCGTACACGCCGCCCGATGGCAACGGATCGGTGGTGCTGGCGCTGATCGCGTTTCTCGTGCTCGCCGGCTCAGCGACGGTGCGAGTGCCCACAGTTCGCCGCGCGCTGGCTGTTCGAACAACGCGTCGCGACACGCAATACGTCGGAACCGGACCTGGGTAGCAGGCGACGTCGTGGGTGCGCTGCACGTACGCGGGGTATTCCTGCCTGACGAGGTGGAGCGGGACGCGTGGCTCGTCGGCGGGCGGCTGACCTTCGGGCGCTCCAGCGGCACCGCCGAGACGATCGCCAGCGGCGGCTGGATCGTCCCGGGGCTCGTCGACGCGCATTGTCACGTCGGGCTGGCTCCGGACCGTTTCGTCGCGGACCTGGACGGTCAGGCGGCGCAGGCCCTCGCAGACCGGGACGCCGGCGCGCTGCTGCTGCGCGACGCCGGCTCGCCGGTCGACAACGCGGGCGTGCAAGCGCGCGACGACCTGCCGCGCCTCATCCGTGCCGGGCGGCACATCGCCCGGCCGCGCCGGTACGTGCGCCACCTCGGTATCGAGATCGAGCCAGGCGAGCTGGTGACCGAGGTGGAGACGCAGGCGGCTCGCGGCGACGGCTGGGTGAAGCTCGTCGGCGACTGGATCGATCGCGTCGTCGGCGATCTGGCGCCGCTCTGGCCGGACGCTGTGCTGAAGGAGGCGGTCGACCGGGCGCATGAGCTCGGCGCGCGAGTCGCGGTCCACGCCTTCGGCGAGGACGCGCTGGCCGGCCTGATCGCCGCGGGCGTCGACTCGATCGAGCACGGCACCGGCCTGACCGACGACCTGATCGATACCGTCGCCCAAGCCGGCATCGCAGTGGTGCCTACGCTGATCAACATCGACAACTTCCCACTGTTCGCCGCGCAGGGAGAGCCGAAGTTCCCCGCGTACGCCGCGCACATGCGGGCACTGCACGCGACCTCCCGCGAGCGGGTACGCCGAGCATGGGAGGCCGGCGTGCCGCTCTACGTGGGCACCGACGCAGGCGGCACGTTGCTGCACGGGCTGGTGCGCGAGGAGATCCGCGCGCTCGTCGGAGCAGGTATCCCGCAGCCCGAAGTCATCGCGAAGGCGTCGTGGCAGGCCCGCGACTGGCTGGGGCTGCCCGGGTCGGTGGAGGGCGCTCCGGCGGATCTTGTCGTGTACGACGCTGATCCCCGGGTAGACGCGTCCGCACTGGATCATCCGCGCCGAATCGTGCTGCGCGGCACGGTGATCGCGTGAACGGCCTGCTCGATCGGGCGGCGGGCTGCCTCGTCGGGCAGGCGTATGCGGATGCGCTCGGCGTGCCTTACGAGGCCGGCGTACGACCACTCGACGACCCCCCGCAACTGCTGGGTGGAGGGCTCGGCAACTACGAACCGGGGGAGTGGAGCGACGACACGCAGATGGCGATTTGCATCGCCCAGGCCGGGCTCGACACCGACCTGTCGACCGAGGACGGCCTTGACGCGGTGGCCGCGCGGTTCGAGGAATGGCATAGCGGGCATCCCGCTGACGTCGGCATCCAGACCTCACGCGTGCTGCACGATGCGGCGCTGCTCACCGGCCGTCCCGCGGCCCGGTTGCGAGCGGCGGCGGCTGCGCTACACGAGCGCTCCGGACGGACCGCAGGCAACGGTGCCCTGATGCGGACAGCGCCCGCAGCCCTCGCTCTTTGCGGCGACACCGATGCGATCGCCGCAGCCGCACGCGCCATCGCCGAGCTGACTCATCCCGACCCGCTCGCCGGCGACTCGTGCGTCTTGTGGTGCCTGGCCATCGACTCGGCGGTGCGCGGTGATGCGGCCGATCCCGGCCGGTACGTCGGCGTGCTGCCCGCCGAGCGCCGCGACCGGTGGACGGCGTGGATCCTTGCCGCGGACGGCGCGAGACCGAGCGTGTTCGCAGAGAACGCCTACACGGTGACAGCGCTGCAGGCCGCGTGGGCCGGTATCCGGTACTCTAACGATCGCGGCGTGACGAGCTACCTGCGCATGGTCCGTGACGCGATCAGCGCCGGGGGCGATACGGATACGGTTGCCGCCATCGCCGGGGCTCTGGCCGGTGCCGGCTGGGGGCTTACCGGGGTGCGCGACGATCGGATGCGCCGCGTGCATGGCTGGCCCGGCATGGCGGTCGACGACCTGGCCGATCTGGGCCGCCGACTCGTCAGCCGACGATCGGCTCGGCTGCACACCGACGCCTAGCCGGATCTCGTTCGAGCCCCGCACGGCCGATCCGTAGCATTTGGCCCATGGCAGGTGTGCTCACCCCGCAGGCGGAGGACTTCCCCCGCTGGTACCAGGACGTCATCGCCAAGGCGGAGCTGGCCGACAACGGCCCGGTGCGCGGCACCATGGTGATCCGACCGTACGGGTACGCCCTGTGGGAGCGTATCCAGGCGGAGATGGACGCGCGGATCAAGGCCTGCGGAGCGCAGAACGCCTACTTCCCACTGTTCATACCCGAGTCGTATCTGCGCCGGGAGGCCGAGCACGTCGAGGGTTTCAGCCCCGAACTCGCCGTCGTCACACACGCCGGCGGCAAGGAGCTCGACGAGCCGATCATCGTGCGGCCCACGTCCGAGACGGTGATCGGCGAGTTCATGGCCAAGTGGGTGCAGAGCTACCGCGACCTGCCGCTGCTGCTCAACCAGTGGGCCAACGTGGTGCGGTGGGAACTCCGTCCGCGGATCTTCCTGCGTACCAGCGAATTCCTGTGGCAGGAGGGCCACACCGCGCATGCCACGCGTACGGACGCCCGCGACTACGCCCAGCGCATCCTGCACGAGGCCTACGAGGACCTGATGGTGAACGTCCTGGCCGTCCCGGTCGTGGTCGGCCTGAAGACCAAGCGGGAACGCTTCGCCGGAGCGATCAACACGATGACCTGCGAGGCGCTGACCCGCGACGGCAAGGCGCTGCAGATGGGCACGTCGCACGAGCTCGGGCAGAACTTCGCCCGCGCGTTCGGCATCGAGTTCACGTCGGCCGAGGGGAGCCGCGAGCTGGCCTGGACGACGTCGTGGGGGTCGTCGACGCGGATGGTGGGCGGGCTGATCATGGTGCACGGCGACGACGCAGGGCTGCGCGTGCCGCCGGCGCTGGCGCCGACCCAGGTCGTCGTGATGGCCGTCAAGGCGGACGTGATCGACGCGGTGCACAAGATCGCAGCAGACCTGATGGACGCGGGCGCTCGCGTCGTGGTAGACGATCGCACTGACATCCCGTTCGGGCGCCGCGCCGTCGACTGGGAGCTCAAGGGCGTGCCGCTGCGCGTGGAACTCGGTCCGCGCGACCTCGACGGCAACGTTGCGGTCCTGGCCCGGAGGTTGTCGGGAGGTAAGGCGCCGGTGCCACTCGGCGAGCTCGCTGCCGAGGTCAGCCGGCTGCTCGCCGAGGAGCAGCGCGCCATGCTGAGTTCCGCCCGCGACGAGCGCGACGCGCGCATCGCTCTCGTGTCCACTGTGGACGATGCGGCAGCCGCAGGGGTTGAGGCGTGGGCGAAGCTGCCGTGGGCGGTGCTGGGCGAGAACGGAGAGGCCACGCTGGCTGAGTCAGGCGTGACGGTGCGCTGCTTGCAGCGCCCGGACGGGTCAGTGCCCGAGAGCGACACGGAGGACGATCTGGTTGCCTACGTCGCCCGGTCGTACTGACCGGGAAGTTCGGATCGGCATCTCGGGCTGGCGGTACCCGCTCTGGCGCGGATCCTTCTACCCGAAGGGGCTGCCGCAGCGCGAGGAGCTGCACTATGCCGCAGCGCGGCTGAACACCATCGAGATCAACGGCTCGTTCTATTCGCTGCAACGCCCGCACCTCTACCGCACCTGGTACGAGCAGACTCCGGACAGCTTCCTGTTCTCGGTCAAGGGCAGTCGGTACATCACGCATATGCGGCGGCTGCGCGATCCCGCCGCACTCGCCAACTTCTTCGCCTCCGGAGTGCTGGCGCTGCGCGAGAAGCTGGGTCCCGTGCTATGGCAGCTGCCGCCGACTCTGCAATTCGACGCAGGTACGCTGCGGGCATTCCTCAGCGGCCTGCCGCAAACCACTGTCGAGGCCGCCTATCTCGCCCGGCACCACGACCAACGACTCGCGGACCGGGCGCTGACCCACACCGATTCGGAGCGGCCACTCCGATACGCCGTCGAGGCTCGGCACCACAGCTACGAGACGCCGGTGTTCCTGGAGCTTTTGCGCGAACACGATGTCGCCGTGGTGCTCGCCGACAGCGCCGGGCGCTGGCCGGTGATCCGCGTGGCCACCGCCACCTTCCGGTACGTGCGGCTGCACGGCGCCGAGGAGCTCTACACGAGCGGCTACGACGCAGAGTCGCTCGACGCATGGGCCGAAAGGATCCGCGGCTGGGCGCCGGCTGACGTGTACGTCTACTTCGACAACGACGTCAAGGCGTACGCACCTCGCGACGCGGTGGCGTTAGCGAACCTGCTCCGGCGGTAGGCCGTTGGCCGTGATCACCTCGCGGTACCAGAGCGCGGAATCCTTCAAGGTGCGTACCTGTGTCGCGAAGTCCACGTGCACCAGGCCGAAGCGCTTCGCCAGGCCCCACGCCCACTCGAAGTTGTCGAGCAGGGTCCAGACGAAGTATCCGCGCACGTCCGCGCCCGACTCGATGGCCGCGTTGACCGCGCGCAGGTGAGCGTCGATGTAGGTCACGCGGTCGGCGTCGTGTACCCCCCCCAACGGGTCGACGACGTCGTCGAATGCGGCACCGTTCTCCGTGATCACCAGCGGCACGCCGGGGTAGTCGCGGCGCACTCGCAGCAGCAATTCCTCCAGGCTGGCCGGGTCGATGCGCCAGCGCATCGCCGTATACGGGCCGTCCTGGGGCACCTCGTAGGCGAGGTTGCTGCCCGGCCACGGCGCCGGGCCGTCGGGCTCGTGCGCGTCGTGGGCACGCCGCTTGGCGGTCGCGACGAGGTCGTCGGTCGTGGCCGTGACCAGCGACGGTGAGTAGAAGTTGACGCCCAGCATGTCGATGGGTGCGGCGATGGTCGCAAGGTCGCCGTCGCGCACGAACGACCAGTCGGTGATCGGCGCGGTGTCGTCGAGCAGGTCGGCCGGATACGCTCCGCGCAGCAGCGGATCGAGGAAGATTCGGTTGGTCATCGCGTCGACGTGTCGCACGGCCTCGCCGTCCGACGCGAAGGCGCCGCGCACGACGAACAGGTTCAGCGTGATCGACACCTGCGCAAAAGCCGGCAACGTCTCGCGCAAGGCGGCCACGCCGCGCCCGTGCGCGAGCAGCAGATGATGCGCCGCGCGCAGGGCAAGCGCAGGGTCCGCCAGCCCCGGGGCGTGCAGCCCGTTGCCGTAGCCCAGGAACGCCGAGCACCAGGGCTCGTTGAGCGTGCAGAACGTCGCGACCCGATCGCCGAGCGCAGCGCCCACGACGGCCGCGTACTCGGCGAATCGCTTGGCGGTGTCGCGGTTGGCCCAGCCGCCGGCGTCCTGCAGTGGTTGCGGCAGATCCCAGTGGTACAGCGTTGCCAACGGCGTGATGCCCCGTTCCAGCAGCGCGTCGACCAGTCGCGAGTAGAAGTCGATGCCCTTTTGGTTGACCTGCCCCGACCCGCTCGGGACGATGCGCGGCCAGGCCACGGAGAACCGGTACGCGCGCAGGCCGATCTCGGCCATCAGGCCCACGTCCTCGGCGTAGCGGTGGTAGTGGTCCGCTGCGACGTCACCCGTGGTGCCGTCGGCGATGGCACCGGGGGTGTGGCTGAACGTGTCCCAGATGGACGCCCTCCGCCCGTCGGCGGTGACGGCCCCTTCGACCTGGTAGGCCGCGGTGGCTGCGCCCCACACGAAGCCGGGCGGGAACTGGAGGGAGCCTGCGGCCGCCTCCTGGACTTGGGTAGAGGTCATCCCTTGATTGCTCCTTGCATGATGCCCCCGACGATCTGGCGCCCCAGCAGGGCGAAGACGATGAGTACGGGGATCGTCCCGTAAAGGATCCCGGCCATGATGATCGACTGCTGGGGTGCGTAGCCCTTCGCCAGGCCCTGGAACGCGACCTGCACCGTGGGGTTCTGCGAATTCAGCGCGATGATCGGCCAGAAGAAGTCGTTCCACGACATGAGGAAGGTCAGCATCCCCAGCACTGCCATTGCCGGCCGCGCTGCCGGGACGACCACGGCCAGGAAGATGCGGAAGGTACCGGCGCCGTCCACGAACGCTGCCTCGACCAGCTCGTCGGGAACCGCGCTCGCGATGTACTGGCGCATGAAGAAGACGCCGAACGCAGTGACCAGTGTCGGCAGGACTACCGACTGCAGATGGCCGACGAGGTGCCACTTCGCCATCAGCATGTACAGCGGGATGATGCCCATCTGCATCGGCACCATCATCGTCCCGATCGTGAACGCCAGCAGCGCCGCGCTGAAGCGGAACTTCAACTTGGCGAAGGCGAAGCCGGCCAGGGTGCAGAACGCCACGGTGCCGACCGTGACACACGCGGACACAATCAGGGAGTTGATCAGCCCCTGGGTCATCGGCGCGGTGTTCAACGCCTCTTTGATGTTGTGCCAGAGCGAGCCGGTGGGCAGCATCGGCGGTGTCTTCGCGTTCAGCTCGGCGTTGGTGTGCGACGCCATGACGATCGTGTAATACAAGGGCCAGATCGACACCAGGGTCACGATCGCGATGATCAGGTAGGTGAGCCAGCCGGCTTTCATCGACCGGCCGCCGACGTGGCCCTTCGCGTTGCGCTTGCGCGGCGTGGCGGCAGCGGGGCGTGCCTCGAGCGTAGTGGCGGTCATGTCGCGGCCTCCTGCCGCTCGATCGCGGTCACGGGAATCACGCTCTTGCTACCGGTCCATTTCTCGCGGCGCCGCGAGAGCCACAAGTTGATGAGCACGGCGATGACGATGATCACGAACATCGTCCATGCCGTGGCCGAGGCGAGGCCGAGGCGGTCGTTGGTCCAGCCCTGCTCGTACATGAGCAGGCCCAGCGTCTGGTACTGCCGCCCGGTGCCACCGATCGGCAACCCCTGAGGCTCGTACAGCAACGGCTCGCCGAACAGCTGCGTCGCGCCGATCGTCGAGACGATGATCGTGAAGAGGATCGTCGGACGGATCCCGGGGATCGTCACATTGAGGAACTGCTTCCACCGTGACGCGCCGTCGATAGCGGCGGCCTCGTAGAGCGTGTTGTCGATTGTCTGCATCGCGGCGAGGTAGATCAGCGCGTTGTAGCCGGTCCAGCGCCAGGTCACAATCGTCGAGACCGCGATCTGGCTCGCCCACTTGTTGTTCTGCCAGTCCACCATCGGCAGGTGGAAGATGCCGTGCAGGAACCAGTTGATGAGTCCGGTGTCCTTGTTGAACAGCTGAACGAAGATGACGCTCGCCGCCGCCAGGCTGGTCGCATAGGGCATGAGCAGCGAGATCCGGAAGAATGTGCGCCCGCGCAGCCTGTAGTTGAGCAGATGCGCGATGGCCAGTGCCATGCACAGCTGTGGAACGGTCGAAATGACGCCGATGGTGATGGTGTTCTTGAACGCGTTCCAGAAGAAGTCGTTCGTAAACAGGTTGTGGTAATTGGCGAACCCAACCCACTTTTGTTTGTTGTAGGTGGTCAGCCGCACGTCGTGCAGCGACACCCACGCCGTGTTGATCCACGGATACAAACTGAAGGCTGCGAAGACGACGAAGAACGGCGCTACGTAGGCATAGGCCACTCGCCCGCCTGGTCGGATGCGGTGCCGGCGCCTACGGGACGTGGTAGGCCCGGGTGACACGGGCTGTGCCGTGTCACCCTGGGCCGTCGTCGTAGTGAGCGTCATTCCCCCGCCTTTGCGTGAGCTCGCCCGGCGGGCCAGCGCAGGGGTTGCCGTCCGCGCCGGACGAGGTTTCGCCGCCGGCTTATCAGCCGGTTACCTGCTGGATTGCCTTGAGCGCGTCGTTGAATGCCTTGTCCGGACTGGTCCCTCTAGTCTCCACGTTGGTCAACTGCGTGGTGAAGGCGTTCTGGATCTGCGTGTCGTAGAGGCCGATCGGCGGGATCTTCATCTTGCTGGCGATGTCGGTGAAGATCTTGCCGGACGGGGCGTTGCTGAAGTAGGCGTCCATGTGGTTCTGGATGGCCGGGCTCTGGTCGGCCGTCTGGCTGGACGGGAAGTTGCCGACCTTGGTGAACCAGGTCTCCTGCTGCGCAGGCGCGGTCACCCACTCGACGAACTTGATCGCGGCTTCCTTGTTCTTGGCCGCGGATGGCACGCCGACCCACGAACCGCCCCAGTTGGTGGCGCCACCGGGCAGCACAGGAGCGATGCTCCACTTGCCCTTGTAGGCATCGCCGGCCTGGCCCTTGATGTAGCCGGCCATCCACGCCGGGCAGGCGATCGTGGCGAAGGCACCGGACTGGAACGCCTTGTTCCACTGGTCCGAGAACTGCTGCAGGCCAGCCGTGATCTTCGCCTGGGCGGCCTGGGTGGCGAACTGCCAGGCGTTGTGCACACCGTCGCTGTTCTCGACGTCCGGGGTGCCGTCGGCCTTGTTGTACGCCTCGTTGCCCTGGTAGACGGCGGTGCTGAAGATACTGGCCGCGCTGTCGACGAAGTGGCTGTTCGACGCCTTGGTGCTCGAGGCCTGGTACTGCTTGCCGAAGTTGATGAAGTCGTCCCAGGTCTTCAGCTTGGCCGCGACCTGATCGGGCTGGTACGGCAGGCCGGCCTGCTTGTACAGGTCGGAGCGGTAGCAGATCGCCTCGGGTCCGATATCGGTGCCGAGGCCGACGGTCTTGCCGTCGTGGTTCGTGGCGAGATTCCACTTCCAGTCGTAGAACGTCGACTTGAGCTGGGCCGTCTCGGGCAGCGAGCTGAAGTCGACGAACTGGTCGGCGTGGTTCTGCTCGACGTCGGCCACGAAGCCGATCTCGATCCCCTGGACGTCGTCGAGCCCGCTACCGGATGCCAGCCGGGTCTTCAGCCTGGTCCAGTAATCCGCCGACTGCTCGACGTCGTCCTCCTTGATCGTGACGTTCGGGCACAGCTGGTGGTACGCGTCGTACAGCCCGGCTTCCTTGAAGCCGAAGGTGCCGAACAACCCGACGGTCAGCGTGATTGGGTCGCTGGTGCCGCACTGGCTGGCGGCCGTGTTGCTGGTGCTAGGGCTGCCGGTGCCTGTGCCGGTGTTGCCGCCGGCGGATGACTTCTTGCTGGACGAGCACGCGGCCGCGAGCAGTGCCGCCGCCGCGACAACACCCGCCACTCGCACGGCTCGGGTGTAGCTGTGGCCCATATGGTGCCTCCTGGTGAGCAGGCCGGGGATTTCGTGAGAGCGCTCTCACGGGCGTGGCTAGGGTGGGCCACGGCGGCGGCGATGTCAAGAGTCGCCGCCCGTTTCGCCCGGTCGAGCAGCCGGATCGTTATTCGATCTCAGGTGCTGTCACGTTTCACGACCTCGACCGGCAGCACCGTCGCGTGAGGCGGGTCCTCACCGGCGACCCGCTGGAGCAGCAACTGCGCCATGGTGCGGCCGAGGTCGGCGACGGGTTGCCGGACGGTCGTCAGTTGCGGAACGGTCAGCTCCGCCTCGCGCAGGTCGTCGAAGCCGACGACCGCCACGTCGTCCGGCACTCGCCGCCCGGATTGCTCGATTGCTCGCATTGCGCCGATCGCCATCAGGTCGGACGCCGCGAACACGGCGTCGATGTCCGGAGCGGCGGCGAGCAGCGTGCGCATCGTGCTGTGCCCGCCCTCCACGGTGAAGTCGCCGGCAGCAACCAACCGCCGGGACACCCTGCGTCCGAACCCCTGCAGTGCGAGCCGGTATCCGGTGAGCCGGTCCTGGCCGGCACACATGTCCTGTGGCCCGGCGATCGTCGCAACGTGTTTGGCGCCACGCTGAATGAGCAACTCCGTGGCTGCGCGGCCACCGGCGACATTGTCGGAGTCGACGTAACACAGCGAAGGATCGCCGGACAGCGGCCGGCCGTTCAGCACCGTGGGCACGCCGAGCCGTTCCAACGACTGGGGCAACCGGTCGTCGCCGTGTAGGGACAACAACAGCACGCCGTCGACGTGGCCGCCGGCGGCGTAGTGCTCGAAGTGTTCCGCCTCCGCGGCCGTCGGAGCGGTGACGAAGATGAGCTGTAGCCCGGCGGCGGCGATCTGTGCGTGTGCCGCGTGCAGCAACGCGAAGAAGTAGGGCTCGGTGAACAGGCGAACCTCGCTCTCGGCGACGAGGAACGCGATCGAGTCGCTGCGTCGTGTGACCAGCGAGCGTGCCGCGCGGTTCGGCGCGTAGGCCGTTTCGCGCGCCGCTTCCAGCACCGCCTGGCGCGCATCCTCGCTGACGTTCGCGGCGCCCCGCAGGACACGGCTCGCAGTCGCGCGCGACACACCGGCCCGTGCCGCGACGACCTCGAGGGTTGGCGGCCGGTCCGCCGGACGTCGGTCCTGCGCCACCTGGGCACCTCCTGCCACCATGGATACGCCGGGAGTGTAATGGGAGCGCTGTCACGCGTATTCGATCTTGCTCGGAAAGATCTTGCTACGGCGTCTTGCGGAGCGCGGACCGAGCGAGTAGACATTGCGCTACGCCGCACCGCAGGGTGGGGCGGACCGGAAGGAAAGCGGGTTCGCGTTCACCGGGCGACCGGTGGACAGCACGGGTGACGACGTGCGGGCCGGTGGAGCTTCCGGGAGGCCGCGAGGCGTCACGGGCTCGCGGTCGACGGTCGGCCCCTCGGACTCATACTTCGAGGGGCCGGCTTTCTTTTGAATGTCGGCTGGGTAAATCGCCGCCGGGGTTGGGTTTATTTGGTCGCCTGTCGCTCGTTGGTGCGCCAAGGCGGCGTCGCTCAGATGAGTCGGCCCCTCGAACTCATACTTCGAGGGGTCGGCGCCCTGGTTGTACCGCCCATTCGGCACAGAGGGGTGGAGGCTCGCCAGACCCCGGATGAATCTCACGTTACATCGGGCGGTTCGAAGCCGACGCCTCGGTCGTGGCACAATGTGGCGCTGAGTACCGGCTGCGAGAGCGGACCCTCTCACCGTCCTCGGGCCAGTCCACCCGGTCGCTCGCAGCCCGCGAACCCCACCAGCGGAATGCCGCGCGTCCCACAACCAGCTGGAGCACATACACATCGTGGCCACCAAGATCAAGCTCATGCGTCTGGGCAAGATGCGCGAGCCGCACTACCGCATCGTCGTCGCTGACGCCCGCACCAAACGCGACGGCCGTTCGATCGAGACGATCGGCGAGTACCACCCCAAGAGCGATCCGTCACTTATCAAGCTCGACAGCGAGCGCACCGCCTACTGGCTCGGCGTCGGTGCCCAGCCCACGGAGGCGGTCACCGCCATCCTGAAGGCGACGGGCGACTGGCAGAAGTTCAAAGGCGAGCCCGCTCCGGAGCCGCTGAAGGTGCCGGCCACGAAGCCGAGCAAGCTCGAGCGCTTCAACGCGGCGCTGGCCGAGGTGCAAGGCGTTCCGGACACCGAGGCCACTACGCCGAGGAAGCGCGCCGCCAAGAAGGCTGCGCCGAAGGCCGCCGAAGCGGAGGCAGAGGCGGACGACGCAGCCGAGCCGACGACGGAGGGCTGACGTGCTCGAGGAGGCCCTCGAGCACCTCGTCCGCGGCATCGTGGATCATCCGGACGACGTACGGGTCGACATGGTGAACAACCGCCGCGGCTCGCGGCTGGAGATCCGCGTGCACCCGGACGACCTCGGCCGCGTCATCGGTCGCGGTGGGCGTACCGCCAGGGCATTGCGCCAGGTGATCACCGGCGTCGGCGGCAAGGGCATTCGAGTGGACGTAATCGACGTCGACCAACACTGAAGTGGCCGGCGAGGACGAGCTGATCGTGGTGGGCCGCGTCGGGCCGCCGCACGGCGTGCACGGCGCGGTCGTGGTCCAGCCGTTCACCGACGCGCCTGACGAGCGATTCGCGCCCGGCTGCGAGCTGCAGACCGGCGGCGACCCGCTAACCGTCGCGTCGTCGCGCTGGCAGGGCAGGCGGCTGATCGTCGAGTTTGCCGGTGTCGCCGACCGGGATGCCGCCCACGCGCTGCACGGCATCGACCTGCGCGTGCCGGCGGGCAGCCGTCCTGCCCTCGACGACCCGAACCACTATTACGACACCGACCTGATCGGCCTTGCCGCCAGCGCCGTCGACGGCACGCCGCTGGGCGCGGTACGCGATGTCGTGCACGCTCCGGCAGGCGATTACCTAGTCGTCGAGGTGGGCGGCCGGGAGCGACTCGTTCCGTTCGTCGCGACGATCGTGCCCGTGGTGGACGTCGCAGGGGGGCGGGTCGTCGTCGATCCCCCGGAGGGACTGCTCGACCTATGAGGATCGACGTCGTGACGATCTTCCCCGAGTACCTGGCGCCACTGCGCCAGTCGCTACTGGGGAAGGCGATCGGGCGCGGCGATGTCGACCTGCGTGTCCACGATCTGCGTACCTGGACCGATGACGTACACCGCACTGTCGACGATGCCCCGTACGGCGGCGGGCCGGGGATGGTCATGCTGCCCGAGCCCTGGGGCCGCGCGCTCGACGACCTCGCTCCGGCCGGCAAGGTCCAACCGCGACTGCTCATCCCATCGCCGGCGGGGCTGCCGTTCACGCAGGCGATGGCACGTGAACTGGCCGGTGAGCCCTGGCTCGTGCTGGCCTGCGGCCGCTACGAGGGCATCGATGCGCGGGTCGCGGAATACGCGGCACTGCGCATGCGGGTGGACGAGGTCAGCATCGGCGACTACGTGCTCGCCGGTGGCGAAGCTGCCGTACTGGTGATCGTCGAGGCAATCAGCCGCCTGCTGCCCGGGGTGCTCGGCAACGCCGAGTCCGCGGTGGACGACTCGTTCAGCGACGGCCTGCTCGAGGGCCCGGCATACACCAGGCCCGCATCCTGGAGGGGCCTGTCCGTGCCGGCTGTGCTGCTGTCCGGCAACCACGCCGAGATCGCGCGCTGGCGGGCCGAGCGGTCTCGGCTGCGCACCGAGCAGCGCCGCCCGGATCTGCTGAAGTAGCGCCCGGTTTCGCGCCGGCGACGCCGGTATGGCACCATCGAGTGGTTGCCCAGCGCCGGTAGGGCGTGTGGCGGCGACTCCCGTAAGCGTCGGCATGACAGACACGCACGCCGGCCACGAGCACATATTTCGAAGGATGCGAGACCGATGAACACGCTCGACACCGTCGATGCCGAGTCGCTGCGTTCCGACATTCCCGACTTCCGGCCCGGCGACACCCTGAAGGTCCACGTCCGCGTGGTCGAGGGTTCGCGCTCGCGTGTCCAGGTCTTCCAGGGCGTCGTGATCCGCCGCCAGGGCGGGGGTCTGCGCGAGACGTTCACGGTCCGCAAGATCAGTTTCGGGGTTGGCGTCGAACGCACGTTCCCGGTGCACACGCCGATCATCGACAAGATCGAAGTTGTCACCCGCGGCGATGTGCGAAGGGCCAAGCTCTACTACCTGCGTGACCTGCGGGGCAAGGCCGCCAAGATCAAGGAAAAGCGGGAGACGGTCGCCCGCTGAGCCGTTGGCGGACGACGAACGGATGGCCGATGACCAAGCGCGGCGTGGCGCCGGCGCGGGCGAGGCCCGCGCGGGCCAGCTGGAGTCCGATGAAGCTGCGCGCAACGGTGAGCCGGCGGATTCATCGGTAGGCGACCCGCCTGCCGCGTCGCCCGCAGTCGACGAGCCCGCCGACCCCCAGGCAATCGATCCACCCGCGGAGTCGGCGGTAGTCGACGCGCGGCCCGCTCCTGACGACGACGCCCCGGCGCGCCCGGCCGAGGCCGCCGTCCAGGGTGAGACGGCACACGAGGCCGCGACGCCACCCACCGCCCCCCCTCCTCCGCGCTGGCAGTTATGGCGGCGTCGCCGGCCGGAGAAGAAGAAGCGCAAGAAGGCTCCGTGGTGGGAACTGCCCGTCCTGATCGCGGTGGCCATCGCGGTAGCTGTACTGATCAAGACGTTCCTGGTTCAGCCGTTCTACATCCCCTCCGAGTCGATGGAGAAGACGCTGCACGGCTGTCCAGGTTGCTCCGGCGACCGGGTGCTGGTGAACAAGCTGATCTACGATCTACGCGATCCGCATCCCGGCGACATCGTGGTGTTCCGCGCGCCGGCCAACTGGGACGAGGAGCCGACCCCGAAGTCGCCGTCGAACCCGTTCGTCAAAGGCATCCGGTGGTTCGGGCAGCTGATCGGCTTCGTGCCGCCCGATGAGAAAGACCTCATCAAACGGGTCATCGCGGTCGGTGGGCAGACCGTCCAGTGCTGCGACTCGCAGGGCCGCGTGCAGGTGAGCGACAACGGGGTCAACGGCCCGTGGCACTCGCTGGACGAGCCGTACATCTACCAGAACACGCCGTGGGATCCGCGCAACCGGCCCGGTCACATCAGGTCGGGCAGCGCCGACCAACGCACGTTCGGCCCGGTCACGCTTCCGCCCGGCCGGCTATGGGTGATGGGCGATCACCGCGGCGACTCCGCCGACTCTCGGTTCCATTGCATCGAAGATTCACCGACCGACCACCGATGCGGCACATCGGACACAACCGTCGGCGTGAGTTCGGTGATCGGCAAGGCGGTGCTGATCGCGTGGCCGCCGTCGCGGTGGCGCACGCTCGGCACACCCGCAACGTTCAAGCACGCCGCCGGCGCGGCGCTGCCCGTAGTTGGCGGGGTGTTGGTGATGCTGCCGGTGTTCGCGGTCCGGCGACGCCGGCGCCGTTGATGGACGCCGTGGCGCATCCACGCGTCGCGGGTCGGGTGCTGCTGATCGACGACGCCTGCCGGGTGCTGCTGATCGAAAGCTTGGTCGATGTCGGCGCGCGGGACACGCACTGGATCACGCCCGGCGGCGGGACCGATCCGGGTGAGACGCCGGCGCAGGCCGCGTCGCGCGAACTGTACGAGGAGCTCGGCGTGCGCGCCGACTTGGCGACCGACGCCAGGCCGGACCATACCGACCGGGAGCGCTTCATGTTCAACGGTGGTACCTACGACCAGACCAACCACTACTTTCTTGTCCGGCTCTCCTCGGGAACGCTGGTGACGGCGCGTGGCGTGGACGACATCGAACGGTCCGTCCTGGTCGGAGAGCGCTGGTGGACCGTTGCCGAGCTGCGTGCCTCGGATGCCGCGATCTACCCGGTCGGACTCGCCGACCTGCTGACCCGACTCTGCTGCGACGAGTCGGCACCGCCCGCGTAACGTCATGCCTGCTATGGCTCGTCGCTCAGTCCCGGTGTGCCTGCCGGTGCCGCCGCCGCGGCTGATCGTGCGCCGCGACACGGGGCTGTCCGCCTATGAGACGGCCCTGGAGCGCGCCGGGTTCGCGCCGGTTGCCGGGGCCGACGAGGCGGGCCGGGGTGCTTGCGCTGGGCCGCTGGTCGTCGCGGCGTGCATCCTGCCGCGTGGCCGCCGTGGCCAGATCGACGGGCTGGCCGATTCCAAGGTGCTGACGCCGGCCGTACGCGAGGAGCTTTACGGCGAGATCGTGGGGCGTGCGATGGCGTGGTCGGTCGTCGTGATCCCGGCACAGGAGGTGGACGAGCGCGGCCTGCACGTGTGCAACCTGGTGGGGATGCGGCGGGCGCTGGCGACGCTTCGGCCCGCCCCGACCTACGCGCTGACCGACGGCTTCCCGGTGCCCGGTCTCGGCGTTCCGTCCACCGCGGTGTGGAAGGGCGACGCTGTCGTGGCCTGCATCGCGGCCGCGTCGATCCTGGCGAAGGTCACCCGCGACCGGATGATGGTCGAGATGCATCAGCGCTGGCCGGAGTATGAGTTCGCGCAGCACAAGGGCTATGTAACGCCGGAGCACGCCGCGGCCCTGGAGGAGCACGGACCGTGCCCGGAGCATCGCGCATCGTATGTCAACGTGCGCAGAGCGGCGGCGCGCCTTTCGCTGCTGGAGAATGGATGGGCCGACACGGTCCCGCCGGTGGACCGCGCAGAGGAGATCGCATGAGTGGTCGTGAGCGACGTTTGCGGAGCGACTCAGCTCTGTGCGCGCCGGAGGCGGCGACCTGCCGCTGTGGGGCGGGAAGGAGGCTCGGTCGATGAGCGCTGAGGATCTCGAGAACTACGAGACCGAGATGGAGCTACAGCTCTATCGCGAATATAAGGACATCGTTGGGCAGTTCAGCTACGTGGTCGAGACCGAGCGACGCTTCTACCTCACCAACGACGTCGACCTTCAGCCGCGCAACGTCGACGGCGACGTGTACTTCGAGCTGACGATGCGCGACGCCTGGGTGTGGGACATGTACCGGCCCGCGCGCTTCGTCAAGACGGTGCGGGTCGTGACCTTCAAGGACGTCAACATCGAGGAGTTGGAGAAGCCCGACCTCGAGCTGCCGGATGCCAAGAGCGGGTTCTGACCCGTTGTCAAGTCGGCGATCCACAGGGGCAGGGGTTATCCACAACCTCGCCTGAGCTGCTGACCGCGGGGATCGCAGCGGGCACCGTGGAGCCATGCGCGCCAAGGATGCCGTCGGGCAGTACGGGCAGCGGATCGCCGAGCGTTACCTCGTCGAATCCGGGCTGACCGTCGTTGCCCGGAACTGGCGCTGTTCCGACGGGGAACTCGACATCGTCGCCACGGACGGCCCGGTGCTGGTCTTCTGCGAAGTGAAGACCCGCTCGTCCACGGCCTACGGCGACCCGGCCGAGGCCGTGCTGGGCGCAAAGGCGCTCAGGCTGCGGCGCCTCGCCTTGCGGTGGCTGGCCCACCAGCAGGCGTACGGCGACCCGCGCTTCTGGCCCGAGCTGCGGTTCGACGTGGTGGCGGTGCTCCGCGCGCCGCACGGCGCGGCCACCGTCCGGCATCTGCGCGGGGTGCTCGGATGGTGATGGCACGCACGCTTGCCCTGGCGCTCTCGGGTGTCACCGGCCAGGTCGTGGAGATCGAAGCCGATCTCTCGGCGGGCCTTCCCGGGCTGACGTTCACCGGCCTTGCCGACGTGTCGGTCGTCGAAGCGCGGGATCGCATCCGGGCGGCGGTCCTCAACTCCGGCGCGGAGTGGCCGAATCGGCGCATCACGATCGCGCTGCTGCCGGCCGACGTACGCAAGGCCGGATCCCGTTTCGACCTGGCGCTCGCCGTGGCGGTGCTGGCCGCCGCGCAGGCCGTCCCATCTGACGCGATCGCGGGGCTGGCCTGGATCGGCGAGCTCGGCCTCGACGGCCGGCTGCGGCCGGTCCGTGGCGTGCTGCCGGCCGTGGTGGCCGCTCGCCAGGCAGGCGTCCGGCGGGTCGTGGTCGCCGAACCGAACGGCGCCGAGGCGGCGCTGGTCAACGGCGTCGACGTCCGCGCCGCGGGCAACCTCGGCGAGGTCATCGCGTGGCTGCGCGATGAAGGGCCTGTGCCGCCCGCCGCGGCATCGGGCAGCGGGGTGGTCGCCGGCCGGGATTCCGACCTGGCCGACATTGCGGGCCAGCACACCGCGAAACGCGCCCTCGAGGTGTCCGCGGCCGGTGGCCATCACCTGTACCTGCTCGGGCCGCCCGGCGCCGGCAAGACAATGCTGGCGCAACGGCTGCCGGGCTTGTTGCCACACCTCGATGACGCGGCCGCTCTCGAAGTGACCGCCGTCCATTCCGTCGCCGGCTGCCTACCGGAACACGCCTGCCTGCTGCGGCGCCCGCCGTATCAGGCGCCGCACCACACCGCTTCGGTGGCCGCCCTCGTCGGCGGCGGGTCCAGGCTGGCGCTGCCCGGCGCGATCTCGCTGGCGACCCACGGCGTGCTGTTTCTGGACGAGGCGCCCGAGTTCAGTCCCGCTGCGCTGGAAGGGCTACGCCAACCGCTGGAGGAAGGACGTGTAGTGCTGCGGCGCAGTCACGGCGCCGTCACCTACCCGGCCCGCTTTCAGCTCGTCCTCGCCGCAAACCCGTGTCCGTGCGGCAGCCGGCAGCGCGAATGTACCTGCGCCCCGGCCCAGCGGCGGCGCTACCGCCTTCGCCTGTCCGGCCCGCTGCTCGACCGCATCGACATCCGCCTCGCCGTGGACCCGGTGTCGCGGGCCGAGCTGCTCGCCGAGCCGTCCGGCCGCCGGTCGAGCGGCGAGGTGGCCGCGCGCGTCGAGGCGGCGCGCATGGCGGCCGAGGAGCGCTGGCGGCATTCGGGCTGGCGGACGAACGCCGAGGTGCCAGGCAGCATGCTGCGCCGCCAGCCCTGGCGTCTGCCACGCCCGGCGCTGCTCAGCGTCGAGCGGCACCTGGATGCGGGTGAGCTGAGCGCCCGTGGCTTCGATCGTGTGCTGCGCGTCGCGTGGACTCTTGCCGACCTTGCCGGCCGCGGCACCCCAGGCGCAGACGAGGTCGCCGAGGCCGTGTTCTTTCGTACCGGCCGCGCCGCGGCGTGGGCGGCATGAGCGCGTCGTCGTCGACGGGCTCGGTCAGCGACGAGGTGCTCCTGGCTAGGGCGTTCCTGTGCCGGGTCGCGGAGCCCGCGTGCGTCCCACTGTGGGATTTCGTGCGGTGCGAAGGCCCGGTCGCGGCCGCCGCTGCGATCCGCAGCGGTGACGTCCCGAGCGAGATCGCGGCTGCCACCTCGGCACGCCGGGGATCAGCGGATCCGGAGGCTGATCTCGACGCTGGCCTGCGCCACGGCATCCGACTGGTCGCGCCCGAGTCGCCGGACTGGCCGCATTTCGCCTTGGCGGCGCTCGATGCGGCCGTGCTCCGCCTCCTGGCGGCCTATCGTGCCGGGGCCGAACGACGCCGCGACGGGGGAGATCCAGTGCCGCCCCTGGCACTGTGGGTAAGGGGTCCCGGTGACCTGGCCGCCGCCGCGGTGCGGAGCGCTGCGATCGTCGGCTCGCGCGCGGCCACCGCGTACGGCGAGCACGTGACGGCCGAACTGTCGTATGGCCTCGCGGCACGCGGATTCGACATCATCTCGGGCGGCGCGTACGGCATCGACGCAGCGGCCCATCGTGCCGCGCTCAGCGCCGAGGGGCAGACCATCCTGGTGTCGGCCGGGGGACTGGATCGCCCGTACCCGCCGGGTAATTCCGCACTGCACGAGCGCGTCGCGGAAACCGGGCTGCTGGTTTCCGAGAGCCCGCCAGGCACCGCCCCGCACCGGCATCGCTTCCTCACGCGTAACCGGCTCATCGCGGCGCTGGCCACCGGCACTGTCGTGGTCGAGGCAGCGATGCGATCCGGCGCGTTGAATACGGCACGGCACTGCCAGTTGCTCGGGCGCACGCTCATGGCGGTTCCCGGCCCGGTCACCTCGCCGATGTCGGCCGGCTGCCACGCGCTGCTACGCGGCGACAGCGCCGCACGCACCGTACTGGTGGCGTCCGTGGAGCACGTGCTCGAGGCAATCGGCACGGCCGGCGAGGGAATCGACGGCTCGGCGTCCCACGATGCAGCGGCCCCGGACCTGCTGCGCCAGCGCATCGACCTGCTCGACTCTCGGGCGCGGCGGGTATTCGACGGGCTGCCGGCGCGGCAGCCGGTCCGCGAGGACGAGCTCGCCCGGCGGGCGGGGATGCCCGTCGTCGAGGTGATCCGCGCATTGCCGGAGTTGCGACTTGCCGGGCTCGTCGAGTCCACGGACGAGGGATTTCGCCTGGCGGCTGCGTTTCGCAGGCGGTCGCAGCCGCCTCGGATGCGCGCCGCGCCACTGGAAACGGGCACCGCCGTCAGCCCGCGGCCGGGCGCGCCTGCTTGACCGCGGACCGGATTGCTCGCACGGTCGGCGAGTGGCCCCACGAGCAACGGACGCTGCCCCCGCCGAACACGGCAGCGCGCTGCTCACTCGGCGCCGCGTCCCCGTCGCTGACCTTCGCGGCACGCTGCCGCCCGCGATGCAGGACGCGCTGTCGGGGTTCGAGCGCCACCTGCGTCTGGAGCGCAACCGCTCACCGCACACGGTCCGGGCGTACACCGGCGACCTTGTCAGCCTGCTGGACCACCTGCGCCGCCTCGGCGGAACCCGGGTCGCCGACATCGACCTACGGGTCCTGCGCAGCTGGCTGGCGATGCAGCGCGCGGGCGGCGCTGCCCGCAGCACGCTTGCGCGCCGCGCCGCGTCGGCCCGCGCATTCACAGCATGGGCGCGCGCGGGCGGGCTGAGCGAGACGGATCCGGGGCAGTCGCTTGCAAGTCCGCGCCCGCACCGGACGCTGCCTCATGTGCTCGCGGTCGACGAAGCCGCTGCGCTGATGGAGTTGCCCGCCGACGCCACCGCACTCGGACGACGAGATCGGTTAATCGTCGAGTTGCTCTATGCCACCGGAATCCGTGTCGGCGAGCTGGCGCGCCTCGACGTCGACGACATCGACAGACACCGCCGTGTCGTCCGGGTATTCGGCAAGGGCAGTAAGGAGCGGACCGTTCCGTATGGTCGGGCGGCGGAGCGTGCACTCGACGGGTGGCTGCGGTTCGGACGCCCTGAGCTTGCTCGTGACGGCAGCGGTCCCGCGCTGCTGCTCGGCGCACGAGGTCGGCGCCTCGATCAGCGCGCAGTGCGTCGCGTTGTCCATGAGTACGCCCGCCGGCTACCTGGCAGCCCGGACCTCGGCCCGCACGCCCTGCGGCACAGCGCTGCCACGCACCTGGTCGACGCCGGCGCCGACCTGCGTGTGGTGCAGGAGCTGCTCGGCCACGCCAGCCTGGCCACAACGCAGATCTACACACACGTGTCGGCCGAGCGATTGCTGCGCGCATACCGGCAGGCACACCCGCGCGCGTGATGGGCATGTGGCATCCGCAACGCGCGAGTCATCGCGGGGCGTCATCGTGGCCACGGCAGCAACCGCACCGGGCCGAGCGGGCGCAGCAGCAGCAACGGATCGAGATACACCTCGCCGCGCCTGGCTCCCCAGTGCAGGCACCGCCCCGGCGGCCATGCCCCGTGCTGTCCCGACACACGTGCGATCGGCTGACCCCGCGCCACCGCCTGACCAGGCGCGACGAGAGCACGCACCGGCTCGTACTCGGTGCGAATGCCGTCCGGATGCGCGATCACGACCACGCCCCGGCCGGCGACCATGCGGGCGAATGTGACCTGCCCGGCACCGGCGGCGAGCACCTCGGCGTGCAGCGGTGCCTCGAGGTCGACGCCGCGATGGCCCGCGGAGTACGGCGTCGGCGGCGGCTGGAAGGGCCGCAGTACCCGCAGCGGTCCCGCGATAGGGGCCGTGTACGACGTGTCGGACGCAGCGGGGGCGGCGGCCGGACGCAATTGCGCCGCCGCGGGTCGCGGCCCGGTGACCGCGGCCGCCGATCCCGCGGGGAGCAGCAGCACCCCGGCCAGCAGCAGTCGCAGCGCCCGTCCACCGCATCTGACAGTCATGCGGTCAGGCTGCCCGCACCGGCGCGCCGCGAACGCGGCGCATCGCCAAGCTGTGGATAACGTCGGCTGCTCGTCCACAGCCCTTGACAACTCACCGCCGGGCCGCGCTAGGGATACCGCAGCGTCGTGAGTAGGGAGTTGTCCCGATGCCGGGGGGCTCCTTAGGCGGGCACCCTCAGTTGCGTCGAGGGAAGCGTCGCTCGCAGGAGGATCACGATGGAGCACTACCCGACGACCGCGGCGGAAGTCGAGGACGTCTACCGCCGTGCGCGCACCGCGGCCCAGTTGCATGTAGCGGGTGGCCGATCGCGCCGGTCCGGCCGGGGCCTCACGAGCCGGGTGCGGCGGCACCGGCGCCACGACGAAGCCGCCCGCTGAACGGCCCGGCGCCCATGACCGTGACCGGGTCGGCGGTTGCGACAAGCGCGAGGACCCGTACAGCCGGGACAAGTGGGACGAATACTGGCGCGCAGGCCAACTATTCGGAATCGGCGCATCGACGTTTGTCGGCGCCAGCCGTCAAGATTGCAGATGTGCCCCGCCCGACAAGCCCGCTGATCGGCCGTGCGACCGAGCTCGGCCTGGTGCAGCGCGGCGTCGATGAGGCGACCGCAGGGGCAGCCAGTGCCATGCTGCTGTCCGGTGACGCCGGGGTGGGCAAGACGCGCCTGCTCGCTGAGCTGACCGACCGTACCGACAACGCCGGTGTCCTGAACCTGATCGGGCACTGCATCGACTTCGGCGACGCCGGGTTGCCGTTCGTGCCGTTCAGCGAGGCGTTCGGCCGCCTCGCCGCCAACCATGCCGACTTGAGCGACGAACTGCTCGCGGAGTACCCGGCGATCGCCCGGCTGATGCCGACGCAGCGCGTGATCAGCGCCCCGGCAGCCGAACCGGACGACCGCATCCAGCGCGGTGTGCTCTTCGAGGCGGTCCTCGGGGCGCTGTCTCGGCTGGCCGAGAAGTCCACGGTGCTGCTCGTCGTCGAGGACGTCCACTGGGCCGATCAGTCCACCCGCGACCTGCTGGGCTTCCTACTGGCGCGCCTGCGCGACCAGCCACTCGACATCGTGATCAGCTATCGGAGTGACGATCTGCATCGGCGCCACCCGTTGCGGCGCTCCGTCGCCGAATGGGCTCGGCTGCCGCGGGTCGAGCGGCTGCACCTCCCGCCGCTGAACGCGGACGAAGTCCGCGAGCTTATCCACTCGCTGTACCCCGGACCGCTCGCGGAGCAGGATCTGCGGCAGATCATCGATCGCGCCGAGGGCAACGCGTTCTTCACCGAGGAGCTCGTTGCTGCCGCAGTCGAGTGCCCGCAGCAGAGCATGCTGCCCGCCGAGCTCGCTGATCTGCTGCTCGTTCGTCTCGACCGGCTCTCCGAGGAGGCACGCCGCGTGGCACGGGTCGCCGCGGTGGCCGGCCGCCGGGTGTCGCACGCGTTGCTGGCGGCGGTGGTCGACGTGCCCGACGACATGCTCGACGCCGCCCTGCGCGAAGCCGTCGATGCGCAGATCCTCGAGCCCCGCGGCGACAGCGGCTACGGCTTCCGGCACGCGTTGCTCGCGGAGGCGATCTACGACGACCTGCTGCCCGGCGAGCGGGTCCGCATCCACGCTGCTTACGCCGCCGCGCTGCAGAAGGCCGTCGACGGCACCGCCGCGGAGCTGGCCCGGCACGCCCGCGAGTCGCACGACCTGCCGACAGCCTTCGCGGCGAGCATTCGAGCCGGCGACGAGGCGATGACGGTCGGAGCCCCGCAGGAAGCGCTGCGCCACTACGAGGTGGCTCTTGAACTGCTCCCGGCCGTCCCGGAGGCCGACCGGGTCGAGGAGCCGCAGCTCGCCGTGGCCGCCGCCGATGCCGCCGTGGCCGCCGGGCATCCCTACCGCGCGGTGCACCTGACGCGAGAGGCGCTCGACCAATACCCGGACGACGGGGATCCACGGCTGCGCGCCGAGCTGCTGTACATGCTGGCGACCGCGTCGGTCGCCGTCGACGGCGACTTCGAGGTGTTCACGGCGACGTCCGAGGCGCTGCGCCTGGTGCCGGCCGACCCGCCGAGCACGTTCCGCACCCGCATCGCATCGCTTCATGCGCACGCCGCGATGGCGCTCGACCGCCTGGACGACGCGGAGCGGTGGGCGAGCGAGGCCGTTGAGGCCGCCACCGCGCTCGGCCACCCGGAGGCCGCCGCTGACGCGCACACGACGCTGGCGATACTGCACCGGCGAGCGGGCGAGCCCGCCGCCGCGGCACGAGGCCTCGCCCAGGTCGCCGAAGAGGCGCGCCAGGCCGGCGAGGTCACCGCCGAGCTGCGCAGCCGCTACAACCTCGGCAGCCTCTACTACGACCAGGGCGACCTGCCCCGCGCCATCGAGGCCTGGGACGGCAATATCGTTCGTGCGCGCGACTTCGGCCGCCCCTGGACGGCGTACGGGCTCGAGTCGCGGGTCATGGCCAGCGTGGCAAGATACGCCAGCGGCGACTGGGACATCAGCGCCAGCCTGGCGCGAGTGGATGACGAGTCACCGCCGGCACTGGCCGAGGCGATGCTGGCCGCCGCGGGCATGGCGGTCAGCGCGGGACGGGGCAACACGGCTGCACTCGAGATGGTGCCGGTGCTGCGTCCCTGGTGGCACCGTGACGGGCTGATCGCGGTCCTCTCCGGCGGGGCGGCCATCGACCTGTATGTCGATGACGGCAAGTCCGAGACAGCGCTGCGCGTCCTCGAGGAGCTGGTCGCTATCGTCGGCGAGCTGTGGCAGCAGCCCTGGTTTCTGGGCCGGATCCGGCTCTCCGCGCTGGGTCTCGCCGCCCTCTCCAGCGCCGCGGCGACCCAGACCAGCGCAGACCGTGCCGGCTCGGTCGAGCGGGGCCGTGAGCTGGTGGCAGCCGGGCGCACCACGCTGCAGCGGGGGCGCCCATTCGGCGGCCGGCTGGGCGTCGAGGGGGTTGCGTGGCAGGCGCGCATGGAGGCCGAGTGGGCGCGGCTGCGCTGGCTCGGCGGCGTCGAACCGCCTCACGTGGACGAACACATCGGTCTGTGGCAGCGCACCGTCGAGGCCTTCGGGTACGGGAACGTGTTCGAACAGGCGCGGTCACGAGCCCGGCTCGCCGCCGTGCTGCGCGCCGCCGGGCGGCCCAGCGACGCGGCCGAACAGGCGAGCCTGGCCCGGGATGCGGCCCGCAGGCTGGGCGCGCGCCCACTGCTGGACGAGCTGCGTCAGCTCGGTGAGTCGCGAAGCGCCAGCGCTTCGTCGAACGCGCTCACCCAGCGCGAGCGCGACGTCCTGGCGCTGATCACCCAGGGCAGCACCAACCGGCAGATCGCCCGCCAGCTCTACATCAGCGAGAAGACCGTGAGCGTGCACGTGTCGAACATTCTCGCGAAGCTCGGTGTCCGCGGCCGCACCGAGGCGGCGGCCGTAGCGCGCCGCGACGGCCTGCTCAACTGACGCGGAGGGCGACGAATTGGGCGTGGCGTCCGGGTAGCGGCTAGACTCCTGTGCAGCGACCCCCCAGGGGTCGACTTCGCGTGCCCGCCCGCAACGCGGGTTGGCGGCCTACCTCGGTCCGACCGGTCATTCCGGCCGGCGGAACTTGGGCCGCGACACCGGGCACCAGGGCGGCGGGCCACCCGGCCCGACCGCGGCAACCGAGGATCGCGCGCCCCGGCGCGCACGCACAGCAAGGAGGACGACCGGCATGGCCGTCGTCACCATGAAGGAGATGCTCGACTCCGGCGTTCACTTCGGGCACCAGACCCGGCGCTGGAACCCGAAGATGAAGCGCTACATCTTCACCGAGCGCAACGGTATCTACATCATCGACCTGCAGCAGACGCTGACCTACATCGACCGCGCCTACGAGTTCGTCAAGGAGACGGTCGCCCACGGCGGCAGCGTGCTCTTCGTCGGTACCAAGAAGCAGGCCCAGGAAGCCATCGCCGAGCAGGCCACCCGGGTCGGCATGCCGTACGTCAACCATCGCTGGCTGGGCGGCATGCTCACCAACTTCTCGACCGTCTACAAGCGGCTGCAGCGGCTCAAGGAGCTCGAGTCGAAGGAGCAGGGCGGCTGGGAAGGCACGGCCACGAAGAAGGAGCAGTTGATGCTCCAGCGGGAGAAGGACAAGCTCGAGCGCACGCTCGGCGGCGTCCGTGAGATGAGCAAGGTACCCAGCGCCATCTGGGTCGTCGACACCAAGAAGGAGCACATCGCCGTCGGCGAGGCGCGCAAGCTGGGCATTCCCGTGATCGCGATTCTGGACACGAACTGCGATCCGGACGAAGTCGACTACAAGATTCCGGGTAACGACGATGCGATCCGTTCCGCCGCGCTGCTCACCCGGGTGATCGCGGACGCCGTCGCCGACGGGCTGGTCGCCCGCGCAGCCGCCGCCGCCAACGCGGGCCGCGACGAGAAGCCGGAGCCCGGCCAGCTTGCGGCCGACGAGCCGCTGGCGGAGTGGGAACGCGATCTCTACCAGCCTGCCGCGGCAGGCGCCTCCGAGCCCGACGCCTCCGAATCCTGACCACTTTCGAGAACTGAGGACACCGACAAGACGATGGCGAACTACACCGCCGCTGACGTGAAGAAGCTCCGCGATGCCACCGGCGCGGGGATGATGGACGCGAAAAACGCGCTCGAGGAGGCCAGCGGCGACTTCGACAAGGCCGGGGAGATCCTGCGTGTCAAGGGCTCGGCCAAGAACGTCAAGCGGCAAGAGCGCGAAGCGTCGAACGGCCTGGTCGCCGCCGCCGAGGGAGCGATGATCGAGCTGGCGTCCGAGACGGACTTCGTAGCCAAGAACGAGCAGTTCCAGACCCTTGCCGGCGATATCGTCGCGCACTTCGCGAACTCGGCTGCCAGCGACGTCCCGTCGCTGCTGGCCGAGCAGCTCAAGGACGGGCGCAGCGTCGCCGAGAACATCGAGGCGCTCGCCGCGGTGATCGGCGAGAAGCTCGAACTGCGGCGTGCCGTCAAGATCGACGGGCAGGTTGCCACTTACCTGCACAAGAAGGCGTCCGATCTGCCGCCGCAGGTGGGTGTGCTCGTGCGGTTCACCGGCGACGACCTCGCCGCTGCTCGCGGGGCCGCGATGCAGGTTGCGGCCATGCGCCCGCGTTACCTGACCCGCGACGACGTGCCGGCGGATGTTATCGAGTCCGAGCGGCGCATCGCTGAGGCGAAGGCCCGCGAGCAGGGTAGGCCCGAGGCGGCGCTGCCCAAGATCGTCGAGGGCATGGTCAACGGCTTCTACAAGACGAACGTGCTGCTCGAGCAGGAGTCGGTGCAGGACGCCAAGAAGTCCGTGAAGTCGCTGCTCGACGATGCCGGCGTGACCGTCACCGGATTCGCGCATTTCGAGGTGGGCGCAGCCTAAGCGCGCTCTGCCCAGGCTGATAGGGCAGGATCACACGCACACCAGCGCGAGAGGAGCGGCCGCCGAT
Source organism: Jatrophihabitantaceae bacterium (assembly GCA_036506155.1). Lineage (GTDB taxonomy): Bacteria > Actinomycetota > Actinomycetes > Mycobacteriales > Jatrophihabitantaceae > DASXRA01. The sequence continues at coordinate 63,093 of DASXSF010000138.1, forward strand.
GACCGATGAAGGGACGGCGGCCTCCCCACCTCAGGGCTACCGCAGGGTGCTGCTGAAGCTGTCGGGCGAGACATTCGGCGGTGGTTCGGTAGGTGTCGACCCGGATGTGGTCCAGTCGCTCGCCCGGCAGATCGCGGACGTGGTCGTGACTGGCACGCAGGTGGCTGTGGTGGTCGGAGGGGGCAACTTCTTCCGCGGGGCCGAGCTGTCGCAGCGTGGCATGGATCGTGACCGCGCCGACTACATGGGGATGCTCGGAACGGTGATGAACTGCCTGGCGCTTCAGGATTTCCTGGAGAAAGCGGGCGTCCCCACACGGGTGCAGACGGCGATCACGATGGGCCAGGTGGCCGAGCCATACGTCCCACGGCGGGCGGAGCGGCATCTCGAGAAGGGCCGGGTGGTGATCTTCGGTGCAGGCGCGGGCCTGCCGTACTTCTCGACGGATACGGTTGCCGCGCAGCGCGCGCTGGAGATCGGCTGCCAGGTGCTTCTGCTCGGCAAGAACGGTGTCGACGGGGTGTACGACGCCGACCCGCGCACCCATCCCGATGCGGTCAAGTTCGACACGATCACCTACGACGAAGTGCTACGACGCGGGCTGCAAGTCGCCGACGCCGCGGCGTTCAGTCTTTGCCGGGACAACGGCATGCCGATCGTGGTGTTCGGGCTGGCCGACGGCAACATCGCCCGGGCGGCGCGCGGTGAGAAGATCGGCACGCTCGTCAGCAAGACGGGCTGACCCATCGACGGGAGAATGGTGTCGTGAGCGCGAGGAGCAGGGAGACGTAGTGATCGACGAGACGCTCTTCGAAGCCGAAGAGAAGATGGAGAAGGCGATCGTCGTCGCCCGCGACGAGCTGGGCGGCATCCGCACCGGTCGCGCCACCCCGAACGCCTTCGCGCGACTGCTGGTCGACTACTACGGTGCGCCGACGCCGATCCCGCAACTTGCGTCCGTGAACATTCCCGAGGCGCGCATGGCCGTCATCAAGCCGTACGACGCCTCGCAGCTCGGCGCGATCGAGAAGGCTATCCGCAACAGCGACCTCGGCGTCAACCCCAGCAACGACGGCACGATCATCCGGGTGGTGTTCCCGCAGCTGACCGAGGAACGCCGCCGCGAGATGGTCCGGGTCGCACACCGCAAGGGCGAAGACGCCAAGGTCTCCATCCGCTCCGTACGCCGGCACGCGAAGGACGCGCTGGACAAGCTGATGCGCGACGGCGAGACCGGCGAGGACGACGTGCGCCGAGCCGAGGCTGAGCTCGACAAGACCACGAGCAAGTACACCGCCCACGTCGACGAGATCGTGAAGGCCAAGGAAGCCGAACTGCTCGAGGTCTGATGGCTGGCAGCGAGCGATTAGAGGGCCCCGCGCATTCGGCGCGGCGCCGCACCCAATCGTTCGCCGAGGAGGCCGCGAGCGAGCGGCCGACCGGCTACATCCCGCGCGTCGCGGAACCGCGCTCCGGCCGGCACCATCGGCCCGAGCCCGGGGACGCGGACGCCGTCGACCTGAGCGCGTTGCTCGCAGAGTACCGGCACCTCACGGGCCACCGTCGCCACCACCGGGCCGCTGTCGAGGAACCGTCGCTCGATGCGGCCACTACTGCGCCGCTCGCGATCGTCACCGACCGGCCGCCGGCCGCAAAGTCGCGTGCCGGCCGCAACCTGCCCGCTGCCATCGCCGTGGGCCTCGCTGCGGGTGCACTCATCATCGCCAGCCTCTTCGTGTACCGGCCGAGCTTCGTGGGCGTCGTGGTGCTCGCGGTCGGACTGGGCAGCTACGAACTCATCGCGGGCATCCGGACCGTCGAGGCCCGGCCGCCGATCGTTCCGGTGCTGGTCGGCGCCGTCGCAATGGACGTCGCCGCCTGGTATCGGGGCACCGGCGGGCTGATGATCGCCGTGGTGGTTACCGTCTGCGGGGTCGCGGTGTGGCGCCTCGGCGATGGGGCATCCGGATATCTGCGTGACGTGTCGGCGTCGGTGCTGGTGCTCGTGTACGTTCCACTCCTTGCCGGGTTCGCCGTGCTGCTGGCCAGCCCTGACGACGGCGCGGCCCGGGTTCTGGCGTTCGTCGGCACTGTGGTGTGCAGCGACACCGGCGGGTACGTCACCGGCGTGCTGTTCGGCAAGCACCCGCTGGCGCCTGTGGTGTCCAAGGGCAAGACGTGGGAGGGCTTCGCCGGGTCAGTGATCGCATGCTGCCTGTGCGGCGCGCTGATCATGGCACTCACGTTCCACCAGGCTTGGTGGAAGGGGGTCGTGTTCGGCGCCGCCATCGCCGTCACGGCCACCCTGGGCGACCTCGGCGAGTCAATGATCAAACGCGACCTCGGCCTCAAGGACATGGGCAGGATGTTGCCCGGTCACGGCGGCATCATGGACCGCCTCGACTCGCTGCTGCCGTGCGCCGTTGTCGCCTACCTGGTGCTCGCGGCATACGCGCCTTCCTGAGCATGTACGAGACACCCACCGAGCTCGACGCGCTGCAGCAGCTGCTCGACGCCAGCTTCGCCGGAGCGTCCCGGCACCTGGTCGGCATCATGCAGCCCGAACGACGGCTCAGCGCGGAGCAGCTGGCTGCCGACCTGACCGGCATCGCCGTGCTCAACGTCGCAACCGTGACCGCCAGCTTCGAGCCACGGATCAGCGCTGTCGACGGGCACTTCTTGCACGGGTGCTGGCACTTCACCACCGACGGCGATTCGCCGAAGGCTCGACAGCTGCGTGCCCGCCGAGCGATCAGCGCGTCGTACACGCCCAGGGACGGGTACGGGGTGTTCTGCCACGGCCAGGCACGCTTCCTGGAACGTGGCGGCGCGGAGTTCACGGCCTTCTACGACCACTGCGTCCGGACGTACGGCCAGTCGCCCGACGAGTGGGGTGGCAATATCGCCTACATCAGGGTCGAGCCCTCATGGATGGTGGGCTTCACCTTCAGCCGCGAGGACGCATGAGCCATCCGTACGACGCCCTGCGGCCCGACGAGCTCCGCCGGCGCATCAGCATGAAGTGGTCGACATACGGCCCGGACGTGCTGCCGATGTGGGTGGCCGAGATGGACTTCCCGCTCGCCGAGCCCATCCGCCGCGTACTGCACGAGCTCGTCGACCGCGGCGACACCGGCTACCCCACGGGCGGCAGCTACGTCGAGGCGTTCGCACGGTTCGCCGCGCGTCGCTACGGCTGGATGCCCGACCCGGCGCTGGCCTCGACGGTGCCCGACGTCATGACCGGGGTCGAATACGCCATCGACCGGCTGACCGAACCAGGTGGGGGCGTCGCGTTCCTGACGCCGGCATATCCGCCGTTCTTCGTGTCCGTTGCGTCGACCCGGCGCGCGGTGGTAGCAGTACCGATGACGGGCGGCGCCGAGGCGGGTTGGACCGTCGACGGCGACGCCCTCGACGCCGCGTTGCGCGCCGGCGCAGAGGCAGTACTGCTGTGCAATCCGCACAACCCGACCGGGCGGGTGTTCACGCCCGGGGAGCTGGGGATCGTCGCCGAGCTGGCCGACCGGCATGGCGTCCCGGTCATCAGCGACGAGATCCACGCGCCGTTGATCCTCGACCGTCACACACCGCATGTGCCGTTTCCGACCCTGAACGCCAACTGCGTGTGCCTGCACTCGGCGTCCAAAGGGTGGAACCTGCCCGGACTGAAGGCAGCGATCCTCGTCGCTGGCAGCCGTGCGATTCGCGACCGGCTCGCCGGCCCCGCCTTGACGGAACTGTCCGAGCGGACCGGGATATTCGGCGTCGCCGCCGGGGCGGCAGCGTTCGACGACGGCGAAACCTGGCTTTCCGACACCGTCGACTACCTCGCCGTGAACCACGATTTGGTCGCTGAGTTGCTGCCCAAGGCTTTGCCCGGCGCCCGGGTCACGAAGGCCCAGGCCACGTACCTCGCCTGGCTCGATCTCCGCGGTACCGGCCTGGCCGGCGAGCCGGCCGACGTGCTGCTGGACAAGGCCCGCGTCGCGCTGGTTCGCGGTCCGAACTTCGGCTCGCCGTACCGCGGCTTCGCACGCATGAACGTCGGCACCTCCCGGCCGATCGTTCGGGCGGCGCTTGACCGCATCGCGGGGCTGGCATGAGCCCGCCGCCGCGCCATCTCGCCGACCTCGACGTCGCGCAGCGCCGTGCCGCCGTCGCCGAACTGGGCCAGCATGGCTATCGCGCCGACCAGCTGTCCCGTCAGTATTTCGGCCGGTTCGAGAACGACGTCGCCGCAATGAGCGACGTGCCGCACGCCGCGCGAGAGCCGCTGGGCGTGCTGTTGCCGCCGCTGCTCACCGAGGTACGCGTCCTTTCGGCCGACGCGGGCGCGACTCGCAAGTCGTTGTGGCGACTGTGCGACGGGACGCTCGTCGAGAGCGTGCTGATGCGCTACCCCGATCGGGTAACGGTGTGCGTGTCCAGCCAGGCCGGCTGCGGAATGGGCTGCCCGTTCTGCGCCACCGGCCAGGGTGGCCTGCGCCGCAATCTCTCGACCGCGGAGATCGTCGACCAGGTGGTGGCCGCCGCCCGCAGTAGCGCGCGCGGCGAGCTGCCCGGCGGATCAGCCCGGCTCTCCAACGTCGTGTTCATGGGCATGGGGGAGCCGCTGGCCAACTTCGTCCGGCTGGCAGGAGCACTGCGCCGGCTCACGGATGCGGCGCCTGCCGGGCTGGGCCTGTCGCAGCGGTCGGTCACTGTGTCGACGGTCGGCCTGGTGCCTGCGATCGGACGTCTCGCCGACGAGGGCTTCAAGGTAACCCTCGCGGTGTCGCTGCATGCCCCGGACGACGAACTGCGCGACACACTCGTGCCGGTCAACACGCGGTGGAAGGTCGCCGAGGTGCTGGCAGCCGCCGATGAGTACGCGGCACGCACCGGGCGGCGCTACTCGATCGAGTACGCGATGATCCGGGACATTAACGATCAGCCGTGGCGCGCAGACCTGCTCGCCGGACTGCTGCGCTCCCGCCTGGCACACGTGAACCTCATTCCGCTCAACCCCACACCGGGCTCGCGGTGGGACGCCTCGCCTAAGCCGGCCGAGCGCGAGTTCGTACGCCGGCTCGAAGCGCACGGTGTGGCTGTCACGGTGCGCGACACCAGGGGGCGTGAGATCGACGGCGCGTGCGGGCAACTCGCCGCGTCGGGCTGACCCCACCGGGTGATCCGGCTGCCCGCTACGCCGGCTCGGCCGCCAACGGCCGGATGCGGATCGCGAAGACGATCACCAGGAACGTCAGGGCGAGGAACACCGCCGAGCCGGTGAATGCGGATGCAATGGCGTGCGCCGTGTCGTGATGCTGCTGTGCCGCGGGGGACAACACTGCGGCCGGGTGCTGCTCGGCGTGCCGGCGCGATGTGCCGAAGACGGTCACGAGGATGCCGAGCCCGAGGGCACCGCCGACCTGCTGCATCACGTTCACCAGCCCGGACGCGGCCCCGGCGTCCCGCGGCGCAACGCCGGCAAGCGACGCCGTCGTCAGCGGGATGAAGGCGACGCCCATGCCGAGGCCAAGCAGCACCATCGGCACGAGGATCTGCGGCCAGTACTGCGTGCCGGACGTGATCCGCGACAGCCATACCATGCTGACCAGTGCCAAGCCCTCACCGGCGATCAGCAGGCGCTTGGCACCGATGCGGGAGACCACTCGCGGTACGACCCGCACCATCGCGAACAGCGCGACGGTCAGGGGCAGGAAGGCGAATCCGGCCTTGAGCGGGCTGTAGTTGCGCACACCCTGCAGGAACTGGGTCATGAAGAAGAACATCCCGAACATGCCGCCGACCAGCAGCAGCCGCGCAACGTACGAGCTGCTGCGCTCGCGGCTCGCAAACATCCGTAACGGCGTGATCGGCTGGTCTGCCCGCAGTTCGATCGCGACGAACGTCGCCAGCAACGCAGCGCCGGCCACGAATGCGCCCACCGTGACCGGGTCGCTCCACCCGTCGGAAGCGGCGCGCACGAAGCCGTACACGAGCGAGGACATACCCAACGTCGATGTGATCGCGCCGGCCACGTCGAACCGGCCGTGCTGCGGCTCCGTTTCGGGCAAGTAGCGCGGCGCGAGGGCCACCAGGGCGATGCCGATCGGGACGTTGATAAACAGCGACCACCGCCACGAGGCCCAGTCGGTAAGCATGCCGCCGAGGACCAGCCCGACGCTGGCGCCGCCGGACGTGACGGCGCTGTAAAGCGCTATAGCTCGCAGCCGCGGAGGGCCTTCGGGAAAGCTCGACGTCAGCAGCGCGAGGGTGGACGGCGCGGCGATCGCGGCGCCGACGCCCTGGGCCGCCCGGGCAATGAGCAGCCATTCGGCCGATTGCGCGAGCCCACCGAGTAGCGACGCGGCGGTGAACAGCGTGACTCCGGCCATGAGCACGCGGCGCCGCCCGAGTAGGTCGCCGGCGCGGGCACCGAGAAGCAGGAGCCCGCCGAACGCGAGGCTGTAGGCGTTCTGCACCCAGGACAGGCTCGTGGGGGAGAAGTGCAGGACGCTGCGGATGTCCGGCAACGCGATGGTGACGATGGTCGCGTCCAAGATCACCATCAGCTGGCAGGTAAGGATCAGCGCCAGCGCGATGGTCGACGCAACGCGGGGTGTCAGCGACCGTTGACGCGGTGGTGCAACAGTAAGAGACGAGCTCATGAGATCGCAGCGATCCCTTCTGGGCCGGATATATGTTAAAGTGGAGGGGGCCTCCGCAAACTATACGGAGGTGCCCTCCGGTTAGCAAGCGAATTGTGGAGACGAATCCGATGACGGCGACCGCAGCTATCCAGGCGCTGACGCAGCGCCCGAAGCGGGCTGACGCGCGCCGCAACTACGACAAGCTGATCGAGGCAGCGCGCGCTGCGTTTACCGACCGTGGCAGCTCGACATCGCTCGAAGAGATAGCGCGGCGTGCGGACGTCGGTATCGGCACGCTGTACCGGCACTTCCCGACCCGGCACGACCTGCTTCAGGCCGTCTACGTCGAGGAGGTCGAGGCGCTGGCCGCGTCAGCAGCTGAACTTGCCGACCTCTCGCCGTGGGACGCGTTGGTCGGGTGGCTGCGCCGGTTCGTGGCCTACGCCATCGCGAAGCGCGCACTGTCGGATGAACTGCTGTCGACGATCGGCATGGAGTCCACGGTGTTCCGCCAGTGCCATGACCTGATCTGGGAGGCCGGCGAGCCGCTGGTGAAGAGGGCCCAGGAGGCGGGTGTCGTCCGGCCGGACACCGACTTCACCGAAATCGTGAAGATGGCAAGCGGCATCTCGCAGATCAAGTGGGCCGAGCCGGAACAGCTCGACAGGATCCTGCTGCTGGCGCTGGATGGTCTGCGCTACGGCGCTAAGGCGTGAGGCGACGGACGGAATCCGGCAGGTCGATGCCTGCCCGCAGGTCCGGCGCCGGTATCGGCCAGCCGTAGCGCTGGATCACGGGTAGCACGCCCGCCCAGGCGGGTCCTGCTACGTCCTCGTCCGGGTCGTCGGGCCAGCCCTCGGACACCTTGAGAGACCATTCCTCGATCGGCAGCGCGAGCACCTGAACCGCGGCGAGCTCCTTCGCGGTGGACGAGCGCACCTCCCCGCTCCGCCCGGGAATCAGCGCGTCGGTGATCGAGTCCAGGGCTTGGCGCTTGCTGTCGGGTTCGCTGATGGGCGTGCAGCGCCCGAACAAGACCGCACTGCGGTAGCGCATCGACGACTCGAACGCCGAACGAGCGACGACCAGCGCGTCGAACGCCGTCACGGCAAGGCTCGTGGGCGCACCGGAGGCGAGACGGCGCAGCCAGCCTGACCCAGTCGAGCCGTGCGCCAGCACCCGGTCGCCGTCGCGCACGACGGCGGTCGGCAGCACGACCGGATGCCCGTCCTCGGCGACGAGCGCGAAGTGTCCTATGTGGACGGTGTCCAGCAGCCGGTCGAGTTCGGCACGCTCCTGCCGCGCCTTGCGGGCCAGCCGGGTGATCGTCGTCCTGCTCACCGGTTGAGTATGCGGTTCACGATCGACGCCGCGCGTGAGGGGCGGCCGCGCCGGATCTCGGCGGCATCCGCCCACGTCATGGCGCGCAGCGCCGCGTTGGCGCCAAGCCAACGCAGCGGTTCCGGCTCCCACTGCGGCGAGTGATGATCAACCCACGGCAACCCGACCAGCGACGACTCACGCTGCACAATGAGGTCGGCGAGGGTGCGGCCGGCCAGGTTGGTTGTCGAGACGCCGTCGCCGACGTAGCCGCCGGCCCACGCGAGCCCGTTGTCGCGGTCCAGCCCGACCGACGCGTGCCAGTCGCGGGCCACGCCGAGCGGGCCGCCCCAGCGATGAGTGATCGCCACGTCCCGGAGGTTTGGGAACAGTTCGATCAGCGTGGCCCGCAGCGCGGCGAAGACGCGGGGCACGCGGTCGTACGACGGCGCGACGCGCGAGCCGAAGTGGTAAGGCGCGCCGCGCCCGCCGAACGCAAGCCGGCCGTCAGCCGTGCGCTGGCCGTAGATGATCAGGTGGCGGAAGTCGGAGAACGTCTCGCGCTCGCCGAGTCCGATCTCGTCCCAGGTGGCGTCGGGCAGCGGCTCGGTGGCAACCATGAGCGAGTACACCGGGACGACGGCGCGCCGCATCTTCGACAGGCCGGCTGTATATCCCTCGGTGGCACGTACGACGACGCCGGCGCGCAGCGTGCCTGCCTCGGTGGTGACGGTGTGCGGTGTGATGCGCGTGGCCCGTGTGGCCTCGTAGATCGCCGCGCCACGCCGCTCGACCACGTCGGCCAGCCCACGCACCAGCTTTCCCGGATGGATGGCCGCGCAATCCGGGGTGAACGTACCCCCGAGTACGGACGATGCGTTGAGACGGTGCTGAGCCGCCCCCGCGTCCAGCAGGCCGAGCTCGATGCCGAACTCGCGGGCCTCGGCGACCTCGGCCCGCGCCCGGTCCAGCTGCGGCCACGATCGAGCGAGCACGACGGTGCCCCCGACCGCGATGTCCGCGTCGATTCCCTCGGTATGCGCGACCCGCACGACCTCGGCCACCGAGTCGCGCATCGCAGCGTAGTGCGCCACGGCGGCATCGTGCCCGTGCTCGCGCGCCAGCGCGGCGGCGCTGACCGGGAACAGCGCTGAGCACCAGCCGCCGTTACGCCCCGAAGCGCCGAATCCCGCGTACGCCTGCTCGACGAGCGCGACCCGAAGGGACGGGTCCGCGCCGAGCAGGTAGTACGCCGTCCACAGTCCGGTGAAGCCGGCGCCAACGACAGCGACGTCGACCGTCGTGTCGCCCGGCAACGGAGCACGAGTTGGTTCGCCGGGCGCGTCCCACCAGAGAGGGGTCAGCCGAGCACCTCGGCGATGTCGACCGACTCGTAGCCGTGCGCCTCGGCCACCGCAGCGTTCGTCAGCGCGCCGTCATGCGTGTTGAGGCCGAGCGCCAGCGCGGGGTCGGCCCGCAGCGCAGCCTGCCAGCCCCGGTTGGCCAGCTCCACCGCGTAGGGCACCGTCACGTTGGTGAGGGCGTACGTCGAGGTGTGGGGCACCGCGCCGGGCATGTTCGCGACGCAGTAGAAGATCGAGTTGTGCACCCGGTACGTCGGGTCGGCGTGCGTGGTGGGTCGCGAGTCCTCGAAGCAGCCGCCCTGGTCGATGGAAATGTCGACAAGCACCGAGCCCGGCCTCATCCGGGACACCAGCTCGTTGCTGATCAGCTTCGGCGCCTTCGCGCCGGGGACGAGCACTGCGCCGATCACCAGATCGGCGTCCAGCACCGCCTGCTCGATCTCGTACGCGTTCGACGTCACGGTCTGGCAGTGACCCTGGTAGATGGCGTCCATCTGGCGCAGGCGCGCCACATTCTTGTCGAGAAGCAACACCTCGGCCTGCATGCCCAGGGCGATCGCCGCAGCGTTCTGCCCGGAGACGCCAGCGCCGATCACGACGACCTTCGCCGCATACACACCGGGCACACCGCCCATCAGCACGCCGCGGCCGCCGCCTTGCCGCATCAGGTGGTACGCGCCGACCTGCGGCGCCAGCCGGCCGGCCACCTCGGACATCGGGGCAAGCAGCGGCAGCGACCTGTCCGGCAGCTGCACCGTCTCGTAGGCGATGGCGGTCGTGCCGGCGGCGAGCAATGCGTCGGTGCACTCCCGGGACGCGGCGAGGTGCAGGTAGGTGAAAAGCACCTGGTCCTTGCGCATGCGGTGGTACTCGTCCGGGACTGGCTCCTTGACCTTCAGGATCAGCTCGCCGGCACCCCACACGTCGTCAGCCGTGTCGAGGATGCGCGCACCGGCAGCCTGGAACGCCTCGTTCGGGATGGCTGAGCCGACCCCCGCATCGCGCTGCACGAGGACCTCGTGCCCGCTGGCGACCAGCTCGTGCACGCCCGCCGGCGTGATCGCGACTCGGTACTCGTGGTTCTTGATCTCAGTTGGGATGCCGACCTTCACGGCGTGACCTCCACAGGCTGTCGTTGGCCATGGAATATCCGGAAATGATGAATCATCGTGCAGCATCGCGCTACAGAGCTGACGATGATTCGCTAGGTTGCACGCATGGCAACGAGAAATTCAGCCCCGCGGCGCAGCGTTCCGGCCGGCTCGAACAATCTTCGGGCGCCGGAATTGGACGCTGTGGACCGCCGCATACTCCGTGTGCTGGCGCATGACGCGCGGGTGCCCAACAACGCCCTGGCCGAGCACGTCGGCATAGCGCCCTCAACCGCGCTGGGCCGCGTGCGGGCGCTCCGCGAGCGCGGCGTGATCCGTGGCTACCACGCCGATATCGACCCTGTCGCGCTGGGCCGGCCAATCCAGGCGATGATCGCCGTGCGGCTGCAATCGCACGCCCGCGCGCACCTCGAAGAGTTCGCCGCCCAGGTGGCCGAATTGCCCGAGGTGCTCAACGTGTTCTTCCTCGCCGGGGCCGTCGACTTCTACGTGCACATCGCCGCAACGACCACCGAGAACCTGCGGACCTTCGTCGTCGTGAATCTCAGCGGGAACCCCGACGTCGCGCTCACCGAGACGAATCTGATCTTCGAGCACATCCGCGGCCGAGCAATGCGATAGTGCGATGAGCGCTTGCACGAACAGCTGCTAGATGCGCTCCCAGGCCTCCGTCAGCACGGAACGCAGGATCTGCTCCATCTCGTCGAACTCGGCCTGCCCGACGATCAGTGGCGGTGACAGCTGAATGACCGGGTCGCCGCGGTCGTCGGCACGGCAGTAGAGCCCCGCGTCGAACAGCGCCCTGGACAGGAACCCGCGCAGCAGTCGCTCCGACTCTTCGTCGGTGAACGTCTCCTTGGTGGCCTTGTCCTTGACCATCTCGATGCCGTAGAAGAACCCGTCGCCCCGCACATCGCCCACGATCGGAAGGTCGGAGAGCTTCTCCAGCGTGGCGCGGAACGCTGCCTCGTTGTCAAGGACGTGCTGGTTGAGGCCCTCCTTCTCGAACAGGTCGAGGTTGGCCATCGAGACCGCGGCCGACACCGGGTGCCCGCCGAAGGTGTAGCCGTGTGGGAAGTAGTCGCTGCCGTGCCAGAACGGCTCGGCGACGCGGTCGCTGACGATGCACGCGCCGATGGGGGAGTAGCCGCTGCTCATGCCCTTGGCGCAGGTGATCATGTCCGGGATGTAGCCGAACTTCTCACAGGCGAACATCGGGCCGAGTCTCCCGAACGCACAGATCACTTCGTCCGACACGAGCAGCACGTCGTACCGGTCGCAGATCTCGCGGACCCGTTGGAAGTAGCCGGGCGGTGGCTGGATGCAGCCGCCGGAGTTCTGTACCGGCTCGAGGAACACCGCTGCCACGGTGTCCGGCCCCTCGAACAGGATCGTCTGCTCGATCTGGTCAGCGGCCCAGCGGCCGAACGCCACGATGTCGTCGCCGTGTTCCGGTGCGCGGTAGAAGTTCGTGTTCGGCACCTTGAACGCGCCCGGCACGAGTGGCTCGAACGGCGCCCGCGCCGCCGGGATGCCGGTGATCGACAGCGCCCCGTGCGTCGTGCCGTGATACGCGATCGATCGGCTGATCACCTTGTGCTTGCCGGGCTTGCCGACCAGCTTGAAGTAGTTCTTGGCCATCTTCCAGGCGGTCTCGACGGCCTCGCCACCGCCGGTGGTGAAGAAGACCTTGTTGAGGTCGCCGGGCGTGTAGTCGGCGAGGCGGTCGGCCAGCTCGATCGCCTGTGGGTGGGCGTACGTCCAGAGCGGGAAGTAGGCGAGCTGCTGTGCCTGCCGGGCGGCTGCTTCCGCCAGCTCGCGGCGGCCGTGGCCGGCCTGCACGACGAAGAGCCCGGCCAACCCGTCCAGGTAGCGCTTGCCGTTGACGTCGTAGATGTAGGCACCCTCGCCACGGACGATCGTCGGCACCGGCGAGTTGGCATAGGACGAGATGCGGGTGAAGTGCATCCAGAGGTGGTCGCGGGCTTTGGCGTCCAGGCCGCTGGCGTCAAGAATCTCGGTCATCGGGCACCCCAGTTGTAGGTCTGCTTCGTGAGCTTGAGATAGAGAAAGGTTTCGGTGCGTCGGATGCCCTGGATCGACCTGATGTCCCGGCCGATGAGCCGCAGCATGTGGTCGTTGTCGGTCACGACGGCCTCGGCCAGGATGTCGAAGGAACCCGCTGTGATGACCACGTAGTCGACCTCGGGGATCGCACCGAGCTTGGCAGCGATGTCCTCGACGTCGCCCTCGACGTTGATGCCGATCATGACCTGCCGGTCGAAGCCGAGTTGCACCGGATCGGTGACCGCCACGATCTGCATGACGCCGGTGTCGATCAGCTTCTGGACGCGCTGACGCACGGCCGCTTCGGAGAGGCCTACCGCCCTGCCGATAGTGGCGTAGGGTCTGCGACCGTCCTCCTGCAGTTCCTTGATGATTGCCTTGGACGTGTCGTCGACGTCGCGTGCTCCGGTGCGGGCCACGCGTAGACGTTTACCTGATCAGAAACGCATCTGGCAAGGGATTTCGTAGAAGATCTGGCGTTGACCTACGGAATCCCTTGTCAAGGCCCGGTTGCCATGCCAGTATGCCTCGTCAATGGACCTAACTGAGCACAGCGGGGGTCGCGTGAACCGGCAAGCGTCGGCCACCGCGGAAATCGAAGCTGAACCGACTTCTCCGGTTGACGCGGCATCACGCATGGCCGCCATCGGGCTGATCGGCGTCGCGAAGCGGTTCCATTCCCGGCGGGGCGTCGTCGTGGCCGTCGAGCACGTCGACCTCGCTATCGGCGAGGGCGAGTTCTTCTCGCTGCTCGGCCCTTCCGGCTGCGGCAAGACCACCACACTGCGGATGATCGGCGGGTTCGAGGAGCCGACCGAGGGCAGCATCCTGTTGCACGGCACCGATGTCGTGGGTGTCCCGCCGAATCGGCGCGACGTGAACATGGTCTTCCAGTCGTACGCGCTGTTTCCCCATATGTCGGTCTACGACAACGTCGCGTTCGGGCTGGAGCGCAAATCCGTGCCGAAGGCGGAGACGCGGCGCCGGGTCGCGGAGATGCTGGAGCTGGTCGAGCTCGAGGGGAAGTCCGAGCGTCGGCCCCGCGAACTGTCCGGTGGGCAGCAGCAGCGGGTCGCGCTCGCCCGGGCTCTTGTCAACCGGCCACGCGCGCTGCTGCTCGACGAGCCACTGGCTGCGCTCGACCTGAAGCTGCGCCAGGCCATGCAGCTCGAGCTCAAACGCATTCAGCGCGAGGTCGGAATCACGTTCGTCTTCGTGACGCATGACCAGAACGAGGCGCTCACCCTTTCCGACCGGCTCGTCGTGATGAACGCCGGCCGCGTGGAACAGCTGGGCAGCCCGCGCGAGGTCTACGAGCGGCCACGTACCCGATTCGTCGCCGGTTTCATCGGCACGTCCAATCTCATGACCGGACGCGTACGCGAGCTCGACGGGTCAACGGCAGTGCTCGAGGCCGGCCCGGGCGAGTCGCTGATCGTGCCGGATGCGAGCTCGTGCTGCTCCGGGGTCGGCGCATCTCTCGACCTCACTGTGCGGCCGGAGAAGATCGTGATGTCGTTGCAGGCCCCGACGCCGGGCTGGTGCGCGCTGCGGGGTCGCGTCAACGAGGTCGTGTATCTCGGGACCTCCACCCAGTACGCGGTGACGACCCGGATCGGCGCCGAGCTCAGCGTCTTCGTGCAGAATGCGTCCGACGCCAGCGACGTCGCGCAACGCGGCGCGGAAGTGTGGCTGTCCTGGCGTCCCGATCATTCCCTTGCGCTTGCCCCCACCCCGGCAGCGCCGATGCAAGACCAACCGCTCTAGATCGCGCTCCGGAGGACAACCGATGCCTGACGTTCCCACCCACGACGACCTGCCGGCCGACATCCTGCGCGGGCTGACGAGTCCGCGCATGAGCCGCCGCAGCGTCCTGCAGCTCGGGGGCGCCTCGGCCCTCGCGATGGCGCTCGCGGCCTGCGGCGTATCCAGCAAGAAGGGCGCCACCGCCACCGGTACGTCCGCGTCAGCGCAGGCGAAGCAATTCTGGGCGGACAAGAAGCAGACCGGCACCCTTGACTTCGCCAACTGGCCCCTTTACATAGACGTGAACCCCAAGAACAAAAACGACCACCCGTCGATCGACGAGTTCACCAAGCAGACCGGCATCAAGGTCAAGTACAGCGAGGTCATCCAGGAGAACGCCTCGTTCTTCGGCAAGATCCAGCCCGAGCTCGCCGCCGGGCAGAGCACCGGTTACGACCTGATGGTCATCACTAATGGCACGTATCTCGACAAGCTCCGCGAGCTCGGATACCTCATCGCGCTCGACCAGTCGCGGATGACGAACTTCTACAAATACGCCAGCCCGCTGGTGAAGAACCCCAGCTACGACCGGGGCAACGTCTACTCGATGGCCTGGCAGTCCGGCATGACCGGCATCGGCTACGACCCCAAGCGCACGGGCCGGCCGATCACCAGCTGGGCAGACCTGATGGATCCGGCGTTCAAGGGCAAGGTCGGGATGTTCGGCGACACCCAGGACCTGCCCAATTCCGCACTGACCGCCATCGGTGTGAACCCCGAGACATCGACCGAGGCCGACTGGAAGAAGGCGGCCGACTGGCTGAAGAAGCAGCGACCGCAGGTGCGCAAGTACTACGAGCAGGACTACATCGACCCGCTCTCGAAGGGCGACATCTGGGTCTCCATGGCATGGTCGGGCGACATCTTCCAGGCCAACGCCTCTGGCGCCAGCCTGAAGTTCGTGGTGCCCAAGGAGGGGGCCGTGCTCTGGACGGACAACATGTGCATCCCCCAGCACGCCGCGCACCCGGTCGACGCGATGACGTACATGGACTTCGTCTACAAGCCTGAGATCGCCGCAATGCTCGCCGAGTACATCAACTACATCACGCCCGTGCCCGCCGCGCGAGCGGTCATGCGGCACGATGCGGCGAAGGCCACAGGCGACGACAAGGCCAGCCTGGACGAGCTCGTCTCGAGCCCGCTCATCTTCCCCTCGCCCAGCGACTTCAGCCGGCTGCATCGGTACCGGGTCCTCACCGCCGAGGAGGAAAAGACCTGGAACTCCCTCTTCGAGCCGATCTACCAGTCGTGAGCGAGCGGCGTTGAGCGCAGGCGCTTCGAGCCAGGAGGCGCGGTGAACGAGCATCGCAGCGGTGGTGCGACCTCGACGGAGGTCCCGTGAGCCGGTCCAGGCTGAGCGCCCGCCTTGCGCCGTACTACCTTGTTCTGCCGGGCTGGCTCTGGCTCGCGCTGTTCTTCGTGGTGCCTACGTTCGTGATGCTGTCCGTCTCCACACAGACCGGCGACATCGTCAGCGGCTTCAAGCAAACGTTCCACTGGCACACCTACGTCGAGGCGTGGGACGCGTACCACGTGCAGCTCGTGCGGTCGCTGGTTTACGGCCTCGTCGCCACGCTGCTCTGCCTGGTGATCGGCTACCCGGTGGCCTATTGGATCGCGTTCCGCGGCGGTGCGCACAAGTCGAGCCTGCTGTTCCTGCTGCTGCTGCCGTTCTTCGTGTCGTTCGTGATACGGACGCAGTCGTGGAACTTCATGCTGTCCGACAACGGGATCGTGCTCTCGCCGCTGCGCCACTTGGGCCTGATCGGCAGCCGGTTCCATGTGCTGCAGACGCCGTACGCGGTCATCGGCGGGCTGACCTACAACTTCCTTCCTTTCATGGTGCTGCCGATCTACGTGGCGCTGGAACGGGTTGACCGGGCGCTACTCGAGGCGTCGGCCGACCTATATGCGTCGAGCCGCGAAGCGTTCCGGAAAGTGGTCTTCCCGCTGTCCCTGCCGGGTGTCTTCGCCGGCGTGCTGCTGACGTTCGTCCCGGCCGCGGCCGACTACGTGAACGCGTCGATCCTGGGCGGTGCGAAAACCACCATGATCGGCAACATCATCCAGACCCAGTACTTCACGAACCTCGACTACCCGATGGCTGCGGCGTTGTCGTTCATCCTCATGGCACTGCTCCTTGTAGGCGTGTTCGCCTACGCGCGGGCTCTTGGTACCGAGGACGTCTTCGAGGTGAACGCTCGATGACCGTGCAGGAGGCGCTACGCGAGGACACTGCGCCGGTGCGGTCCCGGCGGCGGTCGCGCACCCGCTGGGTGTTGCCCGTCTGGTCCTGGTTGGTGATCTTGTGGCTGTCGTCGCCGATCATCGTGATGATCGTCTTCGGCTTCAATGACACGACCGGCAAGTTCAACATCCGCTGGCAGGGCTTCACGCTGCGGTGGTATCGCGAGCTGTTCACGATCCCCGACCTGACGCAGGCGCTGGTCAATTCGCTGTCGATCTCGCTCATCGTCACAGTGATCGCCACCGCGCTCGGCACGCTGATGGGTGTGGCCCTCGGGCGGTACCGATTCCGCGGCTCCGGCTCGGTCAACCTGCTGCTGTTCGCCAACATCGCCGCGCCGGAGGTCGTGCTCGGCGCGGCACTGCTCAGCCTGTTCCTGACGCTCGGCGTTGCGCGCGGCTACTGGACGATCGTGATCGCGCAGGTGATGTTCAGCATCGCCTATGTCGCTATCACCGTACGTGCGCGCATGGCCGGTTTCGATCCGGCGCTGGAGGAAGCCGCGCGCGATCTGGGGGCCGGCCCCGTCGCGACGTTCTTCCGGGTCACCCTGCCCCTGATCATGCCGGGTGTGCTGGCCGGCGCCCTGCTGGTGTTCGCGCTGTCGATCGACGACTACATCATCACGAGCTTCAACGCGGGCAACACCGTCACGTTCCCGCTCTGGGTGTACGGCGCCTCGCGCGTCGGCGTCCCGCCACAGGTGAACGTCATGGGCACGCTGATCTTCGCCGGTGGCGTGCTGCTCGCGCTGCTGGCGGCCGTGGCGAACCGCCGGAAGCAGGCATGAGCAGGTACGGCGCGCAATTCGGCCCGGACATCACATTCCTCGGCGTCGACCGCTGCGACTGGGCCGATCCGGCGACCTACGCACAGGCCGATGTGGTGATCCTCGGCGCGCCCTTCGACGGCGGAACGTCGCACCGGTCGGGTACCCGGTTCGGCCCGCAGTACATCCGGCAGGCCTGCTATCTCCCGCACGACGGGTCCCGCCCGTCGCTGGCCCTGCGGGCGGACGGGCTGCGTGACCTGCGCGTCTACGACGCCGGCGACGTCGAGATGTTCTCCGGCGATGCCGAGCGCTCGGTACGTGACCTGCAGGCCGCTGTCTACGCAGTCGCGCGCACCGGCGCGATCCCGCTCGTCCTCGGCGGCGACCACACGATCGCCTGGCCGGATGCTGCCGGCGTGGCACAGCACCTGGGCCAGGGCCGCGTGTCGATGGTGCACTTCGATGCGCACGCCGACACAGGCGACGTCAGATTCGGCTCGCTCATCGGGCACGGGCAGCCCATGCGGCGGCTGATCGAGTCCGGCGCAGTGCGCGGCGACCGGTTCCTGCAGATAGGGCTGCGCGGCTACTGGCCGCCGGCCGAGACACTGGACTGGATGGCGGAGCAGCGGATGCGCTCATACGAGATGACCGAGATCGGCGTGCGCGGGCTGGCCGCCTGCCTCACCGAGGCGTTCGAGGTCGCTACGGACGATTGCGACGGGGTGTTCCTGTCCGTGGATATCGACGTGTGCGACCCGGGACACGCCCCGGGAACCGGGACGCCGGAGCCGGGCGGACTCTCGGCCCGCCAACTGCTCGACTCGGTGCGCCGCGCCTGCTACGAACTGCCGATCGTCGGCGTGGACGTGGTCGAGGTGTCGCCACCCCACGACCACGCCGACATCACCTCGTTCCTCGCCAACCGGGTCTGCCTGGAGGCCCTCTCGGCGATCGCCCGCCGCCGCCGTGACGCTCTCGGAGGGCCTCCCTGGGATCCCAGCCAGGCGCTACTCGAGTCCCGGTGAGGCCCAGATGCGAGCACTGATCCTGGGCGCCGGCGGCGTGGGGTCGGCAGCTGTGCGCATCGCGGCCCGGCGGCCGTTCCTCGAGCATGTCCTCGTCGCCGACTACGACCTGAACCGGGCAGAGCGTGCGGTCGAGGCGGTCGCTGACGACCGATTCCGGCCGGCGCGGCTGGATGCGTCGGATCAGGCAGCCGTCGAGGCGCTGCTGGCAGGGCATCGCATCGACGCCGTGCTCGGCGCCACCGACCCGCGGTTCACTATGCCGATCTTCCGGGCGGCGCTCGCGCGGCGCGTCCACTACCTCGACATGGCGATGTCGTTGTCCCGTCCGCACCCCGATGAGCCGTACACCCGGACCGGGGTGAAGCTCGGCGACGAGCAGTTCGCCCTGGCCGCCGAGTGGGAGGCCGCGGGACGGCTCGCCCTGGTCGGCATCGGCGTCGAGCCCGGCCTCGCGGACGTCTTCGCCCGCTACGCCGCCGACCACCTCTTCGCGGAGATCGACGAGGTGGGCGTGCGCGACGGCGCGAACCTGGTGGTGGAGGGATACGACTTCGCGCCGTCGTTCTCGATCTGGACGACGATCGAGGAGTGCCTGAACCCGCCGGTGATCTACGAGAAGGGCCGCGGCTGGTTCACCACCGAGCCGTTCAGCGAGCCCGAAATCTTCGACTTCCCCGAGGGCATCGGCCCCGTCGAGTGCGTGAACGTCGAGCACGAGGAGGTGCTGCTCGTCCCACGCTGGATCGACGCCAAGCGGGTCACGTTCAAGTACGGGCTCGGCGACGAGTTCATCGAGGTGCTCAAGACGCTTCACAAGCTCGGCCTCGACGGCACGTCGCCCGTCCAGGCCGGGTCGGTCGAAGTCGCGCCGCGCGACGTGGTGGCCGCATGCCTGCCCGATCCGGCGACGCTGGGCGAGCGGATGCGCGGCAGGACCTGCGCGGGCACCTGGGTGCGCGGGATAGGCACCGACGGCACGCCGCGCTCGACCTACCTCTACCACGTCGTCGACAACGAGTGGTCGATGCGCGAGTACGGCGCGCAGGCCGTCGTGTGGCAGACCGCTGTCAACCCGATCGTGGCGCTGGAGCTGATCGACTCGGGCACGTGGGCCGGCGCCGGCGTGGTCGGTCCGGAGGCGTTCGACGCGGTGCCGTTCCTCGATCTGCTCTCCGACGGCTACAAGTCGCCCTGGGGGACAACGGAGCTGCCGATCGCGTAGTGTCCGCACCCGATGTGGGTCACTGCCGCCAGGACGTGCGGCGGCGGTTGATGTCCCAGAGCAGCGCGATCACGAGCACAGCGGCCACCGCGATCAGCGACAACGTGCCCGTCCCGTTGTAGTGCGTGGCGGTGATCATCACCACCAGGATGACCACGACGACCCAGCCGGCAACGCGTGCCGCGCGGCCCCACTCGCCGTGCCAGCCCCAGTCGGACGGGTGCTCGGTCGGGTGATGCTCGGCGTAGTCCTCGGGAGCACCCGTGTTCGGCGGCTCGCTGCCGGGTTTCAGGGCCACGATGTCTCCCGTCTGGACGCGTCGTCCCTCATTCTGGCACTGCGCTCGGCGACTGCGAGAATGGCCCGGTGAGCGAGCATCGCACGGTCGTTGTCCTCGGCTCTACGGGCTCGGTGGGCACCCAGGCCATCGACGTCGCTCGTGCGGCGCCAGAACGGTTCCGTGTCGCGGCGGTGTGCGCCGGTGGCACGGACCCGGTGCTGCTCGCTGAGCAGGCTGCCGCCTTGTGCGTCGACGCCGTCGGCATCGGTCGCGCCGACCGGGTCGGCGAGCTACGTGAACTCCTCGATGCGCGCTGGCCGGCCGGGGTGCCACGTCCGCACATTGTCGGCGGGCCGAGTGCACCCATCGAGCTGGCGGGCTACGACGCCGACGTGATTCTCAACGGCGTCGCCGGCGCGCACGGCCTGCGTGCGACACTCGCCGCCCTCGAGGCCGGGCGCACCGTGGCGCTGGCGAACAAGGAATCGTTGATCGCGGGCGGCCCGCTCGTCCTGGAGAGAGCGGCTCCCGGGCAGATCGTGCCCGTCGACTCGGAGCATTCCGCCCTCGCGCAGTGCCTGCGCGCCGGCACGACACCAGAGGTGCGGCGCCTGGTCCTCACCGCGAGCGGCGGGCCGTTCCGCGGGCGTAGCCGCGACGAGATGGCCGACGTGACTCCGCAGCAGGCCCTGGCCCACCCGACCTGGCAGATGGGCAAGCTCATCACCACCAACTCGGCGACTCTGGTCAACAAGGCGCTGGAGGTCATCGAGGCGCACCTGCTGTTCGGTATCCCTTACGGGAGCATCGACGTGGTGGTACATCCGCAGTCGATGATCCACTCGATGGTCGAGTTCACCGACGGCGCCACGGTTGCGCAAGCGTCGCCGCCGGACATGCGCCTGCCCATAGCGCTGGCCCTCGGCTGGCCGGATCGGGTGCCCGGCGCCGCACCGGCCGTCGACTGGACGGTGGCCCAGACGTGGACGTTCGAGCCGCTCGACGCCAAGGCGTTTCCCGCCATCGACCTGGCCCGCGAGGCGGGCGCTGCCGGCGGCTGCGCACCGGCCGTCTACAACGCGGCCAACGAAGAGCTGGTACACGCTTTCCATGCAGGTGCTGTGGGTTTCCTCGGAATCGTCGACACGATTGCCGACGTACTGCACGAGTGGCTGAACGACGCGCATATGAGCGCGGGAACCCCAGGTACTGTCGAAGACGTTGAACGCGCCGAGGAGTGGGCGCGTGGTCGTGCTCGCGAGATCATCGCCCGAATCTGAGGAGGCGCCGAGGTGCTGTACCTGGTCGGCGTCCTGATCTTCGCTTTCGGGCTGCTCGCCTCGATTGCGCTGCACGAGATCGGGCACCTGGTGCCGGCCAAGAAGTTCGGCGTGAAGGTCACCCAGTACATGGTGGGTTTCGGGCCGACGCTCTGGTCGCGTAGGCGTGGCGACACCGAGTACGGCGTCAAGGCAGTGCCGCTCGGCGGCTACATCCGCATGATCGGCATGGTGCCGCCGCGCCAGGACGGCAGCCGGTCGCGGTGGTCGCGCCGGCTGGCCACCGCCGTCGAGGAGTTCCGCGCGGTCAGCCGCGCCGAGGTGCAGCCAGAGGACGAGGCGCGCCAGTTCTACCGGCTCACGCCCGGCAAGAAGATGATCGTGATGCTCGGCGGCCCGACGATGAACCTCCTCATCTACATCGTGCTTACCGTGCTCTTGCTGACCGTGCTCGGGCAGAAGAACGCCACTACCACGATCGACTCAGTGGCCAAGTGCGTGGTCCCGGCCACCTCGTCCGCAGCAAGTGAGAACGACTGCGCGACGCCGAACGCACCGGCCGCCGTTGCCGGGCTGCTGCCGGGCGACAAGATCACTGCGATCGGCAGCACGCCCATCCACCGCTGGGACCAGGCTGTCAAGATCATCGAGGCGTCGGCGGGCAAGCACCTGACGCTCACGGTGAGCCGCGACGGCACCGAGCGGAGCGTCCCGATAACGCCGGTCCGCAACCTGAAGTACGCCAACGCCGACGGCACCAAAACGAAGGAGGCCGGCTACCTCGGGGTGTCGGCACGCGAGGCGTACCAGCCGCTGTCGCCGGCCGCCGTACCCGGCCAGATCGTGAGCCAGTTCGCGCAGGGACTGCGTGCGCTCGGCAGCTACCCCAGCAAGATCGGCAGCCTGTGGGGCACGGTCTTCGAGGGCAAGAAGCGCGACGCCAACGGTGCCATCGGCGTCGTCGGCATCGGCCGGTTGGGCGGCCAGGTTGCTGACAGCAACGCGCTCGACGCCCAGGACAAGATCTTCTTCCTGACCGAGCTGCTTGCAACGGTCAACCTGCTCCTGTTCTTCTTCAACCTGCTGCCGCTGCTGCCGCTGGACGGCGGGCACGTCGCCGGAGCCCTGGTCGAAGCGGGGAAGCGGGGACGCGCGCGGCTGCGTGCCCGCGGCACCGTGGGCGCGGACGGCGACACGGCCGAACGTAAGCGTCAACCCATCTACGTCGACACCGCCCAGATGCTGCCGGTGATGTACGCCGTGGCCTCGGTGCTGATCGTCGTCACGCTGCTCGTCGTCTACGCCGACATCGTCAAGCCGGTGAACCTCGGCGGCTAGGCTGGTCGCCGTGACCTCCGTTTCGCTTGGCATGCCCTCCATGCCGCCGCCGGTGCTCGCCCCACGGCGCAAGTCGCGCCAAATCAAGGTCGGCTCGGTCGCGGTCGGCGGCGACGCGCCGATCTCCGTCCAGTCCATGACGACGACGCTGACCGCCGACGTCAACACCACGCTGCAGCAGATCGCCGAGCTCACCGCATCCGGTTGCGACATCGTGCGAGTGGCGGTGCCGAGCCAGGACGACGCCGACGCACTGCCCGAGATCGCCAAACACTCCCAGATCCCGGTGATCGCCGACATCCACTTCCAGCCGAAGTACGTCTTCGCCGCGATCGACGCCGGCTGCGCCGCGGTGCGGGTGAACCCAGGCAACATCAAGGCGTTCGACGACAAGGTCGGCGAGATCGCCCGCGCCGCCACCGACGCCGGCGTCTCGCTGCGTATCGGCGTCAACGCCGGCTCGCTCGACAAGCGGCTGCTCGCGAAGTACGGCAAGGCCACACCGGAGGCCCTCGTGGAGTCCGCGCTCTGGGAGGCGTCGCTGTTCGAGGAGCACGGGTTCCGCGATTTCAAGATCTCCGTCAAGCACCATGATCCGGTGGTCATGGTGCAGGCGTACGAGCTGCTCGCCGAGCGGTGCGACTATCCGCTGCACCTCGGCGTCACCGAGGCCGGCCCGACGTTCCAGGGCACGATCAAGTCGGCGACCGCTTTCGGCGCCCTGCTGAGCAATGGCATCGGCGACACGATCCGGGTGTCGCTGTCCGCGCCACCGGTCGAAGAGGTCAAGGTCGGCCTCGCCATCCTCGAGTCGCTGAACCTGCGGCAGCGGCGGCTCGAGATCGTGTCCTGCCCGTCCTGCGGCCGCGCCCAGGTGGACGTCTACACGCTGGCCGACAGGGTCACGGCCGGGCTCGAGGGGATGGAGGTGCCGCTGCGCGTCGCGGTCATGGGCTGTGTCGTGAACGGTCCGGGCGAGGCGCGAGAGGCCGATCTGGGTGTGGCGTCCGGCAATGGCAAGGGGCAGATCTTCGTCAAGGGGCAGGTCGTCAAGACGGTCCCGGAGTCGCAGATCGTCGAGACCCTGATCGAGGAGGCGATGCGCCTCGCCGAGCAGATGGGCGACGAGGGCGTGCCATCCGGGCCGCCCACGGTGTCGGTCACCTGACGCTGCGCACCAAGCCGGTACCGTCACCGCCGTGACGGCCCTTTCCGCGCCGGCTGCCGTCGTACGACGGATGAACACAGCCGACCTCGTGGCGGTGCAGGCGATGGTCGACGCCGAGCCGTTCGGCAATGCCGCGATCGCTGCGCGCCTGGAATCGGGCCGCATCGCCGACATGCTCGCGGTCGGGGAACCCGGCGCGCCGACGGCTGCGTGCTACGCGGGCGGCACCTTGCTCCCCATCGGCGGCGACGGTGCCGCCTGGACCGCTTTGGCCGAATACCTCGCAGTGCGGCGTCGCGCATGTTCGTCCATGGTCGGCCCGGCCGAGGCGATGGCGGTGCTGTGGCCGGCGCTGTCCTCGAACTGGGGTGCGGCGCGCAGAGTGCACCCGCAGCAGCCCTTGCTCGCGCTCGACCGGGCAGCCACGGTGCCGGCCGATCCGCTCGTCCGTCCCGCTCGGATCGATGAGCTCGGCCGCTACCTGCCGGCCGCCGCCGCGATGTTCGACGAAGAGCTCGGCATCACACCACTGTCCGGACCGAAAGGGGACGGTTACCGGTCGCAGCTCGCCGCGCTTGTCAGGGCACGCCGCGTCCTCGTCCGTACCGATGCGTACGGCGATGTGGTTTTCAAGGCGGAGCTCGCCGTGGTGTCGCGGCACACCTGCCAGGTGCAGGGCGTATGGGTTCGCCCGGACCGCCGCCGCCTCGGCATCGGCACCGCGGCGATGGCGGCCGTCGTGGCACATGCGCTGCGGCTCGCCCCCTCCGTCAGCCTTTACGTGAACGACTTCAACCTGCCGGCCCGGCGGCTCTACGACCGGCTCGGGATGCACCAGGTCGGAATCCTCTCGACGGTGCTGTTCTAATCGGGCCATGAGCAAGGGCCGCAGAGGTCCGATCTTCCGACCAATCCTTGCGGCGCGAAGGAGATCCGAATAGTGCACCACGTGCTTGCCGTCCTGCCGCAGTTCGCGCTGGCCTGCCTCGTGCTGGCAGTGCTGCCGGGACCCGCGACCGCGCTGTTCGTGCACCGCACGGTCCGCGACGGGCGCACCGCCGGCCTCGCGGCGGTCGCGGGCAATGAGATCGGCGTGTTCGGCTGGGCGCTTGCGGCCGGCGCGGGCCTCACCGCACTGCTGCAAGCGAATCGTGCGCTGTTCGAGGCGCTGCACGTCGTCGGGGCGCTCGTGCTGGTCTATCTCGGGGTAGCGGCGTGGCGCGTGGCGCACCGGCCGGAGGCCGACGTGGCGCCGCCGGGCTGGTTGTCGTCGGGGCGCTCACCAATCGCGGCCTTCCGCGCGTCGCTGGTCTCGATCGCCGCCAACCCCAAGGCGGCGGTGTTCGCCTTATCGTTCTTCCCGCAGTTTCTGCCACGGCACGGCGCGGTGTTCGCGACCAGCGTGGTGCTCGCGCTCATCCAGGTCGTGATCGACACCACGTACTGCGCGGTCCTCGTGCTGCTCGCGGCGCGGGTGCGGCCGTGGCTGTCGCGCATCGTCGTACGCCGTTACCCGGAACGGATCCTGGGCACCATCCTGGTGGCGCTCGGCGTGCAGCTGGCGGCGGAGAGCCGATGACGGCGACGGTAGAGGCGGTCATCTTCGACTGGGGCGGGACGCTGACTCCGTGGCACACGATCGATGCGCGCGACTCCTGGCTGGCGGCCACGGGCGACCCGGATGCGGCGGCCCGGCTCGCCGCCGCCGAGGACGCGGCATGGCTGCGCGCCCGCGACGAGAATCGCAGCGCCACGCTCGCCGGCGTCCTCGAGGCGGCCGGCATCGACGCCGACGATCGCCTGGTGGCGAACTACCACGCCTGGTGGGACCCGCACACGCTGACCGACCCGGACGTCCCGGAGCTGTTCGGCTGGCTGCGCTGGGAGGGCATCCGGATCGGGATCTTGTCGAACACGATCTGGCCACGCGAACGGCACGAGGGCATCTTCGCCCGGGACGAGGTGCTTGCGTTGATCGACGGGGCGGTATACACGTCGGAGCTCGCGTGGACCAAGCCGCACCCGGAGGCGTTCCGCGCGGCGCTCGCGGCTGTCGGAGTGGCCGACCCCCGGCGGGCGGTGTTCGTCGGTGATCGGCTCTTCGACGACATCCACGGTGCCCAGGCCGTCGGGATGCGTGCCGTCTTGGTGCCGCACAGCGATGTCCCACATTGGCAGCGCGGGCACACCGAGGGCACGCCGGATGCCGTCATCGAGCGGCTCGCCGACCTCAAGGCAGTGATCGAAGCCTGGCGTTAGGGCCTGCTCGCACTAGATGCCGGGGATGTCTTGCTAGATGCCCGGGAATGGGACGGTCGGTTCCGTCGGAGCGACGAGGCGGCGCCAGCGCATAGCGCGCAGTGCGCTGTCGGTCAGCGCCTGCTGCGCATCGGCGCGCACTGAGCGCAAGGAGGCATCGGTCACCGAAATCAGGTACCGCCAGGCGACGGCGCACGCAGACTCCAGGCTGATCGCGAAGCGCTGTGCGTTGAGCGGTCCGGTGACGGCGAACGGCAGCGGGTAGTCCGCCGCCGCGGGCACAGGCGACTGCCCGGCGGCGGTCAGCTGCGCCGACGTGGCATCGCGCAGTTCGCGGTGCGCTTGCTGGCTGTCGCGGGCAAGGGTGACCTGGGCGGCGTCGGCGAGGCGCGGGCCGATCACGTCGTAGCCCGCGACCGCAGCATGCTCGGCGGCGAGTGCCGCCTGCCAAGCGGCCAGCAGGGTGTTCACGCCAGCAGCTCCGCGTGGGTGGCCTCGCTGGCCGAGATGCTGGCCAGTAACGCGGCGTCCGCCCCGGTGAGGACCGCGGACTCCGCGGCCGCCGCCTTGGCCGCGGCGAGCTCGGAGGCGCGTAACTGGGCCGTCGTAGCCGCCACCGGGGGCGGTCCGGAGCTGCTGAGCGGGGACGCGGGCGCTGGGTAGCGGGCGATCGACCGCCGCAACGCAGCGGCGTGCGCGGCATGGTCGTCGCGCACTTGCCGCAATTCGGGCCGCGCGGCCAGCGCCGCGTCGAGGTGTGCGACAAGCGACTGCTCACGGGCAAGTGCGTGGGAAAGCTGCGGTGGCGCCGCGCGGGGTGCCGGGGGATCGCGGCGTGGCTGGAGTACAGCCACTGCCGCGCCGATGCCGCCCGCCGCGACGACAACGCCGGCGCCGAGCAGAGAACGCCGAGTGATCATGCGTGTGTGAGTGTCGCAGACTGGATAAGCTCGCAGACACGCGCCCGGCGCGAGGTTCGCGCCACAACTACACACCGAGGGAGGAACGCCCGATGCCATCCGCACAGGCAGGTCCGCCCCTCGGTGAAGCGCGCCACGAACTTGCGGAATTGCTTGCCCCCGTCGTCGCGTCCAGCGGTTACGACTTCGAGGACGTCAGCGTCGTACAAGCCGGACGGCGCCGCCTCGTCCGCGTGATCGTCGACGCGGACGGCGGCGTCGACCTCGACGGCGTCGCGCGGGTGAGCCGCGCGGTTTCGGATGTGCTCGACGACCAGGCGGCGTTCGACGGCCCTTATGTGCTCGAGGTGTCGTCGCCGGGTGTCGACCGGCTGCTTCGCGAGGCCCGGCACTGGCGACGGGCGGCAGGCCGGCTGGTGAAGGCCGACGTGGAAGGGCAGTCGGTAGTGGGGCGGGTGCTCGGCGCGGACGCGGACGGGGTGCGCCTCGATATCGGCGGCACGCACCGCCACGTCCCGTGGGCTGCGCTCGGGCCAGGCAGGGTGCAGATCGAATTCAACCGGCCGGATGTCGCGGCAGACCCGGAGAAGGGTTGAACCATGGTCCACGTCGACATCGCTGCGCTGCGCAGCATCGAACGGGAGAAGGAGATCTCGTTCGAGACGCTCATGGACGCCCTCGAGACGGCGCTGCTTACCGCGTACAAACACACCCCGCATTCCATGCCGCACGCCCGCGTCGCTATTGACCGCAAGTCCGGCGAGGTCGTCGTGTGGGCCCAGGAAGTCGGCCCCGAGGGCGACGTGGTCGAGGAGTACGACGACACCCCGACCGACTTCGGGCGGGTCGCCGCGATGACAGCCCGGCAGGTGATCTTGCAGCGGCTGCGTGACGCCGAGCACGACCAGACGTTCGGCGAGTACTCCGGCCGGGAGGGCGACATCGTCGCGGGCGTGGTGCAGGCCGACGCCCACGCCGCGGCGCGTGGACTCGTGGTGGTCGACATCGGCAAGGTCGAGGCGGTGCTGCCGCAGTCCGAGCAGGTGCCCGGCGAGGCGTACACGCATGGCACCCGGCTCAAGTGCTATGTGGTCGGCGTCGCCCGTGGCATCCGTGGGCCTCAGGTGACCGTGAGCCGCACCCATCCGAACCTCGTCAAGAAGCTCTTCGCGCTGGAGGTGCCCGAGATCGCCGACGGCAGCGTCGAGATCGTCGGCGTGGCGCGCGAAGCGGGGCACCGCACCAAGATCGCGGTGCGGACGTCGGTCCCAGGGCTGAACGCCAAGGGCGCCTGCATCGGGCCGATGGGACAACGCGTGCGCAACGTCGTCGCCGAGCTGCACGGCGAGAAGATCGACATTATCGACTGGGCGGAGGACCCGGCCCGGTACGTCGCGAACGCACTGTCGCCTGCTCATGTCATATCCGCGACGGTGGTCGATGCCGCGGCCCAGTCGGTGCGCGTCGTCGTGCCAGACTTCCAGCTGTCGCTGGCGATCGGCCGGGAAGGGCAAAACGCCCGGCTTGCGGCGCGCCTCACCGGATGGCGCATCGACATCCACAGCGATTCGGAGTCCGTGTCCGCGCCTGGGCACCGCGACACGCCCGGGCGCGAGGAGTAGTAGACTCGCCCGTGGTCGTTCGGTCGACGACGGCAGTCGATGCTGCCCGGCGAGAGGCGAAAGCCCCCGTTCGCACGTGCATCGGATGCCGGAAACGGGCGGCGGCCGCCGAGTTGCTCCGCGTCGTCGTGGCACCGGCCCCGTCAGGCACGCTCACCGGCCAGCCGGAGTGCGCGCTTGTCGTGCCGGACCCGCGCCGCCGCGCGCCCGGCCGCGGTGCATGGTTGCATCGCGATCCGCGGTGCGTGGCGCTCGCCGAGCGACGCCGGGCGTTCGCGCGAGCCCTCCGCGTGGTTGGTGCGCTCGATCCGGCGCCGGTTCGCGAGTACGTTGCCGAACAGTCGGCCGCACAACAAGAGGTGAGCACCCCCGACAGGGAGCAGAAGAGCTATGGGCACTCGATGAAGCGCCAGCGATGAGTACCAACCCCGTCTAGCCGGGATCGAGCGGGACGCCCGCCCGGTCCTTCGAAGGAGTCCAGTGGCAGGCAAGGCCCGCGTACATGAGCTCGCAAAGGAGCTCGGAGTTACCAGCAAGGACGTTCTCGCGAAGCTCAATGAGCTCGGCGAGTTCGTCAAGAGCGCGTCGTCGACCGTCGAAGCGCCCGTCGCGCGCAGGCTGCGCGAGGCGTTCCCGTCGGAACCGGCGGAGAAGCCGGCCGCAGCGAAGAAGGCGCCCGCAAAGAAGGCTGCGCCGCCGGCTGCTGAAGCGCCCGCGCCGGCGCCGGCAGTTGAGGCGGCGGCGGTGGCACCCGCTCCGGCCGTGGTCGAGCCCGAGCCGGCGGTCGCCGCCAGCCCGGCACCGCCGGTAGCCGCCCCTGGCCCTGAGGTTCCGGCGCCCCGCCCCCAGGCACCCCGTCCGCAGGCACCCCGTCCGCAAGCTCCCCGCCCGCAGGCGCCACGGCCCGGCCCCAGGGTGGGAAACAATCCGTTCGGCGTGGGTTCCGGCGCTCCCGCACCGCGGCCGCAGGCGCCCCGTCCCGGACCGGCGCCGGGTGGGATGCCACCGCGCTCCGGCGGTCCGCGTCCCAACCCCGGCATGATGCCGCCGCGCCCGACTCCGGGTTCGGCTTCCGGACGTCCCAGCGGCGGCCGGCCCAGCGGTCCGTATCGCGGTGGTCCCGGGGGCGGCCCGGGCGGCGGCCGCACCGGTGCGCCCAGCACTGGGCGTCCTGGCGGCGGTGGCGGCTACCGCGGCGGTGGTGGCCCGGGCGGCCCTCCCGGCGGCGGGCTGCGCGGTGGTGGTCCGGGCGGCGGCGGCGGGCGTCCCGGCGGCGGCGGCCGTGGGCGCGGTGCCGGTACGGCCGGCGCCTTCGGCCGGCAGGGTGGCCGTCCCACCCGAGGCCGCAAGAGTAAGAAGCAGCGGCGCCAGGAGTTCGACAACATGTCCGCGCCGACCATCGGCGGCGTGCAGGTCCCCCGCGGCAACGGCGAGGTGCTGCGACTGCCGCGCGGCGCATCCCTGTCCGACTTCGCGGAGAAGATCGACGCGAACCCGGCGTCGCTCGTCCAGGTGCTCTTCCATCTGGGCGAGATGGTCACGGCCACCCAGTCCGTGAACGAGGACACGCTCCGGTTGCTGGGCGCCGAGCTCAACTACAACGTCCAGGTCGTCAGCCCCGAGGACGAGGACCGCGAGCTGCTCGACTCCTTCGACCTCAGCTTCGGCACGGACGAGGGCGCCGAGGACGACCTGGTTGCGCGTCCGCCGGTGGTCACCGTCATGGGTCACGTCGACCACGGCAAGACCCGGCTGCTCGATGCCATCCGCAAGACCAACGTCATGGACGTCGAGGCGGGCGGCATCACCCAGCACATCGGCGCTTACCAGGTTCACGTCGAGCATGAGGGCACTGAGCGGGCGATCACGTTCATCGACACCCCGGGCCACGAGGCATTCACCGCAATGCGCGCCCGCGGAGCATCGACCACCGACATCGTCGTGCTGGTCGTCGCCGCCGACGACGGCGTCATGCCGCAGACGATCGAGGCGCTGAACCACGCGCAGGCGGCTGACGTCCCGGTGGTAGTCGCCGTCAACAAGATCGACAAGGAAGGCGCAAACCCCGACAAGGTGCGCCAGCAACTCACCGAGTACGGCCTGATCGCGGAGGAATACGGCGGCGACACGATGTTCGTCAACGTGTCGGCGCGGCAGAACATCAACATCGACGGCCTGCTCGAAGGCATCCTGCTCACCGCCGACGCTGCCCTGGACCTTCGGGCCAACCCGAACCAGGACGCGCAGGGCATCGTCATCGAGGCCAGGCTCGATCGCGGCCGCGGCCCGGTCTCCACGCTGCTCGTTCAGCGCGGCACCCTTGAGGTCGGCGATTCGGTCGTTGCGGGCGACGCGTTCGGGCGGGTTCGGGCGATGATGGACGAGAACGGTGACCCGGTCGACGTGGCCGCCCCGGCCCGCCCGGTCCAGGTGCTCGGCCTGACCTCGGTGCCCGGCGCCGGCGACTCGTTCCTTGTCGTCGAGGAGGATCGAATCGCCCGCCAGATCGCCGATCGGCGGCAGGCGCGTGAGCGCAACGCCCAGCTCGCGGCGTCCCGGCGGCGGATCTCGCTCGACGACCTCGACAAGGCACTCGCCGCGGGTGAGGTACAGCAGCTCAATCTCGTCATCAAGGGCGACGTGTCCGGTTCGGTCGAGGCGCTCGAGGACGCGCTGCTCAAGATCGATGTCGGCGAGGAGCAGGTGTCGCTGCGAGTCATCGGCCGCGGCGTCGGCGCGATCACCGAGAACGACATCAACCTCGCGATCGCGTCCAACGCCGTCATCCTCGGCTTCAACGTCCGCCCCGAGGGCAAGGCCCGTGAGGCGGCCGAGCGTGAAGGTGTCGACGTTCGGTTCTACTCGGTGATCTACCAGGCGATCGAGGAAGTCGAGGCGGCGCTCAAGGGCATGCTGAAGCCCGAATTCGAGGAGGTGCAGCTCGGCACCGCGGAGGTGCGCGAGGTCTTCCGGGTACCGCGTGTCGGCAACGTCGCCGGTGCGCTCGTGCGCAGCGGCGTGATCCGGCGCAACAGCAAGGCCCGGTTGATCCGCAACGGTGTGGTGGTCGCCGACAACCTGACCGTCGAGTCGCTCAAGCGGTTCAAAGATGACGCCACCGAGGTGCGTGAGGGTTTCGAGTGCGGCATCGGACTCGGCTCGTTCAACGACGTCAAGGTCGAGGACGTGATCGAGACGTTCGAGCAGCGCGAAAAAGAGCGGGCCTGATCACCTGCGAGTTGTCCGCCCGCTGCGGTGCCCTGGCGGCACATGGCGCGGACAACTCGCGTTAGGGGTTGCCGTGGTTGTCGGAACGCTTGTCGTTGACCTGCTCCTCGGGGATGTGCGCTCGCTGAAGGAGAAGCGCTCCGTGGTGCGGCCCATCGTGGCGGAGTTGCGGCGGCGCTTCGATGTCGCCGCCGCCGAGACGGGTGACGCCGACCTGCACCGGCGGGCCGAGATCGCGGTGGCCGTGGTCAGCTCCGCGCACGGGCACGCCGTGCAGGTGCTCGAGCAATGCGAGCGCCTCGTCGCCGCGCGACCCGAGGTCGAGCTGCTCGCGGCTCGGCAGCGGGTGCTCGACGACGGGGATCTTGAGTAATTGAGCAGCACTGGTGCAGTAATCGGAAGGAACGTTCATGGCTGACGTAGCGCGTGCCAGGCGCCTGGCGGGACGGATCAAGCAGATCGTCGCGTCCACCATCGAGATGCAGGTCAAGGACCCGCGCCTCGGGATGGTGACGATCACGGACGTGCGCCTGTCCGGTGACCTGCACGACGCGACGCTGTTCTACACCGTGTTCGGGTCGGACGAGGAACGAGCCCAGTCCGCTCAGGCCCTCGACTCCGCGAAGGGTGTGCTGCGCAGCGAGGTCGGCCGGCAGACCGGCGTGCGGTTCACCCCGACCTTGACGTTCGTGCTCGACTCGCTGCCCGAGGCCACCAAGCACATCGAGGAACTGCTTGCTGTGGCCGCCCGCGCCGACGCCGAGGTGGAAAAGACGCGCAGAAATGCCGCACCGGCCGGAGCGGCCAACCCCTATCGTGAGCCGCGTGACGCAGACGGCTGAGCTAGCTATCCGCCGAGCCACCGACGGCGACTGGCCGCAGATCTGGCCGATCTTTCGCGAGATCACCGTCGCCGGCGACACGTTCGTCTACGACCCGCAGACCGACGAGGCGACGGCACGCGGCTGGTGGCTGACGCCGCTGCCCAGCCAGACGTGGCTCGCCGCCGACGGCGATACGGTGCTCGGCTTCTACCTTCTCGGGCCCAACCATGGCGGGCCCGGCGCGCATATCGCCAATGCGTCGTACATGGTGGGAGCGCCCGCACGGGGCCAGGGCATCGGCCGCCGACTCGTGGAGCACAGTCTGGGGCAGGCCCGCGCAGCAGGCTACCTCGGCGTTCAGTTCAATGCGGTGGCCGCGAGCAACGGCTACGCGATCAAGCTGTATCAGGACCTGGGTTTCGAGACGATCGGCACGGTGCCTGCCGGATTCCGCCATCCCCAACAGGGACTGGTCGATCTGCTGATCATGTTCCACCCGCTCTAGGAATGGGCCGCACGTGACCGCGACCGCCGATGTTGCGACGCGACGGCTCCTGGGCCTGGCCGCGTCGGCGTTCGTCGTACTCGCCGCGGAGCCGCTGTACCTGCTCGTCGACACCGCGGTCGTCGGGCATCTCGGTACTACCGCGCTGGCCGGGCTGGGTGTGGGCGCGGCGCTGATGGGACTGCTGCTGCTGATCGGCACGTTCGTCGAATACGGGACCACGAGCCGGGCCGCGCGCTGGTTCGGGGCGCAACGCCAGGACGCCGCGCTGAACGAAGGGGTACAGGCGTCCTGGCTCGCAGTGATCATCGGCGTGATCCTGGTCGCGCTGGGCGAGGCGTTCGCGCACGCGCTGGTAGGCCTGCTGGCCGGCGGCAACCCGGACATCCAGCAGGCCGCCGAGTCCTGGTTCCGCATCGCCGTCGTCGGCATGCCAGGTGTGCTGCTCGTGTTGGCCGGCAACGGCTGGATGCGCGGAGTGCAGGAGACCCGCCGGCCGGTACGCATCGTGGTGATCGCCAATGCGATGTCCGCCGTGGCGTCGCCGGTTCTCGTGTATCCTTTGCACCTCGGGTTGCAGGGCTCGGCAATCGCGAACGTGGCGGCGCAGGTCGTTGGCGGCGGGCTGTTCCTGCGCGCTCTGCACGGCTCGACCGCGGCGGTCCGTCCACAGTGGACGGTCATGCGAGCACAGCTGGTGGTCGGACGGGACCTCGTGGTGCGTTCGGCGGCGTTCCAGATCGCGTTCCTGACCGCGGCGGGCGTTGCCTCCAGGATGGGCTCGGCGCAGATCGCCGCGCACCAGATCGGCCTGCAGCTGTGGGAGTTCACCGCACTGCTGCTGGACTCATTCGCGATCGCGGCGCAGTCGCTGGTCGGTGCCGCGCTCGGAGCGAGCGATGAGACGGCGGCGCGGCGCATGGCCTGGCAGGTGGCGCGCTACGGGCTGTGGGCCGGATGCGCATTCAGCGTGGCCTTCGCGCTCGGCTGGAGGCTGGTGCCGGAGGCATTCACGTCGTCGGACGCGGTACAGCACCAGGCCCACCTGCTGTGGCCGTGGCTGGTGGCGATGCTGCCCGCGGCCGGCATCGTCTTCGCGCTGGACGGTGTGCTGATCGGCGCCGGCGACGTCGCCTTCATGCGGACGCTCACCCTGGTCGCCGCAGTGGGCGCGTTCGCTCCGCTGAGCCTGGCGGCGCTGTACTGGCACTGGGGAATCGGCGGGGTGTGGGCCGGCCTCGCCGCGTTCATCGGGGTGCGCTTCATCGGCATGGTGTCGCGCACCCGCGGCAGGCACTGGCTGGTGCTCGGGGAGCAACGATGAACACCGATGAGCGCTCGCGCGAAGAGGCTCCGCCCAGGCGGGACGGACTTGTCGTCGTAGACAAGCCGGCGGGGCTGACGTCGCACGATGTCGTCGCGCGGATGCGGCGCATCGTGGGCACCAGGCGGGTCGGCCACGCCGGAACGCTCGACCCGATGGCCACCGGCGTCCTCGTCATCGGCGTCGAGAAAGCCACCCGGCTGCTGCACCACCTCGTGCTCACGGACAAGGCGTACTCAGCCACGATCCGGCTCGGTGCGGCCACCACGACCGACGACGCCGACGGCGAGCAGGTCGGCGGCACGTCCACCCGCACGCTCGGCGACGATGCCGTGCGCGCCGCGATGCCGGCGCTGACCGGGCACATCGAGCAGGTCCCCGCTGCGGTGTCCGCGATCAAGGTGGCCGGCCGCCGTGCGTACGCGCGCGCCTGGGCCGGCGAGGCCGTCGAGCTTGCGGCCCGTCCGGTGATCGTGCAGCGCTTCGAGGCGACCGCGTTCCGGCGCCCGGCGCCCGACCTGCTCGACGTCGACGTCGAGGTCGAATGCTCGTCGGGCACATATGTGCGGGCACTGGCACGTGATCTGGGCGTGGCGCTTGGAGTCGGCGGGCACCTTACGGCGCTGCGCCGCACCCGGGTCGGCCCGTTTGCGCTCGATCAGGCACGCACGCTCGACGAGCTGGCGCGACTTGCCGACCCCGTCACGATGCCGCTCGCAGCAGCGGTCCGGGCGGCGCTGCCCGCCCGCGAGATCACCGCGGCCGACGCCCGCGAGCTGTCGTTCGGGCGGACACTGCCCGCAGTCGGCATCGGCGGTACCTACGGCGCCTTCGCGCCGGACGGCGCGGTGGTGGCGCTATTGACGGAGCAGGCAGACGACGCACGCCCGGTACTCGTCTTCGTGGCCGCCGGCGGCGCGTCCGGACAACCCGACGCCGTAGGCTGAGCGCTCGTGCAGCGCTGGCATGGTCTCGACGCCGTCCCCACCGACTGGGGGCGCTGCGTCGTAACGATCGGGGTGTTCGACGGCGTGCACCGCGGGCATGCCGCGATCATCGGCAGGGCCGTCGACGCCGCGCGCGCGGTGGATCTGCGCAGCGTGCTGCTCACATTCGTGCCACATCCGTCCGAGGTGGTACGGCCCGGATCGCATCCGCCGATCCTGACCACCGTGGTGCGGCGCGCCGAGCTCGTCGAAGAGCTCGGCGTGGACGTGTTCTGCGCGCTCCCGTTCACCCGCGAGTTCTCGCAGCTGACGCCGGCCGAGTTCGCGCACGAGGCGCTGGTCGCGAAGCTGCACGCCGCGGCCGTCGTCGTCGGCGCCAACTTCCGGTTCGGGCACAAGGCCGCGGGTGACGTGGCGGCGCTCGCCGAGTTCGGGCGGACGTTCGGCTTCACCACGGACGGCATCGCGCTGCTCAGCGACGACAGCACGCCACTGTCCGCGACGTACGTGCGGTCCTGCGTGCAGGCCGGCGACATGGCTGCGGCGGCCGCAGCGCTGGGTCGCCCGC
The DNA here is from genome assembly GCA_036506155.1 of Jatrophihabitantaceae bacterium. Classification (GTDB taxonomy): domain Bacteria; phylum Actinomycetota; class Actinomycetes; order Mycobacteriales; family Jatrophihabitantaceae; genus DASXRA01. The sequence continues at coordinate 98,939 of DASXSF010000138.1, forward strand.
ACCGGGTGGACGGCATCGTCGAACGCGGCGACGAGCGTGGCCGGGCGCTCGGCTTCCCGACGGCCAACCTGCGCACCGACGCGTACGCCGCCGTGCCGGCCGACGGCGTGTACGCCGGGTGGGCCCGGCGGCTGGACGAGTGGGGCCGCACCATGCCGGGCGCCCCGCTGGGCATGGCCGCGATCTCGGTCGGTACGAATCCGACATTCGAGGTGCGGCAGCGGCGCATCGAGGCGTTCGTGCTCGACTTCGACGGCGACCTGTACGGCGACGGCCTGGGCGTGGAATTCGTTCACCGGTTGCGCGGGATGGAGCGGTTCGCGAGCGTCGACGCGCTGATCGAGCAGATGGACGACGACGTCAAGCAGACCCGGTCGCTGCTCGCGTCACACGGCCGCGCCTGACCGGAGCGTCCGTGCGGGCCCCGAGCGGGACACGTCGGGCGCATGTTAAGCAGCTGATACTCTGTATCAGGGTGTAACGCGGTCTCGCGTTCCCGAGTGCAGGATGCGCTCTCCTCCCGCCGCGACGACGACCGGTGGGGCGTGCCTGCAGCCGAGCAGAGAGGAGTCGTCCGTGGCCCTGGCCAGCGACGTCAAGAAGCAGATCATCAGCGAATACGGCGCCGCCGACGGCGACACCGGCTCGGCTGAAGTCCAGGTCGCGCTGCTGTCCAAGCGCATCAGCGATCTGACGGAGCACCTGAAGGCGCACAAGCACGACCACCACAGCCGCCGCGGGCTGCTGCTGCTGGTCGGCAAGCGGCGCCGGCTGCTCAACTACCTGCACCGCACCGACATCGACCGCTACCGGTCGATCATCGAACGCCTCGGCCTGCGCCGATAGGTGTGAAACGGGGAGCGGCCCACCTGGTCGCTCCCCCGGTTTTTCGGAACAACTGAATACGAACATGGCCGGGCGCGCGGGCGTTCGTCGTGTTGCGACGAGAGGACGCCGGTCCTCGGTAGTGGCCCTCGGGCTCGAGCAGACCGAGTGCTTCGATCGAAGACCGGCACCCGTCTTGGGGTGACAACTCGTACGTCGCACGCGTTCCGGCGCGGAGGTCCGGCGAGCAGGAGCTCGCCGGCGTACGAGAGGGGTTACTCCGTTGACGGAGGCCAACGAAACACCGGTGCACGAAACCACTGCCACCATCGACAACGGCAAGTTCGGCACCCGCACCATCCGGTTCGAGACCGGCCGCCTCGCGAGGCAGGCCGCGGGCTCCGTCGTCGCATTCCTGGACGACGAGACGATGCTCCTGTCGGCCACAACGGCGGGCCGGTCGCCCCGTGAGGGATTGGACTTCTTCCCGCTGACGGTCGACGTCGAGGAGCGGATGTACGCCGCCGGGCGCATTCCCGGCTCATTCTTCCGGCGGGAGGGACGTCCGGGCGAGGACGCCATCCTCACCTGCCGGCTTATCGACCGCCCGCTGCGTCCGTCCTTCGTCAAGGGGCTACGCAACGAGATCCAGGTCGTGGTCACGGTCATGGCGCTGCACCCTGAGCATCTCTACGACGTGGTCGCGATCAATGCGGCGTCGGCGTCCACCCAGCTGGCCGGGTTGCCGTTCAGCGGCCCGATCGGCGGGACCCGCGTGGCCCTGATCGAGGGGCAGTGGGTGGCGTTCCCGAACCACTCGCAGTTGCAGGACGCCACGTTCGACATGGTCGTTGCCGGGCGGGTGCTCGACTCGGGCGATGTCGCGATCATGATGGTCGAGGCCGAGGCCACCGAGCACACGATCGAGCTCGTCGCGGGCGGGGCAACCCGTCCCACCGAAGAGGTCGTAGCCGAGGGCCTAGAGGCGGCCAAGCCGTTCATCGCCGAGCTGTGCCGCGCGCAGGCGGAGCTTGCCAAACTCGCGGCGAAGCCGACCGGCGAGTTCCCGCTGTTCCTCGACTACAGCGACGAGGTGTTCAGCGCGGTCGAGAACGCGGTGTCCGCCGAGCTCGCCGGAGCGCTGACCATCGCGGACAAGCTGGAGCGGGAGGCTCGCCTCGACGCCGTCAAGGAGGACGCGAAGGCCGCGCTGGCCGAGCAGTACGGGCCCGATTGGGACCGCTTCCATGAGATCAGCGCGGCGTACCGGGCGCTGACCAAGAAGCTGGTGCGCCAGCGCATCCTGCGTGACAAGGTGCGCATCGACGGACGCGGGCTCACCGACATCCGCACCCTGTCCGCCGAAGTCGAGGTCGTGCCGCGCGTGCACGGCTCGGCGCTGTTCGAGCGCGGGGAGACGCAGATCCTGGGCGTCACCACGCTGAACATGCTGGGCATGGAGCAGAAGCTCGACACGCTCTCGCCGGAAAAGACCAAGCGGTATATGCACAACTACAACATGCCGCCGTACTCGACCGGCGAGACGGGCCGCGTCGGATCGCCCAAGCGCCGCGAGATCGGGCATGGCGCGCTGGCCGAGCGGGCCCTGATTCCGGTGCTCCCGTCGCGGGAGGAATTCCCTTACGCGATCCGGGAGGTCTCCGAGGCCCTCGGTTCCAACGGCTCGACGTCAATGGGCTCGGTGTGCGCGTCGACGCTGGCGCTGTTCAACGCCGGCGTGCCGCTCAAGGCGCCCGTCGCCGGCATCGCCATGGGGCTGGTATCGGACACCGTCGACGGCAAGACGGAGTACGTCGCGCTCACCGACATTCTGGGTGCCGAGGATGCGTTCGGTGACATGGACTTCAAGGTGGCCGGCACCCGCGAGTTCGTTACCGCCCTCCAGCTCGACACGAAGCTCGACGGCATCCCGTCCGAGGTGCTGGCGGCCGCGCTGAAGCAGGCGCGTGATGCCCGGCTGCACATCCTGGACGTGATGGCCGAGGCGATCGACCGGCCGGACGAGATGAGCCCGAACGCGCCGCGGGTCACCGTGGTGCGCATCCCGGTGGACAAGATCGGCGCCGTGATCGGCCCGAAGGGCCAGACCATCAACGGGATCCAGGACGACACCGGCGCCGAGATCACGATCGAGGACGACGGCACCATCTACGTGGGTGCGTCCGACGGGCTGTCGGCGCAATCGGCGGTCGACCGGATCAATGCGATCGCGAACCCGCAGCTGCCCAAGGTGGGGGAGCGATTCCTCGGCACCGTGGTCAAGACCGCGGCGTTCGGTGCGTTCGTCTCGCTGCTTCCGGGCAAGGACGGCCTGGTCCACATCAGCAAGCTCGGGCAGGGCAAGCGCGTGGGAAAGGTCGAGGACGTGGTGAAGGTCGGTGACAAGCTGCAGGTCGAGATCGTCGACATCGACCAGCGTGGCAAGATCAGCCTCGTTCCGGTGAAGGACGACGAACCCGCGCCGGAGGCGCCGGCGGAGGCATAGTCCGCAGAAATCACACGAAACGGGCGAGAAGCCGAAGCCTCTCGCCCGTTTCGTGTGAACACCGGGCCCCCGGGTTCACCACGATCCCTGCCTTTACTCTATTCTCTGGTAAGCCGATGGAGTTAAGGGAGCCTGTCGGCATTATCGAGAGGATGGACGAAGCTATGCCGAATGGCGTCATGAGCGGTCGCCGGGCGATCGCGCTCCTGACCATCGCAGGGCTGGCGGCGATCGGCGTTGCGGCCTGCGCATCCACCGGCGCGGACAGCAAGAAGCTCTCACTGGTTGCGTACTCGGTTCCCAAGCCCGCCTACGACGCATTGAGCGCGGCGTTCGAGAAGACGTCCCAAGGCAAGGGGGTCAGCTTTGCCGCCTCGTACGGCGCGAGTGGAACGCAGAGCAAGGCCGTCGCGAACGGGCAGAGCGCCGATTACGTCGCGTTCTCGCTCGAGCCTGACCTGACCAAGCTCGTGCCCAAGTTCGTCGACCCGAACTGGAACAGTGGGCCGACCAAGGGCCTGGTCTCCGACTCGGTGGTCGTCATCGCGGTGCGCAAGGGCAATCCGAAGCACATCACCGGGTGGGACGACCTCGTCAAGCCCGGCGTCAAGATCGTCACGCCGGATCCCGGCTCGTCCGGCTCAGCGAAGTGGAACATCCTGGCCGCGTACACGCACGTCCTCGCCGACGGCGGAACGGATGCGCAGGCGCAGGACTACCTGAAGAAGTTCTTCGCCAACGTGGTGAGCAAGCCGTCCAGCGGGTCCAACGCGACGACGACGTTCCTCAACGGTACGGGCGACGTCCTGATCTCCTACGAGAACGAGGCGATCACCGCCCGTCAGAAGGGTCAGTCGCTGGACTACATCGTGCCTGACGAATCGGTGCTGATCGAGAACCCCGCAGCGGTCACGAAGTCCGCGCCGCCCGCCGCGAAGGACTTCCTCGCGTTCGTCGAGAGCGAGGCAGGCCAGAAGATCTTTGCCAGCCACGGTTACCGCCCCGTGCTCGCGAACGTGCAGCCGGGCACGGTGGAGGGTGCAAACGATCCGAGCAACCCGTTCCCGCAGGTAAAACACCTGGTGACGATCGCCAGTCTCGGCGGCTGGAGCGCGGTGAACGCGAAGTACTTCGGTGACGGCGGCATCGTGCCGAAGATCGAGGGCACATCCGGGTGAGCGCTCCATCCATCGGGGCGGCATCAACCGAGCGCGCCCGCCTCGGTGCCTGGTCAGGCGCCGGGCTCGGCCTCGGGGTGCTGTGGCTGAGCGTTCTGGTGCTGCTGCCACTCGCCGCTGTCGTTGCGAAGGGAATCGGGCCCGGGTTCTGGGACGCGATAACGAGTCCTGCGGCCCTGGCCGCGATCCGGCTCACCGTGGCCAGCGCGCTGATCGTCGCCGCCGTGAACGCCGTGCTGGGCACGCTGGTCGCCTGGGTGCTGGTGCGTGACTCGTTCTGGGGCAAGCGCGTCGTCGAGGCAGTGATCGACATCCCGTTCGCACTGCCCACAATCGTCGCCGGGTTGGTGCTGCTTGCGCTCTACGGCCAGCACAGCGCGATCGGCATCGACTGGTTCGCCACCCGGCGCGGCGTACTCGTCGCGCTGCTGTTCGTCACGCTGCCGTTCGTGGTGCGCGCCGTGGAGCCCGTCCTGCTCGCCCTGGACCCCGAGGCGGAGGAGGCCGCCACCTCGCTCGGTGCGGGGCCGTTCACCGCGTTCCGGCGCATCGTGCTGCCGGCGATCGCGCCTGCGATCGCGTCCGGGGCGGCGCTGGCGTTCGGGCGGGCGATGGGCGAGTACGGATCCGTCCTGCTCATTTCGGGCGGACTGCCGAAGGCGTCGGTCGCTTCGCAGTACGTTTTCGGGCAGATCGAGGACGACCGTTACGCGCAGGCGGCAGCGGTTTCCACAGTATTGCTGTTGATCAGCGTCGCCGTGCTCGCGGTGCTGGGTGAGGTGCAGCGACGGGCGGCCCGCCGTGGTTAGCACGATCACCGACACGCCGCCGGTCGTCGCCCCGCCAGCCGCGGGGACGCGCGTCGCCCGGCCGCGGCGGCGCCGGTTCGTCCGGTATCTACTGCGATTCGTCGCCGTCGCGTACGTCGCGGCGCTGGTGGCGATGCCGGTGGTGGTGGTTGCCTGGCGCGTCGTCGACCAGGGCTGGTCCGTCTTCTGGGATGCGATCACGGCGCCCGATGCGATACACGCCTACCAGGTGACCGCACAGGTTGTCGGGTTCGCCGTGGTGATCAACGCGATCTTCGGCGTCGGGATGGCGATCCTGCTGGCGCGCTACCGGTTCCCCGGGCGGTCGTTCCTGAACGTCCTGATCGACGTGCCGATCTCGATCTCACCGATCATCGTCGGGCTGGCCCTGGTGCTCGCGTTCGGATGGACGACCGGGTGGCTCGGCTCGGCGCTGCAGAGCGCGGGCATCCAGGTGATCTTCTCGATGCCCGGCATGGTGCTGGCGACGACATTCGTGTCGCTGCCCCTGGTCCTGCGTGAGGTGCTGCCTGTGCTGGAGGAGGAGGGCATCGAACAGGAGCAGGCCGCCCGCTCACTCGGGGCCAACGCGGTGCAGCGGCTGCGGCGGATCACCTTGCCGACGATCCGGTGGGCACTCGCGTACGGGGTGGTGCTGACGCTCGCCCGGTCGCTGGGCGAGTTCGGCGCGGTGCGCGTCGTATCCGGCGACGTGACCGGGCAAACGCAGACGCTGACGCTCGTCGTGGACCAGCGGGCCGAACAGTTCGAACCCGGTGCGTACCAGTTGTCCGTGCTGCTCATCGCGATGTCGGCGATCTGCATCGTGGCCATTTCGCTGATACGGCCTAGAGAGGAACGCTGATGGGGATTGCCGCGCACAACATCTGCAAGCGGTTCGGCTCCTTCGTCGCGCTCGACAACGTCGATCTGGACGTCGAGACGGGCCGGCTCACGGCGCTGCTCGGGCCGTCCGGCGGTGGCAAGTCGACGTTGCTGCGCATCATCGGCGGGCTCGAGGACCCGGACGCAGGAAGCGTCCACATCGACGGTATGGAAGCCACGAACATCCCTGCACAGCGGCGCGACGTCGGGTTCGTCTTTCAGCATTACGCCGCGTTCAAGCACCTCACGGTGTTCCGGAACGTCGCGTTCGGGCTGGAGATCCGCCGCCGCCCCAAGCCGGAGATTCGGCGCCGGGTCCATGAACTGCTGGAGTTGGTGCACCTGGACCAGTTCGCCGACCGGCTGCCGTCGCAGCTGTCCGGCGGGCAGCGCCAGCGGATGGCACTCGCGCGGGCCCTGGCTGTCGAGCCGAAGGTGCTGTTGCTGGACGAGCCGTTCGGCGCGCTCGACACCAAGGTGCGCAAGGAACTGCGCGACTGGCTGCGCCGGCTACACGACGAGGTACATGTCACGACCGTGTTCGTCACCCACGACCAGGAGGAGGCGCTCGAGGTAGCCGACGAGATCGTCGTGATTAACAACGGGCGAGTCGAGCAGACCGGTTCGCCGAACGACCTGTACGACCACCCGGCCAACGACTTCGTGATGGGCTTCCTCGGACCGGTCACCCGGCTGGGGGAGCGCCTCGTGCGGCCGCACGACATCGAGGTACTCGCCGCCGAGACTGCGGGCGCGGTGCCCGGCGAGGTAGTGCGGCTGGTGCGCATCGGCTTCGAGGTGCGTGCCGAACTGCGCGCGGGCGGCAGCGACCCGTGGGTACAGCTCACCCGCGGTCAGGCGGACTCGCTCGACCTGGAGCCCGGTCGCGCTGTGTGGCTGCGCCCGGCCCACCACGCCTCGACGCTCGCGGCATCCTAGCGACGAGCGCTCGCGCGACGAGGTCGTCGCTACGTTTCCCTACGGGGAATGCGAAGATCCGTGCGTGGAGATCTCGGCGAAGACCGACTACGCGGTACGGGCCCTGCTCGAGCTGGCGGCGCGAGCCCCCGACCTCGTCAAGATCGAGGTGATCATCGGCGAACAACGGCTGCCCCGCAAGTTCGTCGAGGCGATTCTGGGGGAGCTGCGCCGAGCCGGCCTGGTGCGCAGCCAGCGCGGTGCGGAGGGCGGGTACGCGCTCGCCCAGCCGCCGAGCGAGATCACGCTGGGCCAGGTGATCCGTGCGGTCGACGGGCCGCTCGCCGAGGTGCGCGGGCTGCGGCCGCACGAGACGACCTATACCGGCGTCGCCGAGCAGTTGCCGTATGTCTGGGTTGCGGTACGTGCCGCGCTACGCCGGGTGCTGGACGAGACGACGCTGCAACAGGTGCTGACCGGTAAGTTGCCGGCCCACGTCCGGCGCATGGTGGAGGCGCCGGACGCTTGGCTGCCCCGCTGAGTCAGGTGTTCGCCGGGCTGAAGCGGCTGCCGGCCGAGGTGACGGCACTTGCGGCTGTCGCGTTCATGGTGGCCCTGGGATTCGGCGTGGTGGCGCCGGCGATCCCGCTGTTCGCGCGCCACTTCGGGGTCAGCAAGACCGAGGCGAGCGCCGTGATCAGCACGTTCGCCGCGGCGCGGCTGCTGACCGCCCCGTTCGCCGGGCGGCTGGTGAACGCGTTCGGGGAGCGGACGATGCTGGCCACCGGCATCGGCATCGTCGGCGTCTCCAGCCTGCTCGCCGGCCTGTCCGCCGATTATTGGCAGTTGCTGGTGCTACGTGGCGTCGGCGGCGTCGGTTCGATCATGTTCAGCGTCAGCGCGTCCAGCCTGCTCATTCGCGTGACGCCGCCGCATCTGCGTGGCCGGGCGCAGGGGGTGTTCGCGGGCGGCTTTCTCATCGGCTCTATCGCCGGTCCGGTGCTGGGCTTCGTCGCGCTGTGGTCGCTGCGGGCGCCCTTCTTCCTGTACGCCGCGACGTTGGCTGCCGCGGGTGCGATCGCTTGGGGCGCGCTGCGGCACAGCGAGCTTGCCGCACGGCCTGTGCCCGGTGGCGTGAGCCTGTCGCTTCGTGCGGCGCTGCGTCAGCGCGCTTACCGCGCGACCCTGCTCACGAACCTCGCCGAGGACTGGGCCATTGTCGGCGCGCGTTCGGCAATGGTGCCTCTGTTCGTGGCCGATCGGCTGGCGTTGAGCTCGACCTGGACGTACGTCGGGTTCTTCGCGCTCAGCGCGGTCAGCGGCGTGCTGCTGATGCCGTTCGGAAAGCGGGCCGACACCACCGGACGGCGGCCGGTCCTGCTCATCGGGCTGGTGCTTGGCGTGGCCGGGCTCGCCTGTCTGCCGCTGGTTGCGGGCGCCGCAGGGCTCGTCGCCGTCATGGCTTTGCTCGGGGTGTCCGGTGCCGCATTGTCCGTGGCGTCCGGCGCGATGCTCGGCGATGTCGTCGGTGGCCGAGGTGGCACGGTGGTGGCCGTCTACCAGATGGCAGGCGATCTCGGCACGGTGATAGGGCCGGTCGTCGCGGGCTGGCTCGCGGACGCCCACGGCTACGGCGCGGCGTTCGGGGTGGCCGCCGCCGTGGTGGCGGTGCCGATCCCGGCGGTGCTGGCCGCGCCGGAGACTGCTCATCTGGGGGCATCATCGGAGGATGCCGCTCGAACTGGTACTCGGTGACATAACCGAGCAGCACGTCGACGCGATCGTCAACGCTGCCAACTCGTCGCTGATGGGCGGTGGTGGTGTCGACGGCGCGATCCACCGCCGCGGCGGCCCGGACATCCTGGTCGAGTGCCGGTCCCTGCGCGCCGGGCAGTACCGTGACGGGCTGCCGGTCGGCCAGGCCGTCGCTACCACGGCGGGGCGGCTGCCGGCGCGCTGGGTGATCCACACGGTCGGACCGGTCTACTCGAAACGGGCGGACCGGAGCGAGGCTCTTCGCTCCTGCTATGGCGCGTCCTTGCGGGTGGCCGCGGCGGTGGGCGCCGGATCGGTGGCGTTCCCGCTGATCTCATCGGGCATCTACGGCTGGCCCGTCGAAGACGCGCTGCGCCAGGCGTTGACCGTGCTGCGCGACACCGACCAAGAGGTGCGCCTCGTCCTGTGGCAGGAGTCGACGCTCCGTGCCGCCGAGCGGCTGATGCAAGGATGATCGGATGATCAGCTTCGAGTTCGAGGGCCTGCGCCCGAAGATCGCCGGAGATGCGTTCATCGCCGAGACGGCGACGCTCATCGGCGACGTGACGGTCGAGGCGGGCGCGTCGGTCTGGTACGGCGCGGTGCTGCGCGGCGACTGCGGCCCGATCGTCGTCCGCAAGCGGGCGAACGTGCAGGACGGCGCAGTGGTGCACTGCCCGCCGGGCGTCACGACGGAGATCGGCCCCGGCGTGACGGTGGCACACCAGTGCGTGGTGCACGGCGCGGTCCTCGACGAGGAATGTCTTGTCGGCAATGGGGCGATCGTTCTGGACGGCGCGCGCATCGGGCCCCGCGCAATGGTGGCCGCACACGCGCTCGTTACGCCCGGCACGCAGATCCCGGGCGGCGTGCTGGCACTCGGCGCGCCGGCGACCGTGCGGGAGCCGCTCTCAGGAACGGCGGCCGGCTGGGTCAGGGAAAACCCCGCCTACTACGCGGAACTTGCACAGCGGCATCGTCGTGGGCTCGTGGCGGTGGAGTAGGCGTGTCACGCGTCGAGTTCTCCGACAGCACAGCCGACGTCGACTGGGCAGCGTTGAAGGCCGCGCTGGCCGCCGATTCGTTCGACAACGGGCGTACCCCGCAGGAGTATCGGATCTCGCACGAGCAGTCGTTCGCCGTCGTATTCGCGCGTAGTGAGGGCAGCTTCGTCGGCAACGGCCGCGTCCTCAGCGACGGCGTCTGCAACGCCTACATCGTCGATATCTGGACCGCGACGCCGCACCGCCGGACCGGCATCGGCAGCGAGATCGTGCGGCGGCTGCTGGCCAGCGTGCCGGGGCAGCACGCGGCCCTGTTCACCGACGACATGCAGGCGTTCTACCGGACCCTGGGCTTCGAGGTGCAACCGGACGGGATGAGCCTGGTCGTCGGATCCTGGCTGAATCGCGAGCACCCCTAGGATTGCCGGATGATCCACCGCGCCACGACCCGCGCCGTCGACACGTCCGGCGGCGGACGCCTCGCCACCACCGTGCTGCCCGGGGGGCTGCGGGTCGTCACCGAGGCGATGCCCGGCGTGCGCAGTGTGAGCTTCGGAGTGTGGGTGCCGGTGGGCAGCCGGGACGAGTCGACGGCGATCGCGGGCGCCAGCCACTTCCTGGAACACCTCCTCTTCAAGGGCACGACGACGCGCTCCGCGCTGGACATCGCCAAGGCAATGGATGCCGTGGGCGGCGAGTTCAACGCGTTCACCGAGAAGGAACACACCTGCTACTACGCGACGGTGCTCGATCGTGACCTGCCACTTGCCATCGACATCGTCACGGATGTCGTGCTCAACGCGACGGTCACGGTGCAGAACGTCGACGTCGAGCGCAGCGTCATCCTCGAAGAGATCGCGATGCGCGACGACGACCCGGCTGACCGGGTGCACGACGAGTTCGCGACGGCGCTGTTCGGCGACACCCCGCTCGGGCGGTCGATCCTCGGCACCATCGACTCGATCAGCGCGCTGACCCGTCGGCAGGTCGCCGGCTACTACCGGCGCCGTTACCGTGCCGAGGGCATGGTCGTCGCCGCCGCGGGCAACGTCGAACATGCGGCAGTGGTCCGGCAGGTGCGCAGGGCGTTCGAGCAGCACGTCGATGCGGCGGCCGACCCGGTGCCGCCACGGTCCGGGCGCGCCCGGACCGGCGCTCCGGTGGAACCGGCTCGCGTCGTCTCCGACGAGACCGAGTTGGCCAACGTCGTGGTGGGCATGTACGGCGTGTCCCGGCACGACGAGCGACGCTGGGCGCTGGGCGTGCTGTCCGCTGCGCTCGGCGGGGGAATGAGCTCGCGGCTGTTCCAGAGCATCCGCGAGGTACGCGGGCTGGCGTACTCGGTCTACACGTTCGGCAGCAGCTACGCGGACACCGGGCTCTTCGGCGTATACGCGGGATGCCAGCCCGGCAAGGCCGACGAAGTGCTCGACCTGATCAGCAGCGAACTCGACCGGGTCGCCGAGGGCGGGATCACCGAGGCCGAGGTGCGCCGTGGCAAGGGCCAGATGTCCGGCGGCATCGTGCTCGGGCTGGAGGACTCGGCATCGCGCATGACGCGGATCGGAAAGAGCGAGCTGGTTTACGGCGACGTGCTGGCCGTGGACGAGCTGCTCAGCCGTATCGATGCAGTGACCCGCAAGGACGTGCTCGAAGTGGCCCGGTACCTTCTGCACCAACCCCGCTGCCTCACGGTGGTGGGCCCGTTCGACGAGCATGCTTTCGATGGGGCCGTCGCATGAGCGAGCGAGCTGAGCCGATCCGGGTCGGCGTGCTCGGCGCGCGCGGGCGGATGGGCCAGCAGGTCTGCCAGGCGGTGGTCGAAGCCGACGACATGGACCTGGTGGCAGCCGTCGACGCCGGCGACTGGCTGTTCAGCGTGGCCGACGGCGGCGCCCAGGTGCTGGTCGACTTCACCCATCCCGACGTGGTGATGGACAACATCCGCTTCGCCGTCGACCAGAGCATCCACGCTGTTGTTGGCACGACGGGGCTGACGGACGAGCGACTCGACACCGTTCGAGGCTGGCTGGCCGACACGCCGCAGCTCGGCGTGCTTGTGGCGCCGAACTTCGCGATCGGCGCCGTCCTGGCGATGAAGTTCGCGGAACTCGCCGCCCCGCACTACGCGTCGGCCGAGGTCGTCGAACTACACCACCCGGCAAAGGTGGACGCGCCGAGTGGCACGGCGATCCGCACCGCGCGGCTGATCGCCGCGGCTCGCGCCGGCGCGGGCCTCCCCGCTGCGCCAGACGCGACGACGCAGTCACTTTCCGGAGCACGCGGTGCCGTCGTCGACGGTGTGCACATCCATGCGGTGCGCGCCGCGGGCCTGGTCGCGCACCAGGAGATCCTGTTCGGCACGAAAGGCGAGACGTTGTTGATCCGGCACGACACGTTCGACCGCGTCTCGTTCATGCCGGGCGTGCTCCTCGGGATCCGTCAGATTCGGACGCGGCCCGGGCTGACCGTCGGGTTGGAGCCTTTACTCGGGTTGTGAGCGTCTTGCCGGGTGGTGGCGGGCTGTCGTCTTCGTGCCACTGTCGTGAATTGGCCCCGCTGCGGCCTTCCGTACGGTGACCCCCGTGTAGGAGGATTTGCCTCGCCTGTCCGGCTGGAGGAAGCCATGAGACGACCGCGCCCTGCCTCGATCCGGTTCTTCGCGGCGACATCCGCATTGGCGACGGCGATCGGCCTGGCGGCCGCGCCGGCCGCGAGCGCCGCTCCTGAACAGGCCCCGGCACCTGCATCCGGAGCACGTGTCGTGTCGCAGCACACGGTCACGTTGCTCACCGGCGACGTCGTGGTGCTCGAACGGTTCGCGAACGGCAAGCAGAGCGCCACAGTGCACCCGCCGGCGGACCGTACCCAGGTCGGGTATTCCACCCAGCAGGTCGGCCAGGACGTGTACGTCGTCCCGAACGACGCCGCGCCGCTGATCGCGACGGGCACGCTGAGCCGCGACCTGTTCGACGTGGCGAAGCTCGTCGCAAACGGCTACGACGACGCGCACGCATCGGCGATGCCGATGATCGTGCAGTACCGGGCCAACCGGATGCGGGCGCAGGCGGCGCCGGCGCTGCCGGGCACGAGCCGCGGCGCGACGCTGAGCAGTATCAACGCGACCGCGATCGGCGAGAGCAAGCGGCAGTCGCACGCGTTCTGGACCTCGCTTCGGGGCGGAGTGTCGAGCGTCAAGCGGGTCTGGCTGGACGCGAAGGTCAAGGTCGACCTGCACGAGAGCGTGCCGCTGATCGGTGCCCCCCAGGCGTGGGCCGCGGGCTACAACGGATCCGGTGTGAACGTCGCGGTGCTGGACACCGGCATCGACGCCGCCCATCCCGACTTCGCCGGCAAGATCGTCGCAGGGCAGAACTTCGTGCCCGCAGGGCAGCCAGGCGGCGGCGATCCGAGCGATGTGACGGACGGCTTCGGCCACGGCACGCACGTCGCCTCCATCATCGCGGGCACCGGAGCTGCGGACGGCGGCTACTACACCGGCGTCGCGCCCGGCGCCGGGCTGATCATCGGCAAGGTCCTCAACGACGCCGGCAGCGGGTTGGACTCGTGGATCATCGACGGGATGGAATGGGCCACCCAGGTGGAGCACGCCCGGATCGTCAGCATGAGCCTCGGCTCCAGTTCGGCCAGCGACGGCACCGACCCGATGAGCCAAGCCGTCAACGACCTCACGGCGCAGACCGGAGCGCTGTTCGTGATCGCCGCGGGTAACGCCGGCCCGAGCGCGCAGACCGTGGCCAGCCCTGGCGCTGCGGACGCGGCGCTGACCGTCGGTGCCGTCGACAAGTCCGACCACCTCGCGAGTTTCTCCAGCCGTGGGCCCCGCCTGGGCGACTACGCCATCAAGCCGGAGATTGCCGCCCCCGGTGTGAATATCGTCGCGGCGCGCGCTCCGGGAACGCCGATCGGAGACCAGGACCCGGTCGATCAGTACTACGCCCGGCTGTCCGGCACGTCGATGGCCACGCCGCACGTCGCGGGTGCCGCCGCCATCCTGGCCGAGGAGCATCCGGACTGGACGGCGGCCCAGCTCAAGCCGGCCCTCATCAGCACCTCCACGGACGACGGCTACACCGTGTACCAGCAGGGTGGCGGACGTGTCGACGTAGCGCGGGCGTTCAGCCAGCAGGTCTACGCCGACCCGGGCACGCTCAACCTCGGCTACTTCCGGTACCCCCACACGAGCGAGACGCCGGTGACCAAGCCGGTGACGTTCCGGAACAACGGCTCGTCCGACGTGACGCTGAACCTGTCGCTGAACATCACGGGTGAGAAGAGCGGCGCCCCGCCGGCCGGCATGTTCACCGTCAGCCAGCCCACCGTGACCGTACCCGCGGGCGGCTCCGCCGCCGTAACGGTGACTGTCGACCCCAATGCCGGCCAGTTCGACCTGTACAGCGGCTACCTCACCGGCACGGCCGGCAACGTCGTGGTGCACACGTCCGTCGGTGCCTACGTCGAGCCGGAGATGTACAACGTCACCGTGCCGGCGATCGCCCACGACGGGCGCCAGGCCGCGGGCATCAGCCAGGTCGAGCTGTACAACCCGACACTGCCCGGCGTTTTCCAGACCCAGTACTACTACGGCGGCGCGACGCCCACGTTCCGGGTAGCACCCGGCACGTACAACCTGATGGGCTACATCTTCACAATGGACGCCCCCAACCTGTACGCGCTGGCGGTGAGCGTGGTCGGGAACCCCCAGTTGCAGGTCAGCCATGACATGACCGTCACGCTCGACGCCAGACCGGCGCAGAAGGTCGTGATCAACACCCCGAAGCCGAGCGCGCCGTACGACATCCAGGTCGGCTACTACCGCAGCCTGGCAGCCGGGTCGAGCTTCAGCAGTTCGTTCAGCCTCAGCACGCCGATCGACGAGGTGTACGCGGTGCCCACCGCCCCCGTGACCGACGGGCAGTTCGAGTTCTACAGCAAGTGGACGCTCATCGCGCCGCCCATCCAGATGAGCGTTGTCAAGCCGAACACGATCCCGCTCGATCCGCTGTTCATGATCAACTCCGCGCCGGTGGACGGGACGTTCAAACAGCCGCTCGTCTACGTCGGTCTCGGCACGCCGGCGGACTACGCCGGCAAGGACATGCACGGCAAGATCGCCTTGATCCAGCGCGGCACGTACACGTTCTACAGCAAGATCCAGAACGCGGAAGCGGCCGGCGCAGCCGCGGCGATCATCTTCAACAACGTCCCGGGCTTGCTGTTCGCCCAGGCCGGCGATCCCGGCACGGTGACGATCCCCGCGTTCACGATCAACCAGGACGTCGGCCTGTCGCTGGTGAGCCAACTCCAGAACGGGCCGGTGACCGTCCAGTACTCCGGCACCGCGCAAAGCTCGTACCAGTACGACTTGATGCTCCCGAATCCTGGCCAGATTGCGGCCGGTCAGACCTACGCCATCAGCAGCAAGAACACGGCCGAGATCGATGCCTCCTACTACGCCGATGCGCCCGACCAGCTCGGCCTGGACGTCGACAACGCCCTGCGCCCGTGGACGACGTTCGTCTTCGGAGTCGGCCGCAACCTGATACACCCCATGCAGCGCACCGAGTGGGTCAGCGCCGCACCGGACATCTGGTGGTGGCACCTGGCCTGGGAGAACTACCCGTTCAACGGCGAGTTCGACGGCGTGCCGACGTCCTACCAGCCGCTCACCAAGACGGCGGAGAACTGGTTCGACCAGGTCGCCCGGCCGGGCATGCCGGACGGCTTGACCGGGTGGGAGGACTCCGGCGCTCCGGCCTATCGCGAGGGCGACCAGTTCACGATGTACGTCTTCCCCTACGTCGACCAGGCACAGCATCTCGGCTTCGGCACCGGCGGCGACGCGGCGGACACGAAGCTGTACCAAGGCGATCAACTGCTCGCCGAGAGCAGCTACCCGATCGGGCAGTTCCCTGCAGTGCCGGGAAACGCGACCTATCGGATGGTGTCCGACGAACAGCGCTCGGCCCCGTGGTGGACCTACTCGACGGACGTCTCGACCACGTGGACGTTCCATTCCGCCACCGTGCCGTCCGGGCGGGAGCTGCTGCCGCTGCTCCAGGTCGACTACCAGCTCGGCAACCTCGACCTGCTCAACCGGGCACCGAATTCCACGTCATACGCGTTCACGCTCGGCATCGGGCACCAAGGCGGGATCACTGGAGCGCGGATCACCGGCGCGAACGCGTGGGCGTCATTCGACGACGGGGCGACCTGGTCGCAGATCGGGCTTGTGCGGCTCGACGACTTCCGGTGGCGCGCGGTGGTGTCCCACTCGCAGGGGGCCGCGAGCAGCGGCGCCGTATCGCTGCGCGTGACCGCGACGGACGCCGACGGCAACAGCATCGACCAGACCGTCTTGCGTGCTTACGGCCTGCAGGCGAACGACTGACGCGGTGCGCCAGCTGACCGCTTCATGCGGCCGCCCTATCGCTCACGCCTGCCGCGATCTACGCTCACTCGAGCGTGCCGGTGTGCATCCGGGCAGCGCACCGCGCGCGACGTTACAGGGGGATCCGCCGCGCACCTGCGCGGCCCAGGCATCGCGGAGGTGGGCGATGTTCGTTCAAGTCATTCAAGGAAAGGTCGCAGACGAGGCCGGCCTGCGAGCGGCGATGGACCGGTGGATGCAGGAGCTGCGACCGGGAGCAGCCGGCTGGCTCGGCTCGACCTCGGACATCACCGACGACGGGACGTTCGTCACCGTCGTGCGCTTCGAGTCCGAGGAGGCGGCCCGGCGCAACAGTGAGCGTCCCGAACAGGACGCGTGGTGGGCCGAGACGCGCAAGTGCTTCGCGGGGGACGTGACGTTCTTCGACTCCGCGGACGTATTCACGTGGCTGGCGGGCGGCTCCGACGACGCCGGTTTCGTCCAGGTCATCGAGGGGCATCTCAAGAACCCGCAGCTGATGCGCTCGATGATGGAGAAGTACAGCCAGCAGGTGAATGAGATGCGCCCTGAGATCATCGGCGCGACCATCGCGACACACGACGACGGCGAGTACGTGCA
>DASXSF010000139.1:0-18931 GCA_036506155.1 Jatrophihabitantaceae bacterium
GCCTGCACGAACGTGGTGATCATGTCCGGAGCAGGTCCGGACTCGCTTGGGCAAGCTGCTCGGTCAGCCAGCCGGACAGGTCGATACTCGGTGGTGCGGTCATCGTGTGACTCCTCGGTCGAGCTCTGTGGAAGGAACTCCGTGAGGATCACGCGGTGGCCGTCTCACATCACGACGCCACGCTCAACGGCGAAGATCAAACACCACGTCTATGGACGCAGCTTGAACAGAAGATGCGTCGGTATTGAACTGACTACCACGCCACTGCGTATATACCGGACGAGGTCATCGGGCTGGCGCGTGACCGAAGCTGCTCACCGACCGGGCAGCGTCAACGCCGGCACCGGGCGTCGGTCCAGGCCCCATCCGTGATCGCGCGCGCGGCGGGCACTGTTCAGGCGCCCCGCCCTACCGGAAGGATCCCGATGAGCCAGCCACACGTCACCCGCGGAGGGACCGCGACGGTCGCGCGGTCACGGGCTCACGAGTCTGTCAGCGACTCCCGTCGCTTGCTCGTGCGGGGGCTTGCAATTGTGGGCCTTGCCGGAATCGCTCTAGTGCATCTCATCGAAATGCCGGATACCTGGCGGCAAACACCTGGACTCGGTGCGTTGTTCACGATCCTCGTCGTGGCGTCGGCCGCTGTCGCCACGGCGCTGCTGCTAGATGACACCAGCCTTGCGTGGCTGGCGGCGGCTCTAGTGGCCGCGGGGCCAATCGCTGGATACCTGCTGACGCGCAGCGTCTCGGTTCCCTTCGATCACGAGGATGTCGGCAACTGGCTCGAGCCGCTGGTGCTTGTCGCGTTGTTCGTCGAGGTCAGCGTACTCGGCCTGTGCGGCTACGCCTGGCGCGTCCGGCGCTGATGACGGCGGGCACACCATCTCGGTCCATATCATGCCGACCGCGATACCCGCGACCCCGTCAGCTGATGCGGTGCCGGGACGGCGAACACTGAGGGCTGACCGATGTCGTCGAATGGCCCGGCGCGCTCGTGCGGCAGAGCGACTCCAGCCTGCTCGACGAATGGGAGAAACTAGCCGCCGGCGGTGCCGGCGAACCGGTTGAGCCGAAACCGCTGTGGGTGTTCGCGCGGCGGCGACGGTGCTTGTACGTGCTGCCGCCGTGCCGGCGCCTGTACCGGGCGTTGCGGGAGCAGGTTTTGGGAGACGCAGCGGCTGCGGGCGCACCTCGCGCAAACGATCGATGACGGCGTGATCATCGCCCACGAGCGCCTGATCACCCATCAGTCCGTGGCCGGCCTGCTCGACCGCGCCGACGGCGCATCACTCGAGGACGTCTACCTCGAACTCACCCACTCACCTGCCAACCGCATCAAGGAGACTTCATGAGATCCCTCATCGCCGCAGAGATGCTCAAGCTACGCACCGCACGGATGCTCGCCGTGTGCCTCGGCGTAGTGGCTCTTATCGCAGCTGCATTGCCGATCTTCAGCGGCGCCGTGGCGGGCCACCGCGGGGAGCCGGCGCTCACGCCGTCGAGTCTGGCCGATTTCCTCCGTGCCCCCGCGCACTCGCTGGTGGAGCGGTTCTCCTGGTCGGGCTGCTCGCCGCCGCCGGGGAATTCCGGCACCGCACGATCTTCTCCGCCCGGCTCACGGAGCCCCACACGACTCGGCTGCTAGCCCAAGCTCATCATCCTTGCCGTCGTCGGGGTCGTCGTCGGTCTCGTCATGGACGTCGTGGCCCGGACTTCTCGGCGTCGCGGTCGGGGCGCTGCTGCGCAACACCACGGCGGCCGTCGGCGCCACGCTCGTCTGGGCGTCCATCGTGGAGGGCATCGTTCCAGCCGTCACCAACCAGCCGCACCTGGACAACTGGCTGCCCAGCGGCGCAATCCGCGAGGTGGCCAGCAGCCACACCGCGCCAGGCCCGCTTGTACCGATCGCGGCCGCAGCCCTCCTGCTCGCCTACGCCGCGCGGCACTGCTCACCGCAACCGTGATACTCGACCGACCACCCGAAATCTGACTCTGGTACGTCAGCGCGTGGGGAATAGGCGGAGTCAGGCCCGGGCACTGCGCATCGCTGGCACCGAACTGGGCCAGCTGGAACCAATAGACAGGAATCAGAGGGCCAACCTCTGGGCCACCACCTCGAAGCCGACTCCCGCGGTACTCATGCGTTGGAGCCCGTGAGATAGCAGAGGCTGGAACATGGCAACGCGACAACCGTCCGGCCCCCGAGCAGCTGTTCTGCGGCGTGTCGCCCGCCAACCTGATCCACTTCGCGCCGGACGGCCCAGGCTGCCTGGGTGCTCTGGTCACCCAGGCAGCCCTGCCGTCGTCGCTGTTAGCGGGCGGGCTTGAATGCGACCTGAATGTTGGCGCTGATCCCGGGTGCCGAGAAACCGAGCAGCTCGGTCGTGGAGTAGTGCCCGGGCATCGCCGGAATGCCGGTGTCCAGCGGATTCGTGGGGGTGACCAGGCTCCCGTCGTCCTGGGTAAGCGGCACGGTCACGGGCTGCCCGTGTCCGGTGAATGTCATTTCACCGGTGGTCAAGAAGAAGGTCTGCGGGCCGGCGCTGCCGGGTTGGATGATCCACCCGGGTGCGTCGACAGCGAAGTGCTGGGCACCTGCCGCCCCAACGCCAGGCGCGGAATGGAAGCATCCCGTGAGTTGGGCGTCGGCGTCGGTCTCGCCGGTCGCCGGGTCACGGGTGAATTGCGCCCACCCCCAGAATCCGCCGAGCTCATCGCCACAAAGCGTGCGGTTGTCGCAATTGAACGACATACCAACCTGCCACATCTCGAGCGTGCCGTTGTGGCCGTACGCGGAGGCGGGTGCATTGCCTACAGCAAAGACCGCGAACGCGACGCCAGCGGAGATAGCCACCGCAACGAGCGCTCTCCCCAGTCGATTGTTCACGCTGATTCCCCCTTTTGTAGCGCACAATCCAGCCTGAGATGCGGGCAGTCGATGTCGCCCGGCTTCAACCCCCCGCCCGGCCGGACCATCGTGCGTCCAACGCGACGATGCCAAGGTCCTCGCCCCCGCACGGAGAGTCAAGCGCAGATCTGCACTCGTGCGGAGCGCGATCGATCTGCCCCCGATCGTTCGCACCGTTTCCCGAGACAAGCACGCAACCGTCCCGGCCGTAAACGGCCTGACCACTCCGACGTTCTCTGACTGCATCGTCCACATCGATATAGCGCACCGCTGCCAGACACGGCCGTGTCGCTCGACCCGGAACACCGGGCGCCGGCCAGCACTACCAGCGTCGTGATCTGCCCGTATCGAACCGTGAGTTTGGTCCTGCGCAGCGGGGAATGATAGAGCGGATTATCACTCGCCCTCTTCCGCTCAGACCCGCCCGTGCGGCTGATCCGCAACTTCGCGCGGTCCCGCTACAAGGGGTCCCGGATTCCCGGGCCGCTGCTGCCTCGCGGGGACCCCACGGCCCGGGCGCCGCCACTGGCGGCGCTGCCGCCAGCGGCACGCGGGGGTTATCCGCCGCGTGAGCCGGAGCCGGCACGAATTTGGTGTGAACGCGTGTCGACTCCGGAGGCCTGGCTGGTTGCTCTCGGCTCGGGCACTGACGGGTTCACGGGTTGAATTCGGTGAGTGTCTGGCGGGTGGAGGTTGTGTTGTTGAAGAACTCCCCGACCGCCCAGGCCTGGGTGGAAGCACGGTCCGCTGACGCCGCGGCCAGGACGTTTTCGCTCGCGCTGGGGTTGGGGCTGGACACGATGCTCCAGCTGGTGCCGTTCCAGTGTTCGATCACGGTCGAGGTGATGCCATTGATGTCGGTGACAGAGCCGACCGCCCACATCTTGCTGGTCGAGATGGCGGCTCCACCCGCGAGCCGGCCGGGTGAGGGGCTGGCGATCGCGGTCCAGCTGGCGCCGTCCCCAGTGCTCGGTGGTGGTCTGGGCGCCGTTTCCGGTCTCGCCCACGGCCCACACGTCCGTGGCGGACACAGCCGTGACGCCGCTCAGCTCGTTGTCCTGCGCGCCGGCCGGGTTGGGGCTGGGCACAACGGTCCAGCTGGCGCCGTCCCAGTGCAGGACGAGGGTCTGCGGATTGGAGACCGAGGTCGGCTCGGCGAACCTGACCGCCCAGACATCAGTGGCGGAGACCGCGGTCACTGCCCTGAGCTGGTCCATTGGGCCGACGTTGGGCTGGGCACAACGGTCCAGCTGGCGCCGTCCCCAGTGCTCGATCAGGGTCTGCAGACCCACGCCCGGGATCATGGACTCCCCGACGGCCCATACGTCGTTGGTGGAGACCGCTGCCGCGCCGGAAAGGAACCCAGTCTGCGTCGGTGGCGCGACGCTTGCCCACCGTTTGCCGTTCCAGTGCAATATGACCGGCGGGGCGGAGAAGCTGACTATCCCGACTGCCCACACGTCGCTGGTGGACACCGCCGCGACCGCGGACAGCCGATCATTGGTCGCGGGGTTGGGGGCGGGGACTACCTTCCACTTGTGCCCTTTCCAGTGCTCGGCCAGCGTCAGCGGCGCCAGTGTCTGCCCCACCGCCCACACGTCGTTGGCCGACACGGTGGCCACCCCGTTGAGCTGGCCGCCGGCGGGGCTGGGCACCGCGGTCCAGGCGGCCTGGGCGGCCGCCATCCCGGGTGTCAAAAGCACCAGCGCGGTCACCGCCGCCGCGCCCGGGCCTACCAGATGAGTGATCTTCGCGCGTGTCATGTCGTACCTCGCAATCTCCTGCCGCCCGGGCAGTGCAGGCGCCGAACAGAACCGGCCACAGAGCAGCCGCGGCATCGCGCCATCGGGAACGGGGCGCTCGACTCCGCGGTCGAGGTGGACGCTTCGCTGGCTTCCGGCGCGGCGACCGACCTCGGTGTCGTGAAGCAGTTCGAGTGCCCGGTCATCGCGCTGCCTCATAGGCAGTGACGCTGCGAGTCAGCCGTATGGGTAGGGCACCCGGTGCAGGCCGAGCGGTGTAACCCGGAAAGAGTCAGATCGCCGAGCGCATGATCGGCACCATCACAAGAGATCATCTCGGGTTGCGGTGGGCTGAGCAGTTCGGCGACGAGCTGGCCTGAGCGGTCGAAGACTGCCGGCACTTGTCTCGGCGCTTGGAGCGCGATCTGCTCGTCGCGGGTGAGTCGTGTCGATCGTTCGCGTCTCCCAGCTCGGATCGTGCGCAGGTCGGCCGACGTTCCATGGCCTTGTCATCCGGGCCACCGCTCTGGGAACACGGCAGTTATTGCCGGGTGGTTAATGCGGGCCGGAGAGCAGTAACAAGGATCTGCCGAGTGCAAGTAATGGCCCAGCTGGCAGTGGTTTTGCAACCAGGTCGAGTCGCTCCACACCCGGAACGGCGATCTTAAGCGCGCTCGCGATCGCCGAGTCCCGCGCGATCTGTCGGCGGCTGTTCGGGGCGATGCCGCTGTCGTTTCTGTGCCCTCGGCGCGGCACGATCGCACGCAGCGGCCGCGTGCTGGCGCATCTTCTTAGCGTGGCTCGTCGTCGTCATGATGGTGACATGGCTGACGCGCCGGCGTTCCGGATGTGGCCGCCAGTCGCGCTCGGGCTCCCGTTGCTGGCGGGTGGGATCCTGACTGGAAGCGTGGGCGATCCGTTCTCGCTGCCTCGCGACGGTGCGCGAGTGATCGGGCTGGTGCTGTGTGCTGTATTCGCCGTCTGGAACGGGTGGGCCCTGGTGACGATGGCCGCCCACCGCACCGCGATATTGCCGCGCGGCGCGACGCGCATGATTCTGGATCGGGGGCCGTTTCGGTTCAGTCGCAATCCGCTCTACCTCGGCTTGATCGTCTTAGATGTGGGACTGGCCCTGCTGTGGCCGTCGACGTGGGCGCTTCTGCTCGTCCCTGTCGGCATCGCGTTGCTGTTCTGGGGCGCCATTGCCCCCGAGGAGCGGTACCTGGGCGCGAAGTTCGGGTCGGAGTACCACTCCTACCGCCGACGGGTGCGCCGCTGGCTATGACGCGTTGACTGGCCCTGAGCGGGTCGGCACATCTCGTCGTGACCGTCAAAGTGTTGAGTGACCGTTGTCGGTGACGGGGAATGCCGACGCCGAGCGCACCAGGTGGAGATGGGCGCGGCCGGGGTCGCGCGGTTTGCTGACGGGGCGGCCCGGTCAACAGCCCTCGGGGGAGCGCTGGCCCGAAGGGGCCGCCGTTCCCACTCGGTGCTTCGCGAGAATCGACGACCGCCGTCAGCGGCGTTCGGCAGTTCCGGACGGCGACCGGCCGGCAGTGCGGCTGGCGGCGAGCGGATCGCCAGGGTCGAACTGCTCTGGCAATGCGGCGGTTACGGCGGCTAGACAGGGTTTGCGCCGGGCGGCGGCGCGGGCGTGCGGGGTGACAGATGAAGGCGATCGTGCAGGACAGGTATGGGCCGGCGGACGTGCTGGAGTTGCGTGACATCGACCGGCCGGTGCTCGGCGAGAAGGACGTGCTGCTTCGGGTGCACGCTGCCGGCGTGGATCCGGGAGTGTGGCACCTGATGACTGGCCTGCCCTATCTCGTGCGGGCTATGGGTTTTGGGATTCGCGCGCCGAAGGTGCCGGTGCGTGGTCGTGACTTGGCCGGAGTCGTGGATGCAGTCGGTGCCCGGGTGACCGGTTTCCGCCCGGGTGATGAGGTGTATGGCACCTGCGAGAGCGGCTCGTTCGCGGAGTACGCGACCGCCTGGGAGCATCGCCTGGCCGGCAAGCCCGAGGGCCTGTCGTTCGAGCACGCCGCCGCAGTGCCCATCTCCGGGGTGACCGCCCTGCAGGCGGTGCGCGACTGCGGACGCGTACAGCCGGGCCATCGCGTCATGGTGATCGGCGCGGCGGGCGGGGTGGGATCGTTCGCGGTCCAGATCGCCACGTCCTTCGGCGCGTCGGTCATCGGCGTGTGCAGCACCGCCAAGACCGACCTCGTGCGGTCACTGGGTGCCGAGGCGGTCATCGACTACACCCGCGACGCGATCGACCGCGACGCGGTCGGCTACGACGTCGTGATCGACACCGCCGGCAATCGTCGGCTCTCGCTGCTGATGCGCGTCCTGACACCGACCGGCACGCTGGTCCTGGTCGGCGGCGAGCAAGCGGGCGGCCGGATGCTGGCCGGCTTCGATCGCCAGCTCCGAGCGCCGCTGGTGTCGTTGTTCGTCCGGCGACGGCTGCGCGGGCTGATCGCCAACGAGAACGCCGACGATCTTCAGACGCTGACCGGCATGATCGGTTCCGGAGCGGTCACGCCGATCATCGACCGCACATACTCTCTTGCCGACGCACCAGAGGCGATCCGCTACATTGCTGACGGCCACGCCACCGGCAAGGTGGTTGTCCGCATCTGAACGCAGCTCATCTGCCAACGCGTTCCGTTCGGCGTGCCGCCGAACGCGTCCGGGTGGTCGATCGACTCGGTGGGCTGGTGACCCTGACATCGCCGCCGGCATACGCGATCCCGAATCGGTAATCTTGTGCCGGAAGCGCACACCCCTTATCGCGCGATGAGGAAACGTCACCTGGGTGGTTGGTCGTTAGGTGCGCGCTGCGGTCGCCGACGGACCATTCGCGGGTCGGCGCTCCGCAACGCTGGCGTGCTGGGGCGGCCGGAACGCTACTGCGCGGGGCGCGGTTTCACCGCTGTTGAGCGTGGCGCCGTTGCGTGCCATGCGGGTCGGTGACAGTCTTGGCGCGGCGTCGCGATCATTGCCGGCTGTTGGCTCACGGCGTGGCCGAATTCGGTGAGCGCTCCTCGAGATGGAGGTCGAATGACAGCGTCTGAAGGACCCATCGGCCGGTCGTTCGCACGGCTCATCGAACGGGGCGCCAGCCGGTGGTGGATTCCACTGGTGATCGGGATCCTCTGGTTGATCTATGCGTTCATCGTGCTCTCCTTTACTTACAAGACGATCTGGGCGATCGTGATCTTCGCCGGGCTCGCGTTTATCGCCGCGGGCATCGTCGAGTTCGTCCTCGCGGCTGTTCTTGATAGTTGGCAGTGGCTGCACGCGCTCGCGGGGATCTTGTGCATCGCCGCCGGTGTCGTGGCGTTCGTGTGGCCCGACCAGACATTCCTGGTCCTGGCCGGGATCATCGGCTGGTTCCTGCTGTTCCGGGGAACGTTCAACATCGTCGAGTCGCTGCTGGTCAAGGATTACGTCGAGCAGTGGTGGCTGATCTTGATCACCGGGATCTTGCAAGTGGCCATCGCGCTGTGGGCGGTCGGCTACGCCGGTCGGTCGATCGCGGTACTTGTCGTCTGGGTCGGTGCGTGGGCGCTGACCGAGGGAATCATGAACATCTGGGCGGCCTTCCGGCTCAGAAGCGTGCACCAACATGCGGCTGCGCTCGCGGAGCCGCGCGTGACATCACCCAGCGCACCTGCCTAGGCGTGCGCCGCGAAAGCCTCATTTGGCTGGGCGGCTTCCGCGCTGCTCATGCCCGCTCCGGTTTGGCTGCCGCTGTAGGGGTTGAGTTCGGCTGACGGCTGTAGCCCGGACCGTCGGTGGGCGTGTCGACGCTGACACGTGGGCCGTCGGAAGCGAGGTCCGCTGGAGAACCTGCTGTGGTTGTCGTTCGTGTTGTGGCAGTACGACGACCACGCCCCTGCGCCTCGACTGGACGGCAGCCTCTGCGCGGTCACGGCTCCAGGCAACGACGCAGCCGTTCCAGATCCGCGGCGACGCGTCTGCGGACCTGCGCCTTCAGTACCGGCGTGGCGAGTCCGAAGAAGCGCCCTGGCGTGCCGTGCGCGCGGATGGCGACGAGTGTGCCGTCCGGCGCGTCGTCGAGCTCGTATCGCACGAGCATCGGAAAAGGCCGCTCCACTGTCATCTCAACGAGCCGGTCCGGCTCATGCTTCGTGATGAGGTAGCCGTAGGTGAACGACCGGCCGAGGAATCTCGCTGTGCGCTGCACGGAGGTACCTTCGGTCAGCGGCCCGGGCCGCGATGGGGTGCTCGAGGTGATGCCGCCGGTCCAGCGAAGGTCGTTGCCGGGGTCGAACATGAACGCCGCGACGTCGGCCCGCGGACTGTGCACGAGCACGACCGGCCGGACGTCTACGCTCACGCCGGCTCCGGGAAGAACGGCTGCGGCGTTCCGGTCTCGGCGTAGCGGGCGAGGCGGTCCAGGATCATCGCCCAGACCTGCGCGGTGTGCGCGAACTCGATGTCCGGGTAACCCTCTGCGAAGCCGTGATGACGGAACAGCACGCCCGTTCCGGTCTCGCTGCGCAAGGGGGAGGACAGTTGCCACTCCCAGGTCGAGCCGTGCCAGAAGGGGAAGCCGGACGTGACGCTCATCCGGACGAGCTTGGCCGGCTCGGTGGTCACCGTGACGTCGAGGTCGACTGGCGAGGCCTCGAAGCCGTACCGGGCCTTGCCGGCGGTGACGTCGCAGTCGGCGGTCCAGAAGGCCCGCTGGCCCTCGGTGGTGGTCAGGATCTGGAACAGGCGCGCGGCGTCGGCCTGCACGTCGACGGCGAGGGTGACGGTCTGGCTCATCGCTGCCTCCGGCTCTGTAAGTATTTTAGAAGTAGCTAAAATAAGTCGGGAAGTCAAGCCCGCCGACGGAAGGGTGCTTGTCGTGGATCGGTTGCGCGTGATCGCCGCGCCCCGTCGGCTCCACATCCTCGGGCTGGTGTGGGACAAGGAGTTGTCCGCCGGCGAGATCGCCGCGCAGTTCGACGTCTCATGGGGTGCGATAAGTCAGCACCTGACCGTCTTGAGGAAAGCCGGTCTGCTCACCGAACGCCGGCAGGGCACGACCCGCTTCTACCGGACCGACAAGGCAGCGCTTGGGCCGCTGCGCGCCGTGGTCGAGGATCACTGGCGCACCAACCTGGCCCGGTTGACGAGCCTGGCCGAGGCCGAGCAGCGAGACAAGGATCGTTGATGACCGACCCAAACGTCCTCGAAGTGTCGGTGCACATCAAGGCCCGGCCCGAGACCGTGTTCGGCTATTTCACGGACCCGGTGAAATACGCTCAGTGGATGGGTAGCGAGGTCACCATCGAGCCCACGCCCGGCGGCCGGTACCGCGTCAGGATGCGCGACGGCGTCGAGGTGTCCGGCCAGTTCGTCGAGGTCGACGAACCGCGCCGGATCGTCTTCACCTGGGGCTGGACCCATGACCGTGCCGTGGCGCCTGGCTCGACTCGTGTCGAGGTCAGCCTCACCGAGGACGGCGACGGCACGAACGTCGTCTTGCGACACCACGGGCTACCCGACGCGGCGCAGCGCGAACACCACCACGGCGGCTGGCGGGTCTACCTCGACCGCCTGGGCGTGCGGGCGACGGGCGGCGATCCGGGGCCGGACCCGAACGCGAAACCCGTAACCAGCGCTGCATCAGCGGCGGGACTTGAAGCAGGCATCACCGGGTCGATCGTCGCCATGCCGCGCGGGCGGTTAGCAGTGCCTGCAGAGTGGCGGCGGGGCGCAGCAGGCTGGGGCGTGGTGGGTCGATCATGCGTCCGCGCGCGACGGCGGTCGTGGTGACTGCGAGGACCGGGGGCGGCCCACGCGCCGGTCGCGGCCACGCGCAGCAGCCGGCTTGGCTCAGGTTGCGCGGTGAACCAGAGCCAGAACGCCGCGTCGGCGAGGGAGTCGGCGCGGGCGCCGAACAGCGGCCGAGCGAGCCGTGATTCGATGCCGGGTCCATGCCAGCGAACCGTCTGAAATGCGTGAGCCGCGGCCGACGGATGCTTACGGTCTGATGACGTGAGCGGCCAGGGTGGTTGAGCCGCGAATAGCCTTGAGTGATGCGCGGGTCGATCGTGCTGCTGGTCTTGGTCACGATGCTGGTCAGCGCCTGCGCCAGCCAGCGGCCCACCGGCTCGTCGACACCGAGCGCCGATTCGAGTGACCCGTCGCAGAACGCGAGCAGTTCGTCGGCCGGCCGCACCCCACCACCTTCGGTTGTACCACCCGCTGCCCGGCCATCCATCTCGGCCCGCACCGGCACCGTCGTCACAACGTCCACCAGCCAGTTCGGCCCGGTCCTGTTCGACCGAACCGGTCAGGCGATCTACACCTTCGACGCCGAAAAGACCCGCACGCCCACTTGCTACGGTGACTGCGCTGTGGCCTGGCCACCGGTATTGACCAACGGTCAGCCCATCGCCGGCGGGGCGGTCAGGCAGAACATTCTAGGGGTCACTACGCGACGCGGAGGGGCAACTCAGGCCACCTACGGCGGCAAGCCGCTGTACTTCTATGCCCACGAGGGCAAGCATGAGGTGCTCTGCCACAACGTCATCGAATTCGGCGGGCGTTGGCTCGCCGTCACCGCCGCGGCCGGCCCCGCCCCGACCTAGGGCTCGCTTGCCCTGCGAACCGCGCCGGATGAGGCGCCGCCCCCGAAGGGGCGAACCGATGAGGCTGAGCGCACTGGACCGCGACGCTGGGCAGGTGAGTGCGCGTGCCCCGGCCGGCATCCGCACCACGTAGCCAACATCACCTGGCAACACGATGAACCAGCCACAAGGCCTGGCCCGCCGGCGAACATGTCTACACGCCAACATCGAGAGCGCCACCTGGAGGCTGCACCCCCACACCGGCAAGATCCATCTGTTCGTTGGTAACCAGCCGCACCGAGCACTGTGCGGAACGACCAGCTATCTACCCTGCCGCCTGCCACGTCATGCACCGACTGCGTACTGCCGCCGCTGCTTTTGCGCCGCCCAGCTGTCGCCGTCGCGTGAAACTGACCCCAAGTCGCCGGTGGCTCCAAGCGATCATGCGCGGCCGGGCCGGAACACCGCGTGTGAAGTCTGCCCTCCGGGGACCTCGTACATTCGTGAGTTGAGCTCGAAACGATCGCGATCGAGGCCGAGCATGGTCCCGCGTCGTCGATCTGTCCTGATCATCAACGCCCTACCCAGCCTCAGCAGTCGGTATCCGGCGTCGCCGCCATCGTCGTGCTTCGAGAGCTGTGCCGCTTGGGCCGGCACGTCGACTCTGTGCGGTTCGCATACATCCGGGCCGGGCGGCATCGCTGACTCGTACTTCGCGACGAACTACCCCCTAGCTGCCCACTCGGGTGGGGTGCTCAGTCCGGTCGGGCGGTGAGCGTCCCGTCGGGGGCCAGCTCGACCCGGGTTGCGAAGGCGCGGCTGACCCGGTCGATCGAGGCGCGCAGCCACGCCGTGTCGGCGTCGCAGGCGTGGTTCAGCCGCATCTTCCGCGCCTGCATTGGTGTCATGCGCAACTGGAGGAGCCTGCCGGTGCCCGCCTCCAGCGAGGCGAGGTACATCAGCCGCAGGTCGGGCCGGTACTGCTCATGGCCGTGGATGCCTTCGTAGTCGTTGATGAAATCGCCGCAGCCGTAGAGGACGAGCTTGTCGTGGTACACCTCGATCGGGCGCGGATGGTGTGAGGAGTGCCCGTGGACAATATCGATGCCGGCATCGATGAGCCGGTGCGCGAAGCGGCGCTGGTCAGGGGCAATCTGGTAGCCCCAGTTGGGCCCCCAGTGGATGGCGACGACGCCGACATCACCCGGGCCTTTGGCGGCGTTGACCAGGTCGGTGAGCTCGGCGCCGGTGTCGTCGGACAGGTCAGGCAGCCGCAAGACGCCCGGCCGGGTCCGCGTCGCGGCCCACGCGGGCGGGATGCCGCTGGAACCGGTTCCGCAGGCGAGCACGATGACCCGAGCGTCGTGCTCGACCGGGACGACCGCGAGTTCGCGTGCCTCGCGCAGGTTGCGTCCCGCACCGGCCGTGCGGATCCCAGCGTCGGATAAGACGTCGAGCGTGTCGCCGAGCCCGCGGCGACCGAAGTCGAGCACGTGATTGTTCGCCAGCGTGCACACGTCCGGGCCGAAAGCGGTCAGGCAGGGCACGTCATCTGGGCTCATCCGGTAGTGAATGCCCTTGCCCGCGGCGAACCCGTCGTGCCCGGTGATGCTCGTCTCCAGGTTGATCACCCGCACGTCTGGAGCCAGATTCGCCGCGGTGCGTAGCGCGTCTCCCCAAGGCCAGGCGAAGTCAACCGGAGACGGGATCGGTCCGTTCGCCGACTCTGCCCGTTCGACATATCGTCTCGCGTCGCGCAAGTAGCCTTCGCGCAGCGTGGGATCGCCTGGATGCGGGAGGATCTGGTCCACGCCCCGCCCGGTCATCACGTCGCCACACAACAGCACCGTGAGCACGTCTGCCACTGTGCCCGATCCCACGCGTCGCGGACCGGCCGATGATCCGGTCGAGCTTCGCGACGGCCCCGCATTGTCGGGGACTTTCGTCGCTGGCGTGCTCGGCTGGCCAGGCTCGGTGTCGACTGCGGACGTCAGCCAGAGACCAACGACTCGATTGCGGGCGAGCGTCGCCGCTCCACGGCAGAACGTGCCCGGTGTGGCAATCGAACCAGACCGTCCTCGAGGTCGGCGCTGGCTACGGCTACCAGACACCGCTGCTCGACCGTCTCGCCCGCTGAGTATGCAGCATCGAGTGGTGGCCCGACCCGGCTGCCGCGTCCACGACGAACCTAGCCCGCGCGAAGATGCGGAACGCGACGATCGAGGCCGGCGACCGCGCCGCCGCGTTGCCCGGCGTCCGCGACCTCGTGCCTGCGCACCTCGTCGCGCTGCTCGGCCGCTTCGGCGTCGAGTGACCAAGGACTCTGTCGCCGACCGTCGGGTTCCTGCAGCCTGGCTGTCGCATCGAAAGGGAGAATCATGACTAGCGTCGCACGCGTCACCGAGATCAGTGCCGAGTCCGAGACCAGCTTCGAGGACGCGATCCAGGTCGGGATCGGGCGGGCTGCGCAGACCCTGCGGGGTATCAAGTCTGCGTGGATCAAGGAGCAAAGCGTCCAGATCGCCGACGGCGCAATCACCAGCTACCGCGTAGACATGTTGGTGACGTTCCTGCTGGAGGGCTAAGACGGCGGCACCGGTCCGTCATGTCAGTACATAGTGGGGGAGGCCGTTGATGGTGGCGCTCATTCGGCTGGGGTGATCAACCCGTACCGGCCGTCGTAGCGGTGCTAGAGGATGTTGCCGCGTTAGGTGTGGGCGTTGACGAAGAACACGAATGGCCGGCCGGTCACTTCGAGCCGTTCTGTGGTCTCCGGAGACGGCGAGGCAGGGCGCGGTCGCGGAGCTGACTGTGCAGGGCACTGCAGCCGGTGCGCCTGGCTCGGGAACGGCGGGGGTGCAGGCGATGCGGTACCCAGTCGGGCCAGCCGGTAGGTGACCGCGTCCGTGCCCGGTGTGGGCGTCGGTGAACAGGCCTAAGGAGATCCAGGGTGTCCTAGACACGTGGGGCCGCGAATCGACGTCGAGTGCGTCAGTGTCCAGGCGGACCGCCGTGGCGCGCGGTCGCGCTCGAGGCCAACCCGGCCAATGAACGCAAGAGCGTGCCTTTCGACTGGCCTGTGGCGCGCGGGTCGTTCGTCCAGCTGTCGCCATATGGAGGGCTGCTGCGGCTTGAACGGAACCGCGCGGACGCTGTCCGTGCGCGGCCGCGAGTACAACCAAGCGTCAAGGGCATCCCGACGCCGGTGTTCGTGACGCGTGATGCAGGGCAGGGCCCGTTGGCTCTGATGGTCGCTGACGCGATGGCGCTGTCGACGATGAACTGGAACAACGACGCGCCCTTCGACAGCGAGCCGGTCACGATGCGCTACAGCGCCAATCTGGCCACGGTCATAGGTCACGTGCCGTCGCTGGCAGACGACGTGTACCAGTACCGGCTCTTCAGGTAGCCCGGGCTTTGACCCTCGAGCCTGGTCACTGGTCGAGCACCAAGTCCGTGGAGCATGAACGCCGTGCACGCGGCCGGATGCGACCGCGTCACCGAGTCGGTCGCCACTGCCTGCAGCATCACCGCCGCGTCTTCGTGGTCGACTATTTGGCGATCGGTCCAGTCGAGAAGACACGGTTCGCTCGGTTCTGTCGAACTCCATGCGCAGAGCACGCAGCGAATATCTGGTCAGGCCGCAGGCGGTAGTGACGAACGAGCTGCGGCGAGCGAGCAGCTCCGATCAACTCAACTCGGCATGTTCGTTGTCGGCGGTAGGGAAAACTGAACAGACGCGCGCCCGTTGACATTCGTGTGCACCTGACAGATCTATATGCGTGGTCGACGTGGATACGGGCAAGCGTGCAGACGGTTCCAGCGCGGGCTGGCCATTGCTGCTTTGGTCCCACGACCTGGGTCGCGTTGTGACCGACTTCCACCCGGTGCTCGTCGGCCGAGGGGTAGACGCGAGTCGCGTAAGACGGGTGCAGTCGCTGCGCGCGCTCCGCTGTGTCTCGACGAGAGGCGCAGTCGGCGATTCGGTTGCAACCGCACAGGTGTCGGTCCGGAGCCAGCTGTCGTTATGCGCGGCCTCGTTAATTGGGCGGCGCGGGATCATGCTCGCGTATGCAGATGGAGCGCTCGTCGTGGTCGCCGAGGTGGGCGGCGGGCCAGATCGTGCGTGCGATTGGCACCGCGGTGCTGCCCGACCTGGAGCTGGTTGTGATGGGGTACTGCTCGTCACGCGGCAGGGCGTTTCCGGGGGCGTCGAAGCGGCGTGTTGCGACGCTCGGCTACCCGCAGCATCGGACGCGCCGGGTGGCAGGGATCGTGACGCTCAGCTATGCGCGGCGTAGATGTTCTGGTCGAGGCCGCCCTGGTTCAGGCACGGGTCGGCGATGCCGGGGGAGCTGTAGGACGCCGCGTTGATGTCGTTGGGCACGTAGGTGCACGGCTGGTAGACGTCGAACCGGTCTGTGGCCGTGGGCTCGCGCGGGTCCACCCCGGGCACGAGATCGCGCGAGTCCGTCCACACCGAGGTCACCGCGCCGGGGACTGCTGAGACGTAGATGTAGTCGCCCCAGAACCCGATCCGGCGTGACCCGTGCGTCTCCCAGCCGAAGTTGCTGCCGCGGGTGCTCAGCTGGGTCTCACTCCACGTCGCGCCGCCGTCGGTCGATGTCGCCAGGAAGGTGTTGATCACGTCGCCGGAGTTCGCGCCCGCCGGCGTGTTCCCGGGTGGCACACCCGGCGCGTATCCCGGGTCGCCGCGCGAGTCGTAGAAGACGACGTTCAGCCGGCCCGCTGCGGAGGCAATGTCCGGCGTCCACTGGTGCCCGGTCGGCGCGGCGTCGAGCGTCGTCGGCGGCGTGGGCCAGCTCACCCCGTTGGGTGAGTTGCGGACGAAGATCTTGCCCTGCCCGCTCGGCAGCCTGGCGCCATACACGACGTGCACCCCGCTCGCGTCGGCCGCGACGGCCGAGGCGCTGTCGAAGCGGGAGAACGTGTAGCCGCTCGGGCAGGCGAACGGCCCGTCGCCGCAGTCGACGCCACCGGAGCCGCCGGTGAACTGGTCCGAGCTGAACGGGGTGATCGACGCGACCAGGCGCGGCGTGCCGAAGGTGCGCCCGCCGTCGCTGGACTTGACGATCCAGAACGCGTCCGCGGTCTGTCCCTGGATGGCGTAGGTGCGGTACGTGACGTAGACCGCGCCGTCAGGGCCCACTGCAGCGTCGGCGAAGGAGGCCGAGCCGCTGCCGGCGTCGATGTGGATCGGCGAAGAGAAAGCGGCCCCGGCATCGACGGACCGCGAGAAGAAGACCGCGTTGTTGGCCGCCTTCCCCGCGTAGCGCGACCACGTCAGGTACACGGCGCCGGCGTACGGGCTCGAACTCTGGTCCACGACGATGTTGCCCTTGTCCTGGAACGCGCCAGAGCCGTTGAACTGCGCCGACGGCGAGCCCTTCGCCACCTCCACGGTGCGCAGGTACGTTGCACCGTCGCTGCCGTAGGTCGCGACATAGATGCCACCGTTCACCGGCTTCGCCCGGTTGAAGCAGATGAAGCCGTAGAACAGCCGCCCGCCGGTGTCGAATGCTTGCGTGGGATCACCCGCGGCACTGCACGATCCGTGGGCTGGTGAGGCCGTGCCGGCCGGTGAGGCGTCGGCTAGGTAGCCGGGCACGAGGCTGTCCGCCCACGTCTGGCCACCATCCGTGGAGCGGTAGTAGCCGGCCCAGACGTCGCCGTTGACGATCTGCGCGCAGTAGTCGTTCGATCCGGCGATGACCACGTCTGGATTCCGCGGGTCGACAGCGACCGTCGGCTCGTTCTGCGAGCGGCGTCCGGTGCTGCAGGCAGCCATCGTGCTGTCCGTGCCACCGTCGTATCGCAGGTACGCGCCGGTGGCGTCATCCGTGACGCGGACGTTCGCGGGTGGTGCCGCCTGGGCCGCAGTCGGCGCGATCAACGCCGACGCCGCGAGCAGGGCCCCAGCCACCGATGCAAGGACTGTCTTCACGGTGCTCACCCCCGACCAGCCGTGATGCCACCGTCGCCCCACGCCACAGGGCCTGTCAAGGGCGGGCTACCGGCGAACCCGCGACTCATGCCACCGCGACCAGCGTGCCGGCGTCGCGGTATCCGATACGCCCGCGGCGCCGCGGAAGATGCTGTAGTCGGCGGCACGTGGGGTGGCGATCATTCTGGCGCACCGCTGCGGCGAGGCCGTCCCGCATGTTGGGCACGCCCGTACGGCCAGGTCGTCGTCCGGGTCACGTCGAGGATGAGGTGTTCGCCAGGTCGCGCGCCGCCCAGTCGGCGAATGCGCAGCACCTGCGTTCCAGCTTGGAAGTTCTGCGAGCTCCGCGCGTACGCCGGACAGGTTCTCGAACACGACAGACAGTCCCATCTGGCAGTACGGATGCAGGGTTTCCCTGCCGGTTGACCGGTGAGGCCGCTAGGCGGACAGTGAGCTAGCTTGGCGTTGCGCGTCGGGCCGATACGTGGTGAGCCGGGGGTGGGCGCTGTGTGTAGCGGTTTCGGTTGGTCGCGGGTTCGTCGTGTTGCCGGGCTGTCGGGGGTGTCAGCGTTCGCCGTGCTGGCTGTGGTGTTGTGGTTGGCTCCGCCGGCTGCCGCCAATGTGGCCCTGTTGAAGGTGAGCTCGGACCCGTACACCAATTCCTCGAGTCAGCACCGGACAGAGGTCGAGCCGGATACCTTCGCCTTCGGGTCGACGATCGTCTCGGCGTTTCAGGTGGGGCGGATCTTCGGCGGAGGTTCGGCGAATATCGGCTTTGCCACGTCGAACAATTCCGGCGGCACGTGGGTCAGTGGGTTCCTGCCCGGCATCACGGTGAATCAGGGCGGCCCGTTCACCGCCGCCAGCGACCCGTCGGTCGCCTTCGACGCCCGGCACGGTGTCTGGTTGATCTCCTCGCTGGTCCTCAACTCCTCCGGCGCAGCGGGCGTGGTCACCAGCCGCTCCACCGACGCGGGTCGCAGCTGGGGCAACCCGGTGACAACGGCGACCGGTGCCCTGGACAAGAACTGGATCGTTTGCGATCACACGGCGAGCAGCCCGTTCTACGGCCACTGCTACACCGAGTACGACATCTCCGGCTCCGGCAACGCGATCCGGCTGCGCACCTCGACCGATGGCGGGCTGACCTGGGGTCCGTCCAGGGCCAGCAGCGACGGCGCCGCCGGTCTGGGCGGGCAGCCGGTGGTGCGACCCAACGGCACGGTGATCATGCCGTACCTCAGCTCGAACGGGCAGATCCGCTCCTTCCGATCGATTGACGGGGGGACCAGCTGGCGGGCCAGCGTGCTGGTGGCCAGCCCCACCAAGCATCATGTCGCCGGCGGCATCCGGGTCGACGCGGACCTCCCGTCCGCGGAGGTCGACGCCGCGGGCACCGTATACGTGGCCTTCTACGACTGCCGGTTCCGTTCCGGGTGCTCATCGAACGACATCCTGATCAGCAGGTCGACCAGTGAAACCACCTGGGCGGCGCCGGTCCGGGTACCGATCGATGCGACCAGCAGCACCGCCGACCACTTTGTCCCCGGCCTCGGCGTGGATCGCTCTGCCTCCGGCTCAAGCGCCCGGCTCGGCCTCACTTACTACTTCTATCCCACCGCGAACTGCGCCGCGTCGACCTGCCAGCTCACCGTCGGATACATCTCATCCACCAACGGCGGCACAAGCTGGAGCTCAGCCACCCAGCTGGCTGGGCCGA
>DASXSF010000140.1:0-62562 GCA_036506155.1 Jatrophihabitantaceae bacterium
TCGATTACCGCGGCGCCGTCGGCCGGGGAGCAGCGCCCATAGTTCGGTGATGCCGTCGTCTTGCGGGGTGAACACCACCCGCCGCTCGGCTATCGCGTCGTGGTGGCGCTGGTCGGCGCGGCGCGGATCGACCGCGATCACCGCCCGCCGCAGCGACGCGGCGAACTGCGACAGGGTCTGGTCGGCGGCCCGGGGCAGCAGCCGTTGCTCGATCTTCGCGGTGGTCTGGTCGTCGAACGGGTTGACGGCTTCGGCGAGCTTCATCGCGTGCAAGTAGGTGATGCGCCCGGTGCGCAGCAACTCCAGGGTCGCGGGCAGCCGATCCACGAGGGTGCGGGCCACAAACAGCCGTCGTTCGGCGGTGCCGGGGGAGAGCCGCAATGCGGCCCCGACCTGCTCGCGGGTGTAATCCACGACCTTGGTGCCCGACCAATCCAACGCGCGCCCGTCCAGCGAGGCGAGCACCTGCTGCTGGGCGGCGTGCAACAGCGCGAGGTGCCGTTCGAGGGCGACCAGCAGATCCACCCGCCCGGCGTCGGACAACGCGTCCGGGGAGACGAGCACGTCGACCTCCGAGACCGGCGGCACATGCTCGAACATGTGTGCGAGTCTATCAACCGCCACATGTGCCGTCCACCCATATTCCATAAGGAGATACGAGCGATCCGCAAGCCGGCACCGTGAGCCGAGAAACGAGCGAACTCCCTCCGTCGGCGCGGTCCTAAAGACGACCCAAGCGCAGCCGGCGGCCGAGGAAACAGATGCCTCGGCCACCGGTCTGCGAATAACTTGCGCTTCAGTGCGTCGGACGGGCGCGGCGCGGCAACAGCCATCCGATGACGAACGCGACCGCGATCAGGACCAGCGTGACGAGCAGGGTGTGCTCCGCCGCGACCAGGTGCCGGCCCGACGCGACGGCATTACCACGCTCGAGCCGGAGCGCTCCGAAGAACACCGTTGCGAGTACCGCCACACCGAGCGACGCGCCGAGCTGCTGGAGCGACTCGAGCAGGCCGGATGCCGAACCCACCTCGTGGTCGTCGATCTCGCCCATGATGATGCTGAACAGGGGGACGAAGATCATGCCCATGCCGAAGCCGAATACGGCCAGGCCCGGCGCCAGCACGCCTGCTCCGACCCCACCGTCTACCGCCCGCAGCGAGAAATACAGGACACCTGTACCGATTGCCATGATCGTCAAGCCAGCGTGCAGGATCGGCCGGCCCACTGCCGTCGCCGCCCAGGCGCCGACGCCAGAGCCGAGGAACGCGCCTACGGCTAGCGCCGCCGAGTACAGACTCGCCTTCATCGGGCTGTAGCCGAGGCCGATCTGGAGAAACAGCCCGGTCGTCAGGCCGAACCCCACCACGGTGCCGAAGAACACCAGCGTGAACACGACGCCCGAGACGTATGAGCGCTTGCGCAGCACGCTGAACTCGATCAGCGGCGTCCGCCCGGAACGGATGCGCCGGAGCTGCTGAGCCGCGAACAGCGCCAGCACCGGGACAGACGCCGCGAGCACGCCGAAGATCCAGGCCGGCCAGCCCATCCCCCGGCCGTCCACCAGCGGGAACACCAGCAGGAAGCTCGCCGCTGCTATCAGCGCCGTGCCGACGCCATCCAGGCGCAGGCCTGCCCGCCGCTGCGCACCCGCGGGGAGCACCCGCGCACCGACGATCACCGCGAAGATGCCGATCGGCACGTTGATCAGGAACAGGGCGCGCCAGTCCGAGCCGAACACATCAACCTTGATCAGCAATCCGGCCACCACCGGCCCGGCCACCGTCGAGAGCCCGATCACCGGCCCGAACGCGGCGAACGCCTTGCCCAGTTGCTCGGGAGGGAAGATGTCGCGGATCAGCCCGAACGACTGCGGAATGAGTGCCGCAGCCGATATGCCCTGCAGGGCGCGTGCCGCGATCAGCGACTCGGGAGACCACGCCAGCGCGCAGGCCACCGAGGCGAGCACGAACGCGGAGAGGTCGATCAGAAGCATCCGCTTGCGGCCGAACATGTCGCCGAGCCGTCCGCCGGTCATGAGCCCGACTGCGATCGCCAGCGTGTACGCCGCCGCGATCCACTCGAGCGCGGACGTCGACATCGACAGGTCGCGCCGGATCGACGGCGCCGCGACGTTGACGATCGTCGAGTCGAGGATGTTGAGGATCATGGCGGCTAGGACGACGGCGAATCCGGCCCAGATCCGCGGTCGTGCCTGCACCGGCGAGACATCCACGGTGAGCGGCCGATCGAGAACGGCTGTCATCTTTGCTCCTTGGTCAGGTGGATCGGTCACTCGCAACGCTAGGCGGCTAATAGGAACGATCCGTTCCTCATTGGCGCTATTCTCAAGGGCATGTCGGAGACCTCGGGACGCCTGCTGTCACTGCTCTCGTTACTGCAGACCCCACGCGAATGGTCCGGACCGGAGCTGGCCAAAAGGCTCCAGGTGACCACCCGCACCGTCCGCAACGACGTGGAACGGCTGCGCCAGCTGGGCTATCCGGTCCTCGCCACCCGCGGCAAGGTCGGCGGCTACCGGCTTACCGCCGGCACGGCCATGCCGCCGCTGCTCCTCGACGACGAGGAGGCGGTCGCGATCGCGGTTACCCTGCGCACCGCCACCGGAGGCGCCGTGGAAGGGCTGGAGGAGACGGCGCTTCGCGCGCTGATCAAGCTGCAGCAGGTGCTGCCCAAGCGGCTCGGTCGCCGGGTCGACGCGCTCCAGTCGCACACGGTGCGGGTGTCCGGGCGCCGGCACGGGCCCGGCATCGAGGGGCGGCTGCTCGCGCTCGTGGCAGCGGCGGCGCGCGACCGGGAGGTTATGCGGTTCCGGTACCGCGACCACTCCGGATCGGCCACCGAGCGGCGGGTAGAGCCGTACCGGCTCGTGAACTGGGGCCGGCGCTGGTACCTCGTCGCGTTCGACGTCGAACGCGACGACTGGCGGACGTTCCGGGTCGACCGCATGGACGACGCGCGCTCGGTGGGGCACCGGTTCGCGTTGCGTGAGTTGCCCGCCGAGGACATCGCCGGCTACGTCGCCGCGAAGACCCGCCAGGTGCAGCAGAAGGTGCGCGCCCGGGTGATCGTGAACCTTCCGGCCACCGACGTGGCCGCCCGGATGGGTGCCTGGGCCGAGGGCAGCATCGAGCCGCTCGGATCGGATCGCTGCCTGATGCAGATCGCCGGCCGTTCCGTCGAGGACATCGCGTTCTGGCTGGGTGTCCTCGACGCCGACTTCGAGGTCGTCGACTCCCCGGAACTCGCCGCGGCGGTGCGCCGCGTGGCCGACCGCTACGCTCGGGCGACCGCCTGACCACCCACCCGACTACTATCTCCGCCGTAGTAGCCGGTGTCGACGAAGGAGCTGCGCTTGAGCCACCTGAGTTACCTCGAGGCGGGCGTGATCGGCGGCATGCAGGGTGTCACCGAACTGTTCCCCGTCTCCAGCCTCGGGCACAGCGTCCTGATCCCGGCCTGGATCGGTGGCTCGTGGGCCCGCGACCTCAATGTCGCCGCGCCCGAGTCTCCGTACCTGGCGTTCATCGTCGGGTTGCACGTCGCGACCGCGATCGCGCTGATCGTGTACTTCTGGCGCGACTGGCTACGCATCATCGGCGGTCTCCTCACGAGCATCATCCACCGCGAGGTCCGCACGAAGGACCAGCGCCTGGCCTGGCTGCTCGTTCTCGCGACCATTCCCGTGGGCATCGTCGGGCTGCTCGGAGAGCACTGGTTCCGCACCACGCTGGCCAAGCCGCTGCCAACCGCCATCTTCCTGACCATTAACGGCTTGCTGCTGCTAGGTGCCGAGCAACTGCGCCGCCGCGACCGCACCGTCGACTCGCACTACGTCGACGAGCGGATCAGCGGCCCGCAGTCGGATGCCCGGCTGGCTCGGCTCGGGGTCGCGCCGGCGACCTTGATCGGCTCGCTGCAGATCTTCGCGCTCGCGCCGGGCATCTCCCGGTCAGGCATCACCATGGCGGGCGGTTTGCTGCGGGGACTGTCCCGCGAGGACGCGGCGCGGTTCGCGTTCCTACTCGCCACTCCGGTGATCCTCGCCGCAGGCGCGCTGAAGCTCGGTGACCTGGCCGGGCCCCTCGGCGACGGCATCCGCGGCCAGGTGCTGTTCGGGTCGTTGCTGTCGGGCATCGCTGCGTATCTGTCGGTGCGATTCCTCACCCGCTACTTCGACAACCGTTCGCTGCGCCCGTTCGGGGTGTATTGCATGATCTTCGGACTCGCGAGCGTGATCCGCTTCGCCTGACCGGCTTGCAACGGGAAACGGCGCCGGAGCAGTTCCGGCGCCGTTTCCCGCTAGGTCCGCGGCCGACTACGTGTGCACGGTGAGCTGCACGGTGACCGACGAGACGCCGGGCGCCGTGGCCGTGACCGTCACGGTGTGGTTGCCGTGGTTGGCGTAGGTGTGGTCGCTCACCACGCTGTACAGGCCGTTGACCGTTGTCGGCGTGGCGGCCGTGCCGGACAGGATGCCCGGCGTGGTCGTGCCGTCGCCCCAGTCGATCGTGGCGCTGACCTTGTCCGTGGAGTAGCCGGGTGCCGCCAGCGTGGCCAGCGTGCCGCTGACCTCGTTACCGGCCACATTGGGGCTCCCAGCAGCCAGGGCGAGTGCCCACGGGACCTCCGGCGACGGGTAGAAGTTCGTACCGGCCGCCTGCCAGCGGGCGCCCTGGGCGGCCAGCCGGACCAGGAAGTCCTGGTACGCCGGGCTGGACGTACCGCTGCGGTCGGCCTTCGGCGACCAGCCCAACTCGGCGAGGGCTGGCAGCCGCGGGAACACCATGTAGTCGATCTCGCTGAGGTTGCGGACCGTCTCGCCCCACATCGCGCCCTCGACGCCGATGACGTTCGCGTCGGTGACGCCGGTGACGTAGGTGCTCGGATCCCAGTTGTAGAACTTGTCAACGTCGCAGCCGGCAGCGCCGCAGGCCCAGCTCAGCCCGAGCGTGGGCGGGGTGTTGGGCGCGTACTTCTGGTCGAGGTAGGCGTGGTTGGCCGGCGCCATGACGATCTTCATGTTCTTTGCTACGGCGTTGGTGCCGGTCTCGGTGCCGGGATCGGACCCGGACGCCGGGTTCCAGTACTCCGCGACTGAGCCCGGTGCGAGCGCGGTGCCCTGGCCGGAAATCTCCGCCCAGCCCATCACCGTCTTGCCGTGCGCGTTGACGATGCCGCCCTCGCGGTTGACCAGCGCCGCGTAGCGGTCCTGGGTCAGCAGCGTGGAGGGCACTTCGTCTCCACCGAGGTCGTAGTACTGGCTGGACGACATAGCGGTGAGCTGGTCGATGATCGCCGTCAGGATCGTCCAGGTGTTGTCGCTCTCCGGGCACAGCGCGCTGTAGCCGACGTCGCCGGTGAAGTTCCACTGCGGCGGGTTGTTGACGCTGCAGTTGATGTCCTGCGGGTGGCCGTTGAGCAGCGGGTTAGACGTGTCGTTGTACTCGGACATGATGATCGCGTTGTTGTGGCCGGGCGTGTCGACCTCGGGCATGACCTTGATGAAGCGCGCGGCCGCGTAGGCCACAACGTCCTGGTACTGCGCCTGCGTCCAGAACCCGCCTGGGTCCATGGTGCGCCCGTCGGTGCCGACCGAGCCCTGGCCGCCGATCGTCGCCAGGTTCGGGAAGCCGTTGATCACGAGCCGGAATCCCTGGTCATCGCTCAGGTGCAGGTGGAATGTGTTGATCTTGTACTGCGCGACCTGGTCGAGGAGCCGCTTGACAGTGTCCGGTGTCTCGTAGTGGCGGGCGATGTCGAGCAAGATGCCGCGGTAGCTGTAGCGCGGGTGGTCGGCGATCTGGACCACCGGCATCGTCCAGTCGACGTGCTGCACGGTCGGGCTGTTGATCCAGGGCGGCAACAACTGCCGGATCGTCTGCACGCCGTCGAAGAGCCCATGTGGTGTCGCGGCCTGCAGGGTGACCCCGCTCGTTGTGGTGGTGAGCTGGTATGCCTCACCGGTGGGGTCTGCCGCGCCGGCGAGGCGCAGCACGATATCGCCGGCATTTCCGGTGCCGCCGACGACCTGCAGCTTGAAGCCGGTGGCCGGACGCAGGAAGCCGGCCAGCGCCTGAGCGACCGGCACGGCGTCGCGGCTGGCGGCGACGATGTGCGCGCCGCTGCCGAGCTGGAACGTGCCTGAGCCGACGGTCATGGACGCGGGCTGGGGCACGAGCCGCGGTGGTGCCGCGCTGGCCTGGCTGGGCTGCGCGGCGCCCGGCTGGCCCGGTGCCGCGGACGCCGCCGCAGCCGCCGAGGCGACGACGGCCAGGCCGACCGCTGCGGCAATCAGGCCCTTGCGGGATGGTCGGGCGGTGAATAACGACATGG
The DNA here is from genome assembly GCA_036506155.1 of Jatrophihabitantaceae bacterium. Taxonomy (GTDB): domain Bacteria; phylum Actinomycetota; class Actinomycetes; order Mycobacteriales; family Jatrophihabitantaceae; genus DASXRA01. The sequence continues at coordinate 6,358 of DASXSF010000140.1, forward strand.
GGGCCTCTTTCCGCCTCGGCAGCCCCGCACCGCGGCCGACCGTCGAGGCATATGGTCTAGACCAATACCAGATGTGGTCTACACCACTCCCGACGCTCGGGCAAGGCCCGCGACAACAACTGCCGCCCGCTCGCCCGCTTCGTTCGCCTACGCCTCGCGCAGCTCCCCGCGCTCAGCGTCTCGTGGTCCTGGGGCTGGGGGGCGCAATCCAGCCCCAAGTCCAACATCACATGGCGGGACGGGCATCGCATCGATAGCGATCTGAAACGAGGTCGTCATGACATAGCATCCTGCTGGCTGCCACCGACAAAAACCGGGAGACTCATGACCGACGAGCTACGTCACGCGGTGCGGGACGTGTTGCCGTCCGTTCGAGAAGACCTTGACGCGCTGATCCGCATCCCATCGGTGAGCGCGGACCCGGTGGCGGCACCCGAGCTGCGGCGATGCGCCGAGCTCGCCGCAGCGCTGCTTGAGCAGGCCGGCGCCGCAGCCGTCGAGATCATCGACGACGTTCCGGGCTGCAAGCCCGCGGTGGTGGCCCACTACCCGGCGCCCGTGGGCATGCCCACGGTGCTGCTCTACGCGCACCACGACGTGCAACCACCGGGCGATCCGGCTGGCTGGAGCACTCCGCCGTTCGAGCCCGTCGAGCGCGACGGCCGGCTGTATGCACGCGGCTCCTCCGACGACAAGGCGGGCATCGCTGCGCACCTCGCTGCGCTGCGCGCCTTCGGCGGCGCCCCGCCGGTGGGCGTGACCGTGTTCGTCGAGGGCGAGGAGGAGATTGGCTCGCCGCTGCTCGGCGAGCTGCTGACCAAGCACCGGCATAAGTTGGTGTCGGACGTGATCGTGCTCGCCGACTCGGACAACATCGAGATCGGCACGCCGTCAATCACCACCAGCCTGCGCGGCATCGCCGCGTGCATCGTCGAGGTGCGGACGCTGCGCCACGGCGTCCACTCCGGAGCGTACGGTGGTGCGGCGCCGGACGCACTGACCGCGCTGTGCCGGCTGCTCGCCACGTTGCACGACGACGCGGGCGAGGTGGCCGTCAATGGGCTCGTGACCGCGCCGTCGCGTGCCTTCGACTACCCGGAGGAGCGCTTCCGCGCCGAGGCGGCGATGCTCGACGGGGTGGCGCTGCTCGGCACAGGCAGCATCGCGGACCGCACCTGGGCGAAGCCGAGCGCGAGCGTTCTCGCGCTGGACGCCACACCGGTGGCCGCTGTGTCGAACACGCTCGTGCCGGCCGCGCGCGCGAAGGTCAGCCTGCGCCTTGCGCCCGGCGACGACTCGGTCCGGGCCCGGGCTGCACTGGCTAAGCACCTGCGCGAGCACGCGCCGTGGGGAGTGCACGTCTCGGTGACCGATTCCGATATCGGCGACCCGCACGCGATCGACCCGAGCGGTCCGGCCTTTGACGCAGCGCGCACGGCGTACCGGGACGCCTACGGCCGCGACGTAGTCGACATCGGCGGGGGCGGGACCATCCCGTTCGTCGCACAGTTCGCCGACGCTTTCCCAGACGCGGCGATGCTGGTGGTCAGCGCCGGCGCCGACCCCGACTGCCGGGCCCACGGCACCGATGAGAGCCTGCACCTGGGCGAGTTCGAACGGGCCTGCATCGGGGACGCGTTCCTCCTCGCGGAACTGGCCCGGGGCGGACCCGCTAGAAAGAGCGCATGACGCAGACGACGCCGCAGTCGGAAAGCCAGTGGCTGGCCCCGGACGAACTGGAGGCCGCCCGGCAACGCATGCCGATCCTGTATGTCGACGCCATCCCCGTGCGCGCCGACTCGCAGGGCGTGGTGACATCGGTGGGGCTGCTACTCCGCGCGACCGGCGAAGGCAAGATCACCCGCGCGCTGGTGTCCGGCCGGGTGCTGTACCACGAGCGGGTGCGTTCGGCGTTGCTCCGGCACCTGGAGAAGGACCTCGGCCCGCTCGCATTGCCGCGCATCCCGGTCTCGCCGCAGCCGTTCACCATCGCCGAGTACTTCCCGACGCCGGGGGTCACGCAGTATCACGACCCGCGCCAGCACGCGGTGTCGCTCGCCTATGTGGTGCCCGTCGAAGGCGACTGCGGGCCGCAGCAGGATGCCCTGGAGCTGACATGGTTCAGCCCCATCGAGGCACGGCAGGAGAGCGTGCTCGCCGAGATGGGCGGCGGACAGGGCGCCCTGCTGCTCCAGGGCTTGGCACACGCCGGGGTCTGACGATGAGCGCTCGCGCGAGCCCGGGGTCCCTGCAAAATCGCGCAGCGATTTCGTGCGGTGGGAAGTGCCCGCCGGCCGCGACGCGACCCGCGCCGCAGGCGCGGAGTGGCTCGAGGTGTGGCCCCTCGTGGGCGCCGCCGAGAGACACGAACCGGCGGTTCAGACGTCCTTGACGTATCGGTGGCACGGCACGGGCATCGGCCCGTCGGCGGTAGCGGCCGGGTAGTCGAACAGGCCCTCGTCCGTCCAGCCGCTTCGCTCGTAGAACCGGCGGGCCCGCGCGTTGCCGGCGGCGACGGCCAGCCAGGCCCGGTCGTGACCGTTCGCCGCGACGAGCCGTTCAGCCTCGTGCAACAGGCCGGCCGCGAGCCCGGTACCGCGGTGCTCGGCCGCAACGTACACCTGCTCCACCTCGTCGCCGACCACCATGATGAAACCGGCCACCGCACCGTCGACCGTGGCCACGACCGTGTCACCCACTCGGTCGGCAGAGCGCTGATCGAAGGAATCGCGGGTGCGCACCACGACGAGTTCGTCCGCCACGTGGCCCAGGTGCCCGTCGCGCCAGCCGTCGTACCAGATGCGGGCGATGAGGGGAGCGTCGTCAGGAGTTGCCGGGCGTAGCTCGATCACTCAGCGAGGCTAGCGCCTGAGCCGAGTCAGACCCGGATGATGCCGTCGCACGCGTCCGGATCGTCGAACCAGCGCCCGCCGGAACCCAGATAGCGAAACCGCAGTTCCTGCCCCGACGCGACGGTGACCGTGACGCTGCGCGTGCCATTGCTCCGGCGGATCAGGCGGTGCCGCCCGGGCGTCCAGTCGTTGAACGTGCCGACCGCCGAGACCGGGCCGTCGTGGACGTCGTCCGGCAGCACGAGCTGGACCTTGGTCTGGCCGATATCGGGCGTGGTGCGGATACGAATGGTCATCTGGGCATTGCCTCCTGCGGCTCGCGGCGGTGCGACAGGACGACCGTATGCCGTGTGTCGGCTGATCGTTGCGAGCCGCGACGGCTGGAAACCCAGTTTTAACCGAGGATTCTCATGCACTATGGCGGGATGTTCGCCTCGCTCGCCCCCGCCCGGCGGCGGCTGCTACTCGCGGTGCTCGCCGTAGCAGCGGCGGCGGCGCTCACTATCGGCCTGGTGGTGGCAATGTCGGGTGGGCACGCGCGGGCGATCATCGACCAGAACCGTCCGGGGCCCGTGCTGCTGGTGCCCGGCTACGGCGGATCTGAGACCGGTCTGGACGCGCTCGCCGGCCGGCTGCGCGCCGCGGGCAAGACCGTCGAGGTCGTGCACCTGCCCGACAACGCGCGGGGAGACCTCGGTGTGCAGGCGCGCACGCTCGCCGGTGTGGCGCGCGCCGCCGCTTCCGGCGGCTCGTCGGTCGACGTCGTGGGCTACTCGGCGGGCGGTGTAGTTGCCCGGCTGTGGGTACGTGACTACGGAGGCGCGGCACTCGCCCGCCGAATCGTCACGCTCGGCTCGCCGCAGCACGGCACCCAGCTCGCCGCGCTGGGCGCGCTGGTGCCGAGCGTTTGCCCGACGGCATGCCGGCAGCTCACCCCGGACAGCGCGCTTCTCGCCGCGCTCAACGCGCGGGACGAGACGCCTGCCGGGCCGACGTTCGTGTCGATCTGGTCGACGGACGACGACGTCGTGCTGCCGCCGGACTCGGCTCGCCTGGCCGGCGCGCTGAACATCACGGTGCAGGGGGTCTGCGCCGGCGCACGCGTCGGGCACAGCGACTTGCCGACGAGCGGCGTCGTCGAGAACATGGTCGCCCTTGAGCTCGCCGCCGGGCCCCCGGTGTCTCTGTCGCCGGCGGACTGCCAACGCCTCAGCTCTTGATGTCCTTGGTGGTGAAGTTCGCCCAGGCGGCGCCGAGCAGTACCAGGACATAGACGGCCTGCAGCGCCACGCCCCGCTCGACGTTGCGCCACAGGATGGGATCCCGGAACAGGTCGACGAACGAGAGCCAGTACCGGGTCGGCAGGTACGGCACGAGCGCGCGCGCCGCGCCCAGGGTGAGCAGCAGCGAGGAGCCGATCAGGAACGCCAGGGCGCCGAGGCTCGCCGACAGCGGCGAGTCGGTCAGCGTCGAGAGGAACAGTGCCATCGCGGCGACGCCGAGCATCGAGAACGCGACGTAGCCGATCGTGATGATCGTCCGCCACACGATCTGCCCCGGCGTCAGTGCGCTGCCCGACACGCTCGTCACCGCCGCCGAGAGCGACGCCTGTGAGCCGTGCCCGAGCAGCAATCGGCCCACGATGTAGCCGGTGCCCGAGACGATCACCACGGCGACCGCGACGAACGTGAAGGTCGCGACGAGCTTGGCCACCAGTAGGCGGGTGCGGCCGACCGGACGGATCAGCAGATATCGCAGCGTGCCCTGCTGTGCCTCGCCGGCGACGGAGTCACCCGCGATCACCGCAACGGCGACGGGCAGGAACAACGGCAGCACGATGGCCAGGGCTGCGACCGCGAAGAGCGACCCGTTCGCCAGCACCGCCGACAGGAACGCGGGCCCCTCCCCCGGGCGCGGCCCGACATGGGTGACCGCGAGCAGGATCGCGACGATCGTCGGCAGCAGGTCCAGCAAGGCAATGGTCAGCCAGGTGCGAGGACGCCGGAACAGCTTGCGCAGCTCGATGGCGATCACGGTTGCCCCACCGGGCCAGATGCCCGATCGCGCAAGGATTCCTCGCCTGGCGCGAGCAAATCTTGCGCAATCGGACGAGCAGGCGACGGAGCGTTCATCTCGCTGCCTCTGGGCTCGTCACCTCGACGATGACGTCCTCGAGGGTGCGCCGCTCAGGAGCTAGCTCCGTCACGCGCAACCCCGCAGCGACCAGGCGGGCATTGAGGCTCGCCGCGTCGCTGCCGCTCACCACCAGCCGATCACCGTCGCGCACCTCGACGTGGCCGTCGAGCATGGCGACCGCTCGCGCGGCGTCGGGCGTGCGGACGACGACGCGTCCGGTCGGGCGGCGCAGCGCGTCCAGATCGTCCTGCAGCACGAGCCGCCCCCGGTCGAGAACACCGACCCGCGTGCACATCTGCTCCACCTCTGCGAGCAGATGGCTGGACAGGAAGATGGTGGCGCCGTCCTGGGAAAGGCGCAGGATCAGCTCGCGGATCTCACGGATGCCCTGCGGGTCGAGGCCGTTGGTCGGCTCGTCCAGCACGAGCAACTCCGCTTCGGCGAGCAGCGCGGCGGCCAGGCCCAGCCGCTGCCGCATGCCGAGCGAGTACGCCTTCACCGGGCGCCGGCCGACGTCGCCCAGCCCGACCGTGTCGAGCACGGCGTCGACGCGGGCCGCCCTGGTCTGCCGCGACCGCCCCGCCGCCGACGCGTCGTACAGCATCAGGTTGGCCTTGCCGGACAGGTGCCCGTAGGCCGCCGGTCCCTCGACGAGTGCGCCGATGCGCGGCAGCACCCGGCGCCCCGCCTTGGGCATCGGCTGGCCGAAAACCTCGATCTCGCCGGACGTGGCGAGCACCAGTCCGAGCAGCAGCCGGACGGTGGTGGTCTTGCCCGAGCCGTTCGCGCCGAGGAACCCGTAGATGTCGCCGGGCCGGACGTCCAGGTCGACGCCGTCGACGGCAAGCACAGACCCGAACCGTTTCTTGAGACCCCGGGTCGTGATCATGGCGACGCCAGCTTGCCCGCTGCCCTGTTGAGCAACTCCGGCGTGACGGTGCCGGTGAGCAGCCAAGACCCGCCGGACACGTTGGCGTCGGTGAGCAGTACGGAAAGCGGTCCGACCGAGAGTGTCAGGCCGTACTTGCCCGTCGTCGCTGTCTCCTCGAGCTGGCGGTACAGCGAGAAGGCGACTTCGTCCGGCAGCGGCACCGCAACGAGTTCCATGACGCCCGACCCGTACACGCCTATCGCCCCGAACGCGGGCAGCGCACGGTTGCGGGCCAGCCCGGCCAGCGACGGCGGTGGGGTGATCTCGCCGAACTGGTTGATCTCGGCGGCGATGTCGGGCGCATCGAGCGTGAGGACGTGCGCCGTCGCGGGCGGCACGAAGGCGGTGTCGGAGCGAGACGGCAGGCGGGTCGAGAAGTCGAGGAACCGTGTGCTCAGCACGGTCGTGCCGGAGCCGTGGACGTCGACGCGAAGCGCCAGCCCCGTGCGCTCGTCCGCCCACACGTCGACGTGGTCGATCGTCGAGCCGGGCTTGTGCGGGATCAGCCGCAGTCCGGGGGCGCTCCGTCCCGCGATCCGCTTGGCGGGCAGCCGGTGCACCTGGCCGGCAGCCGCTTCGCTGAGCAGCCGCCGGGCAAGGCTGGTGGGCAAGAGATCGGCTGCGATGGGCAGCCGCGCGTCGGGCGGGCGCACCCCGCTCGTCCAGGTCGCGCGATTGCTCTCGTAATCCCAGGTCCAGGTCCCGGCCGGGCTGGCGTGTACGTCGGACTCACCGGCGACGGTGATCGCGTCGACGCGCCAGTCCCTGGGGCTGCGGTACCAGGCCCGCAGCTGCGTGGTCTCACCGAACAGATCGGCAACGTCCCTGAACTGCTGGGTGACGGGCAACGCCAGCCCGCCCGTCGACTCGGCATATCCCTCGTACGGCGTGTCCGCCGCGCCACGGATGCGGCTGAGTAGCTGGTCTGCCCCGATGTGGCTCTGGTGGATCGGCAGCGCGCCGATCGCCGCGGGCAACGCGGACAAGACGGCAAGACCGCCGACCACGACAGCCCACCGGCGGACGCTGAGCATTCTTCACGGTAACCCGGCGCAGACGAGTCCTCCCCCGGTTGGCCGGAGGAGGACTCGTCGCTTCGCGGCTTGCGCCTGCCGGGGTCAGTCGGCTGGGCCGGTCGCGAGCGTGATCGTCGCCGTGTGCGACTGGCCGAACGCGTCGGTCCAGCCGAGGCTGATCCGGTCGCCGGGGTGATGCCCGGCGATGGTCGTCGCGAGACTCTGCGCGGACGAGACGGACTTGCCGTCGACGGATGTGATCACATCGCCGACCTGGAGGCCGGCCGATGCCGCCGGCGTGCCGGCGGCCACGGATGCAACGACCGCGCCGCTCGCGGAATCCTGCAGCGACACCCCGAGGAACGCCGGGTTGCCGATGTGGATCGTGCTCGAGGCCTGCCCCGACTCGATCTTGTCGGCGATGCCCAGCGCCTTGTTGATCGGGATGGCGTACGCCGCCGTCTGGCCACCGCCATAACCGAAGGCGCTCGAGGCCGCGGTGTCCATGCCGACGACCTTGTCGTTCGAGTCGTAGAGGGGGCCACCCGAGTCGCCGGACACGACCGGCGCGTTGATCTCGATCATGCCGGTCAGTGTCTCGGCGTTGCTGCCGTTCTCATTGCTGGCGGTCAGCGACTGGTTGAGCGCTACGACACTCCCGTTCGCCGCGCTCGGCGTGCCGCCGACGCCGCCCGCGTTACCCACGGCGGTGACCGCATCGCCGACGTTCACATCTGAGGAGTTGCCGATCTTCGCGGTCTGCAACCCGGAGGCGCCCTGTAGCTGCAGCACCGCGACGTCGTCGGAGGGATCGGTGCCGACTACCTTGGCCGTGTACGTGGCTCCACTAGTCACGACAGTCACCTTGATGCTCGTCGCGCCGTCGATCACGTGGTTGTTGGTGAGTATTTCGCCGGACGAGGTGAGGATCATGCCGGTTCCGGCGGCCTCCGCACCCTGGTACCCCAGCACCGTATCGATGTCGACGACGCCGACCTGCTGCGCTGCGGTGGCGGTACCGGTGGAGGTGTTCGCGGCCGACGGCGGGTTCGCCGGCGACGCGCTGCCCTGGGCTGAGACCACGCTGGTGCCGCTGGTTGCGGCGCTGATGCCTAGCCCGACGGCCACGGCGGCCGCCGCCAGCCCGAGACCGGCCGCGACGAGTGCACCGCGGTGCCGCCGGCGGGGTGGTTCAGGCTGTTGGTACGGGTATGGGTAGGGGTACCAGTACGGATAGGGGTCGGGCTGCCACGGCGGCTGGTTGTTCTGGCTGTCGGGCGTCTGCTCCATCGATCTCAACTCCCACGGTTTCGTGTTCCCGCCTTCCAGTGGGCGCCACCGAGCTAACCCATGTCTGTGTGGACGTTGTGTACTGGCTGAGCATGGCTGCCAAGCTCGCCAAATCGTGTTAGACGCGTTCGGCGCCGGACGTTCCTGCGATCGACGGCGCAAGCTACCGGATGAGCTCACGTGCACGCAGGGCCGCCGCGAGGGCGTCCGGGTCAGCGGTGCGCTCGTACACGTCGACAGCGGTGTCGGCGAACTTGATCACATGCTCGTCGCCGTGTGCGACCGCTTGCTCGACGACGTCGTGCGGGCTGGCCGGCGCGGGCGTGCGCTCCTCGCGCGCAGCGTCGGGCGCATAGGCCGAGGTGATCGCGGCGCTGGCCGCCCACACGGCTCCGAGACTCGGCGCCCACATCTCGCGTGGCAGCACCGGCAGGACAGAAAGCACCGCATTCGGGGCAGTGGCGGTATGTACGAGCAGCACCGGGCTGCCGTAGCCGTGGCTCAGGTAGCGCAGCGTGGCGGCGTCGACGAGTTCGAGCAGCCGGGCGTGGGCAGCATCGGCGTCCGCCACACCGGAAAGCGCTGCGACCGACTCCGGCCAGCCGGCGAGTTCGCCCAGCCGAGCGAGCCGGCCCGCGATGGGTCCGCTCTGCTCGGCGAGGTGCGGGATACCGGCAAGCGCGCTTCCGGGGTCGAGTCGGCCGTTCGGCTCACGCACGCCGGGCACGGAAGTGGACCGTGCCGCCCAGTACCCGAGTGCGTAGCCGAGCTCTGCCACGGCGGCATCCGACTCGTCGCCGGAGCGGAGCGTACGAACGGCGTGGCCGGTGCGGATCACCCCGTGGGTCGCCCCGGCGGCGATGCCGGGCAGCAGCCGCGGCCACCACGCGACGAGCACGTCCCGCCACGGCCGCTCGGTGACCTGGCGGACGAGGTAGGCCGTCCAGTCGCCGATGCGGGAACCGTCGCCCAGCGCGCGCTGCCAGTCCGCATCGCTGATCGCCTCGCGTGGTGCGGGCAGCTCGTCGAGCCGGCGCAGGTAGGCGTCGACCCAGCGCGGCACGTCGCCGGCGTGACCGCGGCGGGCCAGCACCTCCGCGGCCATCGGCCCGTGGTTGGACAGATTGCCACCCCATTCCGGCCCCGTGGCGTGCAATCGCTCATACGCTTCGTCCAGCGCGGCAATGCCCATTTCGGCAGCGTATGGCGTGTCAGGCTCGGGTGAGCGACTCGGGGGTCAACTCGGAAAGGCCGCGGTGGCCGGACAAGGCCATGGTCAGATCGAGATCGGCCAGCAGGCTGCGCACTACATGCCGCACACCGTCCCGGCCGCCGAGCGCAAGACCGTACGCATAGGGCCGGCCGAGTAGCACCGCTCGCGCGCCGAGCGCCAGGGCCTTGAGCACGTCCGCGCCGGTACGCACGCCCGAGTCGAGCAGCACCGTGAGCCGGTCGCCGACCGCTTCCACAATGCCCGGCAGCGCGTCCAGCGCGGCGACCGCCCCGTCGACCTGGCGCCCACCGTGGTTGGACACCACGATGCCGTCCATTCCGGCGTCAGCGGCCAGGCGCGCGTCGTCGGGATGCAGGATGCCCTTCAACACGATCGGGCCCTCCCACTGCGAGCGCAGGAACGGCAGCCGGTCCCACGACTTGTCCACCCCGACCGCGATGGGCAGCCAGCGCAGCACCGCGGACTGCAGGTCCTCCTCGGGCGGCTTCGCCAGGCTGGCCCGGAACGCCGGATCGGAAAAGTACACGGCGAGCCCCGTCCCGCGGACAAACGGCAGGTACGCCTGGTCGAGGTCGTGCGGTCGCCAGCCGAGAAGCCAGGTGTCGAGGGTGACGACCAGCGTGGTGAACCCGGCAGCGCCCGCCCGGCCGAGGATGCTCGCGCACACGTCGTCGTCGTTGGGCCAGTACAGCTGGAACCAGCGCGGGCCCTCGCCGCTCGCGGCACCGATCTCCTCGATCGAGTACGAGGCCGCCGTCGACATGATCATCGGCACACCGAGGTCGGCCGCGGCGCGAGCCGTAGCCAGTTCGCCCTCGGGATGCAGGATCGACTGGACGCCGATGGGCGCCAACAGCACCGGCGCCGGCATCGGCGTGCCGAGCACGCTGGTAGCGAGTGAGCGATTCGTCGCGTCGCGCAGCATCCGCGGCACCAGCCGCCATCGGTCGAACGCCGCGCGGTTGGCCCGTGCCGTCGCGCCGGAGCCTGCCGCGCCTTCGACGTACCAGAACGGCCCCGGCTCCATCGCCGCCCGGGCGGACTCCGCCAGCGCGGACGTATCGGTGCTGAACGCTGGGCGCACCTGGGCCAGGCCCTGCAGGTAGATCTCGTTCGCGTAGTTCGACAGTGGCACCGTCATGGGCACGCAGTCTGCCGGACCGGGGCCCTCTCCGGTTGGCTGGCTCACTCTCCACGAAGCTCCGCGAGAACGGCCGCAAGCGGGCGGTCCCGGGCCGCCTCCTCAGGCGTGTGCTCGGCCAGCGGAGTCCGGGCGACCATCTCCCACACCCGGGCCATCGCGTCGAACAGCTCCGGCCGAGCGCCGGCGGCCGCCTGCGTCGCGGCGATCTCACGCATCTCGCCGACCCACCGGCCCGACTTGCTGGCGGCCATCGCCAGTCGGCGACCGGCCCAATCGCCGATACCGCGATACACGTCGGCGAGATCCGCCACGACAACATCGACGCAGTCGTAGGCCCCGGCGGTGAGCATCGCCTGCAGCAGCAGGCCGGTGAAGCCCTTGTAGACCGACGCCGTGCACATCTTCACTGCGGACGCCTGCCCGGGCCGATCCCCCACCACGCGGGTGTCCACCTCCGGGGCATCGAGGTCGGCGATGCGTCGTGCGGACCGGCCGGAGAGGTAGACGATCGTGCGCCCGGCATCGCCGGGCGGCGGCCCGCTGATCGCCCCGTCGACCAGCTCGATGCCCGCCGGCGCCAGCACGTCCGTGGCGATGCGCGAGACCGTCATCGGCGAGATCGCGTTCAGCTCGGCGACCAGTGGTGTCACCCCGCCGCGCCGGGCGCTGGCCGCGATCATGCCGGCGATCTCGACAGCTCGGTCCGGCGGCCCGACGCTCACCACCACTTGTGCGGCCGCTACGACCGCGTCGAGGTCCGGCAGCAGTTCCAGCCCGGCGGCCTTGGCGAGGCGGACGGTCCGCGCACTCCGTCCGGCAACAGTGGCGACGACGCGGGCCCCGCCGCGGCGCCATGCGCGTCCCAGAGCGCTACCCATCGCGCCCGGGCTGACCACTCCGATGCTGACCGTCATGGCGGACATCATCCGCTGAGGCGATCTAGTCAACTTCGGTGTTGGTCGGCGGACCGTACCCGCCGCCCCCGGGCGTCTCGACGAGGAGGACGTCGCCGGGACTGACGTCGGCGAACGCACAGCCGGGCAACTCGTCCACGGTGCCGTCCGCGCGCTCGACGGCATTGCGGCCCAGCGCACCGGGCGCTCCGCCCGCCAGCCCGTACGGCGCCCGGCGCCGATGCCCGGACAGCGTGCTCACCGTCATCGGCTCGCGGAACCGGATGCGGCGCAGCGCGCCGTCGCCGCCGCGCCAGCGCCCGGCCCCGCCGCTGCCCCGGCGGACGGCGAAGCTCTCGACCAGCACCGGAAACCGGGATTCGAGCACCTCCGGGTCCGTCAGCCTGGAGTTGGTCATGTGCGTCTGGACGACATCCGTCCCGGCGAAACCCACGCCGGCGCCGGACCCCGAGGCGACGGTCTCGTAGTACTGATGCCACTCGTTGCCGAACGTCACGTTGTTCATCGTCCCCGAACCCTCGGCCTGTACACCCAGCGCGGCGTACAGCGCGCCCACGATCGCCTGCGAGGTCTCGACGTTGCCGGCGACGACGGCGGCGGGATAGGTCGGTGCCAGCATCGAGCCAGCGGGGATGATCAGCTGCAGCGGACGCAGGCAACCGTCGTTGAGCGGGATGTCCTCGGCAACGAGCGTCCGGAAGACGTACAACACGGCCGCTGTCGCCACCGACGACGGGGCGTTGAAGTTGGTGTCCAACTGCGGCGACGTCCCGGCGAAGTCGATGGTCGCGGTGCGCGCCGCCCGATCGACGCTGATCCGCACCGCGATCGCCGCTCCCGAGTCCATTTCATAGCGGTAGACACCTTCCTCGAGCGCATCGATAACGCGACGCACCGCCTCCTCGGCGTTGTCCTGGACATGCCGCATGTATGCCTGCACCACATCCAGGCCGAAGTGCTCGATCATGCCCCGCACCTCGGCGACGCCCTTCTGGTTGGCCGCGATCTGTGCGCGCAGGTCGGCGACGTTCGTCGCCGGATTGCGTGACGGGTATTGCGCCCCGGTAAGCAGAGCAAAGGTCTCGGCTTCGCGGAACCGCCCGTTCGCCGCTAGCAGCCAGTTGTCGAACAGCACGCCCTCCTCGTGCACGTCACGGCTGGCGGCTGGCATCGATCCGGGCGTCAGCCCGCCGATCTCGGCGTGATGGCCGCGGGATGCGACATAGAAGAGGATCCGCCCGTCCCCGAAAACTGGGGTGATCACCGTGATGTCGGGGAGGTGCGTACCGCCGTGATACGGGTCGTTGACCGCATACACGTCGCCCGGGCGCATCGTGCCGGAGCGGCGGCGGATCACCTCTTTGACACTCGTGCCCATCGAGCCCAGGTGGACCGGCATGTGTGGCGCGTTAGCGATCAGGTTGCCGTCCGGGTCGAACAGCGCGCAGGAGAAGTCCAGCCGCTCCTTGATATTGACGGACTGGGCGGTCGACTCCAGGGCGGCGCCCATCTGCTCGGCGATCGACATGAACACGTTGTTGAAGATCTCCAACAGCACCGGGTCGGCCCGAGTCGTCACCGCCTCGGCAGCGGGCGCGGCTACCCGCTCGATCACCAGCTGGCCACCGGTCTGCATGGTCGCGCGCCACCCGCCGTCGACGACGGTTGTCGAGCCGTCCTCGACGATGATCGCGGGGCCCGCCACGCCGTCGCCAGAGCCCAGGCTCGCCCGGTGCCACAGCGCCGCAGACCGCCAGGCACCCTGGCTGTACATCTGCACGGCGCCGGGGGGCTCGCTGCCGCGACTGGCGATGGCGAGCGCGACGGGTTCGGTCACCGCGCTCACTTCCACCGAAACGGCCTCCACGACGAGCGGACGGTCCATGAGGAACGAGTACATCTCGCGGTACGTCGCCTCGAACGCCCGCGTCATGACGCCGACGTCGGCGAGATCGACCGCGAGCGGCGTATCGGTGCCGTCGTAGCGCAGGTGGGCGCGACGCACGACGCGAGTGGCGTCGGGCACCTCGGCGCGTGCCGCCTTCTCCAGGGCGTCCGCGAGCTCGCCGAGCCGGGAAAGGAGGGCCGTCTCGAGCGGCGCTTCGACGGATTGCTCGCGGATCGCCGTCGTGTCCGCCAGCCCGATGCCGAGCGCCGAGAGCACGCCGGCCATCGGTGGCACCAGCACGGTGTGGATACCGAGTGCATCGGCAACTGCGCAGGCATGCTGTCCACCTGCGCCGCCGAACGTGGTGAGCACGTACTCGGTGACATCGCGGCCACGTTGCACCGAGATGCGCTTGACCGCGTTGGCCATGTTGGCGACTGCGATCTGCAGGAAGCCTTCGGCCACCTGCTCGGGCGTGCGGCCGTCGCCGATCTCCTGCGCCAAGTCGGCGAAGCGGCTGCGCACAATCGCGACGTCGAGCGGCTGATCGCCATCGGGACCGAAGACGGCCGGAAAGTGCGCCGCCTGAATCCGTCCGAGCATGACGTTGGCGTCGGTGACGGTGAGGGGCCCGCCATTGCGGTAGGCCGCCGGCCCTGGGTCGGCGCCGGCGGAATCGGGGCCCACGCGGTACCGGCTGCCGTCGAAGTGCAGGATCGATCCGCCGCCTGCGGCAACCGTGTGGATGGCGATCATCGGCGCCCGCAGCCGGACGCCGGCCACCTCCGCCTGGAACACTCGCTCGTACTCACCCGCGAAATGGGACACATCGGTCGAGGTTCCGCCCATGTCGAAGCCGATCGCCTTGTCGAAGCCGGCTAGCTGCGACATGCGCGCCATGCCGACAATGCCCCCTGCCGGCCCGGACAGGATGGCGTCCTTGCCGCGAAAGTGTCCCGCCTCGGCGAGCCCGCCGCCGGACTGCATGAACATCAGCCGCGTGCGGGGCAGCTGCGCCGCCACTCCGTCGACGTAGCGGCGCAGGCCCGGCGACAGGTATGCGTCGACCACTGCGGTGTCGCCGCGCGGGACCAGCTTGAGCAGCGGGCTGGCTTCGCTCGACAGGGACACCTGCCCGAATCCGATCTCAGTCGCCAGCGTGCCGATCGCCCGCTCGTGCCCGGGATGCAGGTGGCTGTGCAGGCACGCGACGGCGAGCGCGTCGATGCCATCGCGCCGGGCGGCGCGCAGCTCGGTGCGCAGCGCCTCCAGGTCGGGTGGGCGCAGCACGGTGCCGTCGGCGGTGATGCGCTCGTCAACCTCGATGACCCGCTCGTACAGCGGCTCCGGCAGCACGATGTGCCGCTCGAAGATGCGCGGGCGGTTCTGGTAGCCGATGCGCAGCGCATCGCCGAAACCACGGGTGATCACGAGCGCGGTACGTTCGCCGCGCCGTTCGAGCAGCGCGTTCGTGGCGACGGTGGTGCCCATGCGGACGTCGTCGATGTTGCCTGCGCCGAGAAGTTCGCTGATACCGGCGACGGCGGCGTCCGCGTACCGACCCGGATTGTCCGAGAGCAGCTTGCGGGTCAGCAGCCTCCCGTCCGGGCGGCGCGCAACGACGTCGGTGAACGTGCCACCCCGGTCGATCCAGAACTGCCAGCCCATGGGCACTCGCTGCGCGGCTCCCCGCAGCCGGCCGTCAGGCTGCGTGACGCCGGTGACGCCCGCGGACGACGAGCAGTGCGACCAAGACGGCGGCCGTGCCGGCGATGATCGCCCTGCCCGCGGGTGACTTGGCCCTGGCGATCAGGTTCTGCTTGGTCTGGTTGGCGAGGCGCTTGGGGCTGGTGCGCTCGGCGAGCTGGTCGACCGCCTCGGCCAGCGATGTGCGCGCCTGCTCGATGTCGCGCTGGATATCGTCAGCCGTCCTGTCCGCAGCCACGCTGAACTCCTCCTGGGAAGCCATTCGTGAAAGCCTAACCGCATGACCCGACTCGCTCCCGGCGACACAGCGCCGGATTTCACCCTGCCGGATGCCGACGGCAAGGACGTCTCCCTCGCGGACTTCCGCGGGCGCCGCGTCGTCGTCTACTTCTACCCCGCCGCGATGACGCCGGGCTGCACCACGCAGGCCTGCGATTTCCGGGATAGCCTGTCGTCCCTGGCGGCGGCAGGCATCGACGTCGTCGGCATCTCGCCTGACAAGCCGGACAAGCTCGCCAAGTTCCGTGAGCGTGATTCGCTGACGTTCCCGCTGCTGTCCGACCCGTCCCGGTCGGTGCTCGAGGCCTACGGCGCATACGGCGAGAAGACGATGTACGGCAAGAAGGTCACCGGCGTGATCCGTTCGACGTTCGTCGTCGACTCCGACGGCAAGATCGAGCAGGCGCAATACAACGTCAAGGCCACCGGGCACGTCGCGAAGCTGCGCCGTGACCTCGGGCTCTGACGTCGCTCCGGCGAGGGCTCCAGCTCGACGGATAGGCTCGCGGACGCAGGGGCCGTAGCCCAATCGGCAGAGGCACACGGTTTAGGTCCGTGCCAGTGAGGGTTCGACTCCCTCCGGCCCCACACCGCGACCGCGCTGGTGCGCCGGTAACTCAGGGCAGGTCGCGTTTGCGCGGTTTGCCGATGAGAGTGCGCGGAAGCGCATCGACGAAGATCACGTCCCGGGGCACCTTGTAGCGGGCCAGGTTCGCTTTGACGAGCTCGCGCACCGCGTCCTCGTCGAGCGACGACGCACCCGGCGCGCGCACCACGTAGGCGCGCAGCCGTTGTCCGAGCTCCGGGTCGGGCACGCCGACCACCGCTGCCTCGCTGACCCCGTCGTGGCCGGCGAGCAGCTCCTCTACCTCCGCCGGGAACACGTTCTCGCCGCCGGACACGATCATGTCGTCAGCGCGGCCGTCCACGAAGAGGCGGCCGTGCCGGTCGACGTGGCCGATGTCTCCGCTGTCCATGAGGCCGCCGACGGTGCGCTTCCCGCCGCCACCCGTGTACCCGGTGAACTGGAAGCCGCTGCCGACGAAAACGCGCCCCACATCGCCGGGCGGCAGCGGCGTCCCGTCGTCGCCGAGCACCTTCACCGTGACGCCGAGGGGCGGGCAGCCCACGCACCCGGGCGCTTTACGCAGGTCATCGGGGGTGGCCACCGTGGCGAACGAAACCTCGGTGGAGCCGTACAGGTTATAGAGCACATTGCCGAACGCCGCCCGGGCCCGCACGGCGACGTCCGGAGTCAGCGGCGATCCGGCCACCGCGATGATGCGCAGCGACGACGTGTCTCGCAGCCATAGCTCGTCCTCGCCGAGGTCCAGTATGCGAGCCAACATGACCGGGACGAGCGCCAACATGTCGCAACGGTGCTCGGCAACCGCATCGAGCGTTGCGGCCGGATCGAAGCGCCGCTGGACGATCACCGTAGTGCCGACCGCGAGTGCCATGGCGGCGCTGAGCAATCCCCAGGAATGGAACGCCGGCGCGGCCACGAACGCGCTCCGGCCGCCTCGGAGCGGGATCTTGCTGAGGAACCCGCCCGGTGGGACGAGCGACATGCGGAGCTCGCGCGGTGCGCCCTTCGGGATGCCCGTCGTCCCGCTCGTCAGCAGCACCAGCCGCTGGCGGATTGCCGGCTTCGGTGGCGGTACCGGCTCGGCGCCTGCGATCAGCTCGTCGACGCTGCGCCCCTCGCCGTCGTCCGTCCAGGCGAGCAGCCGGCCCAGAGGTGGCCGGTAGTCGCCCACCTCCGCGGCGAACTCTTCGTCGTGGATCAGCAACGCGAGGTCCTCGCGGATGCAGACATCGCGCAACTGCGGGCCGGCGAAGCCGGTGTTCAGCAGCACGGTCCTGGCGCCTACCTTCGCGCCGGCCACCAGCGATTCGAATAGCCGCCCGTGGTTGCGACAGAGGATCCCGACGCTCGCTCCGGCCGGGAGCCCGGCAGCGAGCCAGGCATTGGCCAGCGCATTCGACCGTTCCTCCAGCTCGGCGAAGGTAGTCGACCCGCGTTCGTCGATGATTGCCGCCTTGTGGCCGTGCAGCTGCGCCCCGGCGCTGACCAGCATGCCCAGCGGGCCGTACGCAGCCAGCCCACGCAGTGTCCGCAGGTATCGCTGCGGTGGCGCGATGGTCACCGCACCACTGGCGACCAGCGCCGCCGCCGAGAACACCTCGTCCACCGAGCGCTTCAACAGGCCGCGAAGCACACTGTGAGTTCTAGCATGGAGGCATGGCAACCGCACGGTGTGAGGGGCCGGGCTGCACCGGCACCGCCACTCAGACGACCGTTACGGGCCAGCGGTTGTGCGAACACTGCCACGACGGACGAGTGGCGGACGAGTCCGCGTGCATGGCGCTCAACGGGGCGTCCCCTCCGGTGGCGTTCGTGCCCTGGTGGCGGCGCCTACTCGGCAGGCGCCAGTGACGCGCCCACGGGCGTGCAACGCAGGTCGTGCCCGATCGAGGTGAGGCACTTGCCGTCTGTGAGGCGCCACATCCAGCCGTGCATCTGGCAGGTGAGCACACCGTCTTGGACCTTGCCGAACCGGGACAGATCGGCCTTGAGGTGCGCGCACCGGCGCTGCACGAGCCAGCCGTCCAGCTCGATCATCTCGGCGGCCTCGGTGGCGTTCTGCTCGGTGTACCAGCCCTCGGCGTAGTTCAGCCGTTCCTCGGAGAGGCACTTGAAGAACGCGTAGATGAACTCGTTGTACGGGCCGATGCGCTGCGCCGAGAACCGGCACGACAGGAACAACGAGTTGACCCAGTCGATCTCGTGGTCCGCGACCAGTTTCTCGAGGTACGCGCGGCGGGTGCGGAACCGGTAGCGCACCTTCTCCCCCGCGTACTCGCGCACCTCGCGGGCCACGAAATCGATCAAGATGTCAACGTCACCACGTGCCCCTTCATATCCAGAGTCCTCGGCCGTGAACCGCACCCCGCCGTTGATGCCGGCGGCCATATGGTCCGCCTCTTCGAGCAGCGGCGTGAACCACTGCTTGATCTCGGCGAGGATGTCGATCTCGGGATGTGCCCAGCTCTTCTTGGCGATCTCGACCTCGGGCATGCGCCGGGCCTGCATGTCGCGCAGGTAGCCGGTCTTGTCACCGAAGATCGTCTGCGGGTCGACCGGATGCCGTGCCCGGCACTCGGGATCGGTCAGGTCGGCGACGGAGCCGGGCAGGAGTAGCCGCCCCTCGTTGTGACCCCGCTCGGCAAGCCAGTCGAGGTAGACGAGCTGATCGGGGAAGATGTTCGACTCGTCGCCGAAGATGTCGTTGAAACCCCACAGTTCCTCGTCGAGGAAACACGGTGGGCCGGCGATCGGGAAGACGAATCGCGCCCCTGCCTCCTCGATGTAGCGCAACGTGCGGTCGAACTGCCGCTCGCGCTTCGTCCTGCCCAATGCCTGCTTCGCCCGCTTGGGCAGCTCGTACACCATCGGGAACCAGATCGCCCCGGAGAATTGCACCAGATACGCGTCGATCGGGCCCAGCTGCGTGAACGGGCTCAGTTCGGACGGCCGTGCGTCGTTCTGGTTCAGCAGCCGCGCCGTCCCGTCGTAGACCCACAGCGACGAATCGCCGATCGGGCCGTCGCTCGGCGATACCAGCGACTGGATCATGATCTGCAGCCCGTCGAGCTCGACGACTTCCTCGGACTCGGGCTTGACGAACGTCCGGAAGCCCAGGTCGCGGAGCTCGTCTTCGAGCTGCGACGTCGGGTAGTCGGGCAGCAGGACGGTGATGTCCTTGCGGATGTGGCGGCGCAGCTGCTCGGCGTCGAAGTGGTCGCGGTGCAGATGGCTGACGAACAGATAGTCGGCCTGCCCGACGGCGTCCCAATCGAGCTGCGAGTTGTCCGGGAACGGGAACCACGAGCCGAAGTAGGCCGGGTTCACCCAGGGATCGGTGAGGACACTGCCGTACGCGGTCTCGATCAGCATGCTGGCGTGGCCCAGTCCGGTCACTCGCATGCCTGTCACGGTAACGGTTGGTCAGTGTCCAGCAGCGACCACACCTCCATGTCCTGCCGGACGCCGGCCACCGGAAAGGCGCTGCGCAGCACGCCCTCTCGGGTCATGCCGAGCCGTCGTGCCACAGCGATGCTGCGCTCGTTGCTCGGTGTGCAGTGCCATTCGATGCGGTGCACGCCGCGCTCGAACGCCCACGCGATCAGGTGCCGCACCGAGGTCGTCATCAGCCCGCGGCCCTGCGCGTCGGGAGCCAGCCATACACCGAGCTCGGCAACCCCGAACGCCACGTCGAACACCCGGAACAGCGCGCCACCCACCAGCCGATCGCCGAGCCATATCCCGAAGATGTGTCCGTCGTCGGCCGCGTGCCGCTCGGCGTAGCGCTGCAGGAACTCGCGAGCGCCCGCCTCGTCCGTGATCGTCGTCGCCCAGGGCAGCCATGGCGCGAGATGCGGGCGGGCGCCCTCCAGGAACTCCGTGAACTCGCCTGCATGCCAGGGCTCGAGCGCGCGTAGGTCGGCGTCGTCGCTCAGGGACAGCTTCAGCATCGCGTCCTCCATCCATAACAAACGTTCGGTACGTATGCTAGCTCACATGCCAGCACCGACTGACCACGAGGCTCGCAGGCGTGACGTCTCCGAGGCGGTGTGGCGGGTGCTCGCCCGACACGGCTTCGGCGGCCTGACATTGCGTGCCGTGGCCGCCGAAATGGGAGCCTCTACGGGTCTGCTGACCCACTACTTCCCGTCCAAGGAGGCGCTCGTACGGCACGCACTCGCCGTCGCCGAGGAGCGCAGCACGACCCGGCCGCTGCGGCAGGGCGGCGGGCTGCGCGAGGCGCTGCTCGACGTGCTGCCGCTCTCCGCGACGTCGCGGACGATGAACCGGGTATGGGTCAGCTCGTGGGACGCCGCACTCGGCGATGCCGAACTCCACGCCGCGGAGCGGGCCCGGTACAAACGCTGGCGTGCCCGGTTGTATCCGCTGGTCGTGGACGCCCAGCGCCGCGGCGACCTGCCGGCGGGCCGCCCCGACGATCTTGTGGCCATAGTGGCTGCGTTCACCCACGGCCTGGTCGTGCAGGCGCTCTTCGACCCGAGGACGTTCCCCCGCGCCCGTCAGGTCGCGCTCCTCGACGATTTCCTCAAAGGGTTGAAGCCGGCAACGATTGCTTGATTCACATCGACGATCTGCGATCTACTCAGTCGCGGCACCCAGCGGACTCCGGGGAGGGCACGACATGACAGAGCAGCGCGCAGCCTGGTGGAATGACCACGAGCTGCGCAGGACGCGCCTGCGCAGGCACGTGGAGATCGTCACCGAGGCGCGGCCTGAGATCGCCGTGGCGACCGGGGGGTCAGACGATCTTGCAGACATGCAACACATGCACCGCGGCGGAGCGATCCTGGTTCGCGACGCCGACCTGGCTCGGGTGGCAGCGATCGTCCCGGGCGACGTTGAGCGGAGCCTCATCAACGGCGTGAGCTTGTACCGCTTACGTGACGTTGACACGGAGACGGCGCTGGCGCAGATCGACAACCAGCTCGGCGTGGGTGTGGCGACACCGGACCACGTCCTGCACATAACGATATCGGGCCTGTGCCCGGCGAGCGAACCGGAGGACGTCGCCCTCCCCCCGTATCCTGCGGTGAATCGTGACCCAGCGTCCGACGGCAGCGGCGTGCTCGTTTCGGTGGTCGACACCGGATTCCTGCCGAGCCTCGCCGATCAACAGCACCCGTGGCTGGCAGGCGTTATGGGCGACGATGAGAGCTACGACCCGGCCAACATCCGGCCGTTTGAGGGGCACGGCACGTTTGTCGCCGGAATCGTCCGGTGCCTGGCGCCGGCGGCGCAGGTGCGCGTCGAGGGCTTCCTGACGCATGGCGGCACTATCTTCGAGTCCGAGATCATCACCCAGCTGGATGATGCGCTCGACCGGGTGCCCGACATCATCTCCCTGTCCGCTGGCACCCTGACCAGGCACAATCTCCCCCCGCTGAGCTTCGACGTCTTCTGGGAGAGCCGACTGCGCCACTACAAGGGGACCGTACTCGTTGCGGCGGCCGGCAATGACCAGCATCGGGGCCCATTCTGGCCCGCCGCATTCCCGTGGGCAGTCTCAGTCGGTGCGCTGGACCAGCAGAACAAGCGGGCGGAATTTACGAACTACGGGAGCTGGGTCGACGTCTATGCGCCGGGCGTCGACATCGTCAACGCGTTTCCCAACGGGGTCTACACGTATCAAGAGCCGCCGCGCATGGATGAGGCGCACAAGTTCGAGCACGGCATGGCGCGATGGAGCGGGACCTCGTTTTCCACGCCTATCGTCGCAGGAATGATCGCAGCGCGGATGTCCGAGACTGGTGAGAGCGGCCGCCAGGCGGCCGACGCGCTGCTGACGATGGCGCGGCAGAACGCGCGACCGCGCGTCGGCGCGATCCTGAAGCCGACCTGATCGACAAAAGTGCGACTGCGATGTGAGCGAGTATCGGCCCGAGGACCTCCTGCCACTCGCATTGTCGCGCCCACGCGATGCCGAGCATCAGGCACGTCGGCTGCTGACAGAGGCGCCGTCGGCTCTGGAGCGCTCATATGCCCATCAGGCACTGGGGATCGTGCTGCGCGACCGGGGCGAGGTCGATGCGGCACTAAGCGAACTGCGCAGTGCGCTTCGGGCCGCGAAATCCGCAGGCGGAGAGCAGCGCATCGCAGATGTACTCGCAACCCAGGGCAGCACCCAGGTGGTCGCAGGGCGCAGTCGCACCGGACTGGCCCGGTTAACACGCGCCCTGGAGCTCTCTCGGGGCGCCACGCGAGCTCGCGCGCAGCTGCGGCGTGCGCACATCCTCATGCTGCTCGGGCGCGAACGAGAAGCGCTCGGCGACTTGCGGGCGGCGATCTTGACGTTCCGGTCGACGAACGACGTCATTTGGGAGGCACGGTCACTCAACAATCGCTGTGACGTATATCTGATGCTCGGCTCGGCTGGCCGCGCGGAGCGCGACGCCGTCCGAGCTGAGCAGCTATTTGTCGCCTGCGGCCAGGAACTCGAAGCCGTCCATGCATGTCAGAACCGAGGGGATATCGCCTACCTGCGTGGGAACCTTCCCGAGGCCCTCCGTCTGCTCGCCCTCGCCGACGAACGCTACCGCAGACTAGGCGTCCGGTTTCCTGAATTCATCTTCGACAAGTGCCGCGTACTGCTGGCCGCGGGACTGCCATCTGACGCGTTGCAGGTCGCAACCGGGGCACTCGACTGGCCGAATCTGCAGCCAAGCAGGCGTGCCGACCTGCTGCTGGCTGCGGCCACGGCGGCACTCGCCGCCGGTCAGCCCGAAGGCGGCGAGGGGTTCGCCCGGCAAGCGTCTCGAACGTTCCAGGCGCAGCAGCGTGCCTGGTGGCTCGTGCGCAGCCGGCTGATGCGGCTGCGCTGCCAGTTCGCGGCCGGACAGGCAAACCCCTCGATGCTCAAAGCCGCCACCGAGATCGCCCAGACGCTGCGAGCAGAGCACAGCGACGATGCGACGATCGCATTCCTTCTCGCCGGCGAGATCGCTGTCCGGCGCGACAACGGCTCGGCGCGCTCGTTGTTCCAGGCAGCCGCTTCGCGACGCTATCGGGGCTCGGCGCTGAGCAGGTCGGTCGGCTGGCTGGCGCACGCCCTGGCCTACGACACTGACGGGCGCGACGCCGGTCGAGTGCTCGCGGCGTGCGGGCGTGGGCTGGACGCGCTGGACGAGCACCGCATGACCCTCGGCAGCACTGAGCTGCGCGCCCTGGCCACCGAGCACGCCCGCGCACTGAGCGACCTCGCGCTGCGTCACGCCGTCCGGGCGAGCGACCGAACCTTGCTCGAATGGACCGAACGCACCAGGGCCACGACGTTGCTGGCGCCGTCGGTGCTGGCACCGGGTGACACATCATTGGTCAGTCAGCTCGCCGCGCTGCGGGCGGTGGCCAGCCGCCTGGATGAGGCACGCGCCGCCGGCCTGCCCACCACATGGCTGGAACGCGAACGCAGCCGCCACGAGGCGGCGATCCGTGCCCAGCAGCACCATCGCGGGGCGAGCGCCAAGGATTCGCCGTCCCGTGTCGATGTCGACGATCTCATCGAAGCCGCGGACGACGCTGTTCTGGTGGAGCTGGTCGATCTCGAGGAAGCGCTGTATGCGATGGTCGTCCACAAGGACACCGTCGAACGTTACGAGATCGGCCCGCTGCGCGACGCGATGGAGATGATCGGGTATGCCCAGTTCCAGCTGCGGCGCGTCGGGCGTGGCGGGAGGGTCGACCTCGCCGAGGTAGGGATGCGGTTCGAGCGCGCCGTGCTGGGCGATGTCGTCGGCCAGATCACGGACGCTCCGGTTGTGATCGTGCCGCCCAGCCGGATGCACGCCAGCCCGTGGGGTATCGCACCGTCGCTGCTCGCTCACCCCTTCACGGTGGCGCCGTCGGCAGCCATGTGGCTTCGCGCCCGCCGCATCGCGCAGCCCAGCGATCAGCGGATCGTGCTCGTCGCCGGCCCTGGTCTCGGCACCGAAGGCGCAGAGGTGCACGCCGTCGCGGCTCGCCGGCCTGACGCCTTGCTGCTGGAACGTGACCGTGCTCGAACCGAGCCGGTGATCGCCGCGATCGACGGCGCGTCCCTGGCGCACATCGCCGCCCACGGCAAACTGCGCGTCGACAACCCGATGTTCTCCGAGCTGCGGCTGCACGACGGCCCGCTCACCGTCTACGACTTCGAGCGCCTGAAGCGTGCGCCGTATCGTCTTGTCCTGTCGGCATGCGACTCGGGCAGGGTCGCCGCCGTCGGCACCGACGAGTTGCTCGGCCTTGCCACGACCCTGCTCGGCATGGGAAGCGCCGGCGTGGTCTCCAGCATCACCGTGGTGAACGACGCCGCGACGGTGCCCGTCATGGAGAGCATTCACACGTCTCTGGAGGCCGGCGCCGACCTCGCTCACGCCATGCTTGCGAGCCGCCAGCACGCGCTCGACAGACCCGTTGAGCTGGCGACCGCCGCCAGCTTCATCGGGCTGGGGACCTGAGCGGCCGGCGGCCCGCTGTATCAAGGCGGGGTCTGCGCGCCTCCGACCCGTCAAAAGCGCTTTCACACGAGGAATGAGGCAGGAATCGTGCCGGGACAACCCGGCGTAGACATCTGGGCTTACGATCACCCCGAGTGATCCGTATGCCGAGGGGGCGACCGATGCGCGACGACCCGACCGTCATCGCGCTCGTTGCGCGGGCCACGGAGGGCGAGCAGACAGCGTGGGACGAGATCGTGGAGCGGTTTGCCCCGCTGGTGTGGTCGATCTGCCGGCGGTTCCGGCTGAGCGAGGCGGACATGTACGACGTAGGGCAGAACGTGTGGCTGCGGTTGGTCGAGTACCTGCCGTCGCTGCGCGAGCCGGCCGCCCTGCCGGGTTGGCTGGCGACGACGACACGGCGCGAGTGCCTGCGCGTCCAGCGCAGCGGCTGGCGCAACGAGCGGCAGCTGGCGCAGACCGAGCTCGACCTGCCGGCCGACGAGGAGACCACGCAGGTGGACCAGTGGCTGATCGCGCACGAACGCGAGTCGGCGCTGCGGCGCGCTTTCGCGCAGCTCGGCGAGCGCTGCCAGCAACTGCTCGCCCTGCTCATGCGCGACCCACCGATGCCGTACGCGGCGATCAGCGCCGACCTCGGCATCCCGATCGGCAGCATCGGCCCGTCCCGGGCGCGGTGCCTGGACCAGCTGCGGGGCAGCCCGCACGTAGCCGCGCTCATCGACGGGCCGGCGATCACCACGGGGAGGGAGGGCGGCCGTGACCGGCGCATGGTGGGACGATGACGACCAGTTCCTGAGCGCGGTGAAGACCGCGCTGGCCACCGCGGACGAGGTGCCGAAGCGCTTCGTCGAAATCGGCAAGGCGTCATTCACGTGGCGCGACATCGACGCCGAGCTCGCGGCGCTGACCTACGACTCGGCCAACGACGCGCTCGCCGGCGCGGGCACCCGTGCCGAACCGGCTTCCCTGCGTTGCCTGACGTTCGATGCCAGTCAGCTGACCATCGAGCTCGAGATCATCGGCGACGCGCTGCACGGTCAGCTCGTGCCGCCGCAGCCCGGCGAGGTCGAGATCCGGCATGCCGATGGGACGTCCGGTGCGGCCCGGGTCAACGACGTCGGCTACTTCACCGCGACACCGGTGCCCACCGGCACGTTCCGTATCTACTGCCATACAGCGAGCGACATCGTGGTGCAGACCGACTGGATCAGCTTGTAGCGCTGAGACACGCACCGGCGGATCAGTTGGGTGGCTCGTAGCCGCCGACGACCTCGGCGAGCAGCTCGGCGAACGTGATCGCGGTGTCGTCCTCGTGCAGCGGTCCGACGAGCTGTGCGCCGACGGGGAGTCCCGCGGGCGTGCGCCCGACCGGTGCGACCACCGCCGGCAGGCCGGCCAGCGCGGGATGCGCCGTCCAGAACGCCAACCGATCGTCACGGTCGTCCTGTGCCAACGCCCCGGCGAACGTCGCCGGGCAGATGAAGACGTCCAGGTCGGCGAAATACCGCGTCCATGCCGCGCGCGCTGCCATGCGCCGCTGCTCCTGCGCGATCACGTCCACGAACGCCGGCAGGTCGTCTCCGGGCTGGGCGTAGGCGAAGAACAGCCCGACGTGGAAGCCGAAGGACTCCGCATCCCGTACGGGATCCACGCCCGACGGCCAGCCCTCGACGATGGTGGCACCGGCCGTCGCGACTGCATCGACGGCTGCGCTGAGGCCGGCTCCGACCTCGCTGGTCACCGGCGCCGCGGGGTGATCCAGCACGACGCCCACGCGGAAGTCTCGCAGCCGGGAACGGCGGGGTGCGGCGAGCTTCCACGAATAGGCGCTCGCCTGGGGGACTTCCGGGCCGGCCACGACCCGCAATGCGATCCGCAGGTCGGCTGCCGACCGCGCCAGCGGCCCCACTGCCGACAGGTACGTCATGTCGCTCGGGCCGGCAACCACGCCGGGCGGCTGCATCCCGGTCAGCGGGACGGTGCCGACGCTGGGCCGCAGGCCGTAGACCCCGCAGAAGCTCGCTGGGATGCGCACCGAGCCGACCAGGTCGGTGCCGTGCTCCAGGAACGTCAGCCCCGCGGCGACGGCCGCCGCCGCTCCGCCGGAGGAGCCGCCCGGCGTGCGCCCGGCCGCCCACGGGTTGCGCGTCACGCCGTAGAGGTCGTTCGCGGTCTGCGCGAAGTCGGCGAGCATGAATGCCACGTTCGTCTTGCCGGTGACGATCGCCCCGGAGTCCCGCAACCGGTGCACCACGGTCGCGTCCGTCGTGGCGACGAAGTCGCGGAATGCCGGATTGCCCCACGTGGTGCCAAGCCCCGCGACGTCGAAGCTCTCCTTGATCGTGATGGGGAGGCCGTGCAAGGGCCCCGCAGTGACGCCATGCGCCGTCGCCTCGTCGGCCGCTGCCGCCTCACGGAGCGCCGCCTCCCGGCGTTGCGCTACGACGGCGTTCAGCGTCGGGTTCACCGCGTCCGTGCGCGCGAACAGCAACTCGGTCAGCTCGCGCGACGAGATCTCCTTGCGGTGCAGCATGCCGGCCACGTCTGCCACCGGCCGGAACAGCACGTCGGTCATGAACGCCATTCACGAGCGAGGATCGCCATGCTCACCTCGTCGTACCAGTGACCGTCGTGGAACACCGCCTCGCGCGCCCGGCCTTCCTCGGTGAAGCCCGCCTTGCGATAGGCGGCAATCGCCCGGGTATTGAACGCGAGGACGTTCAGCTCGATGCGGTGCAGCCCGAGTTCACGAAAGCCGTAGTCGACGACGAGCCGCATGGCATCCGTACCGTAGCCCTGATTGAGGAACGGGCGGCCTAGGTAGATGCCGACCATGCGGCGGCGGTCCTTGACGCCACCTCCGAACAGACCGGTGTGGCCGACCAGGCGCTCACCGTCCAGCGCCTCGATCGAGAACCCGATGTCGGTGCCGTCGTTCTTGCTCCACCCCGCAATCATTTCGCGGGCCGCCGCCTCGGACAGCGGCACGACGATGTTCGACTGTGTGGATCGAATCGCCGGATCCATCAGCCAGCGGGCGAGCGTCGGCAGGTCGTCCTCCCGGGTACCGCGCAACCGCACCCGGTCGCCAACCAGCAGAGCATCCGCGTAGCCGAAGGCGGCATCGTGATCGTCCAACACGCGCTTACCGTAGCCGGACCATAGACGGGCGTCGCGCGCCGACTGCGGCCGCCAGCCGCCACAACGCGGCAGCCGCCAGCAGGTGCCACAGGGGGTGACCCAGGATGAGGCTCTCGGGCCCACACCGCGACCCCCGGCCCGTGAGCCTGCCGAGCACGGCGCCCGCGGCCGCCGTTCCCAGCGCCAGGAGTACCGAAGCGCGCAGGGCGGGACGGTGCACCGCCCGCAGCAGGTTCAGTCCGATGGCTGCGGCGGCCATCGCCGCCTGCGCCGCGGTGGACGCCGCCGGTCCAGCGGCCACGACGGGCACCATCGCCGCCGACGGGACCAGCCACCAGCCCTGCGACAGCTCGCGTCCGGCGAGGTCGGAGGCCGCGTCGGTCGCGACGAACACCAACACGGCAGCCAGCGGCAGATCGTGCACATAGGCCTGCCAGGACGGGTGCGGCCCGTGCTGGACGAACGATCCCACGCCGATCCCCGCCGTGAGCAGCGCGAACACGGTCTGCTGCTCCCGAGTCGGCGTGAGGGATCCCCGTGGGCGTCCCGCCAGAATGCCGGCCGCGGCCACCACGAACGCGACGCTCGTGATGGCGCTGGCCGGCTGCTCGAGCAAGCCCAGCCGGTCCCGGTCGCACAGTGCCGCCCAGTCCATTCACCCGAGTATGAGCGTCAGCGGACGAAGAAGTGCCAGCCCACCCACATCCAGAGCAGGAGCAGCGCCCACCGGCCGGCAGGGTGGTGCATCACCGTCGTCAGGTATGCGGCAGGCGTCGACCCCGGGCGGCCTCGCGACGTCAGCAGGAGGATCACGGCGGACACCGCCAGCGCGGCGAAGCCGCCGAGGATTGCCGCCTGGCCGATCATCGTTGTCGCCGGGCCAGCCACCAGCCGAGCGCGAGCCATGCCAGGACCGCGATCGAGCGTCCCGGGTGCGTCTCCATGGCGCTGTTGATCAGCGAGCTGAGCGTCGGATGCGTCGAGCGCGGCGTCATGGACAGTGCCCACAGCTCCCAGCCCGTGACCGCGACGAGCCAAGCCGTCCAGGCCACCAGGTACCTGCCGTCGTGCGGCTCCGGCGTCGTGGTCCCCCGGTATCGCCACGCCAGGGCGAAGATTGCCACGCCACCGAGCGTGGTCGACACCGCTGCCGGCCAGGTAAACGGGCGCAACCCACCTGCGATCCACGCGTAGGCGAGCGCAACCGTGATCAGGGCCGTTGCGCGCCACCGCCACCTCGCGCCCTCGATGGGCACCGCCACACACGCCAGTGTGCGCCCGGTTCCTGGATCAGGCTGCGGGCTCCGTGCCGCCGAATGCGGCGGCGACGTGCGGCAACAGTGCGCGCAATGCCTTGCCCCGATGGCTGATCGCGTCCTTCTCGGCGGGTGGCAGCTCGCCGTTGGTCAGCTGCTTGCCGTCGGCGACGAAGATCGGATCGTAGCCGAAGCCGTTCGTGCCCCGCGGTTCGCGCACAACCCGCCCGGGCATGCGTCCCTCGGCAACGGTTTCCATGCCGGCCGGCGTGACGAGCGCGGCCACGCAGACGAACGCCGCGCACCGGCGCTCGTCCGGTACATCGGAGAGCTGATCGAGAACGAGCCGCAGGTTGGCCCCGTCGTCCTTCTCATGCCCGGCCCACCGCGCTGACAGCACGCCGGGCATGCCGGAAAGCGCGTCGATGGCGATGCCGGAGTCGTCGGCAACGCTCACCAGACCTGAGTGGGATACCGCCTCGCGGGCCTTGAGCAGGGCGTTCTCGGTGAACGTGGCCCCCGTCTCGGGCACTTCGTCATAGCGCGGCACATCGTCGAGCCCGATCACCTCGACGTCAAGCAAGGGCGACAGGATGCGGCGCAGCTCTTCCAGCTTCTTGACATTGCGGGTCGCGAGGAGAAGCTTCACGCGCCCAGCGCCTCGGACTGCAGCTTGGCCAACTGCGCGCAACCCGACAGCGCCAAGTCGAGCATGGCGTCGAGTTCGCGGCGGCGGAACGGCGCACCCTCAGCGGTGCCCTGAACCTCGACGAAGGCGCCGTCGCCCGTGACGACGACGTTCATATCCGTCTCCGCGCGCACGTCCTCCTCATACATGAGGTCCAGGCGCGGCTCACCGTCGACGACGCCCACCGAGACAGCCGAGATCGAGTTGACGATCGGGTTGGGCTGCGCCAGCGCATGCTGCGCGGCGAGCCAGCGCACCGCATCGACCAGTGCGACGTATGCCCCGGTGATGGCGGCCGTGCGGGTGCCGCCGTCGGCCTGCAGCACGTCACAGTCGATCGCGATCGAGTTCTCCCCCAGAGCGGCCAAATCGATCGCAGCGCGCAGTGAGCGGCCGACCAGCCGGGAGATCTCATGTGTGCGCCCGCCGATGCGCCCCTTCACCGACTCGCGATCATTGCGGGTCAGCGTGGCACGGGGCAGCATCGCGTACTCGGCGGTCACCCAACCCAGCCCGGTGCCCTTGCGCCAGCGCGGCACCCCGGTGACTACCGAGGCGGCGCACAGCACCTTCGTCTCGCCGAACTCGACCAGCGCCGACCCCTCGGCATACTTCTGCCAGTCACGGGTGATCGTGACCGGACGAAGTTGATCAGCCGCACGATCGTCAGGACGGGACATAGCGCCGAGCGTAGCGATCGGGCCTGTCAGCGGCGTGCCAGCGTGCTGTGCGTGCCCTGCCAGCGCAGCGGCTCAACGTGGCGGCATGACATACGCCATCGAAGCCGAGGGGCTCACGAAGCGCTTCGGCAACACGCAAGCCCTTGCCGGGATCGACCTCGCCGCGCGGGAGGGCACCGTGCTGGGCGTACTGGGACCGAACGGTGCCGGCAAGACCACGGCCGTCCGGATCCTCGCCACGCTCCTGCGCGCCGATGCGGGCACGGCACGCGTGGCCGGCTACGACCTGGCCGGCGAGCCGCAGCGGGTGCGCCAGAACATCGGCCTGACCGGCCAGTACGCGTCGGTGGATGAAGACCTCACCGGCATGCAGAACCTGGTGCTCATCGGCCAGCTGCTCGACCTGCCACCGAGCGCGGCACGGGCCCGGGCCCGCGAGTTGCTCGAGTGGTTCGACCTGGCCGATGCCGCCGGCCGGACGGCCAAGACGTACTCCGGCGGAATGCGGCGCCGCCTGGATCTCGCCGCCTCGCTTGTCGGTCGTCCCTCGGTGATCTTCCTCGACGAGCCGACCACCGGTCTCGACCCCGCCAAGCGCGAGGACATGTGGGACGTGGTACGCAGCCTCGTCACGGAGGGCTCAACGGTGCTGCTCACCACGCAGTACCTCGAGGAGGCCGACGCGCTGGCCGACGAGATCACCGTGATCGACCACGGCAGCGTCATCGCGCACGACACGCCGGACGGCCTCAAGCGGATCATCGGCGGACAGCGCCTCGAGGTGAAGCCTGCCGACCCGTCCCGCCTCGAGGAGGTGCGCGTGATCCTCGGTTTCATCGCGGACGCGCCGCCCGAGTCGCCGGGACGCGGCGTGCTGAGCGTCCCTGTCGAAGGCGACGCCGCGCTGGCCGTGACTGTGCAGCGGCTCGGTGCCGCCGGGATCGCGGTCACTGAGCTGTCCCTGCACCTTCCCAGCCTGGACGAGGTGTTCTTCACCCTGACCGGTCGCCACACCGACACCGAGGAGGCGGCAGCATGACCGCAACGCTCAGCGCCCCGACGACAACGGGCACGGCAGCGCGTCCCGCCGCGGCGAGTCGGATACGCACAGTGCGCCACGCGTTCGCGTTGGCCCGCCGCAACCTGATCAAGACCCGGCGCACCCCGGAGCAGCTGATCGACGTCACGATCCAGCCGATCATCTTCCTGCTGCTGTTCGTGTACGTGTTCGGGGGCGCGCTGGGCGGCGGATCACGGCACGACTACCTGCAGTTCCTGCTGCCCGGCCTGCTCGCGCAGGGCATCGCAATGGGCAGCGTCGCCCTGGGCCAGAATCTCAACGCGGACATCGAGAAGGGCGTCTTCGACCGATTCCGGTCGCTGCCGATCGCCCGATCAGCGCCGCTGGTCGGCGCGGTACTGGCGGACTTCTTTCGCTACCTGACGCTGTGCGTGATCTACCTCGGGTTCGGCTACGTGCTGGGCTTCCGGGTGGAGACCGGCTTGCTGCCGGCAGTCGCCGCGGTCGCGCTCTCGATCGGGTTCGCGCTGAGCTTCTGCTGGATCTCGGTGTTCGTCGGCATGGTGGCGCGCACGTCGGGGGCCGTGCAGGGGATCATGTTCTTGCTGATCTTCCCGCTGGCATTCGGCTCCAACGTCTACGTCGATCCCTCGACCATGCCCGGGTGGCTGCAGGCGTTCGTGCACGTAAACCCGATGAGCCAGCTGGCGGGCGCCGTGCGAGGCTTGACCGTCGGCGGTCCGGCCGCCTCGCATGTCGGCTGGACGCTCTTGTGGGTGGCCATCCTGCTGATGGTGTTCGTACCGCTGGCGCTGCGGGCATACCGACGCCGGGCCTGACGTGCCGATCGTCGCTATAGCGCGGCTGGATTCAGCCGCGCTATAGCCGCGTCTCGGTCGAGGGCACGCCCGGCGGCGTACGCCTCGTCGAACGCGCGGCCGAGCGCGGTGCGCAGAGCGGCCGTGATGCGCCGGATGTCAAGGTCGGTCAGGTCGGCGGCGCCGCGCAGCCGCGCCGCCGCGCCGAGCGCCTGCGCGGCGTCCACCGCACGGCCATCGGCCGCGGCGAGGTCAGCGACGGCGACGCCGACCGCAGCCAGGATCGGCATGTCCTTCGTGCCCAGCGCCGCCTCGTAGGCCGACCGCAGGCGATCGCGGGCCCGGTCCGCGTCGCCGTCGGCGAGGTCGTGCTTGCCGGCGATCGAGAGCATCAGCGCCCGCGCGTGGCCCATGATGGGATGTGTCACCGGAATCTGCGAAAGCCGGCCGGTGGCCTCGTCCACGATCCGCCGCGCCTCGGCCATGTCGCCGGCGAACCGGGCGCATTCGGCCAGCACGGAGCTCGCGAACAGCGCCTCCATCGTCGAGCCGGTTGCCTCGCTCAGCTCCTGGGCGCGCCGGACGTGCTCGCGCGCGGTGTCCAGGTCACCCTTCCGGATCCACAAGCCTGCCAGCCGCACCTGCATCAGCGCCTGGTCCTCGCGGGCACCCATTTCGCGAACCAGGGCCAGCGCCTCGTCGAAGGTCGCGATCGCGCCGTCGAGGTCGCCCTCCATCGACTCGAGCATGCCGAGCATCTGCAGGCTGTTGGCCAAACCCCACCGCTCGCCGAGCTCGCGGAACTCCGCGACGGCGCGCTCAGACTCGACGCGCATCCTGTCGACGTCGCCGTCGTTCTCGGCCATCGCGGCCCGGAAGGAGCGCAGCGCCGCCGCCATCCACGGATCGGGGTGGCCGAGTCCCTCCTCGGCGAGCCGCTCCGCGCGCGCGAAGTCGTTGGCGAACATCGCGATCACCGGGCGCATCAGGGCGAGCAACGGCACCTTGTCGGCGTCGAGTCGACCCAGCCGGGCGTCCAGTTCGGTGATTCGCGCGAGACCTGCTGCCACATCGTCGGGGAGCATCGCGCTCGGCGACGATGCGGAGTTCATCACTCGGATCGTCTCGGCCAGCGCGCGGATCTCCTCGGTCGCCTCGCCGGGGACGTCCAGCGCGAAGTTGACCCAGGTCAGCGCCTCGGCGTGACTGCCCAACAGCGACCAATACCACCCCATGTGGCAGGCCATCTCGAGCGCGGCCTGGGCGTCGCCGCACTCGCCGAGGTGACGTATCGCGGCGAGGATATTGTCGCGTTCGGCGTTGAGCCGCGTCATCCACTCGAGCTGCTCGCGACGGCGCAGGTGCGGCTCCGCCTCCCGCAGCAGATCGGCGAAGTAACCGGCGTGCACGTCGCGGACGGCCTCCAGCTCGCCACGCTCGGCCAGCCGCTCCTGCCCGTACTCGCGGATCGTCTCGAGCATCCGGTATCGGTGATCGGACGGCTGGAGCAGCGACTTGTCGACCAGGGACGTCAGCAGGTCCAGGACTTCTGCGTCGCTGCACACCGCCTCGGCACTGTCCGCGGTGGCACCGGCCGGAAAGACCGCAAGCCGCTCGACAAGGGTGCGCTCGGCATCGCTGAGCAGATCCCAGCTCCATGCGACAACCGCGCGCAGCGTCCGATGCCGGGGTAGCGCTGTGCGGCTGCCGCCCGTGAGCAGCCGGAAGCGATCCGAGAGACGTGCTGCGATCTCGTCCACCTGCAGTGCCCGGGTACGGGCCGCGGCGAGTTCGATCGCCAGTGGCAGGCCGTCAAGGCGCCGCACGATCTGGACGACAGGGTGCACGTTGGCCGCGTCGATCACGAAGTCGGGCCGCACCGCCGCGGCGCGATCGGCGAACAGGCGCACCGATGGATAGGCGAAGGCGTCCCCGGGGGCCGCGTCGGGGGCGGGCTGCCCGAGCGGTGCCACAACCACCAGCGATTCACCGAAGATGCCCAGGGGCTCGCGCGTGGTCGTGAGCACGCGCAGCTGTGGGGACTGTGCCAGCAGCTGGTCGACCAGCTGCGCGGTGGCGTCTACAAGGTGCTCGCAGTTGTCGAGGACCACGACAATCTGCTTGTCGGACAAGGCCTCTAGCAGCCGCGAGGTTGCGTCGCGAGGGCTCAGCTTC
Organism: Jatrophihabitantaceae bacterium; assembly: GCA_036506155.1. Taxonomy (GTDB): domain Bacteria; phylum Actinomycetota; class Actinomycetes; order Mycobacteriales; family Jatrophihabitantaceae; genus DASXRA01. The sequence goes on from DASXSF010000140.1 coordinate 40,573, forward strand.
GTGGGTTGGTCGATCAGGTGTGATTCGCGCAGTCCCAGCGAGCCCAGCACGGTTTGCGGTACGTCTGCTGCGTCGGTGACCGAAGCCAGTTCGACGAACCAGATGCCGTCGGGCACGTCGTCGACCAGTGTCGAGCCGGCCTCGATCGCGAGCCTGGTCTTGCCGGCGCCGCCGGGGCCGACCAGGGTGACCAGCCTGCTCTCGTCGAGCAGCTTGGTGATACGCGCGACCTCCTCGTCGCGGCCGACGAAGCTGGTGAGTTGAGCGCGCAGGTTGGTGCGCGGCGTTGCGGCGGCCGCCGTCGCCGCATGCTCGCCGCGCAGCACGGCGAGGTGGCTGGCCGAAAGCTCGCGCCCGGGATCGACGCCGAGTTCGTCGGCGAGCTGCGCCCGGATGCGCTCGTAGCCGGCCAGTGCATCGGCCTGCCGGCCCACCGAGGACAGCGCGGCCATGCGCTGACCGGCCAGCCGCTCATCGAGCGGGTGCTGCTGGCACAGCGCGTCGAGCTCGGCCAGGAGGTCGGCGGCGTGGCCCAGCGCGATGTCGGCGTCGATGCGGTCCTGGGTCGCGGTGAGTCGCAGGCGTTCCAACCGGGTGATCGTCGCCGCGGCGAACGGCGCGTCCGGCACGTCGGCGAGCGCCGGGCCACGCCAGAGGGCAAGTGCTTCGCGCAATGTCGCGGCAGCCTTGCTCTGCTCACCGACACGCAATGCGGTGGCACCGGCTTGAGCCAGCTGCTCGAATCGCGTCGCGTCGACGTCCTGCGGCTCGATCGCCAGGCGGTAGCCTGCCGGCGATTGGCCGACGGTCGCGGCGTCGCCCAGCGTCCGGCGCAGCCGGGACACCAACGATTGCAGCGCATTGGCTGCCTCGGCCGGAGGCTGCTCCCCCCACACCGCGTCGACCAACGCCGCCGCGCTCACCGGACGACCGGCCGAGAGCGCCAGGCGGATCAGCAGCCCACGCAGCCGTGAGCCGGCGACGTCGACAACGGCGTCGCCCCCGCGCACCTCCAGCGGGCCGAGGATCGCGATGTCCACGCGTCTACTGTCCCAGACATGCGCAGCGAGACGATCCGCGTGCACACCGGCGGGCGGCCCCGCGTCCACGACCTGACCGATGCCTGCACGGCGTTCACCCGCGATCAGGGAGACGGGCTGCTCAACGTGTTCGTGCCGCACGCCACCGCAGGCGTCGCGATCATCGAGACCGGCGCCGGCAGTGACGCCGATCTGATCGCCGCCCTGGACGAGTTGCTGCCGCCCGACGACCGGTGGCGGCACCGGCACGGCTCGCCCGGCCACGGTCGCGACCACGTACTGCCCGCCTTCATCGCGCCGTCGATCGTGGTGCCGGCGCTGGGCGGACGCCTCCAACTGGGCACCTGGCAGTCGATCTGCCTCGTGGACACGAACGTGGACAACGCCGAACGCACCGTCCGGCTCACGTTCCTACCCGGCTGACCGGCGAGAGATCAGATCCAATACACGCCATCGGGCTGGGCGGCCTCGACCGACCCGGAGAATGCCGCTGCCGCTTCGGTGACGGCCACGTCACGGGAGTTCCAGGGCGGCACATGAGTGACGATCAGCCGGTCGACGCCGGCCCGGGCAGCGTGCTCACCGGCCTGCTTGGCAGTCAGGTGCAGGTCCGGCACATACGTGTCGTCCGGGCCGAAGGTCGCCTCGCAGAGCAGCAAGTCGGCGCCGTGCGCCAGCGAGACCAGTGCGTCGCTCTCGCCGGTGTCGCCGGAGTAGACGAGCCTGCGGTCGCCGACGCTCACGCTGATGGCGTAGGCGGGCACGGGGTGGTTCACGCTCGTGACCGACACCGCGAACGGCCCGAGTTCACCGCTTCGCGGCGTGGAGAACTCGAAGAGCTCTTGCAGCCCCAGCTTGCGGGCGAGCGGGTCGTAGGCGGTCTCGATGCGGTCGCGTGTGCCCGACGGCCCGATGACCGGGATGCGCCCGTCGCGCCGGTGCGGGCCGTAGCGCAGCGCGTTCACGTAAGCGGTGAGGTCGATGCAGTGATCGCCGTGCAGATGCGACAGCACAATCGCGTCCACGTCGTGCGGTGCGACATGCCGCTGTAATGTGCCGAGCGCGCCATGGCCCAGGTCGAGTATCAGCCGGTACCCGTCCTCTTCGACGAGGTAGCCGGATGCGGGCGAGTCGGGGCCGGGCAGCGAGCCCGAGCAGCCGAGAACCGTGAGCTTCATACCGCCACGACGTCCAGGATCTCGGGGCCCAGGAAACGGCGGCCCAGCCGGACGAAGGGCTCCGCCGGACCGGTTGAGTTGAACACGTGCCGCGGCGGCTCGCCGTCGTCGGGGCATAGCAGCCCGCCCTCGAGTAAGACTCGGTACACGTCCTTCGCGGTCTCCTCGGCACTGGACACCATGGTCACCGCGTCGCCCAGCACCACCGACAGCAGGCCGGTGAGCATCGGGTAGTGGGTGCAGCCGAGCACCAGCGTGTCGACGCCCGCCTCATTCAGCGGCGCGAGGTAGGCCTCTGCGAGGCCGAGCAGTTGCCGCCCGCTCGTGACACCCCGCTCGACGAACTCGGCGAAGCGTGGGCATGCCGCGGTCACCACGTCGACGCCTGGCGCGGCGGCGAACATGTCCTGATACGCGCCGCTCGTGATCGTTGCCGTCGTGCCGATCACGCCGATGCGACCGTTGCGTGTGGCCGTGACCGCCCGACGCACGGCAGGTGCGATCACCTCGACCACGGGGATGTCGTAGCGCTCTCGGGCATCGCGCAGGCACGCAGCGCTCGCGGCGTTGCAGGCGATGACGAGCGCCTTGACGCCGGATGCGACGAGCTCGTCCATCACGGCGAGCGCATGCCGGCGTACCGCGGCTATCGGCTGCGGACCGTACGGGCTGTGTGCCGTGTCGCCGACGTAGTGAAGCGCCTCATGGGGCAGCTGATCGAGCACAGCGCGGGCGACGGTCAGTCCGCCGACCCCGGAGTCGACCATGCCAATGGGTAAACGCACGCTGTCAGGATAGTGACGCGCGTTTTTCGGCTCGTGCGCCGCGCGGGTGCAGCAGCCATCCGGCGAAGGCGCCGGCGCAGAAGCTGCACACGTGTGCCTGCCATGAGCTCGCCGAGTTGATCGAGGGCAGCAGCCCGGCGAACAGCCCGCTGAAGAAGAACACGACCAGCACCGCAGTGATTATCCACACGACGCGCCGCGAGAAGTAGGCGCGCGACAGCAGGTAGCCCAGCCACCCGAAGATCAGCCCGCTGGAGCCGATGATGAGCCCGCTCGGCGCGACGAGCCATGTCGCGAGTCCGCCGACAAACACCACCAGTGCGGTGACGATCAGCCAGGTCCGCATCCCCGACAGCAGCACGACCCAGCCGATCAGCACGAACGGGCCGGTGCTCGACAGCAGCTGCCACGCGCTGGAGTGCAGGAACGGCGCAGTGAGGATGCCCCACAGCCCGGCGAGTTCGCGGGGGCGCAGCCCGAAGCGGTTCAGGCCGTACCCAGCAACGGCATTCGCGATCTCGACCGTCCACAGCACGCCTGCGCAGAACGCCATGAACGCCAGCGCGCCGCCCCAGCTCCGCGGCTCGAACGGCGGTTCCGTGCTGCCCTGCTGCTCGGCGGCGGGACGCGGCCGCGGTATCGGCGGCTCGGGACCCCGTGTGGTCACGCCTAAAGCGTAGGTCAGGATGCCGTGCCCCCGGGGTGTGGCCTCGGGCGCTTGTGCCCCGAGCAGCGGACCGGCGACCTAGATCGGTAACGTCCTCGGTGTGCGCTTCGTCGGCGTATCCGCGCTGAGTCACGACGGGCTGGTGCGCGACCACAACGAGGACGCCCTGGTTGTCGGGCCGTGGACGCTGTGCGCGTCGGTCAGCATCGTGCCCGCGACGATGTTCTTCCCGATCGGGACACCCTTGGTGGTGGCCGTCGCCGACGGGCTGGGTGGACATCCCGCCGGCGAGGACGCGAGCTCGCTGGTCGTCGCGCATCTGGCGCGTGTGGGCGCGGCCGTGGGCACCGAGGCCGAGCTGCGCGAGGTGCTCGACGAGTGCAACCGCGTGGTCTACGCCGAGGCCGAACTCGACCCGGAGCGCATGGCAATGGGCACTACCGTCGCGGGTCTCGTCGTCGGCGAAACGGACGTGCTGGTCTTCAACGTCGGCGACAGCCGGGTGTATGCCGTCGAGGACGGCGGGATCACGCAACTCACGGTGGACGACAACGAGCCGCCGGCACGCGGCCAGCGCCGCAGCCCGGTCGTCACGCAGACGCTCGGGGGCAGGTTCGACCTCGGCACGATCGAGCCGCACATCAGCAGCCGGCCGATCGCGGCGCCGTCGCGGTACCTGGTATGTAGCGACGGGCTCACCGATCCGGTCGACGAGGCGACCATCACCGACATCGTGCGCGACCATGGCGGGGGCGAGGCCGCCTTCAAGCTGTGGCAGGCCGCAATCCAAGCAGGCGCCCCGGACAACGTCACCGTGGCCCTGGTCGAAATAGGTGACGATCAGGGCGCCTGAGCAGTCACCACGATCTGGTGGTAGCCGGTCGCCCCGGACGGGAACGGGTCGCGGTGTTGTGCGTCCTGAACGACCCCGTGCGCGTCGTAGGCGCGGACCCGGATCGTGTGTTGCCCGGCGGGACCGACCGTCCACGGCAGCACCCACTGGCGCCATGTGTCGGCGGACGGCACGCCGGCCAGCCGCGCTGCCTGCCACGTGCCGTCGTCCACCTGGACCTCGACCCGGGACACGCCCACGTGCTGATCCCATGCGACGCCGGCTATCGGCACTGCCCGGCCGACCGGCAGCTTGGCCCCGGATCGCGGGGTGTCGATCCGCGAGGCCAGCCGGATCGGCCCTTTCGCGGCCCAGCCACCCTGTACCCAGTACGCCTGCGCGTCAACGAACGTCGTGGCCTCCAGGTCGACGATCCACTTGCACGCGGACACGTACCCGTAGAGCCCAGGCACGACCATCCGCACCGGGAAACCGTGCGCGATCGGCAGTGGCTCACCGTTCATCCCGATCGCGAGCATGGCGTCACGGCCGTCCATGACGACAGCGGTCGGCGAGCCGATCGTCATGCCGTCGTAGGACCGCGCGAGCAGTTGGTCGGCGCCGTCTTGGATGCCCACCTCCCGCAACACGTCGGCGAGCCGAACTCCGAGGAACCGGGCGTTGCTGATCAGGTTGCCGCCGATCTCGTTCGACACGCAGGTGAGCGTGATCCAGCGTTCGATCAATGGGCGGTGCAGCAGGTCGTCGTAGCTCAGCATGAGTTCGCGATTGACCAGGCCGTGGATCCGCAGCCGCCAGTGTTTCGGATCGATTTGCGGGAGCGTGAGCGCCGTGTCGATCCGGTAGAAGCGGGAATTCGGAGTATCGAAGGCGACGGCGCCTTTGCCGAGGTCGGCGCCCGACGCCGCCGGCGCCGGCGACGCGGGGCCGGGCAGCTTCAAGGCCGCGCGCTGCTTCGTCACGTCGTGGCGGGCGTGCTGGAGCGCGCGTCCGCCGAAACCGAGAGCGAGCGCTCCACCGGCGAGGGCTGCGCTCGCGCCGAGGAACTGCCGCCGTGACGCGCTGGTCTCGGCGCTACGCAGCAGACCGCGCAGCGCGAAGATCCCGGCCACCGCCCCGAAGATCGACGGCACGACGTCGCCCGCGTGATGCCCGGGAGCGGTGAGCGCGCAGTACACCGCGAAGGCGCCCAGCACAGCGACACCGAGCACGCCGGCCCACATCCGGCGCACCGCCAGGACGCCGACGACCACCGCGCACGCGGCGAGCAGCACGTAGATGCCGGTCAGCAGGACGGTCTTGTCGCTGGTGCCGAACTGTCGGGTTGCCCAGCGCTTGACGGCCTCGGGCGTCAACACGATGACCCGGTTGCCGACCGCGATCACCGGCGCGGCGGCCGGTCGAACGAATGCCGCGACAAGCTCACCTACGCCGACTGTGACTGCGCCCGCGACCAACCCGCACGCCGCGCCGAGAGCAACCTCGCCCCGCCTCACCTATCCATCGTTACCGATATGGGCGGCGCTCGGTGTTACGTTTCCCGAACGCTCATCGAGTCCTAAAAGTCGAACTCCCCGTTCTTGGCCCCGTGGAGGAATGCGAACCATTCCGCCGCCGTGTACGAAAGGATCGGCCCGTCCGGGTCTTTTGAGTCGCGGACGGCCACCCCCCCGTCGATGGGCGCCACCTCAACGCACGAGCCGTTCGATGCGCTGTACGCAGCCTTGCGCCACGCCAATGTGGCGCGATCCAGCTTGGGTGGAGACATCTCAGCCTTCCTTCTCGTTCTCGCCAGCCCCTTAGCCGGCGAAGTTCTTGGCGAGCGCGGTGAGGTGCGCGATCGTGTCCTTGGGCCCGAGCGCAATGGCGCGCAGGTGATCGAAGACGCGTCGATAGCGGGCAATGTCCGCCCGACTCTCGAGGTAGTGCTGGCCGAGCAGACCCTCGACATACACGACGTCGGGCGCCGCCTCCTCGAAGTGGAGGATCTCGAAGGTGCTGTTGAGCGCCGGATGCGCGCCGGCCTCGAACGGGATCAGCTGAATGGTGATGTTCGGTTGGCCCGCCCGCCCGATCAGCGTCTCGACCTGCTCGCGCATGATCGCGGGGTTGCCGACGACGCGGCGCACCGCGGCCTCGTCCATGATCGTCCAGAACTCGACGCGGGGCTCCCCGACCAGTACGCGCTGCCGCTCCGGCCGCGACTCGGCCAGCCTGTCCACCTTCTCGGGGTCCGGGTCGGGCAGTGTGGCCTCGAGAACCGCTCGCGCGTAGTCCTGGGTCTGCAGCAGTCCCGGAACGAGATCGGCCTTGTACTCCGTGATCGAGGCAGCCGCCGCCTCAAGCTCCAGCCAGGTGGAGTACTTGGAGTCGTACTGCTGCCACCACGACGGCTCGCGGCTCTGCCTGGCGAGCGTCATCAGCTGCTCGCGCTCGTCGTCGCTGACGCTGTAGATCCCGCACAGGTCCCGTACGTCGCGAGGGCTCACGCCGCGCGCACCCGTCTCCAGTCGGCTGATCTTGGTCGCCGACACCATGAGCTGCTCGGCGACGTCCTCGGCGGTCATGCCTTTGTCGAGACGGAGCTGCTTCAGGCGGGCACCCAGCTCTCTACGGCGCAGGGTCGGCGTGGGTCGGCGCGCCATGCCAGCTCACCCCCTCGATGTGGGCATGCATCCGGCACCTATGAGAAGCGAAACGCATTTGGCACTTGCCATTGGCAGGTACGAGGTGCACTCTTACACCATGGGTGGACCCCCGGTCAAGGCGACAGGCCTATAGCCATCGCACGTTGCACCATCAGCGCGCAGCCGGTCCGCTCATAGCGCACGATCCGCGCGGAACGGAGGGCGCCGCTAGTCGAGGTCCCGCTCCGCTTGCTTGTACAGTTCCGCCGCGCATCGCGGCACAGATCCGCCGAACACGAGCACCCCCGGAGATCGATTGGCAGCGACGCCGGGGGTACCCGCATCTAAACGAACCCGACGTCCCGGGCAGTCACCTGCTCAGACGGGAGCCCGTCATGACAACGCTAGCCCTCGTCACGTTGCCCGCGCGAGCCCCAATGGCCACCGACACGCCGAGCGCCGCGGGCTCGCACGACCTTGCCGGCCCACTGATCATCGCCCTGATCTTCGCCGCGCTGATCGGCATCGCGGCGGTCTCGGCACTGTTCCGCTCAGCGTCGGCGGCGATCTCGGTCGTCACCCAGCCGACGATGGCGGTCTTCCGGATGCTGCTCGGTGCGCTGATCGTGATCGTCATCCTGGTGGCGCTGCTCGTATCGAGGCCCGCGGAGGCCAACCACAATCCGACTCCCGCACCAACCGCACCAACCACCTCGACACACCGCTAGCGCCGGGTATTACGCGGCGAGCTGTCCCGCGAGCTCCCGCGCCGCCGTCGCGGCTGTGTCGTGAGCCTCGGCCAGCGACGCTCGGTGGTTCTCGATGAACTGCGCGAGTGCCGGGTTCACTTCGGCGAGCGTCAGCTCGGGAGTGATGACGAGGAGGTCCAGTCCCAGCACCTCGGCGAGGACGCGGCGCAGGTACGGCTCGGCGTGATCCCAGCCGTCGCGGGGCGTACCAGGCTGATAAGACCCACCCTGCGCGTTCACCAGCACGGCGGTGCGGCCACGCAGCAGTCCCTCCGGGTCGCGGGTGCGCGGGTCACTGAACAGATAGTCGAGCCAGGTCTTGACCGACGCCGGCGTGCCCCAGTTGTAGAGCGGCACGGCGAGCAGGATCGCGTCGGCAGCAAGCAGTTCGTCGACGAGCGCGGCAGAGCGGGCCACGGCCGCGCGTTGTTCAGGCCTGCGCTCGGCATCGGGCACCAACCGGGCGGTGTAGCCCTCCCAGGTCAGGTACGGCAGTGGCTCGCGGCCAAGGTCTCGAACGGTGACCGTGCCGGTGGGATGCGCCAGCTGCCACGCATTCTGGAAGGTATCTGCTACCGAGCGGGAGAGTGAGCCCTCTTTGCGCAGGCTGGCATCGATACGGAGCAAGTGGGCCATGGCTGACCTTTCGACTCGACGGAGTTGGCGAACGGATAGTCGAACCTGCAAATCATTGAAGTATTCCAACGATCAGATAACCGCAATCATGTTGTCGAGTCCAGCTACCATTGCTGTGTGAAGGTTGACGAGGTGCCGGCGACCCAGGAGCGTCTGGGGCTGCTGCTCGCGCGGCATGGGCAGTTCGTCAGCATTCAGATCCGCAAGGCAATGGCCAGCACAGGCCTCACTCCCCGTCATCGGCAGGTCTTGGTGGACCTCGCCGAGCGGGGACCCACCAGCCAGCAAGCGCTACTCGAAACGCTGAGTGTCGATCCGAGCGTGCTGGTGTCCATCCTCAACGACCTGGAAGAGCAGGGCCTGGCCGAGCGTCGCCGCGACCCGACCGACCGACGCCGACACATCGTCGAGATGTCCAGCACGGGCTGTGATGTGCTGCGGCGCATCGAGCAGGCTGTGTCTCAGGCTGAGGCGCAGCTGTTCGCGGACCTCGACGAGGCCGACCGCGACCGGCTGCACGAGCTACTCACCAAGGTGCGGACGATCCCCGACGACCCCGCCTGCGACGAGAAATGTTGACTCAACCCGCCTGAGCGCCCGCGCGAAGACCCCGGCGCGGCGACGCCGCCCGCGCCCGACGGCGCGGCGCCCAGCCGGGTTAGCTCAAGCCCAGAGCTGGCCCTCGAGCTTTTCGGCCGCGTGCTGGAGGGAACCGTCGTAGGCCCCCGTGGACAGGTACTTCCACCCGCCGTCGGGCACGATGAATGCGATGTCGGCGCGCTGCCCGGCAGCCGCTACGCGGTCTGCGATCGACAGCGCCGCATGCAGGATGGCTCCGCTCGAGATCCCAGCAAATATGCCCTCGTGCTCGATCAGGTCACGGGTACGGCGCAGTGCGTCGTACGAGGTCACGGAAAACCTTGACGTCAAGACATCGTCGTCGTAGAGCTCCGGAACGAAGCCCTCGTCGATATTGCGCAGCCCGTAGACCAGCTCGCCGTAGCGGGGCTCCGCCGCGACGATCTGGACGTCCGGCGCCTTCTCTCGCAGGTACCGCCCGGCGCCCATGAGCGTGCCCGTCGTGCCGAGCCCAGCGACGAAGTGTGTGATCGTCGGCAGGTCGCGCAGGATCTCCGGGCCCGTCCCCTCGTAGTGCGCCTGCGAGTTCGCGCGATTGCCGTATTGGTAAAGCATCACCCAATCGGGGTTCTCCGCGGCGAGCTGCTTGGCCACGGCCACCGCCTGGTTCGAGCCACCGGCGGCCGGCGAGAAGATGATGCGCGCCCCGAACATCTCCAGCAGCTGGCGCCGCTCGAGGGACGTGTTTTCGGGCATCACGCAGACCAGCCCGTACCCCCGCACCTTGGCGACCATCGCCAGCGAGATACCGGTGTTCCCCGACGTCGGCTCCAGGATCGTGCAGCCGGGCGTCAACCGGCCGTCGGCCTCGGCCGCACGCACCATCGAAAGCGCTGCGCGATCCTTGATCGAGCCGGTGGGATTGCGGTCCTCGAGCTTCGCCCACAGCCGCACGGGCGAATCGCCGGCCCATCGCGGCGAAAGCCGCGGCAACCCGACCAACGGCGTCTCGCCCAGCGCGTCGGTAAGCGAGTCGTACCGCATGGGCGTCAGCCCCCGGCTACCGCCGGCAGGATCGTCACCGCGTCGCCGTCCTTGAGCGTGGTGTCGAGCGAGCCGGTGAATCGCACGTCCTCGTCGTTGACGTAGACGTTCACGAAGCGGTGCAGGCCGCCGTCGTCCGTGATGAGCCGGCCCTTGAGCCCGGGATGGCTCGCGTCCAGGTCGTCGAACAGTTCGGCAAGCGTGTCACCCTTGCCCGCGATGGACTTCGCGCCGTCGGTGTAGCTGCGCAGGATCGTCGGAATCTTGACCTCGATGGCCATGAGAGAAGTCTGCTCCCTTGGAAGTCGGTAACGGATCGTGGGATCGGTCAGCGACAGTCGTAGTCGACGTCGGCACGACGGTGCCCGAGTAGCACCCGTTCGATCGTCACGTCACGCATGAGACTCCACCACCGTGACCGGCTCCTCGGTCACCTCGCCGTCGACAATACGGAACGACCGGAACTCGGTCTCATCTTCCGCCCGGGTAGAAACCAGCACATAGTGAGCGTTCGGCTCGGAGGCGTAGGAGATGTCAGTGCGCGACGGGTACGCCTCGGTGGCCGTGTGCGAGTGGTAGATGACCACCGGCTCCTCGTCGTGCTCGTCCATCTCGCGCCACACCTTGAGCTGCTCTATCGAATCGAAACGGTAGAACGTCGGCGAGCGCTCAGCATTGAGCATCGGTATGTGCCGGGTCGGGCGGTCGCTGCCCTGTGCCCCGGCGACAACGCCGCACGCTTCATCGGGGTGGTCACGACGGGCGTGCGCCACGATGACGTCACGGATCGCCCGGTCGATCGTCAGCACGGCATCACGGTACTCAGCCGCGCATCACGACGTGGACGAGTGAGTCCTGCAGTGTCGTGAGCCACTGGTAGATCGCCCGCAGCTGCGCGTTCGGGTCGGCCGGGTCAATGGTCGGGTCGTCGTCCTCGGTGACGGACAGCCGGGTGCCGATGGCAAGGCGCAGGTCGGTCAGCACAGTGAGCCAGCGCTGCGCCGCACCGTCATCGAGGTCGATGTCGCCCTCGCCCGAGGGCAGCTCCGCCCGGCACTCGCGTAGCCGTTCGGCCTTTGTGTCGCGTAGCGAATCCTCCGTCAGCGCGCGAAACTCCGCCTCCGCGCGCTCGTCGTCGCGGTAGCCCGACGGGAACAGCCGCTGCCGCACCGGGTCGTCGTCGGGCAACGTGACGAGCGCCCCCTCCAGGTCGTCGAACAGGGTGCCTAGCAGCCCCGACTCGACCGCTTCGAGTCGGATGCGCGCATGCCCACGCCGACGCGAGACCCGCACTGGCTAACCCCGCCCTCGCGACCCTCGATCCGGACCGCTCGCTTCGCTCGGGCCCGTCTCGTGCGTCGCCCCTCGCTGTCGCTCGGGCCGCGTCGCGGCGGCGGGGCTCTTCGCGCGAGCGCTCATCGCTCGGTGGCTCTGCTGTCCGTGGTCATGTGTCCGCTCGACAGAGCCCATCCTCTCGTGCCCATTGCTAGTCCTGCTGCTGGAGGGTGGCCCACAGGCCGTAACCGTGCAGGGTGTTGACGTCGAGTTCCATACGCTCGCGAGTGCCGCTCGAGACGATGGCCTTGCCGCGATGGTGCACGTCCAGCATGAGCTTCTCGGCTTTCGGCTTCGGGTAGCCGAACACGGTCATGAACACGTGGGTCACGTAGCTCATCAGGTTCACGGGGTCGTTCCAGACGATCGTGATCCACGGCCGATCGGGCGCGACTGAGGTCTTGATGTCCTCTGCGGGCAGCGTCTGGCCCGCAGTGTTCTGCGGTAGGGACAGCATGCCTGGCATTCGTCCATGGTGGCACGGTCACGGGCCGGTCACGACCCCGTGTCGGGCGAGCGCACCTGCCCGTTAGGCCGATGACACGGGCATGCGGCTCCACTACCGTCTTGCGCCATGAGTGGGCCGTACAACCCTCAACAGGGCAACCAGCCCGGTGGGCAGCCACAGTGGGGCGGATACCCCGGCAGCGCCAGCTATCCGCAGCAGGGTCAGCCCGGATACGCCGGGCAGGAGGGTTACCAACAGGGCGGCTACCAGGGCTATCCACCGCAGGGCGGCTACCAGCAGGGGGGTTACCGACAGGCCGGTTATCAGCAGGGCGGTTACAGCTATCCACAGCAGACATGGGGCGCCCGCCGCGAGACGGTCGGCGTGATCGGGCTGATCGGCGCAGCGGTCGGTGCGGCCCTGCTGATCGTCAGCTTTACCGCGCTCGCGTGGTACCGCATCATCGGACGGGACATCAAGTTCAGCGACCTCCACAAGAGCCTCAACCAACCGGGCGCGCCTGCCTTTCCGAAGGCGTATTTCGGCTGGCTCGCCTGGGTGCTGCTCGCGCTCGTCGTTGTCAGCGCGGTGCTGGCCAGCTTGCCGATCGGGTCAGCGGCCCTGACGTTCCGGATAGTCGCGCCGGTGGCCGGCGTCGTCGGCGTCATTGTCACGCTGCTGGCGCTGAACAACTATTGGGACAAGGCGAACAACGTCCTCGGCGACGTCGGCGTCTTCAAGCACAGCGCAGTAGGGCTGTATCTGACGTTGATCGGGTTTCTCATCGCCGGCGTGGCAGGGGTTTCCGGACCGCGTCGTGTCTAGCCGACGCGTGCGCCGCGTATCCGGAAACGTGCCCTGACTGTGAGCACGGGACTACTGACCGACCGCTACGAGCTGACCATGCTCGACGCCGCGCTGCGGGACGGCACGGCGGAGCGGCAGTGCGTGTTCGAAGTGTTCGCACGCCGCCTGCCTGACGGCCGCCGCTACGGCGTGGTGGCCGGAACGGCGCGCCTGCTCGATGCGGTGTGCGATTTCACGTTTGACGAGGCGACGGTCGAGCGGCTGCATCGCGCGGGTGTCGTCGGCGATCATGCGGCGGCGTTCCTTACCCGATATCGGTTCCACGGCGACATCGATGGCTATCCCGAAGGAGAGCTGTACTTTCCGTACTCCCCAGTACTGACTGTGTCGGGCGGATTCGCGGAAGCGGTCGTCCTCGAGACGCTGGCGCTGTCCGTCCTCAACCACGACTCGGCGATCGCGTCGGCAGCGGCGCGCATGGTGAGCGCGGCTGAGGGGCGGCCGGTCATCGAGATGGGCTCGCGCCGCACCCACGAGGAGGCGGCGGTCGCCGCGGCACGGGCCGCGTACCTGGCCGGATTCGCCGCTACGTCTAACCTCGCCGCCGGGGAGCGATACGGCGTGCCGACGGCGGGCACCGCCGCGCATGCATTCACGCTGCTGCACGACGACGAGTCGGCAGCGTTCCGCGGGCAGGTGGCAGCGGTCGGCAGCGACACGACGCTGCTCGTCGACACCTACGACCTCACTGCCGGGATCGCCGCCGCGGTCGAGGTCGCGGGGCCTTCGCTCGGCGCAATCCGCATCGACTCTGGGGACCTCGGCGTCCTAGCCCGGCAGGCGCGCGAGCAACTCGATCAGCTGGGCGCCACAAGCACACGCATCATCGTCAGCGGCGACCTGAACGAGTTCTCGATCGCAGCGCTCGGCGCATCTCCGGTGGACGCATATGGCGCGGGCACCGCGGTGGTTACCGGCTCGGGCGCCCCGACGGCTGAGATGGTCTACAAGCTGGTTGAGGTGGACGGGCGGCGGGTCGCCAAGCGCTCCGAGCACAAGGAAAGCCACGGCGGCCGCAAGACGGCGTATCGGATCCACAAGGCGACCGGCACCGCGGTCGAAGAGGTGGTCGTCGCCGGCCCGGTTGCCCCGCTCGGCGAGCACGACCGGTTGCTGCAGCGGCCGCTCATGCGCGCCGGCGACCCCGTGCCCGACCTGCCCGGCCTGGTGGCGTCGCGCGAGCATCTGCGCGGGGCAATGGTCAGCCTGCCGTGGGACGGCTTGAAGCTCTCGCGCGGTGAGCCGGCGATCCCGACCCGGATAGTGTCTGCGGATTAGGGTGGCTCTCATGGGCAATGCGGTCATCGTGGTCGACGTGCAGAACGACTTCTGCGAGGGCGGCTCGCTCGCCGTGAGCGGCGGCACCGACGTCGCGCGGGCGATCACTGCGCGACTCGCCGAAGGCGGCTACGACCACGCGATAGCCACGCGCGATCACCACATAGACCCGGGTGCGCACTTCTCCGAACATCCCGACTTCGTCGCGTCGTGGCCGCCGCACTGCCGAGTGGGCACTCCCGGCGTCGAACTGCACCCCTCGCTTGACAGGTCCCGGCTCGAAGCGATCTTCGACAAGGGTGAATACCAGGCCGCGTACTCGGGCTTCGAAGGCGTGAGCAACGGGACCCCGCTGGCAGACTGGCTGCGTGCCCACGACGTCGACACGGTCGAGGTCGTCGGGATCGCGACCGACCACTGCGTGCGAGCGACCGCACTCGACGCCGCCGCAGGCGGATACACGACGACGGTGCGGCTCGACCTCACGGCCGGCGTGGCCCAGTCCACTGTGGACAGTGCGCTCACGCAGCTGCGTGACGCCGGCGTCGAGCTGGTGGGCCGGCCGATCGTCCGTTAGCCGGGCGATCGCGTGAACCGGCCGGTTACCGCCCCGGCTCGCCGTCGCGCAAACCGCTCGAGGACCCATCCGCGCCGACCAGCGAACTGCGGGCGGGCCGGACTCGCCCGCTGTGCGCTTCGGTCTCGAGTCGCTCGAGAAGGTGCGGGTAGTGGTACTCGAAGGCCGGGCGCTCCGAGCGGATAGGCGGGATGAACGTGAAGTTGTGCCGCGGAGGCGGAGACGACGTCGCCCACTCGAGGGAGTTGCCGTGCCCCCACGGATCGTCGGCGGTGACGATCTCGCCGTAGCGGTAGGACTTGTACAGGTTGTAGATGAACGGCAGCATCGACGCGCCGAGGATGAACGAGCCGATCGTCGACACCGTGTTCAGGGCGGTGAACGCGTCGCTGGGCAGGTAGTCGGCGTATCGGCGGGGCATGCCCTCGTTGCCCAGCCAGTGCTGCACCAGGAACGTGGTGTGGAAGCCGACGAAGGTCAGCCAGAAGTGCAGCTTGCCGAGCTTCTCGTCCATGTACCGGCCGATGAACTTCGGGAACCAGAAGTAGATCCCGCCCATCACGGCGAACACGATCGTGCCGAACAGCACGTAGTGGAAGTGCGCCACCACGAAGTAGGAGTCCGACACGTGGAAGTCGACGGGCGGGCTCGCGAGCAGCACGCCGGTCAGCCCGCCGAACAGGAACGTGATGATGAAGCCGACAGCGAAGAGCATGGGTGTCTCGAACGTGATCGAGCCACGCCACATGGTGCCTATCCAGTTGAAGAACTTCACCCCGGTGGGCACCGCGATCAGGAACGTCATCAGGCTGAAAAAGGGCAGTAGAACGGCTCCTGTTGTAAACATGTGGTGCGCCCACACGGTCATCGACAGCCCTGCGATGCCCAGCGTCGCCAGCACCATGCCGGTGTAGCCGAACAGCGGTTTGCGACTGAACACCGGGAAGATCTCGGTGACGATGCCGAAGAACGGCAACGCGATGATGTAGACCTCAGGATGTCCGAAGAACCAGAACAGGTGCTGCCAGAGGATCGCCCCGCCGTTGGCGGACTCGAAGACCTGGGCATGCAGGTGCCGGTCGACCCACAGCACGAGTAGCGCCGCGGTGAGGATGGGGAACGCAAGTAGCACGAGCAGGCTCGTGACCAGGATGTTCCAGGTGAAGATCGGCATGCGGAACATCGTCATGCCCGGGCAGCGCAGCGTGATCACCGTCGTGACCATGTTGACGCCGCCCAGAATCGTGCCCAGACCGGCAATCGCGAGCCCGATCAGCCACAGATCGGTACCCGTGCCAGGTGAGTTGATCTCGTTGTTGAGCGGCGCGTAGAGCGTCCAGCCCGCGTCGGCCGCGCCGCCCGGCGTCAGGAAGGCGGCGGTCGCCATCACCGCGCCGAATAGGTACAGCCAGTAGGAGAAGGCGTTCAGCCGCGGGAATGCGACATCGGGCGAGCCGATCTGAAGGGGCATCACCAGGTTCGCGAACGCGAACACGATCGGCGTGGCGAAGAACAACAACATGATCGTGCCGTGCATCGTGAACAACTGGTTGTACTGCTCCGGCGTCAGGAACTGCATGCCAGGCCGCGCCAGTTCGGCACGCATCAGCAACGCCATCAGGCCGCCGATCAGGAAGAAGACCAACGACGTCACCAGGTACATCCGGCCGATCATCTTGTGATCGGTGGTGCGCAGCAGCTGCCCGAGCAGCGACCCCTTCACCTGCTGGTGCACCGGGAAGGGACGGCTCGCGATCGGCCTCGGCGCGACGGGCGTCTCGGCCGCTGTCGGCTCGGCGGTCGTGGTCAACGTGCCTCCAGTCAGCTGGACGATGGGCGCCCAGCTGCACCGGACGGCCGTCTTGGAGAATATCCAGCCGCGGGTCCGGCGCCGTCACCGGCCCGATGCGCCGGCTGGTCACCGGGAATTCACCATCCCGTGCGTTGCGCACAGGATTGCGTTCGCTTGCTCTGGTGATCGTCGTGACGTGCGCGTCACGCTCGTGGCGGAAACGTTCTTGCCCGCCGTGAACGGGGTGGTGAACTCCGTGATCCGGGTCGCCGGTGCGCTGGCGGACCGCGGACACGAGCCGGTCGTCGTCGCTCCCAGCGGCACCAGGTTTCACACCGGTGGGCATGTCATCGAGGTCGTGCGGGTGCCATCGATCGCAGTACCCGGCTACCGCGGGCTGCGTATGGCCCAGCCCGGCCTCGACCTGGTGCGCGTCCTCCGTCACCTCAGCCCTGACGTGCTGCACCTGGCCTCGCCCGCCGTGCTCGGCGATGCCGCGGTGCGGGCGGCGAACGCGCTGACCGTGCCCAGTGTGGCCGTGTTCCAGACCGATCTGTCCGGTTTTTTGCGCCGATACCACCTGCGTGTCGCGGGCCCATTGCTGTGGCGGTGGCTGCGCCGGCTGCACAACAGCGCCGACCTGACACTCGTGCCGTCCAGCACGTCGGCCTACCAGTTGCGCCGGCACGGCATCGAGACGCTCGCGATGTGGCCGCGCGGCGTGGACGACGAGCTGTTCCACCCGTCCCACCGCGACGAGCAGCTGCGCGCGTCACTGACCGGCGGATCGCTCGGCACCATACTGGTCGGCTACGTCGGCCGGCTTGCCGCGGAGAAACGGGTCGAGGCGCTCGCACCGGTCACCCGGCTGCCCGGCGTGTCGGTCGTCGTGGTGGGCGACGGCCCGCGGCGGCCGCGGCTGACTCGGCTCATGCCGCAGGCGCGGTTCCTCGGCTTGCGCCGTGGCGAAGAGCTGGCCCGGATCGTCGCCAGCCTCGACCTGTTGGTGCAGCCCGGCGCGGACGAGACGTTCTGCCAGGTCGTGCAGGAAGCCCTGGCCTCCGGTGTGCCGGTGGTGACAGCTGCCTCGGGCGGCCCACTCGACCTGGTGCGGCACGGCGAGAACGGCTGGCTGTGGGCGGGCGGCAACCCGGCACTGCTCGCCGCGCAGGTGGCCGCGATCCGGGAGGACCGGGCCGGACTCGCCGCCGCCCAGTCGCGCGCTCGAGACTCCGTGGCCGGGCGCACCTGGGATGTCGTGGTCGACCGGTTGCTTGACTACTACGCTGACGTGCTCGCTGCCCGCGCCGGTGTGGTGCGCGACCTGTCGCAGTTGCGCGGGCGGGCGTCGTGAGGACGCACGCCGCGTCCCACAAGTCCATGTGCTGCGCCGCTCGCGACGAACGCGACTCGGGGGACACGCCCTAGTGCGGATCGTCCAACTCGCGAACTTCCACTCCCCGACCTCGGGTGGGCTCCGTGTCGCCGCCGACACGCTGCGCGCGGGATATGTTGCGGCCGGACACGACTGCACGCTGATCGCGCCCGGAGCCGTCGATGCTGCGCGCGGAACCGTGCACACGCTGCGCTCTCCGCGGGTGGGTGGCGCCGGGTACAGGATCATCGTGCGCCGCCGCACCGTGCTGGCGCTGCTCGACGAACTGCGTCCGGACGTGCTCGAGGTGCACGACAAGCTGCTGCAACGCTGGGTCTGGTCTTGGTCGCGATCGCGGGGCGTGCCCGTGGTGGCGTGGTCGCACGAGCGGTTGGAACGGACCCTGCCCCTCCTGCTGCCCGCCGTGCCGGCCGCGGTGCTCCGGCAGGCCGCAGCCGGCATCGCACGGCACACGGCGGGCGCGTGCGACGTGCTGATCGCCTGCTCCCGGTTCGCCGCTGACGAGTTCCCGCCATACGCCCCGGTACGAATTGTGCGGCTGGGCGTGGATCTCGACGCCTTCCAGCCGTCGACCCAGCCGCAACCGCCGGCCCGGCTGCGCCTCGTGCTCGCCGCTCGGCTCTCGCCCGAGAAGCGCCCCGAACTCGCGGTCGACGCAGTGCGCGCACTGCACGAGCGCGGCGTGGCGACCCAGCTGACCGTGCTCGGAAGCGGTCCCCGGCAAGCCAGACTCGCCGAGTATGCCCGCGGCCTGCCGGTGCGCTTCACCGGCCATCTTCGCGGAGGCGATCGCGTCGCCGCAGAGCTCCGCGCCGCCGACGTGGCGCTGGCTCCGGCACCGGCTGAGACGTTCGGTCTCGCCGCCCTCGAGGCGCTCGCCTGCGGGACGCCGATCGTGGCGCACGCCGGAGCCGCACCGGCTGAGCTCGCATCGCAGCACCCAGGCGCAGGCGAGGTGGCGTCCGGAGACGCCGCGGCGTTCGCGGCCGCCGCCCTGCGGCTGGCTGCGATCCCACGGTGCACGCGCCGGGACGCCGCCCGCCGCGCCGCCGAGGCTTACCCGTGGTCGGCCACGATATCCGCCATGCTTGCGGTGCACGCCGAGGTCACGTCGGCGCACACCCCATCCCGGCTGCGCGGAGCGTAGTCCGCGGCGCGCGCACGCAACTCGCTCCGCAGGCGTCGCTCATGACGCGAGCGCTCATCGCGATGGCGATGCGCGCCGCGGACGCATGAGGGCAACGCCGAATGCTGCGGCGACGCCTGCGCTGACGGCCAGCGCCAGGTCGGTGATCGAGACGGCATGCGCCGAGGCGTGGGCGCCCGGACCATGGACGAGCGACAGATACAGCGTGCCCAGCGTGGCCACCCCGACGACCTGGCCGAGTTGAATCACGGTCACGAGCACCCCGCTGGCATCGGCGGCGACACCGACCGGGACGTGGCGCAGGGCCACCGTCAGCATCGGGCTGTACGCCAGCCCGAAGGCCAGCCCGATTGCCAGCAGGTCCAGCTCCATCGCGACACCGCCGCGGCTCCCGTCGCGCAGGATGGCCGCCAGCGGCAGGTAGCACAGCCCGGCCACCAGGAGACCGATCGGAATGATGGGGCCGTGCCACCGGGCCGGCAGCCGGCTCCACGTGAGCCCGGTGACTGCGAACCCGACCGCGACCGGGGCAAACACGAGCCCGGCATGCGCTGGGCTCTCCCCCAGCCCGGACTGCAGGTGCAACGACATGCTGAACAGGTAGCCCGCGTAGTTGATCAGCACCAGGAACAGCGCCGCCATACCCGCGAGCATCCCCGGCGCGCGCAGCACCTTTGTGGAGACAAGTGGCGACCCTCCTCGCGCCGCCACCGTGCGCTCGACGGCCACAAACGCCCCGAACAGCACCACGCTCGCGCCGAGCGACACCCATCCCCATGCCGGCAAGTGCTCGTCATGGCCGAGGACGAGCGGTACGACGAGCAGCAGCACGGACAGCGACAGCAGGACCACCCCGGCCGGGTCGAGTTGCCGGCCGGCCGAGCCGCGCCCACCCGGCAGGTGCGAGCGCGCAATGAGGAGCAGGGCGATGCCGATCGGTACGTTCACCAGGAACACGGGCCGCCAACCGGTGCCGGCTACGTCGGCGCTGACGAGCACGCCGCCGAGCACCTGGCCCACCACTGCACCGCAGGCGATGACTGCGGAGTACAGCGACAACGCTCGGGCCCGCGCCGGCCCGGTGAACGTCCGCTGGATGAGGCTCATGACCTGCGGCATCATCAACGCGGCGGCGGCCCCCTGGATCAGCCGGAACGTCACCAGCGTCGCCGTGTTCGGCGCCAGCCCGCACGCGAGCGAGGCCACGGTGAATCCGGCCAACCCCGCCCGGAATGCCCGGCCGTGGCCGATCCGGTCGCCGATTCGTGCGCCGGTGATGAGCAGCACGGCGTAGCTGATGATGTAGCCGGCGATCACCATCTGCAGGCCGGCGCCCGACGCCGAGAGGTCGGCACGCAGCGTCGGCGCCGCGACGTTCACGATCGAGACGTCAAGGATGGCCATGAACTGGCCCACCAGCAGCACGGCGAGCACAGCGCCGGCACGAGCGGTGGGACCGACGCGCGGGAGCGGCAACGAAGCCGTGGCGGTCGTCATGGCACCGACCGTGCCTGAAGGCTCTGACAATTTTCCGATCGAGTCGCTCACGCCCTCGACCGTGACGGCTCGGCGCCGCGCGTGCTTAGAGCCCCGCGCTCCTGGTATTGCCAATACCACCCGGCGCGCAGAAGCGCCGCCCTAGCGGAACACGACCGTCTTCGCGCCGTTGCGCAAAACGCGGTGCTCGACGTGCCACTGCACGGCCCTGGCGAGTGCCACCGCCTCGACGTCGCGTCCCACGGCGGCGAGCTGCTCCGGAGTGAGCGTGTGGTCGACCCGGGCCGTCTCCTGCTCGATGATCGGTCCCTCGTCGAGGTCGGCGGTGACGTAGTGCGCGGTGGCGCCGATCAGCTTCACGCCGCGGTCGTACGCCTGCTGATACGGCCGGGCGCCCTTGAAGCTGGGCAGGAACGAGTGGTGGATGTTGATCATCCGCCCGGGCAGCTGGGCGCAAAGCCGCCCCGAGAGCACCTGCATGTAGCGGGCGAGCACCACGAGCTCCGCGGTATAGCGGTCAACCAGCTCCAGCAATGCCGCCTCCTGTTTCGGCCGGTTGTCCGCGGTCACCGGCAGATGGTGATACGGCACGCCGTACGCCGCGGCGAGCGGCTCGAAGTCCGGGTGGTTGGAGACGATGCCCGCGATGTCACCGGAAAGGGCGCCGATCCGCCAGCGATAGAGCAGGTCGTTGAGGCAGTGTCCCTCGCGGGAGACCAGTATCAGAAGCCGCGGCCGGACCGCGTCGTCAGCGAGCTCCCAGTCCATGTCGTAATCGGCGGCTACGGGCGCGAAATCGCTCGCCCCGCCCTCGAAGTGCACGCGCATGAAGAACTTGCCGGTGGCAGCGTCCCCGAACTGCTGGCTGTCCAGGATGTTGCAGCGCCGCTCAGCCAGGAACCCGGACACTGCGGACACGATCCCGATCCTGTCGGGACACACCAGCGTCAGCACGTAGCGCGGCATGTCCCCATCCTGGTACGGCCAATAACCGGTGGCCCGTTGTCGGTGGCGGGCGATCTACTTGACACCGTGGTAGAGGGCACCTACCTGAAGGAGCGGCGCGAGGAGCTCGCGTCGTTCCTGCGCAGCCGCCGCGAGGGCGTGCGCCCGCAGGACGTGGGCCTCGCACCGGGCGCGCGGCGGCGCACGCCCGGACTGCGCCGCGAGGAGGTGGCGCAGCTGGCCGGGGTCGGCACCACCTGGTACACGTGGCTCGAGCAGGGGCGCGACGTCCGGGCGTCGATGGAGGTGCTCGAGGCCATCGCGGGCGCGCTGCGCCTGACGCCGGCGGAGCGCACACACCTGGTGCTGCTCGGCCGGGGTGAGCAGCCGCCGCCGCGCCGCGCGCCGGCGGAGCGGGTGTCGCCCACCTTGCGGCGCTTGGTCGAGAACCTCGGCGGGAACCCGGCCTACATCCTCGGGCGGCGCTGGGACTACCTGGCCTGGAACCGAGCGGCCACGGTGATCTTGGGCGACGTCGGCGCCGTGCCGA
>DASXSF010000141.1:0-3231 GCA_036506155.1 Jatrophihabitantaceae bacterium
GGCGAACCGGGCCGCCTCGATCACCGTCTTGCTCACCGGGTCCAGCACCGCGGCAGTGTTGCTCGCCTTATGCGGGTCCACCGCGATCAGCACATCGCCGCTCACAGGATTCCTCCTAGCCATCGGGATTGCTGCTGGCGAGCAGGGCAATGCAACTTCGGGCAGCGCAGACCTCTCTTGAGCCACAACCTCACCAGGTGAGCAGGACGGGCCGCAGGCCGTTCGTGAGCCAGAACACCAATCGATGACGGCAGCCGATTCGCGAGCGAGCCAGTCCCGCTCAGCGCCCGAGAATCCCAGATCCCCAGGCTCCCAGCGACGATCTAAACAAGTTGCCGAATCTGCATCGCCGGACACCACGTCTTGGCAGCGTGCCGGATGCGCACCGGATGTCCGGTTCTGTATTCGGGCAGGCCAGGCCGCCGTGCCGCCTGCCCTAAACGAAGCCAGTGGCCGGGGTGTGCAGGCCGGGGACCTCACCCAGAGCGCATCCGTGTCAGATACCCGCAGAACCACGAAGGCTGCTGTTCCTGGGTGCCGCGTTAGCTCAGTCCCGCACGATCACCGGGCCTGGTCATCAGCTACGGCCGCGCTCTTCCAGCGCGCGCAGGGCCTCGGCGAACGGCCGCTCCAGCCAGGTGAGGTGGTCGGCCTCGCCGTGATGGTGCGTCGTGAGCTGGTCGGGCCTGCGGACCGCAGTGTGCCGGACGTATTCGCGGGCGCCCTCGACGAGGGTCCGGATATAGCGGATGCCTTCGGGGTCGGTCATCGTCCAGTCGCCGCCGCAGGCGATGTAGACCGGCGAGGTGTGGGCGAAGACCCGGCGCCCCCATTCATCGAGGTGGTAATCGACACCGAACGCCCGGCAGGCTATCCACGAGTTGCCCTCGATCCGCAATTCCTCGCTGATTTCGGCCTGCCGTCCGCCGTTGGCTTCTGCCTTCGCAATGACCTCGCCGTTGCGCACGACCTCGAGCGAACGGAGCGGGAAGATGCTGCGTACCGCGGCATGGACGCTGACCGTTCCCGGCCCGGATAGCTCGACGGTACCGCCCGGCTCGCACCCGTCGACCGACAGCGTCACCAGCGGTCCGCCGGAAAGGAACGTGCGACCCGACCGCACCGCCCGGCACCAAGCCTCATAGCTGAACTCCTCGTCCAGCCGCGCGTACGTGCGATACAGGCCGACCGGCACGTCACTTGACATTTTGTCTGTCCCGCCGACAAGCGGCAGCTGGTAGCCGCTGTTCAGATACCGGTAGTACTCGAGCATCGCGTCGTCGGAGTGGGCCAGCATCTCGACCGCGTCCGCCCGGCCGGTCGCGACGAGAACGGCCGGCTCGCCGTTCGGATTCGGGAAGTGTGCCGCGATAAAGGTGCCGCCCTGGGCGTGCGTGCGGTCGGCCCAGTCGCTCAGCGTCGCATCCAGCGCGCCACCGAGCTCGGCCTCGTCGGGACCATCGCTGCACCACGGCATGACCGGTTCTTTCAGGCCCCACAAGAGCGCGTGGCCGAGCACGTGCTGCCGGTTTTCCTGGCCGACATACGTCACGTAGCCGCCGCCGTCGACGACGCTGGGCCGGCCCGAGAAGTCCTCGGTGTTGGTGAACAGCGCGCCCCACTGCGTCTGCAGCAAATTGACGACACGCAGATCCTCGCCCCTCTGCTCAAGCTGAGCGCCCGGGGTCGACAGGAAATGCACGTGCGAGTCGCCAGACCACCATCCCTCCGAAGCCATGTCAGCGACGCGCCCGATCCGCAGCGTCAGGTCTCGCTGACCCGGCTCGATCCGCACGGTCTGCCGGAGCGGCTCATACTCGAACCCGCGCGCGGCGTCAACGACGACGTCGCCTCGCGGCAGCCAGCCCTGGCAGGTGCCGTCGATATATGCGTAGCTGCGCTGGCCTAGCCGGATGTCACCGCCGACGTCGTAATGCCAGCTGTCGAGGTTTTGCGCGACGTGATTGTGGTGGCCGTGCGGCTGGTAGGGAATTCCTCCTGCCGAACGGAAATGGACCCGGCACGGAACCGGCCGCCCGGTCGCGTCGTCGACGACGCTGACATGCACCCAGTTGCGGCCGTCCTCCACCAGTTCCAGCGAGACCCGGCCGGCGTCCGCCCGCCCGTCACGTTCCACGTCGCCCCAGCGCACCCGGCCGAGTTCAGTGTCGCCCTGCCGGACCGCGACGGTGGCCGACGGCAGCGCGGCGATCGACGTATACGCCGACTCTCCTTCGGTCGCTCCCCAGCCGGCCCGGTCATCATCGCCGGGAAGCGGCTGCGGATAGGTCGCCACACCGCGGTCCACCTCGATGTCAAGGACGCCGTTCCGCCCGTCCTTCGCCACGAGCCGCACCGGACGCGCT
The DNA here is from genome assembly GCA_036506155.1 of Jatrophihabitantaceae bacterium. Classification (GTDB taxonomy): domain Bacteria; phylum Actinomycetota; class Actinomycetes; order Mycobacteriales; family Jatrophihabitantaceae; genus DASXRA01. The sequence goes on from DASXSF010000141.1 coordinate 2,367, forward strand.
GGCCCGTGGACGAACGGGTGCTCATCAACGTCGCTGGTCGTGATGCCGGCGACGACGAATCCGCTGCCGCGCGGGATGAACTCGATCCGCTCAACCGGTCGCTCTGGATGAGGATTCTCCCAGCACCACAGGAAGTATCCGGAGGGCCATCCCATTCTGTGCTCCACCAGACGGTATCCGGCTTCGCCCCATCGACCCTGGAAACGCGGCCGGTTGCCATCGCTGGTGTCGGTGACGGCCAGGAACGGCAAACGGCCCCACCCCGGCGGCACCACCTGGATTTCGAACCGCTCCCGGATGCGCGCGACCACGACCTCGCCGCCGGCCAGGTGAAACCCATACTCCGCGACGGCCTGCCCGACCGCATGACCGGCTGGCGCACCCGGCTCGAGCAGCCGATGCGCGACGATCACCCGCCGCGCCAGCCGGCCGATCCCGACCGACGCCGGGGCGCCAGGCAGCAAGAAACACCGCTCCGCAGACGGCGGCTCGGACCCGATCAGGAACGGCAGGCCACGCAGGTCCACTCTCCCGAGCGGAACATCACCCGGCTCATCGCCAAGAACCCCCACACCAGCGTTGCAGGCAGCCGACAGGTCTACTGGCTCATAGCCCGGCATGGTCCGATCGTAGGCAGAGTGGCCGGGCCGATCCCAGTCGATTTCGGCCCCACGGGCGATCACACAGCCGGCTTCCTCCGCCCCCGCAGACAGCCCGGCGACGGCCGCCGGGCCGGCGAGCTCGTCAAAGACCGCCAGGAACAGGCCAGAACGCATCGGCATCATGGCGCGGCTATCGCAGTCTCGCTGAGCGAGTGTGCCCGCTGATCGCACAGGACGGTGCCGTGGTGACCTGCCCCCCGCAT
>DASXSF010000142.1:0-3850 GCA_036506155.1 Jatrophihabitantaceae bacterium
GCCACCGGCGGCGTCGCGTTCGTGCTGATCGCTATGGTCGCGAGCGTCTTGCTGATCACCGACTACTTGTTCAACGTCTGGGCCACGGCCATCCTGACCGTCATCGCGGGCGGCTGGTTCCTGACGTTCTGGGCCGTCGTCCCGTTGGCCCGGCACTACTGGATCGACGAGGACCTCGAGGATGAGGACGAGGAGTCGGCGACGGGCCGGGCCGATCCCGGCCCGCCCGACGGCGTGGTCAACGCCGGCGACCGGTCGGTCTCAACCCGAGATTCCTGAGCTCCAGCGCGGCGAGCGCGTCCACTGCGGACGCGTCGCCGTTACGCCACGACTGGGCGATGTCCGGGCCCAGCCTGGTCAGCTGGTCGAGCGGCCGGCTCGCCAGCGCGCGCAGGGCGAGCAGGTCGCGCCCGGCCGGCTCGTCGCGTACCGTGCTCGCCACTCCGGCGCGCCGCATCCAGCGCAAGCGCAGCGGCAGCCACAGGAACAGCACGAGCGCGAGCGGCAGCGCCACCACGGCCAGCGCCACCACCAGCGCGATGTTGCCGACGACCTCCTGCTGCTGCCGTCCGGCGTCGGCCAGCGACCTGGCCGCGTCGGCCGCACCGGTGAACGGCCTGGTCAGCTGATCGCCGACCAGCGGCACGCGACCCACCTTGCCGCCGGCGTCGGCCAGGTTGCCGGCGATGCCGTTGCCGGCGGACTCCAGCTTCTGGCCGGGCACGCCGAGCTTGAGCACGATGTCGTGCACCCAGATCCCGATGCGGACCCAGGCATAGACCCAGATCACGATGAATATGTCGGTGAGCAGCTGACGGATCGCGACGGGCAGCCGATCGGCGTACATCTTCACGCGCGACAGCGTCCCACGCCGGGACTAGGCGCGCTCGCCGGCACACTCCGAGCAGGTTCCGAAGATCTCCATGGTGTGCGACACGTCCACGAATCCGTGCTTGCCGGCCACCTTCTCGGCCCAGGACTCCACGGCCGGGCCCTCCACCTCGACCGCGCGCCCGCAGGAGCGGCACACCAGATGGTGGTGGTGACCCTCGCTGCATCGGCGGTAGAGGTGCTCGCCGCCGGGACGCCGCATGACATCGATCTCGCCCGCGTCGGCGAGGCCCTGAAGTGTGCGGTAGACCGTGGTCAACCCGACCCGCTCGCCACGCGCGCGCAGCATCGCGTGCAAGTCCTGGGCGCTGTGGAAGCCCTCCGCGTCGGCGAGCACGGCGCTGACCGCGGTGCGCTGCTTGGTGTTGCGGACCATCGTGCTCGCGTCGTCGCTCATGAAACCTCCCTCGCGTGGGTGACGGCGTCGGCCACGATGTGCGCGACGTGTTCGTCCACCAGCGAGTATGCGATCTCCCGGCCGCGCCGCGCCCCGCGCACCACGCCGGCGCCGCGCAACACCCGCAGATGCTGCGAGACGAGCGGTTGCGGAGCGCCCAGCTTCTCGACGAGTTCGTGCACGCAGCGCTCCCCGGCGCCCAACTCGGCGACGATGGCGACGCGGATCGGCGCGGACAGCGCGCGCAGCAGTTCGCCCGCTCCCTCGTACGCTTCGTAGCCGGTCGTCGTCATCGTGGCAACCGTACAACGATTTTCATGTCAGCCAGTTCAGAACACCTTCGCGACGATCACCGCGAGCAGCAGCACCAGCAGCACGATCCGGACGGCGCGGGTCGACGCGGACTGCACGGGCCAGGTGGTGAACGTCAGTGCCGCCATTGCCGCGCCCAGCACGAACAGCACGGCGGCGCCGATGATGCCGGGCAGGAAGAAGCCGGCCAGCAGCGCGGCCAGGGCCACGAGGAAGGCGGTCGTCGGGTTGATCCGGGACAGCCTCTGCAGCAGGTTCTCGGATGGTGACACGGGCAGCTCCTGGGGGTCGGTACGCTCGTCACATGCTGGTGCTCAACCGCTTCGTGGTCCCGCCGGACACCCAGGACGGGTTCGTCGAGCAGGCTCACGCGGCCCTCGCCGCCCTGGCCGAGCGTCCCGGGTACGTCTCCGGGCGGCTGACCCGGGCGCTGGACGATCCCGTGTACTGGACCCTCGTGACCGAGTGGGAGTCCGTCGGAGCCTACCGGCGCGCGCTGAGTGGCTACGACGTCAAGGTGCGGGCCACCCCGCTGCTGGCCCTGTCCCGGAACGAGCCGTCCGCGTTCGAGACACTGGCGAGCGCCGCTCCCGGCGGTGAGGTGGTGGTCGAGGCCAGCGACCGGGCCGCGGAACCGCGGCGTTGAGAACTAGTCTTGGGTGATGACCACGGCCCCACCCGTCCCCGCTCCGCCTCAGGGCCCGGGCGTCGTCCCGCCGTTTCCGGCGCCCCCGACCGAGGGACGCGGTCGGCGGATCGGGCTGGGGCTGGGCATCGGCGGGGCGGCCCTGGTGCTGGTCTGCGGCGGCGGCATCGCGGCCGCCGTCGGGCTCGTCTCGGTCGCGAGCAGCGCGCTCAACGAGCAGGCGCACGTGGTCGTCGGCGACTTCTTCGACGCGGTGAAGACCGAGCGGTACGCCGAGGCCTACAACTCGCAGTGCCAGGATGTGAAGGACAACGAGACGCAGGCCGAGTTCACCAGCCGCATCACGTCGACCGACCCGATCGCGTCGTACCGGGTCGGCGACATCAACCTGACCAGCGTCGACCTGTCCGTTCCGGTGGACGTCACGTACTCCAGCGGCGACACCTCGCAGCTGCAGGTGTACCTCGGCCAGGACCGGGAGACGGGCGAATTCCAGGTCTGCGGCATCGAAGAGTAACCTGTCGACCCTGTCCCTTTCACCGCTAACGTCCCCGCCGACAACCAGCCGGCGTAGGAGGAACATGCCCGCCGACCGTATCGACGCCGTCGTCAGCTTGGCCAAGCGCCGCGGTTTTATCTTTCCCTCCAGCGAGATCTACGGAGGCACCCGTTCGGCGTGGGACTACGGTCCGCTGGGCGTGGAGCTGAAGGAGAACGTCCGCCGGCAGTGGTGGAAGGCGATGGTCCAGCACCGTGACGACATCGTCGGCCTGGACTCCGCCGTCATCCTCGCCCGCGACGTGTGGGCCGCCTCGGGCCACATCGACGCGTTCGTCGACCCGCTGACCGAGTGCCAGTCCTGCCACAAGCGGTTCCGCGCCGACCACCTGGAGGAGGCGTACGAGGCCAAGAACGGTCACCCGCCGGCGTCCCTCAGCGAGATCAACTGCCCGAACTGCGGTAACAAGGGCACGTTTACGTCGCCGAAGATGTTCAACGGCCTGATGAAGACGTTCCTTGGCCCCGTGGAGAGCGACGAGGTCCTGCACTACCTGCGGCCCGAGACCGCGCAGGGCATCTTCGTCAACTACACCAACGTGGCGACGGCCGCGCGCAAGAAGCCGCCGTTCGGCATCGCGCAGGTCGGCAAGTCGTTCCGCAACGAGATCACGCCGGGCAACTTCATCTTCCGTACCCGCGAGTTCGAGCAGATGGAGATGGAGTTCTTCGTCGAGCCGGGTTCGGACGAGAAGTGGCACGAGTACTGGCTGCAGCAGCGCTGGAACTGGTACCTCGACCTCGGCCTGTCCGAGCACAACCTGCGCTTCTACGAGCACCCGACGGAGAAGCTCTCGCACTACTCGAAGCGGACCGTCGACATCGAGTACCGCTTCACGTTCGGCGGCTCGGAGTTCGCCGAACTCGAGGGCATCGCCAACCGCACCGACTTCGACCTGACCACGCACGCGAAGCACTCCGGCGTCGACCTGTCCTACTTCGACCAGGAGAAGGGCGAGCGCTGGGTGCCGTACGTCATCGAACCGGCGGCCGGCCTCACCCGGGCCGTGCTGGCGTTCCTGCTCGAGGCGTACGACGAGGACGAG
>DASXSF010000143.1:0-5030 GCA_036506155.1 Jatrophihabitantaceae bacterium
GGTCCCGTAGCGGTACCGCGCTCACGACCCCGCCGGTCTCGTCGCCTGGCAGCATGATGATCCAGATCCACGGCACCGTCCCGTAGACGATGCCGACCTCGGCCAGCGACATCCGCCACGCCCACGCCGGCGTGGTGCCGGTGGCACTGCGACGGCGTGCCAGAGCCCACACCGCCAGCGCGGCCAACGGCAGTACGGCCACCGTGATGAGTACCACGCCAGTGAACGTGCCGACCCAGCCGTGCCACCCCTTGAGCACGCTACCCCCGCTTCCCTCCGCCGGGCTTGGTGTCCGGCGGGATCCGGTGGGGCCCGGACAAGTCGGTTGAAGCCGAGTAGGCGTGACCGATCCCGGCGCTCATCGGCGGCACGCCGGCGCCACCGCGCTGGCGGCCGCCACCCCGCCCCATTTGACCAACTGCCGCCAGTCGATATCACGTGCGGCATCCGAATTCATGATGACGGTCCTTCCAGATCGACAAACCGACCGTTGCAGGTCTACCGGCGACCGCCTATCGCCAACCGATCGCCGACCGATACGCCACCCATATGCGGTGCTGGGGATACTGAGTGGATGCGGGTGCTGCTGGTCGAAGACGAACAGCCGCTGGCCACGTACATCGCGTCCGGGTTGCGCAAGCACGGCTGCGTCGTGGACGTGGCACACGACGGCCGCCAGGCGCTGGACAAATGCGACATCACTCCGTACGACGTTGTGGTCCTGGACCGAGACCTTCCGGTGGTGCACGGTGACACGGTGTGCCGGCTGCTGGCGCAGCGCGGTGCAGCCCGGGTGTTGATGCTTACCGCGTCCGGTGCGGTGTCAGACCGAGTGGACGGGCTGGCCCTGGGCGCCGACGACTACCTGGGCAAGCCGTTCGCGTTCTCCGAGCTGGTCGCCCGGGTGGGGGCGCTGGCCCGGCGCAGCACGCCGGCCCGCCCGCCGGTGCTGCGCGCGCGGGATGTCGAGCTCGATCCGTCCCGGCGGACCGCCGAACGGGATGGTCGGCTGCTGGCGCTGACCCCGAAGGAGTTCGGGGTGCTGGAACGGCTGCTCGCCGCCGACGGCGACCTGGTGAGCGCCGAGACGCTGCTGGACAAGGTGTGGGACGAGCACGCCGACCCGTTCACCAACGCTGTGCGGATCACCGTCAGCACCCTGCGCCGCAAGCTCGGCGATCCACCACTAATCGACACCGTGACCGGCGCCGGATACCGGATCGCCCCATGACCTCGCGGCTGACCGCGCGCAGCCGGCTCACCCTGCTGTACACCGGCCTGGTACTGGCCGCCGGGTTCCTGCTCACGGCGCTGACGTACCTGCTGCTGTTCAACCACCTGCGGCGGCTGTTTATCGGGCAGGCGCTGTCCAAGCTGGCGACCCAGGCCGGGCCGGCGCTGCTAATGGTGACCGCGCTGGCGGGCCTGACCGGCTGGCTGGTAGCCGGGCGGATACTGCGCCCCATCCGCACAATCTCCGGTACCGCGAACCGGCTGTCCGCGGAGAACCTGTCCGAACGGGTACCCGTCCGCCAGCCCGCCGACGAACTCGCCACGCTGGCCGCCACTATCAACGGCATGCTGGACCGCATCCAGCACGGTATCGCCGAACGCGACCGGGTCCTCAACAGCCAGCGCCAGTTCGTCGCCAACGCCGCGCACGAACTACGTACCCCGCTCACCACCATGCGCACCGCCATCGACGTCACCCTCGACGGCGAACCCGACCGGGCCGAACTTATCGCGATGGCCGGCGACATCGCCAGCGCCGTCGAAACCAGCCAGCGCACCCTGGACGCGCTCCTGATCCTGGCCCGCAGCCAGGCCGGTCCGCTCCGCCGGACGACCGTGGACTTGGCCGAGGTCGCCGCCGCGACAATTGCCGACGCCGACAAGGCAGCGAACGGGACCGTCACCCTGCGGACCGACCTGCGGCCGGCACCGGCCAGCGGCGAGCCGGTACTGCTGGAACGGATGGCCGGCAACCTGCTGGACAACGCGCTGCGCTACAACCACGCCGGCGGACACGTCACGGTGACCTCCGGCACCGCCAACGGGCACGCGTTCCTGCGGGTGGTCAACACCGGCCCGCCGGTCACGCCGGAGGAGGAACGACGGCTGTTCGAACCGTTCGTCCGAGGCGCCGCCAACGGCACCCGCGGGGCCGGGCTCGGCCTGTCCATCGTCCACGCGGTCGTCACCGCGCACGACGGAGAGATCACCAGCACCGCCCGGCCGACCGGCGGCATGGACATCGCCGTGCACCTGGCGCAGGCCATGAAGGCCTCTACTTCCGGGTGATGCCTCGGCGCGGCGGTACCCTGCATCCGGCTGCGCCGGGCCGCGGCCACTCCCGGCGACGTGATCAGCCGGTGCCGGCCGGGACCCTGCGATGCGGTGCCGAGAGCACGTTGAGTGTCCGGCGGGGCACGCCGAGCTTGCCGGCGACGGCGGCTTGGGTCTGTCCGGCGGCAAGCAGAATGCCGGCGTCGGCGATCTGTTCGCAGGTCAGGGCGCGGGGCCGGCCGCCGACTCGGCCACGCTTGCGGGCGGCGTCGAGTCCTTCACGGGTACCTTTGACGATTTGCTGGCGCCGGAACTTGGCGATCGCGGCGAAAACCGTGAAGATGAGCTCGCCGCACATGTGGTCGCAGGTGTCCAGCACGATAGCGTCCAGCGTGCGGGAGTGCCGTCCCCTGGCGTGCAGGTTGTCCTCCACGATGGCGAGGAGTTCGCGGGTATCGCGACCCAGGTGGGTGAGGTCGAGCACGACCAGGGCCGGTCGCGGACGAAGTCCTCGAACCCAGCAGCGGTTCCCAGCCTTCGCTCCCATCGTTTTCGTTCCCGGTTGTCGTCTCCGCTGCCCCATTCGTCATCTGGCCCTCGCGCTGGATCAGCCGATCCATGTCCTGGGCAATCTCGCGGTCACGCTCGCGGGTGGCGTGCTGGAGCCCAAATGACTTGGCGGTGGTGCGAACCGCTGCCGGCTGACCTTACGGTGAGTCGCAGTGCAGGAGGGCACGTGGACGAGAAGACCAGGAACGCGCTCCACCACAGTCAGGCGATCGACCTGACCACGAACGGCCGCAGAACGGGCCGGCCACGGAGGATCGAGATCTTCCTCCACGCCGAGGAGGACGGGCTGCTCTTCATCAGTGGCCTGCCACGGGCCGATCGGACGCGCGACTGGATTCACAACATCACGGCTGACCCGCACGTCGTCGTACACCTGAAGCAGTCCCTGACGGCGGACATCCCCGGGACCGCACGTGTAGTTACAGACCCCGCCGAACGGCGCCCGCTGATCGAGGCCGCAGCGAAACGCTGGGGTCGTACCGACGTGGACGAGATGGTGCAGCACGGTCCACTGATCGTGCTCACGGTGCCCGACGTCGACGAACGGGCGAAGGTGCTGTAGCAGTGCGCGCGAGTGACCCGCGAAGTGATTCGGTCCGGGCCCCCGTCCGGTTCTGCCGCGAGTAGATCGGCGTTGCGGATGTGTGAGCGCTCTGCCACCGCCGCCCTCACAGGTCTTGCAGAGCGATCAGCCGGAATTTGTGTTGATCCATGCGGGTGGCTGCGTCTCTAGAATGGACGGTGAGGGGTGTTGCCATGAGCTACGGATGGCGCACGGTGGACGGGCGCGACGTCGAGATCTGCGACGAATGCGGCTTCGACGGGCGCGACGTGGGCAACGAGTCTGTCGACCTCGCAGAAGTCCTCGACCGCCTCGCCGCGCTCGATGACAGGCACGACGCGCACAGGCGGCCCCAGTCAGACATCTGGTCCGCCAGCGAGTACATCGAGCACTCGGTCGAAGTGATCGCCGGCATTCTGGGCTATGTCGCGGGGGTGCTGGGGGCCCAGGAGCCAGAGGTCAACGACCTCCAGAGCGGCGCCCGCGCCGTCGCCACGATGGTCCCGGCGATCACCGACGACCAGCGCGGGCTACTCCTTCGAAACGAGTACCCCTTTCCGGTATCGGTCGAGTGGTTGCTGCGGCATCTGCTGCACGACCTCCAGCACCACGTCCTCGACATCCGGCGAGGGGCGGCCCGGATCGCCCTAACGGATCTGCCGGAGGTATATACGGTTCGCCGGGAGAAGCCGCTGTAGCCGCAACGCATGGACTCACAGTTGTTGCTCATCTCGCACGGTCATCTATGCCGCTGATGGGGGCACCCGGGCATCTGTCGCGGGTCGGTCGGCGCTGCCCGCATTAGGTCGAGGTCCGACGGACGATCTAATCTGGTCACCAGACGGCCAACGGCTGGCGTTCTCCGGCTAGGAAGGTGGAATCTGGGTCATCGACGTCGACGGCTCGGGTCTCACCAAGGTGATCCCCGACGGTGTGCGCCCCGCGTGGTCACCGGACGGCACCCGGATCTCCTACCTGTTCGGCGGCACGCTTTGGATCGCGGACGCCGACGGTATGCACGTCACAAAGTTTGGCCGCGGCGGGTCCGGCCATGGAACCCACTCCCGCTCGATCACTAACAGCACCGAACCTGGCATGCCAGCTCGGGAGAGCCGATGCGGGACCTGGTCGCCGGAGGAGGCGTCGATGGGTGCGGTGCTGTTCAAGGACGCGAAGTGCGAGCGGTCCGGGGAGCGGTGATGTCCCCGACCTCGACCAGTAGCCGAGCGGCATCGGAGGGGCCGATACCGTGCTGGTCCAGCACCGTGGTGCCGGTCGCTGCAACCAACTCGGTCAGTCCGTTGTTGGCGGCCTTCTAGCGCTCGTAGACCCGTTCCAGGTCCGCAATCAGCTCGGCGGCCACCCGACGTCGGACCATGCCGGCGGCATCGCGGGGACGCACCTGCGCTGACAGGGCTTTGGCCTGGCAGCCGACAGGTCCTTCTTCGCGCCACCCGGGATCAACTCGAACAGCAGCAGGTGCAGCTGGGTTTCAGCACCGGTGGCGAGCGCCTTAGCATCGGTTGTCCGGTCGGATGCGCCGGCCCACCCGTTGCCGCTTGTGAGGCGCTTGCCGTCGCGCGCCGGTCCGCTCGGGCTAGACCGGGCGTGG
>DASXSF010000144.1:0-1731 GCA_036506155.1 Jatrophihabitantaceae bacterium
CCCACGCAGCGCCTTGCGACCCCAACTACTCGGGTGCCTGCGTTCCGATTGCTAGCGACGTCGACTGTGCTGGCGGTAGCGGTAACGGTCCGGCCTATGTTGAAGGGGTGGCGTCCCAGGAGCGGTGTAAAAGGTCGGACATAGATTCCGCTCACTTACGGTTGTGATTCTATGCGATGGCGGCCGAATCGGTTGACGCCACGCTGGTTTCGGCGTGAACCTCCGAATTCCGTTGCGGCAGTTGAGTTGGCGTGTCGTGCAGACTGCGCCGTAGGTCGGCCAGCAGCCGCAGCCCGGCCGGTGTCATGGTGAACCCGCGCCACCCGGCCGAGGCGCGGTCGAGCACCGCCCACACCAGCTTCAGGCAGGAATGCTCGCCGGGCAGCCGACCGATGACCTTGACCCGGCGGCGGGTCTCACCGAACGTCCGCTCGATGAAATTCGAGTGCCGCACCCGGGTCCAGTGCTCACGCGGGAACCGCAGGTACACCGTCAGCGAGTCACGGTCATCGAGCAGGCACCGCACCGCCGCCGGATACGAGTCGCGCCAACGCCTTTCGAACGCGTCGATCCGCTTCTGCACGTACGCGGCCGCGCCCAGGCCAGCCTCGATCGTCTCGGGCACCTCGAAGATCGCCCAGTAGTCGGCCTTCACCTCGGCCTGCGCATTCTTGGGCACCTTGGCCAACACGTTTCTGGCGCGATGCACCAGACAGCGCTGCCGCAGCGCCGCGCCCATGGTGCGCTCGACCGCGCCGATCAACCCGGCCGCGCCGTCGCTGATCACCAGCAGCGGACACGCCAACCCACGCTCGCCGAGCCCGGTCAGAAACCCCTCCCACGCGGCACCGGACTCGCTGGACGCCGCCTCCAGCCCGACGAACACCGGCTTGCCGTCGGTGTCGATGCCCCACGCGGCCAGCACCGGCTCGGCCGACGCGTTCGCGTGGTACTTGAAATGCGAGCCGTCCAGGAACAGATAGTCCAGCTGCACCTCGTCAAGACGCCGCGCCGACCACGCCTCGAACTGGGTCTTGATGTCCTCGCACACCCGCGACACCGTCGATTTCGACACCGCGGCGGACTCGCCCAGCGCCTCAGTCAGCGCAGCCTCCACGTCGCGGACCGACAACCCGCGCACGAACCCGGCGATCACCAGCGACTCCAGCGCATTCGTCTTGGTCACCCCCTTGCCGAACAACTGGGAGGCGAAGCGCTCGGTGGTGCCGCGCACCTTCGGCCGCTGCAGCGTCACCGGCCCCGCGGTGGTCTTCACCGTGGTCGGGCAGTACCCGTTGCGCATCCCGGCGCGGGCGTCCTCACAGCCCGCGGCCCGCTCATAGCGATCCCGGCCCAAGTACGCGGTCACCTCGGCCTCGATCGCGGCCTGCAACAGCAACCGGGCGCCGAGCACCGCGACCCGCTCGATCGCACCCGCCAGGTCCTCGCCGCCGGCGAACACCTCATCAATCTCTGCCTGCAACCGCTGCGCAGGCGATATCCTCTTCGACACGGACGTGGGTTCCTTCCTTCAGACTTGCTGGTCTTCGAGGGAACCTACGTCCGAACCCTTTTACACCGCCGGAGGGACACAACCGTCTGATGGTGGCCCCTCGTTATGCGAAGAGGTCGCGGTAGACGTCGGCATCGTCAGGGGCGTGGAGGCGCAGGTATCTAGACCGACTCATCGCCAGGCTGGCGGCACGAAGTCGCGCACGGGGCGTCCATCGA
>DASXSF010000145.1:0-29713 GCA_036506155.1 Jatrophihabitantaceae bacterium
TCACCAGTTGGGGTGCGCTCCAGGTGGCGCCGCCGTTGTTGGAGGTGGAGATGACGGTCTCGTCGTTGGTGAAGGCGTTGAATCGCGCGTCCTGCCAGACGACGTAGAGCTGGCCGTTGTTGGGGTTGATCGCAGCCTCGGGGATGATGTCGCCGGTGCGTGAGCGTGCCGGCGGCGCGTTGGTCGCGGGGTTGAGGTTGTTGGGGTCGGAGACGCGGTTCTGGCCGACCGTCTGCAGGGCCGCGATCACCTTGGGGGCGCTCCAGGTGGCGCCGCCGTCGGTGGACTTGATGAAGGCGACGTTGTATCCGCGGTTCCCGCCGGCGTTCGAGAAGTTCTGGATCAGGTTGAAGAAGTCATAGAGCGCTCCGGTCTGGTGATCGACGACGATCTGGTTGCCGATCGTCTGGTCCAGCGAGGGCAGCCCGACGATCACCCGAGGGTGGCTCCACGTCTTGCCGAAGTCGGTGGTCTTCGAGATCAGTGCCGGTCCGAAGTAGGCCAGCTCGTGCACGAAGCCGGGTCCTGCGGCCGGCGGAGCGACCAGCCGGTCCCACACGGCGTACGCGATGCCGGGGTGCACCGGGTCGGCCGTTACCGACTCCTTGTCGTTGAACACGTAGGACTTGGCGTTGTTGCACTGGTAGCCAGGCCCGCTCGGAGTTCCCTGCAGGCACGGGTCGTCGATGATCGTCTGGACGTTCGTCCAGGTCGCGCCGCCGTCATAGGAGGTGGCCGCCCCGACCGCGTTGTGCAGCGCGTTCGGATCACCCGGGAACGGCGTCTGGTCGAAGGAGATCGAGACCGAATAGACGGTGCTGCTCGCCGGCGAGCCGGCCGGGGCGCCGGGACCGATCGAGACCCAGGGATCGGAGGCGCGCTGATAGTTCAGGAACGCGCCCGGGAAGCCGGAGGCGTGATAGCAGGCGCTGAACGGCTGCGGGCTGACGTGCCAGCTGGCGCCCCCATCGGTCGAGTACCCAGCGACCAGCCCGTGCGCCCCGCCGTTGGACCAGCGGTCCTGCTGCCAGGCGCCGACCAGATGCAGCGGATTGGTCGGATCAACCGCGACCTGCGGCTCGACCTCCGAATTCAGGTAGCTCAACGACCCCGGCTGGGGTTCCAGAGCAAGACAACCCGCCGTGGCATAGGGGCTGGGGTTCTGGGAGGCAAGCGCCGGCGGTGTGGCAGCAACCGCCGTCGCTCCGCTTACTCCGAGGACGGTGGCCGCGGCGACGAGCGCGACAGCGGTCTGAGCAGCGAGACGTCTAGGCATTTCGTGTCCTCCGCACGCCAGGACCAGGCGGGACCGGCCGGCAAGCCACCCCTCGGCCTGTGGTCTGGGTCACACTCTGCTCCCGTCGCTCGCACTCAAGCAATGGCGGCCGCAGATCGTGTCACGATCCGGCCATTTGTCGACGGCACGTGAAAACCTGCGCCCGCCGCGTCCGCGGCGAAGTCGGTGCCGATCCAAGCGGGCCAACTCGACCTCACCGTCGACATCCAAATCACCTACGACATCAGCTAATTCGAATGAGCTGACTCCATCAGCCACCTCACCGCGAGGTGTCAGGGTGGACTCCTCATGAGCGTTGAGCCGTTCGAGGCACCACTTGCAACTGGCTGATGACCGAGGCACAGAACCATTCATATGAGGCGTGAAGGGCCGTCTCTGCGCGAGCGGCCAGTCCACGCAGACAGCTCGGGCATGCGGATCGCGGCAAATGAGTGCGTTAGCGGCTCGCACTCGCAGCGCGTGTTCGAGCATGATGTGGGCCGTGTCCAGCACGAGTTCCCGCCCGCTGACAGCTCGAGAGGCCGAGGTGCTTCGCGCGATGTTGGCTGTTGATCTTCCGGATGCTGAAGTTCTGCGCGAGCAAGTTAGCCGAGTGCGTGCGACGGATTTCCCCGATGGCCGCCCTTCGATCTACTTGTCGGATCAGCGCGGAGGCGGCATGCGGCACTACTCGAACGGGGCAGTCGTGGGTGGTGGCACTGACGGGATCGTGTCGTGGACAGCGGACGCCCGTTTGTATGCACTCGAATGGTTCGGCTCCGAGGATGCCGGACCCGAGGAGTTTCCGCCCGCCTCACGCATCCGAGTCACGCCTGCGGGTAGCGACCGCCCGCTATCCGGACATCGGCAAATGCGCACGCGCCGCGCCATGACCGGACGTTTGATTCATGCACCGATTCTCGGCCCGTAGGTTGTAGCAGCATGGTCCGTCTTGCACGATGGACGATGCCATGGTCATCGTCGTGGATCGACCCGGGAGAGGCTCAGGCACGCGCGATGGACGCGGTTGCCCGGCGCGGGCTCCCGTGGCCGGAACCGATAAGGGTCATGCGCCATTGGGGTAATTGGCGTGTACTGACGTGGTCGACGCATCGCGGGGGCAACGTCTTCGTTGACGTGGACGGCGGGACGGGCGCGGTCAAGTGGATCGGGGGTCCGACTCCTCGGTAATCCGCTCATCGGCATTATGTGGTTGATCCTCGTCAAGTTGATCATGGATTTTTCCGGTATCGGTTTGCTGCGGTGGCTGGTGAGATGTTGAGCAGTTGGCCGATCTGGGTCCAGCTGTGTCCCTGTTCGCGGGCGTCGTGGATGGTGTCGGGGAGCAGTTGTTGGGCGTGGGCGATCAGGCTGGCCAGTGCGTGTAGTCGCACGGCGCTATCGCCGAGCCAGTACGGCGTGCGGAGGGCGGCGAGGGCATCGACGGCGTCGCTGACGATGATCGCGCTGTGCTGGTCGACGCGAGGCGCGGGCAGGTCGTCGTCGGTGACTGGGCGCAGTGTGCGGCCGGTCATGACGCGTCCTGGTGAAGGCCGGTGAGCAGGTGCTCGAATATGTGCTGTCGGCCGGTCTGGTTCTTCGCGGCGGCGTCGTCGTGTTGGCGTTGCAGGGTGGGCCGGAACGCGATGCTGGTCTGGAAGAAGGTGCAGTTCTCGCAGACCGATTCGAAGCTGCAGTCCAGCTGGGCCGGGCGGGTGCAGTAGCCGTTGCCGAGCATCCGGAAGTGGTCGCGGCGCAGTCGGGCCATCTGCGTGCCGAGCGCGGCGGCGGGTAGCGGTTGTTGCTGCCCGTAGAGGGCTTCGACTTTGTCGGTGACGGCGAAGTATTCGTCGGCGACGGTGCGGTTGGCGATCTTGGCGTAGCGCAGCGTCATGTCCATGCTGTGGTGGCCGAGCATCGCGGCGATCGCCTCCAGGCTCATCCCTCGGTTGATCGCCTGGGTGGCAAGGGTGTGGCGCATCTGGTGCGGGTGCACGTGCGGCAGGCCGGCGTCGGAGGCGGCGTTGTTGAGGTAGCGGGTGACGCCGTGCCGGTTCATCGGTTTGCCGTTTTCCCTCGGCAGCAGAAGGGGATTGTCCGGGTGAACATGCCGATCGCGGTAGGCACCGATGAGTTCGACCAGGTGCGGGTGCAGCGGCAGGTAGCGGTCATCGTGCAGTTTGCCGACCGGGACGTGCAGCCAGTATCCGGCGCCGATCTGCACGACCGCATCGGATCGCAGCCCGATCAGTTCGCTGACCCGTAGCCCGGTGCGGAGCAGCACCTCGCAGACCACCCGGACCAGCATCCGGCGCTGGGTCTGCGCCGCGCGTAGCAGCTTGGCCGCGGCGGCGTCGTCGAGGGCCTTGCGTAGGGTGTGGTTTTGGCGGGGCAGATCGCCGAGCAGGATCGGGACCCGATCGGGCGCGTCGTCCCAACCCCACTCATCGATGCGGATGAAGAACATTCGCAGGTTCCCAAGCCGGTGCGCGATCGTGTTCGGCGTCAGCTGCGGCGTCTTCTGACCGGGTCGGGTAGCCAGCCACGGCTTGTAGTCCTCGATGTGTCGGCGGGTGACCGCAGCGACAGTGCGGACCTCGGGCGCGGCCTCGGCCAGGAACGAGGCGAAGCAGCGCAGTCCAAGATCGCTGCCCTTGACGCTGCCCCGGCCGCAGGATGCAGCCGATCTGGGTCAGGTAACGGCGCATCGTGTCCACCAGCACCGGACGCTCGCCGGCCAGATCGTCCCAGCACGGCAGCAGCAGCGGCCCGCTCACCGGGTGCTCGCCGAGGCCGAGGAGGCAGCCGGGTGCTCGGCGAAGACCTGCGCGTCGATCGCTTCTGCGGCACGCCGATACTGCCCGGCCAGCCAGTCATCGGCCAAGTGCAGATAGAGCCGGGTCGACTCGATCGAGACGTGTCCGGCCTGGGCCTGCACCGCCTCCAACGCCATCCCGGCCTCCCGCAGCCGGGTCAGGCAGGTGTGCCGCAGCTCGTGACAAGACGCGTGTTCCAACCCGGCACGACGCCGCGCACCGGACAAGATTTCATCGACGCCGTAAGCAGAAAGTGGCCGCCCGCGGCGTGGTCCTTTCAACGCCACGAACACCCGATCGGTACCCAGCCCGCTCGGCCGCTCGATGTCGAGGTAGGCACCGACCGCGGTGAAGAACCGCGCCGAGAGCGGCACGATCCGCTGGTGCCCGCCCTTGCCGGCACCGATGAACACCCGCCGCTCACCGACGCGCAGATCGCCCATCCCCAACCCGAGGACCTCGCATCTGCGCAAGCCGCCGAGAACCATCGCCAGCACCATCGCACGGTCCCGGTGAGTGCGCAGCGCCGCCAGCAACGCGTCCACCTCACCCGGGGTGAGGATCCGCGGCAACGTGCGGGTCGAGCGGACCAGCGGCACGCCTTGACGTGGTCGGTTCCGTTCCCGTCGGGACGGCAGCCCCCGCGGCACCGGGTTGACCGCGACATCGCCGCGGGCATGCAGATACCCGAACAGCCCCGAGACACTCGACAGCCGTCGCCGCACCGACCGCGCCGACACACCATCCAGGTCACCGGCGAGCTGCAGCCGTCCCCGGCCACCGCTGCGCTGCGCGGTGATGAAACCCAGCACATCACCGCCTGTCACCTCCGCCGGTGCCTTGCCCACGACGGCGAAGAACACCTTCAAGTCATACGCCGTCGCCAGCACCGTGTTCGGCCGGCACCGCCCAGCCACGAAGTCCAGATAGGCGTCCAGGACCGGCACACCCAGCCGCACAACCGGCTGGCCCCCAGCATCAACGGACCGGACCAAACAGGGATCGACAACCGCCACGGCGGGCCTCCATCTCCACAGACGACAGGCCACCCTGGCCCGCCGAAATGTCCATGAAGATCACCCGCATATCAAGCATGACCGTGCACATCCGACTACGACCTACTGATCGATCTGGGAGGCTTACGGGCACCAGATTGGCACCCACGGCTTGAACCAGACGGTTCTAGCGGAGCCTGGTACGGCGTACGTGACGCTGTGTGATTGTCGGGCTGGCCGGTCGCCCGCCTGACAGATGGGTGTGGCCTGCGTCGGCCCGCAAGACCCGGCGTGGTGCGGTCGGCTCGGTGCTGCGTCAGGCTTCTCCTTCCGACACCGCCCAGAGTGCGGTTTGGCGGTGGGCGATGTTGCGGCGGATGTCGGGGACGATGTGGGTGTAGCGCTGGACGAGGGCCATGCTGGTCCAGCCCATGACGCCGAGCAGGACGCGGGAGTCGGCGCCGAGCACGAGCAGGGCGGTGGCGGCGGCGTGGCGGAGATCGTGGATGCGCTGCCGCCTGACACTGGCGGCGGTCACGAGGCGGTGCCAGTCTTCGCGGTCGCTGGTGCGGTCCACCGGTCCGCCGGTGGCGTTGGTGATCACGAAGTCTTGGTCGTGCCAGCGCAGGCCGGCGGCGCGCCGTTCGGCGGCTTGCCGCGCGCGGTGGTCGCGTAGTTCTGCGATCACCGGGTCGGGCAGGGAGATGGTGCGCCGTCCGGCTGCTGATTTTGGTGGTCCAAGGTGGGGTCCGCCGCTGTGCCGGTGTGGGCACCGGGCCGCCGGTTGACCGCAGGTGGGCGCTTGCTCGTCGATGGGGCAGCCGTGCTGCCACCGCAGCCAGGTCAGGGTGTGGCGAATGGTGAGTTCGCCGGCGTCGAGGTCGATGTCGGTCCAGTGCAGCGCGAGGACTTCTCCTTGCCGCAGCCCGAGCAAGGCGAGACTCCAGCGCACGCCGTTGCGCCGCGCACGGGCAGCGGCGAGCAGACGAGCGATCTCCTCGCTGGAGTAGGGCTCCAACGCCGGCTGATGGTGGCGGGGGACGGTGGCAAGCCGGACTGGGTTGCGGGCAAGGTGCCCGCGGGCGACGGCGATGTTCAGTGCGGCGTTCAGGGTGCGGCGGGCGTGGGCGGTCGAGCCGGCACCGGCCTGCGGCAGATCAAGGATGTAGCAGTAGAGGTGTTCGACGTGTTCTGGTGTCAGGTCCTGCAACCTGACGCGGCCGATGCCGCAGCGGGCGACGTATTTCAGGTCGGTGCGATAGGCGGCGATCGAGTTGGGTCGCAGGCCCGCGGCCATCCGCCCGGCCAGCCAGGTCTCCAGCCAGCCGGACAGGGTGGCGTCCTGACCCATCGCTGGCACGCCGTGGTGGCGATGCCGTTGCAGCTGCCCGATCTTGCGGGCCACCTCGGTCTTGGTGACGCCGCGCACGTGCTTGCGCCACCGCTTCCCGGTGACCGGGTGGGTACCGAGGCTGACCCAGCCTTCCCACCCGTCGCCGTCGCCGCGGCGGTGGATCGAGGCGCGGCCGTTCGCAGCCTTGCTCACCGAGACCGTCCGATGCGATCCGCCGGAGCGGATCCGGTGGCTACCACGTGGCTACCACCGGCTACCACCACGCCTATCAACACGATCAACCCCCGAACGCGCTAGGCGGCTACGGCCCAGCAAATCCGGGGGTTCTGACCGGCGGAGGATGCGGGATTTGAACCCGCGAGGGTGTTAACCCAACACGATTTCCAATCGTGCGCCCTAGGCCACTAGGCGAATCCTCCGCTCGACAGGATACGGGGCGGTCGAGCGGCGCCGTGAGGTCCGCCGGACGTCGCGTAAACTAGCCGGCCAGCCCCCCGTGCGGCGCCCATCCTGCGAACCTCCCCAGGGCCGGAAGGCAGCAAGGATAAGCAGGCTCTGGCGGGTGCACGGGGGGCCCTTTGCTCGAGGGCGGCGGCGAGTCCGACACGTGCACTAATGTCGTCGCGTGGCTGGCAGTTTGGCGCTGTACCGCAAGTACCGTTCCGCGACGTTCGCCGAGGTGATCGGTCAGGACCACGTCACCCGTCCGTTGCAGCAGGCGCTTTCCGCGGGACGCATCAACCACGCGTACCTGTTCAGCGGGCCACGCGGCTGTGGCAAGACGTCCAGTGCGCGCATTCTGGCCAGGTCGCTGAACTGCGTGAAGGGTCCTACCCCGACACCGTGCGGTGAATGCGACTCCTGCCGGGAGCTCGCCCCGAACGGCCCGGGCTCGATCGACGTGATCGAGATCGACGCCGCCAGCCACGGTGGCGTGGACGATGCCCGGGAATTGCGAGAGCGCGCCTTCTACGCCCCCGTCCGCGACCGCTTCAAGGTGTACATCGTCGACGAGGCGCACATGGTCTCGACTCAGGGCTTCAACGCCCTGCTCAAGCTCGTCGAGGAACCGCCGGACTTCCTGATCTTTGTGTTCGCCACGACCGAGCCGGACAAGGTGCTGCAGACGATCCGGTCGCGCACCCACCACTACCCGTTCCGGCTGATCCCGCCCGGCGTGATGCGCCAGCACCTCGAGCGCATCTGCGCCGAGGAAGGCGTGACCGTCGAGCCGGCCGTGCTGCCGCTCGTGGTCCGGGCGGGTGCCGGCTCGGTGCGTGACAGCCTCTCGGTGCTGGACCAGCTCATCGCCGGCGCCGGCCCGTCGGGTGTCACGTATGGGGACGCCGTGGGGCTGCTCGGCGTCACCGATGCGACGCTGCTTGACGACATGGTCGACGCGCTGGCCGCCGGCGACGCCGCGAGTGTGTACGGCACCGTCGACCGTGTGGTCGAGGCGGGACACGACCCGCGGCGCTTCGCCGCCGACCTGCTCGACCGGTTCCGGGACCTGATCGTCATCGACGCGGTGCCCGGCGCCGCCGCCGGCGGGCTTATCGACGACACGACCGACGAGCTGTCGCGGATGACCGAGCAGGCCGCCCGCCTCGGCGCGGCCACGCTTGCCCGCAACGCCGAGATCGTGCACACCGCGCTGATCGAGATGCGCGGAACGACGTCCCCACGGCTCGTCCTTGAGCTGCTCTGCGCCCGGATGCTGCTGCCCGACGCCGCCGCCGACTCTGCCGCGCTGCTGCAACGCCTGGAACGGCTCGAGCGGCGCAACGCGGCGCTGTCGGCGCCCGAGCCACCACCAGCGACGCCGGCTGAGTCGGCGCCCAAGACCAAGCCAAAGCCCAAGCAGAAGCAGAAACCGGAGTCGAAGCCTGCGGCCGAGCCGCAGGCCGAGTCCGGGGCGATTGACGCCGCGGCTGTGCGCCGCCTCTGGCCCGAGGTGCTCGACGTCGTCAAGCAGACGAGCAAGCGCACCCGAGCCCTGCTCGACAACGCGCAGGTCACGAGCGTGAACGGCGACCGGCTCACCCTGGCGGCGCCGACCACGGCACTTGCCAAGATGATCAGCGAGGACGGCACGATCGAGCTGGTGCGAACCGCGTTGACCTCGATCGTCGGCGGTACCTGGCAGGTCGAGGTCGACACGGACGGCGGCGACGCGGCCCGCGCGATTCCACTCGACGAGTCCGACCCGCGAGACGAGCCGCATCCGCCGCAGGCGTCCGCGTCCGATCCCGAGGCGGACGCGCTGCACCTGCTCCAGTCGACGCTCGGCGCCCGTCCGCTCGAGCGCTGAGGCGCAACCGTGCCGCGCTGACTACGCTAGCCGGGTGACTCAAGGCGGTGGCTTCGGCGGAGCGCCGAACATGCAGCAGCTCATGAAGCAGGCGCAGAAGATGCAGCAGCAACTGGCTGACGCGCAGGCGGAGCTCGCTGAGGCGGAGGTAACCGGCAGCGCCGGCGGGGGGTTGGTGACCGCCACCGTGAGCGGCGCGGGCGAGCTCAAGTCAATCGCGATCGATCCCAAAGTCGTCGACCCCGACGACGTCGAGACGCTCCAGGACCTGGTCGTCGCTGCGATACGCGACGCCAATCGCACAGTCGGCGAGCTAGCCGCCGAGAAGATGGGACCGTTGGCGGGGGGTTTAGGCGGGCTGGGCATTCCCGGCCTGTAACACCACATGTACGAAGGCGCTATACAGGACTTGATCGACGAGCTCGGCAGACTGCCCGGCATCGGCCCCAAGAGCGCCCAGCGCATTGCGTTCCACCTGCTTTCCGCGGAGCCCGCCGACGTGGAGCGACTGGCCGGCACCCTTATCCGCGTCAAGAACGAAGTGCGGTTCTGCCGCATCTGTGGCAACGTCGCGGAGGCGGACGAGTGTCGCATCTGCCGGGACACGCGCCGCGATCCCAGCGTCATCTGCGTCGTCGAGGAGCCCAAGGATGTCGTGGCCGTCGAGCGGACCCGTGAGTTCCGCGGTCGCTACCACGTGCTCGGCGGCGCGATCAGTCCGATCGACGGCGTCGGCCCAGACGACCTGCGGGTGCGCGAACTACTCGCCCGTCTCGCCGACGGGACTGTGACCGAGTTGATCCTCGCGACCGATCCGAACCTCGAAGGCGAGGCGACCGCGACCTACCTTGCCCGGCTGGTGGCACCCATGGGCATCACAGTCAGCCGGCTGGCCAGCGGGCTGCCCGTCGGCGGCGACCTCGAGTACGCCGACGAGGTGACCCTGGGACGCGCGTTCTCCGGCCGTCGGCGGGTCGAATGACGAACCCGATCATGCGCCCTCCGGCCCTCGGTGACGTCCCGCCCGAGCCGCCGGTCGCGCAGCGGCGGAGACCGCGGCACCATCACGGGCTGTTCTGGGTCGCTGTTCTTGCCGCGCTGGCCGCAGTGGCTGGGGGCGCGCTCATTACCGCCACCGCGTACCTGAGCGAGTCGACGCCGGAGACTACCGCCGTCTCGTACTTTCATGCCCTCGGGCGCGGCGATGCCGCCGGCGCGCTCGGCTTGGGCGAGCTACCCGCAGGCCCGCGTACGTACTTGACCAGCCAGGTCCTCGACGCTGCGCTGTCCATCGCCAAGATCAGCGACGTCCGGGTGCTGTCCACCGTCCGCCACGGCGACACGGCGAAAGTCACCCTCGAATATCAGCTCGGCGCACAGCAGGTGTCCGACGCCGTATCGCTGGTTCGGCACGGACGGGGTTGGCGGCTGACGCGCACCGCGGTTCCCGTCCACCTGCACGTCGTTGCCGGTGCCGACAGGATGAGCGTCGCCGGGGCCCGCGTCCCGACCACGACGGTGCTGCTGTTTCCCGGCGCACTGCCGCTCGCACTCGACACCGCGAACCTCAATCTGCGCGGGCCGCAGGTAGTACACCTGGACGGTTCCGGCGAGCATGAGATCCAGGCGGTGCCCAGCCCGGCTGGCACGCAGCGGGTCGACGCTGCCGTCCTGGCGGCGGTGCAGGCGTGCCTCGGCGGCAGGACCAGCCGCGGCTGCCCCCCGCCGGTCGATCAGACGATTGTGCCGGGCAGCGTCCGGGGCCGTGTCACCGGCAACGTCGAGAAGCTGACGAAAAGCGTCGCCCCCGGTCGGGCCGGCCTGCTCCGGATCTCCGGCACGCTCACCGTCGCGGGCACCTACCAGCAGCTGGACTTCAACAACCAGCCCGTGCGGAGAACCAGAACCCTCGAGCTGAGAATCGATGCGCGGTGCTATGCGACCGACCCCGCGAAGATCGTCTGGGGGGCCCCGTGACGAGACGCCTGGCGGTCACGGTGGCCGTGCTCGTGGCGCTCGTCGGCGTCGCAGGGCCGGCGTTCGCTGCGCCGGGGCCGGCGTCCGCGCCGGAATGGTGGTTCGACACCTGGCACGTCCCGGCGCTGTGGGCTGCCGGCGCCCGTGGCCAGGGCGTGACCATCGCCGAGATCGACACGGGCGTCAACGCGAGCCTGCCTGAACTCGCGGCGAACGTCCTGCGCGGCAAGGACTACGGCACAGCGGGCGGTGACGGGCGCACCGACCGCGCCGTCGACACGTTCGGGCACGGGACCGCGATGGCCTCGATCATGGTCGCCCACCCGGGTTTCATGGACATCACCGGTCTTGCGCGGGACGCGAAGCTGCTGCCGGTGGCAGTACCGCTGCGCGGTACGAACGACGCCCCCACCAACGGCAACGACCACTTGGCCGACGCCATCCGATGGGCCGCCAGGAACGGCGGCAAGATCATCAGCATGTCGTTGGGCGGTACGCGCAACCCCGCCACGGACTCGATGCCATGTCCGAAGGACGAGCAGGACGCGATCAACTACGCCATAAGCAAGGGCGCGATCGTCCTTGCGTCGTCGGGCAATTCCGGACAGAAGGGCAGCCCGGTCGAGGAGCCGGGCGTCTGCCTCGGCGTAGTGTCGGTCGGCGCCGTCGACTCGCAGGGCCACGTGCCGGCGTTCTCGTCGAGGCACAAGTACCTGACCGTGACTGCGCCGGGCGTGAACGTCCCCTCGCTCGCACGGGTGCCGCGGAGTGCCTTCGTCGGAGACGGCACCAGCCAGGCGACCGCCATCACCGCTGCCGCACTGGCCATGATCTGGTCGAAGTATCCGGCGCTGAAGGGGCGGCAGGTGGTGGCCCGCATGCTGGCCACACTCGACCACCGCACCGGCACTCAGGACCCGAGCTACGGATACGGGATCATCAACCCGTACCGGGCGATCACCACGCCGGTGCCGGCCAACGCGCCGAATCCCGTGTACGACGCGCTGGCGCCGTTCCTGTCGGCCGACTCGGCGAATGTGCAGGCGCTGCCCGCTCCCGCACCGGCAGCGACCCGGCCGGTGCCGCCCGGGCACTTCGTGGTCGGTCCGGCGCCCGGCGTCTGGACCTCCCGGGTCTGGACCGCAGTCGCGGTCGGGCTGCTTGGTGCGCTGGCGCTAGTTGTGCTGGCCGTCGTCGGCACGATGGGTTCACACCGGAGCGCCGACGGCGGCCGACTCTGGCGGGGGCAAGGCCAAGAGGTCCCGCCTGCCCCGACGCGTCGTGACGAGCTGGGTGTGGTCTGGCACGATCTCACCGCGCCCCGGGAGGAGAAGTAGCGTCGGCTCCTACGCGCTCAGCCGGAACGGCGGGTAGCGGTCGGTGAGGCCGAACAGCCACGCCGACGCGCGCGTGGTCCAGCGCAGATAGCCGGTCACGAACCGGTGCATGCCCTCGGGGTAACGACCGGTGAACAGGACCGCCCACTGCGCGATCCAGAACACCACGAACGCGGCGATGCCCACGAAGTACAGGCAGATGAACGCGGGCAGCACGGCGAGGATCCTGAGGACGTAGATGATGCCCAGGACCGCCAGCCCTCTGCTGCTCTGCGGTGGGTAGGGGATCGACACCTGAACTGGATAGTCGCTCGGTGGTGGCGCCCACAGAGCCGGCTGGGCACCCACCGGTGGCTGGCCGTACCTCGCCGGCGCAGCGGCGGGGTAGCCCGGTGGCGGTGCCGGCGGGTACGACGGCGCGGGCGGAGGTGGGTAGCCCGGCTGCGCGGGCGGATACCCCGGCGGCGGGCCACCGGGCGGCGGGCCAGCAGGCGGATAGCCACCGTACGGCGGGCCAGGAGGCGGATAGCCACCGGGCGGGGGGCCGGCAGGTGGGTAGCCCGGCGGCGGCCCGCCGGCGGGTGGGGGTCCAGGAGGCGGAGGTGGCGGACCGCCGGGCGGGGGTCCGGGAGGCGGCGGCGGGCCGCCGGGTAGAGGTGCTGCGTACGGGTCCGGATGGCCCCCCGGGGGCGGCTGGTTGCCAGGCTGCTGGCCGTCCCGCTGTTGCTCAGCGGGGTCGTATGGCTGACTCATGTCGCCTTCCTCGATCGGATCCGCGCCGATCGTTGCAGGTTGGCGGTGAATATGCCATTGGCGCTTTCAGCGCGCGGTGCGGTTCAGGGCACTGATGACCCCGCGCAGCGACGCCTCCACGATCGACGCGCTGATGCCGACTCCCCACAACACCCGATCACCCACCTCGATCTCGAGGTACGCCGCGGCCTCTGCATCGCGGCCTGCGGTGAGCGCATGCTCGCTGTAGTCCAGCACCCGCACCGGCTGCCCACCGTCCACCGTGGACAGCGCTGTACAGAACGCGGCGATCGGCCCGTTGCCGGAGCCGGCGACCTCGTGCTCGACGCCGTCGACGCGCACCGTAGCGGTGAGGTGCTCGCCGCCGTTCGTCGTGGAGGCGAAGTGCAGCAGTTCGAAACGTCCCGGTGAGAGGTACTCGTCGGAGAAGATCTGCCACATCTGCGGGCCGGTAACCTCGCCGCCCTCGCCGTCCGTGTGGCGCTGGATCACGTGACTGAACTCGATCTGGAGTCGGCGAGGCAGGTCGAGGTGGTGGTCCGTCTTCATGATGTACGCGACGCCGCCCTTACCGGACTGCGAGTTGACACGGATCACGGCCTCGTAGGAGCGGCCCACGTCCATCGGATCGATCGGCAGGTACGGCATGTTCCACGGCAGCTCGTCCACTGCCGTGCCGGACTCCTTGGCCTCCCGTTCGGCGGCGTCGAACGCCTTCTTGATCGC
Source organism: Jatrophihabitantaceae bacterium (assembly GCA_036506155.1). Taxonomy (GTDB): domain Bacteria; phylum Actinomycetota; class Actinomycetes; order Mycobacteriales; family Jatrophihabitantaceae; genus DASXRA01. Next base: position 13,546 of record DASXSF010000145.1, read on the forward strand.
GTCCTGGTGGCTGCCGGAGAAGGACGTGTAGACGAGGTCGCCGACATACGGGTGGCGCTCGTGGACACCGATGCGGTTGCAGTACTCCACGGTACGGCGGATCTGGTCGATATCGCTGAAGTCGATCATCGGGTCGATGCCTTGGCTGAACAGGTTCAGCCCGAGGGTGACCAGGTCGACGTTGCCGGTGCGCTCACCGTTGCCGAACAAGCATCCCTCGACCCGGTCGGCGCCGGCCAGCACAGCGAGCTCCGCGTCGGCGACGGCGGTGCCCCGGTCGTTGTGCGTGTGCACTGACAGGGTGACGAACGCGCGCCGGGACAGGTGCCGTGACATCCACTCGATCTGGTCGGCGAAGACGTTCGGGGTCGAACGCTCGACCGTGCACGGCAGGTTGATGATGATCTCGCGCTCGGAATCGGGCTGCCAAACGTCCATGACCGCTTCGCAGATCTCCAGTGAGAAATCGAGCTCTGTGTCCATGAAAATCTCGGGCGAGTACTCCAACCCGAAGTTCGCGTCCGGCAGGTAATAATCGGCGAACTTCGTGATGTGCTGAATGCCCTCGACCGCGACCTGCTTGCACTCGGCGCGCCCGTCGCCGGGGAAGCCGAACACCACGCGCCGGAAAAGGGGCGCGGCAGCGTTGTACATGTGGACTGTAGGGTTACGCGCACCCACGAGTGACTGCACGGTGCGCTCGATCAGCTCTTCCCGGGCCTGGGTCAGCACGGAGATGCGGACGTCGTCGGGCACCTTGCCACGCTCGATCAGCGCGCGCACGAAGTCGAAGTCGGTCTGGCTCGCTGCCGGGAAGCCGACCTCGATCTCTTTGTATCCCATGCGTACGAGCAGGTCGAACATGGCGTGCTTGCGCTCGGCGTTCATAGGATCGATCAGCGCCTGGTTGCCGTCGCGCAGGTCGGTCGACAGCCAGCGGGGCGCTCGTGTCATGGTGCGCTCCGGCCAGGCGCGGTCGGGCAAATCGACGGCCGGGAAAGGCCGATAACGGTTGCAGGGCATACCAGAGTGGCGTTGTGCTGCGGGGCGATTCATCTGCTGCTTTCTCTTCCGGACGAGACGGAGTCGGTCGGCAGCAGAACGGCCCGCGACGAGGGGCCGACCGGTCGGAAGTTACCGGGCCTCGCCGCGGCTGCGAAGAAGCAGCACACCAGCCATGACGCCCCTGAGCGTAGCCGGTTCCGTCGCGCGGGGCCAAACCCGGGGTACCGATACGTTCGACACGAACGCGTTATGGGTATCGGTTGCAATGCGGTCCCGGAGGCCGTGCGATACTGTCCGCGCGCCACCCGCCGGCAGCGTTGCTACGCGGCGCCCCGGCGATGGCCCGCGGAGCGGGTACCCGGCCGGCCGACCCCCGCACCGGACGTATCGGTATAGCATCTGCCAGTCCGAACGCGCAGATCTCAAGATTGGTGGGCAGGGCGTGCGAATCCTCATTCTCGGTGGCGACGGGTTCTGCGGTTGGCCAACCGCGCTGCACCTGTCTGACCGTGGCCACGAGATCGCCATTGTCGACAACCTGTCGCGGCGCAACATCGACAACGAGTTGGAGGTCGCGTCGCTGACGCCCATCTCTCCGATGGGGGTTCGCCTCGCGGCGTGGGAGGACCTCACCGGCAAGCAGATCGCGTTCCACCGGTTCGACGTCGCCGCGCACTACCACCGCCTGCTCTCGCTGATCAACGAGTGGCAGCCCGACGCGGTCGTGCACTTCGCCGAGCAGCGTGCCGCCCCGTACTCGATGAAGTCCTCGTGGCACAAGCGGTATACCGTCAACAACAATCTCAACGCGACCAACAACCTACTGGCCGCGATCGTCGAGTCCGGCCGAGACGTGCACGTCGTGCACCTCGGCACCATGGGCGTCTACGGCTACGGTACGGCCGGGATGAAGATTCCGGAGGGGTACCTCCGGGTCAAGGTCGAGACCGATGAGGGCGACAACATCGAGCAGGAGATCCTCTACCCGCCGAACCCGGGCAGCATCTATCACCTGACCAAGACGCAGGACCAGCTGCTGTTCGCGTACTACGCCAAGAACGACGAGCTGCGCGCCACGGACCTGCATCAGGGCATCGTGTGGGGCACGCAGACCGAGCAGACCAGCCAGGACGAGCGGCTTATCAACCGGTTCGACTACGACGGCGACTACGGCACCGTCCTGAACCGCTTTCTGATGCAGGCCGCGGTCGGCTACCCACTTACGGTACATGGCACCGGCGGGCAGACCCGCGCCTTCATCCACATCCAGGACACCGTCCGATGCATCGAGCTGGCGATCTCAGATCCGCCCGAGCCAGGTGACCGGGTCCGCATCCTGAACCAGATGACCGAGACGCACCGCGTCGACGACCTGGCTAAGCTCGTCTCGGTGCTGACCGACGCCAAGATCGACTATGTCGACAACCCGCGCAACGAAGCCGCCGAGAACGAGCTGTATGTGGAGAACCGGCAACTGCTCAACCTCGGACTCGAGCCCATCACGCTCGCCGATGGGCTGATGCAGGAGGTCAGCGAAATCGCGCAGAAGTATGCGAGCAGATGCGATCTGGACAAGATCCCGTGCCGGTCGCTGTGGCGGCAACGCCCGCTCGGGCAGGCGTAATGGGGTACACGGCGCATGACCTATTGATCGCACGCCGGCCGCACCTGCCGGGCTGGCTCAAGGTGTCCCGGTACATGGCCACGTCGGCGATCTGCTTCGGAATCTCCGAAGTGGTGCTGATTGTGCTGTTCGGGACGCACCTGCTCGGCGCCCGGAGCGCGGCGATCGTCGCGTCGATCGCCGGCATCATCCCGGGCTACCAGTTGAACCGGGTGTGGATTGCCGGACGGAGCCACCGTTCGCGCTTCTGGCGCGAGATCGCGCCGTACTGGGCCACCTCGCTAAGTATTGCGCTGCTGGCGGCCATTGTCACCGGCGCCGCGAACGCGCTGTTCTACAGCGAGCCGCGCGGCACCCGCACCATCATCAATGCGGTGGCGTTCATGCTCACCTACGCCACCACGTTGACGTTCAAGTACATGTTTTTCCACCGGGTGCTGTTCAAGCCGCCGCATCCCGCCGCCGAGCGTGTCTTCGAGGTGCGGGCGAATACCGGGCAGCCGGTCGATGAGGCTTCGAGGGCGGTCTCAAGCTCCTGAACCGGCAGCGGTTACCGTCGGACACCGGATCGGCCGTCTCAATTCGCGCGCTGGTTCTTGGGGCTCATAGGGCGCCGGCTAACCCGGTCCGGCCACTCCCGCCGGACTGTACGCACGATGACGGCGGCGTAACGCGGGCCGTAGAAGAGGTTGCGGCCCTTCTTGCTCACACCGGCGAGCCGTACCCGCATGACCGTCGGCACCTCTGCCACGCGGTAGCCCTGGAAAATGGCGCCGATGAGCAGCTCGGAGGTCTGATACTGCGGCTGGGTCTGGCGCACCTTCTCGGTCACCTCGACCCGCATGGCTCGCAATCCGCTCGAGCTGTCGGTCAGGCGGGTACGGGTGAGCGCGCTGATCACCTTGGAGAAGAACCGCACGCCGAGATTGCGCACCGCATCTGTGTTCTCGGTGCGCCCCAGCTGGCGTGAGCCGATGACGAAGTCCGCTTCGTCCCGTTCAAGCAGGCCCACCATGGCGGGAAGGTCCGCGGGATCCCACTGGCCGTCGGCGTCGAGCGTTGCGATGTAGCGCGCCCCGCCCTCACGAGCCAGCCGGTACCCGGCACGCAGTGCCGTGCCGTGACCGCAGTTCTGCGCGAGGGAGCAGACCAGCGCGCCATGCTCGTCGGAGACGGTCGACGTCTTGTCGGTGCTGCCGTCGTCGACGACCAGCACCTGAGTCGGCAACTCGGCAACGGTCCTGGGCACCTCGTCGATTACCGAGCCGATGCTTTGCTCCTCGTTGAGGGCCGCGATGACCACTACCAGTGGTGCGAGCGAGTCTGCGCCGTAGCGAGCGTGGAACTGGGCGATCGCCGCATCGACGATGCGGGGTGCGTCGGAGTCCTCGTGCAGCGAGAGCAGGACCTGGATGTCGTCGGCCTCGGGGCGTGCCGGTCGCGCAGAACTAGGCAGGCTGTTCTTCGACATGCTGTCCTTCGCTGGAGTGGGGTCGACCAGGATGACCCACTGCGACGAGGCCACTGTCCGCGCCCTCCTAGTCAAGAAACGTAGCTGGCCAAGCGGGCAGCATAGCCCGTCGTTCATCATGACGTATTCGGGGCCCGCATGTTCGTGCCGACGCGCGCTGTTGCCTATGCTTGCGGGATGGCTGCCCCGGAGTACCGGCGGTCGGCGTTGCGAGAGTTGGCCGCCGCCGCTGGCCAGAAATTCGAGTCAGCGCCCGCCGAGGACGTCCTGCGGTGGGCCCTGGAGGCCTTCGGCGACGAATTCTGTCTCAGCGCCTCGATGGCTGACGCCGTGGTGATCGACCTGGCCACGCGCATCCAGCCGGGGGTGAATGTAATCTTTCTCGATACCGGCTACCACTTTTCGCAGACACTCGAGACGAAGGACCGGGTCAGCGAGCGCTACCCGATCAGGCTGCACACAATCCTGCCCAAGCAAACGGTAGCTGAGCAGGACCAGATGTTCGGATCGCGACTGCACGATCGCGATCCGGATGCGTGCTGCAACCTGCGCAAGGTCGAGCCGCTGCGCCGCTCGTTGGCGGCCTATGTAGCATGGGCGTCGGGCATTCGCCGGGACGAGGCCGACTCGCGGCGCCGGGTGGGCGTCGTCGAGTGGGACGCCAACAGGCACATGGTCAAGGTGAATCCCATCGCGACCTGGACCCAGGACGATGTCGACCGCTACATCGCTGAGTACGACGTGGTTGTCAACCCGTTGCTGGCGCAGGGGTATCCGTCGATCGGCTGTGAACCATGCACCCGTAAGGTCGCCGGGGGCGAGGATCCGCGAAGCGGCCGCTGGGCGGGTTCGGGAAAGACGGAGTGCGGCCTGCATGTCGACTCGTCGGGTCGGTTGGTGCGTTCATCCGGCGAGTCGCCGGCAACTTAGTCATCGCCGCTCAGTGTCCGGTGCAGAGTGGGCTCACGGACAGCAGAAGGGACCGCTGTGACGCTTTCAGGCGCGCGTATCGCCGTTGCCGGAGCTGGGGTGTACGGGTCGACTGTGGCGATCCGCCTAGCCGAGCGAGGTCACGATGTGCGGTTGTTCGATCCGCTTGGTGTGCTGAGGGCGGCGTCCGCGATCAATCAGTACCGGGTCCACTCGGGTTACCACTATCCACGTAGCGCCGAGACGATCGGTGAGATCCTCAGCGCGCGGCAGGAGTTCGTCGAGACATTCGCGCCCGCGATCGTCGGGACGAGCCGCAACTATTACGCCATCCCCCACGTTGGCTCGTTGACCCCGGCGGATGTGTACGAGCGGGTGATGGCCGAGCACGGTCTCCCGCTTAAGGACGTCCGACCGAGCTGGATTGACTTCAATTTTATTGATCGCTGTTATGAGGTGGACGAGGATATCTACGACCCGGATGTCCTGCGAGAAGTTATCAGGGCACGCCTGCACAACAACGGCGTTACCGTAGAGCAGCGTCCCTATGTAGAGTCCATGCGTGACGAGTTCGACTACCTGGTGTGCGCTACATATGGCCTGGGCCCGAGCCGTGCGCAATTCAACATCGCGAAGTTCCAAGTTGCCGAGAAGATTCTCATCCAGCTACCACGCGAATTGCACGGCGTCGCGCTCGTAATTGTGGACGGGCCGTTCACCGCGTTCGATCCGTACGGTGGCTCGGCGCGCTCGCTGTTCGGGTCGGCCAAGAACACCAACCACTGGACGACGACGGACCCAGACGAGCCAGTGCCGGCGCAGTACCGCAACCTACTCAATGGCAGTGATTTCCGGCCGTGCTCGTTCACTAATTTCGAGGCGATGCGTCTCGACTGTGCCCAAGCGGTGCCAGCCGCGGCCGAAGCGGTCTATCTTGGCTCCCGGTTCACGATGCGAGTCGTCGAGGACAGCCCCGCCGATGACCGCCGCGTGTTGTATGTCACGGAACGCGGGCCCGGTGAGTTGCACATCTTTTCCGGCAAGGTCGTCTCCGCGGTCAAGGCGGCACGACTGGTGTGCGAGCACATTGAAGCGCATGGCTGATAAACCGTCGTACGCGATCCTTGGCAAAGGGCGCTGGGGCACGCGGGTCAGGGCAATGCTCGAAGAGGACGGTCGGCGCTGCGTTGTCGTCGATCAGCTCCGGCGTCGCGCGGACGAGTCGGCGGATCAGTACGCGGAGCGCATGTCCGAGGAGCTTGGCTCGGCGCGTGTCGATGTTGCTTGGGTGGCTGTCCCGCCGGGTGAGCACGTGCCACTACTGGTGGGCGTGGCGCTCGAGGCAGGTCTTCATGTCATCGTCGAGAAGCCCTGGTCGTACTCCCGCGAACAGTCGGATGTCGTGCTGGCGGCGCAGCGAGACGTGGGCCGGCTCGTTGCCGTCGACTTCGAATACTGCTTGCTGGACGGTGTTCAGGAATGGCGGGCGCGGTACGGCGGCGCGGCCGGCCTCGTATTCGGCGGAGCCTTCGTCGCGGCGGGCGGGAACCGGCTGGGTATCCCGCCGATGGACAACCTGGGCAGCCACCTGCTCGCCATCAGGGAGTATGCCGTCCCTGGTGCGGCGGTGGGTGAGCTCCGTTGCGGCTACGCTGGCCCGCCGGAGCGCCGGGTCTGGCTGGACGAGGCGAGCGGCCGGGTTGCCGAGATCGACTTTGGCTCCAATTCAGAACCGATCCTGCAGCGCTTCCGGCAAGCGGTAGAGCACGGGCGCGACAGTGGCGAGATTGCGTTCGACATCCCGTTCGCGCAACAGGTCGCGGCGCGAGTCGGCCAGGAGGTCCAGCGGACTTCGTCCTTAATGTCGAGGTCGCCGATGAGCGACGGACTTCCTCATTGAGTGGTAGCCATCAGGTCGCTAGCGTTCGGCACGTGATGGTTTCGCGAGTGGTTCAGAACTTCGTCGACGGCAAGTTGGTCGACGCGGCGGACGGGCGCCGAGCCGAGCTGATCGATCCGTCGACGGGCGAGGTGTTCGGTAGCGCACCGGTGTCGTCGGCCGACGACGTCGACCGTGCCTTCGGCGCGGCGGCTACGGCGTTCGAGACGTGGCGCAACACGACTCCGAGCGAGCGGCAGCGGACCCTGGAGCGTTTCGCCGACGCCCTGGAGGCGCGTGCCGACGATCTGGTGGCCGCCGAGTCGCAGAACACGGGCAAGCCGATCGAGCTCACCCGCACCGAGGAGATCCCGCCGATGGTCGACCAGGTGCGGTTCTTCGCCGGGGCGGCCCGGCTGCTCGAGGGGCGCAGCGCCGGCGAGTACATGAAGGGATTCACGTCCTACGTGCGCCGCGAGCCGGTGGGCGTGGTCGGGCAGGTGACCCCGTGGAACTACCCGATGATGATGGCGATCTGGAAGCTCGCCCCGGCCATCGCCGCGGGCAACACCGTCGTCCTCAAGCCGTCGGACACGACGCCCGTGACCACGGTCATGATGGCCGAGATCGCCGCCGAGTTCCTGCCGCCCGGAGTGCTGAACGTGATATGCGGCGACCGGGACACAGGTCGAGCGATCGTCGCGCACAAGACGCCGGCCATGGTGTCGATCACCGGATCGCCGCGGGCCGGCATGCAGGTGGCCGAGGCGGCGGCGGCCGATCTTAAGCGCGTCCACCTCGAACTCGGCGGCAAGGCGCCGGTGATCGTCTTCGACGATGCCAACCTGAGCAAGGCGGCTGAGGACATCGCGATCGCCGGATACTTCAACGCCGGGCAGGACTGCACGGCGGCTACCCGAGTGCTCGTCGCGCCGCGGATCGCCGATGAGTTCGCCGATGCCCTGGCTGAGCAGGCGCGCGGGACGCACACGGGACCGCCGTCCAACACCGAAGCGCTCTACGGGCCCCTGAACAACGCGGCGCAGCTGGACCGGGTTGCCGGCCTCGTCGGCCGATTGCCCGACCACGCCAGCGTCCTTGCCGGCGGATCTCGTGACGGCGATCGCGGCTACTTCTGGCAACCCACGGTGGTCGCGGGGCTGGAGCAGAGCGACGAGGCGTCCCAGCAGGAGATCTTCGGGCCGGTCATCACGGTGCAGCGGTTCACCGACGAGGACGAAGCGGTGCGCTGGGCCAACGGCGTCGACTACGGGCTGGCCTCGAGCGTGTGGACGCGTGACCACGGCCGGGCGATGCGCATGTCGAAACGGCTGGACTTCGGCTGCGTCTGGGTCAACTGCCACATACCGTTGGTAGCTGAGATGCCGCACGGCGGATTCAAGCACTCCGGCTACGGCAAGGACCTGTCGGTGTACGGGCTGGAGGACTACACCCGCATCAAGCACGTCATGCACAACATCGACTACTGATCCGTATCAGCACACGCTCTCATCTCAGTTCGCTGCGCCTCCGGGTGGGTCGGCGGCCGGCCCGTCGCATGAGAGACAAGATCCGTCGCTGATCTTTGGACGGTCGGCACGGGGTCTGCGGAGCACGGACGCGGCTAGCCTGTCGCTCACCACCACGAGAGGAGCACCTATGGCCACGGCCGCGACCACACCGGACCGGTTCGTCCTCGCCGACCTCGTCCCCGGCACAATCGCCCGCGACGCCGCGCTCATCGTCGGCGGGGCCTGCCTGACCGGGCTGGCCGCCCAGGTGTCGATCCACACGCCGCTGACGCCCGTCCCGTTCACGCTGCAGACGTTCGCGGTCCTGCTGGCCGGCGCGGCGCTCGGCCCAGCACGGGGCGTGATGTCGATGTTGGTGTATCTGCTGGCCGGCGTGGTCGGCGTGCCCTGGTTCGCCAGCCACGCGCACGGCTGGGGGGGACCGTCCTTCGGATACATCATCGGATTCGTGGTGGCCGCAGGTGCCGTCGGCGAGCTGTCCCGGCGTGGCAACGACCGGCAGGTGCTCAGCACAATCGGGCTGATGGCGTTCGGCAGTGCGATCGTGTACGTCTTCGGCGCGACGTGGCTGGCAGCCGATCTGCACCTGGGCGCCCAGAAGGCAGTCGATCTCGGCGTTACGCCGTTCCTGGTCACGGACGCGCTTAAGCTGGCAGCGGCAGGGCTTGTGCTCCCGGGCGCGTGGAGGCTGGTGCGACGGTTCCGGTGAAGTACACCGTGGCTGCCGAGTTGGTGGGGAACGTGGCCCAGGTGGCGGTCGTGGCCGGCGATTCGGTCGGGCCGACGGACACGCTTGTCATCCTGGAGTCGATGAAGATGGAGATCCCGGTGCTGGCCGAGGTGTCCGGCGTGATCGCCGAAGTGGCGGTTGCGGAGGGCGACGTGGTCACCGAGGGGGACACCATTGCGGTGATCGAAACGCAAACATGACCCGATCGCGCAAGATTCGCTCGCGTCAGACTAGGAATCCTTGCGCAATCGGGCAGATGGGGTGGACATGAGTGACGTGCCACAGCGGCGACTACTGCGCACCAGGATTCCCGGGCCGGGTTCGGTGGCCCTTTCCGAACGGAAGGACGCGGCGGTCGCGCCGGGTGTCGGCACGACGCTGCCGGTGTACGTCGCGCGCGCCGGCGGCGGCATCGTGGTCGATGTCGACGGGAACCAGCTGATCGACTTCGGCTCGGGCATCGCGGTGACGTCGGTCGGAAACGCGGCCCCGCGCGTCGTGGCGGCAGTCCAGGAGCAGGTCGCCGACTTCACGCACACCTGCTTCATGATCACGCCCTACGAGGAGTACGTCGCGGTCTGCGAGCAGCTCAACGCGCTTACCCCAGGTAAGCAGAGCAAAAGGACCGCACTCTTCAACTCCGGCGCGGAGGCCGTCGAGAACGCGGTGAAGATCGCCCGCTCGTACACGGGGCGGGCAGCGGTCATCGCGTTCGACCACGCGTACCACGGCCGGACGAACCTCACCATGTCGCTGACCGCGAAGAACATGCCGTACAAGCATCGGTTCGGGCCGTTCGCCGGCGAGATCTACCGCGCGCCGATGGCATATCCGTTCCGCTGGCCGACGGACGATTGCGCCTCTGAAGCATTTGCGGCGTTCACAGATGTGGTGCACTCACAGGTCGGCGAGACCAACACGGCCGCCGTGATCCTGGAGCCGATCCAGGGTGAGGGCGGCTTCGTCGTGCCGGCACCGGGGTTCGTGTCGCGGGTGGCGGACTGGTGCCGGGACAACGGCATCCTGTTCATCGCGGACGAGATACAGACCGGGTTCTGCCGTACCGGCGACTGGTTCGCATGCGAACACGAGGGCGTCCAGCCCGACCTGGTCACCACCGCGAAAGGCATTGCTGGCGGATTGCCACTGGCCGGGGTGACCGGACGAGCCGACGTGATGGATGCGGTGCACGTCGGGGGGTTGGGCGGCACCTACGGCGGCAACCCGGTGGCCTGTGCGGCGGCGCTGGCCGCGATCGAGACGATGCGCGCCGATGACCTTTGCGGCGCGGCCCGGCGCATCGAGTCGGTCATGCTGCCCCGGCTTTCCGCGCTGGCGGCGAAGTACGAGGCCGTCGGCGACGTGCGGGGGCGCGGCGCCATGCTGGCGATCGAGCTGGTTCGGCCGGCCAGCAAGGAACCCGACCCGGTGCTGACGGCAGAGGTGTCGTCCGCGTGTCACCGCGAGGGATTGATCACCCTGACCGCGGGCACATACGGCAACGTGTTGCGCTTCCTGCCGCCGCTCGTGATAGGCGAAGCACTGCTCACCGAGGGGTTGGACATCCTGGACGCCGCCTTCGCCGCTATGGCGTGAGAAAGGCATCATCGCCCGCCGGTATCGTCATGTCTCGTGGCCTTGGTGGTGCAGAAGTACGGCGGCTCGTCCGTGGCGGACGCCGAGCGCATCAAGCGCGTTGCCGAGCGTATCGTCGCGACCCGCCGTGAAGGGCACGACGTCGTAGTCGTCGTGTCGGCGATGGGCGACACCACCGACGAACTGATCGACCTCGCGAAGCAGGTCGTGCCAGTGCCGTCCGGGCGCGAGTTCGACATGCTGCTGACGGCCGGCGAGCGCATCTCCATGGCACTGCTCGCCATGGCGATCAACTCGCTGGGTTACACGGCGCAGTCGTTCACCGGGTCGCAGGCCGGCGTGCTCACCACCGCGGTGCACGGAAAGGCGCGCATCGTCGGTATCACGCCAGGACGAGTCGAAGCGTCCTACCGCGCCGGCAACGTCGCCATCGTCGCCGGATTCCAAGGCGTCAGCCCGGACACCAAGGACATCACGACGCTCGGCCGCGGCGGCTCGGACACCACGGCCGTCGCCCTGGCAGCCTCCCTGGACGCCGACGTCTGCGAGATCTACAGCGACGTGGACGGGGTATTCACCGCCGACCCGCGCATCGTCCCGAACGCTCGCCGGCTCACCAAGCTCACGTACGAGGAAATGCTCGAGCTGGCCGCGTGCGGGGCCAAGATTCTGCACCTGCGCAGCGTCGAATACGGGCGGCGCTACGGCGTGCCTATTCACGTCCGCTCGTCGTATTCGACCAAGCTCGGCACCGTCGTCGCCGGCTCGATGGAGGATCTACCCGTGGAACAGGCCATTATCAGCGGCGTCGCGCACGACCGCAGCGAGGCGAAGGTCACCGTGGTCGGCGTGCCGGACAAGCCCGGCGAGGCGGCGGCGATCTTCCGTGAGCTGGCCGGCGCCGAGATCAACATCGACATGATCGTTCAGAACGTCTCCACTCGCGGGACGGGCCGGACCGACGTGTCGTTCACGCTCCCGGCGACGGACGGCGCAACGGCGCTGTCGGCTTTGAAGAAGGTGCAGGACGAGGTCGGCTTCGAGGACCTCCTCTACGACGAGCACATCGGCAAGCTGTCCCTGGTCGGTGCGGGAATGCGCTCACATCCTGGTGTGTCGGCGACGTTCTTCAGCGCGCTGGCTGCAGCCGGCGTCAACGTGGAGATGATCTCGACCTCGGAGATCCGCATTTCCGTCGTGCTGCGCGACACCGACCTCGACGTGGCGGTACGTGCCGTCCACGACGCGTTCGAGCTGGGCTCCACCGAAGAAGAGGCCGTGGTCTACGGGGGGACAGGCAGGTGACCACGAGGCGATGAGCGCAAGCGCTGCGAGCCCGCGGGCCGCGACGCGGCCGCGCCGGGAGGCGCGAATCGGGTCGACGACCGGCCCGAGCGAACCGAGCGGTCGGAAGGAGACACGATGCCGCGGATAGGAGTAGTCGGCGCGACGGGGCAGGTCGGTGGGGTCATGCGCCGCATCCTGGTGGAGCGCGACTTCCCGGTCGACCAGATCCGCTACTTCGCCTCGGCGCGGTCGGCGGGTACGAGCCTGCCGTGGCGCGGAGCCGACATCGTCGTCGAGGATGCCGCGACCGCCGACCCGTCGGGCCTGGACATCGCCTTGTTCTCTGCGGGAAAGGCCGCGTCGCGCGAGCTCGCTCCCCGCTTCGCAGCGGCCGGGGCGACCGTGATCGACAACTCGTCGGCGTGGCGTATGGACCCGGACGTTCCGCTGATCGTGTCCGAGGTCAACCCCGACGAGGTCCGCCGCGCTCCCAAGGGCATCATCGCCAACCCGAACTGCACGACTATGGCCGCCATGCCGGTGCTCAAGCCACTGCACGACGAGGCGGGGCTGACGCGGCTGGTGGCATCGACCTACCAGGCGGTATCGGGCGCGGGACTCACCGCCGTCGAGGAGTTCGACCGGCAGGTTCGCGAAACCTGGAGCGAGGCTGCGGCCCTGACGCACGACGGCACCGCCGTGAAGTTTCCGGAGCCGGCGAAGTTCGCGGCGCCGATCGCGTTCAACGTGCTGCCGCTGGCCGGGTCGATCGTCGACGACGGCTCGTACGAGACCGACGAGGAGCAGAAGCTGCGCAACGAGTCCCGCAAGATCCTCGGCATTCCGGATCTGCTCGTGTCCGGGACGTGCGTGCGCGTACCGGTGTTCACCGGGCACTCGCTGTCGATCAACGCTGAATTCGCTCGGCCGCTGTCGGTCGAGCGCGCGATACGAGTACTGCACGACGCGCCGGGTGTCGCGCTGTCCGATGTGCCTACTCCGCTGCAGGCGGCAGGCACCGACCCGGCGTACGTGGGCCGCATCCGCCAGGACCCCGGGGTGCCCGATGGCCGCGGACTCGCCCTGTTCGTCAGCAACGACAACCTGCGCAAGGGTGCTGCCCTCAACGCGGTGCAGATCGCCGAACTGGTTGCGAACCTCGGGACGCTAGCTGGCGTTCCAGCTGAACGGCGTCATTTCGCGTAGTACGCGACGCCGACGGTTTCGCGGCAGGTGGTCGATGTACAGGATGCCTTGCAGGTGCTCGGTCTCATGAATCAGGCAGCGGGCGAAGTAGCCCGTGCCGGTGACCTCGAGCGGTCTGCCGGTTTTGTCGACGCCGCGCGCGGTGGCCACTGACGGGCGCGCCAGTTCGTGGTACGGCCCGGGAACGGAAAGACACCCCTCCTCGCCTTCGTCTATTGGACCCGAGGTCGACACGATCGACGGATTCACCATGTGGCCGACGTGCTGCTTGCCCTCCGCGTCGGGGCAGTCGTAGACGAACACCGCAAGGTCGACGCCGACCTGAGGCGCGGCCAGTCCGACACCGGACGCGACCGCCATGGTCGCGAACATGTCGTCGATCAGCTCGGACAGCGAATCGTCGAACGCGGACACCTGCCGGCTGACCTTGTGCAGCAGCGGGTCGCCGACGACCGTCACCTTGCGCGGAGTGCCTGCCACGACGCGTGATGCTATCCCGCCGGGCGGAGCCGTCGAGCGGCCGTTGTCGTCGCCTCGTGCTGTGATGGCGGAATGGTGACGGTCGACGATGTACGGCGGATTGCGCGATCGCTGCCGGGCTCCTATGAGGTCGTGGTCCGCGACCGGGTGAAATTCCGGGTCGGCCGCTACGTCTACATCGCGTTCTCGTGGGACGAGACGATCATGGGTTTCGGCTACCTGCGCGAGGAGCGCGACGCGCTCGTTGCCTCCGACCCGGAAACGTTCCTGCCGCCGGAGCGGGTCGACCTGCGCTACCACTGGGTTCAGGCACGCATGGCCGCGCTGGACGAGGAACAGCTGCGCGAGCTGGTTGTCGACGCCTGGCGGATCGCAGCCCCCAAGCGCCTGGTGGCGCAGTACACCGCCGACCGGACCTAGCCGGAACCGCCGTGGCAGAGTTGCGGGCATGGGCTCGCCGCTTTCCGAGCTGCTGTCTCGTCATACCGAGGCCGGCACGATCCCCGGCGGGGTAGCGCTGCTCGGTGTCGGGAACGATGTCGAGCTGGTCACAGTAGGCATGGCCTCGGTCGGGGGCGAGCCGATGCGGGCGGATGCAATCATGCGCATCCAGTCGATGACCAAGGTGATCACCGCGGTCGCGGCGCTGCGTCTTGTGGCGGCCGGGCGTCTGGAGCTCGACCAGAGCGTCGTCGAGTGGCTGCCGGAGATCGCCGACCGGCCGGTACTACGCACGCCGACAGCGGCCCTCGACGACACCGTGCCGGCCCGCGGCGCGATCACGCTTCGCCACCTCCTGACCAACACATCCGGCTACGGCATGATCACCGAGGCGTCGCCGCTGTCGCGGGCGATGGCCGAGAACGGCACTGAGGCGGGCCCGGAGCCGCTCGCTGTCGGGGCTGACGAGTGGCTGCGCCGGCTGGCGGAACTCCCGCTCGCCTTCCAGCCGGGAGAGGGCTGGCGCTATCACCACTCGTTCGGGGTGCTGGGCATTCTCATCTCGCGGGTGACGGGGCACCCGCTCGGCGAGCACCTGGCCGACGACGTCTTCGGCCCACTCGGGATGACCGATACCGCGCTCTGGGTACCGGCGGATGACGTGGCCCGGCTGCCGGCCGCGTACCGCCACAGCGAGGCGGGATTGGTAGAGACCGAACCGGCAGGTGGAGGGTTCTACGCGGGGCCGCCTCCGTTCGACGTCAGCCACGGCGAACTGGTCTCGACAGCGCGGGACTTCCATCGCCTTGCCCGCATGCTCGCCGATGGAGAGCAGTCGATGATCTCGGCCGATCACCTGCGGCAGATGACCAGCGACCAGGTACCGGAGGCATGCAAGACCGCGGAGAGCTTCTTCGCGGGTTTCTGGGATGGCGTGGGTTGGGGTTACGGCGTCGCCGTGCAGACCGAGGGACGCCGTCGCGGCCGATACGGCTGGTCCGGTGGACAGGGCACGGACTTCTTCGTCGATCGCGACGGAACGGTCGGAATCCTGCTCACCCAGGTCGAGATGGGTACGCGGATGTGGCCGCTGCTCGAGGAGTTCCAGTCCCTGCACGAGCCCTCGTGATCGGCTTCCGTGGATGACGGAGGACACGCGCTGGCTGGACAGCATGCCGGAGTACTACGACCGCTGCCTCGGGCCCGGGGTGTTCGCACCGTTCGCGCAGCGCCTGGCCGACATTGCCGCTGCGCACGCTCCGCAGGCGGTGCTGGAGATTGCGGCCGGCACCGGCATCGTCACGGCGGAACTGGTCCGCGTGTTGCCGACTGCGCAGATCACCGCGACCGACCTGAACCCCGCGATGGTGGCGTGGGCAGCGCAGCGGGTGAGCGGCCCGACGTGGTTGCCTGCCGACGCGCAGTGCCTGCAGTTCCGGGACGGCTCCTTCGACATGATCGTCTGCCAGTTCGGGGTGATGTTCTTCCCGGACAAGGCGCAGGCGTTCGCAGAGGTCGCGCGCGTGCTGTGCCCGGACGGGTTGTTCGTGTTCACCGCTTGGGACACCGTCGACACGTCAGACCTTCCCGCCGCCGTGGTCGCCGGGCTGGCCGAGATGTTCACCGACGATCCGCCGAGCTTCCTGACGCGCATCCCGCACGGCTACCACGAAGCGGACCGGATCCGACGCGACGTGGTGGACCGGGGGGCTGGCGGTCGAGAGCATCGACCGGATCGTGCTGCGCGGCGCCGCACCGTCGGCGCGGGTAATCGCGGAGGGTTTCTGCTACGGCACCCCCCTGCGCTTCGAGCTTCAGGAGCGTGGCGACGTCCAGCAGCTCACGGACGAACTCGCCGAGCGGATGACCGTCCAGCTCGGCGCCGGGCCGGTCGAAGGCGAGCTGGCCGCCTATCTCATATTCGCCCGCCACCCGTAGCAGGCACCGCCTGAGCACAGTCCGTGGCATTGCTCTCAGGCCTCACACT
>DASXSF010000146.1:0-5090 GCA_036506155.1 Jatrophihabitantaceae bacterium
CTGGAACAGCTCGAAGAGCGGCCAGAGCGTTTCCCCCGCGATCACCGCTCCAGCGGCGCCCTGAGGTGATGGCTGACCACATCTCTAAGACCAGCTGCCCGGCGGCGCACGCCGCTAACGGGCATCGAGGAGGACGACCGGAGCCACTCCACCCCCGGCCGCGTGGTGGACTCGCACGCCCGGCTCGGCGAGCAGACGGGCACGACGCGGCACGAGAGTGCAGTGCGACCGCGACCAGCGCTGGCGTCGCGGAACCGGTCTTCCTCGGTGAGGGGTTGTCAGTCGTTCTCCTCGGCCGTGATGTTGCAGTTGCGGATCAGCCACGTTTGGCCGGCGGTGTCGCGCACCCAAGTGCGGTCTGGGCCCGACACGGCGAGGACGGTGGCGAGGAAGTCGCCCGCGGTCAGGGTGCGGACCTTGACCAGCGGCGGGTCGGTCAGCGCCGGCTGGATAGTGAGGTTGAACGCGATGGCACCCGCGGTGTAGTCGGCATCGTCGCGGGTCGCTTGTTTGCGAGCCTGGCGCTGCACGGCGCCGAGACCGGCCGGATCGTGCGGTTGCCGACCGGCCGAGAAGCCCGACCGCTCATCGGCATCGCGGCAGTAGCGTGCGACGGATCGCGCCCCGCAGAGCGGCAAATCCGGACGTTCGACGATGTCGCGCACGGACAGACTCAGCTACTACCTGGTCGATGCGTCGCACCACAATGCAGACTCCGTCGCTGTCGCGCCCGAGGTGTGCGGTCACACCGAGCCTCACGCCACGCAGAACTCGTTTCTTTCCGGATCGTGCATCACCACGGAGTACCGCTGCAGGGTGTCGGTATCGATCCGGACCGGATGGTCGACTGTGGCTCCGAGGTCGACCAGTTCGGCCACCTTGGCGTCGACTGTCGCGACGATCTCCTCCATCGACGCGGAACGGTCGGCCACGAAGATGTCGAAATGAGGTGTTGACCGAGGAGGCCATCAGTCCGGACTCGCCGAGGTATCGGATGTAGAGCTCGATGTGTGCTCGCTGGATCCCGACCAGCGGGTCGAGGCTGTTGGTCTCGCACCAGGCGAACCAGCGGCGGAGTTGGTAGGCGTACAGCGCGTGGGTGTGCCCGGAGTACCGGGCCAGGTAGGACACCGCGGCACGCTGGGCCGGTGTCATCGCATCGGGCTGGAACGGAAGAAGCGTCGTAGCGGTCATGGCATGCACCTGGCGAGCGAGACCAAGCCTCGCCACGGATCGCCGCACACATGGTGAGGCACCTGCCCCGACGCTAAGCCGCCCCCGCAGCCACGCCCGAGTCGCGGCGGAGTGACGCACCTCGTGAAGCGGGGCGCTCGAACGAGCGATGGTGGCGGTTAGGAGGCTCAAGGCGAGACTCGGCTTGAGTCGCTGTGATCCCATGCGCACCATCGGGGTGCCGTGCGCTGTCGATTGGTGGCTCTGTCGATCGTCATCTCCTCGAACTCCCTGTTCACGAGGAAGGATGAACCCATGCGTTACACACTGCTGCTGCACTACCCGGAGATGACCGCCCAGGAGCTCGGTGAGGATGCCCTCAAGGAGGGCATGGCTGCGTTCGACGCCTACGCGAAGGCGCTCGAGGACGCCGGCGTGCTGCTGTCCGCGGAGGTGCTCGCGCCGAGCTCGGCGACGACAACGATCAGCCGAAAGACCGGCGAGTTGGTCATCCAGGACGGCCCGTTCGCCGACACGAAGGAGCAGCTCGGCGGCAGCTTCGTGATCGAGGTACCCGATCTGGATGCCGCGATCGCGTGGGCCGAGCGCGCGCCGTCTGCCCTGTACGGCGATGTCGAGATCCGTCCGACCGCGACACGGTTCGTCGACGGCGCCTGGACGGATTGGACGTTTCCCGGCACGTGATGGACGGCTCGACGGATGTGCAGGTGCGGGCGGCGGAGATCGCCCGCACCTGTTACGGGCGCCTAGTCGCCCTCCTCGCCGTGACCACGCGCGACCTCGCGTTCGCCGAGGACGTGCTCGAAGACGCCTTCGAGCGGGCGCTGCGGACCTGGCCAGCGGCGGGCGTCCCGGACAATCCGGAGGCATGGTTGCTCACCGTCGCCCGGAACCGCCTCCGCGACGTGCTGGGTTCGGCGGCCACGCGCACGTCGATGCCGACAGACCCTGAGGACCGCCGACTGGCCACCATCACTTCCGTCGACCCGGACGCGATCCCCGACATGAGGCTCGAGCTGCTGTTCGTCTGTGCCCACCCGGCGATCGACCCGGCCATCCGCACGCCCCTCATGCTGAACACGGTGCTCGGCATCGACGCAGCCCGCATCGCCACGGCGTTCGCGTTACCGCGCGCCACCATGGCGCAGCGCCTCGTACGCGCAAAGCGCAGAATCCGCGACGCCGGCATCCCGTTCACCGTGCCCACCCGCGCTGACCTCCCGACCCGCCGCGACGCGGTACTGGAGGCAATCTACGGCGCGTATGCGATCGAGTGGCAGGTATCCGGCGCGCAGGAGCGCACCTCCCTCGCCGACGAGGCCCGGTACCTCGCGGTACTGCTCGCATCGCTGCTCGACGACGCGGAGGCGTGCGGCCTTGCGTCGTTGATCTCCTTCGCCGCATCGCGCGCGGCAGCACGGGAGGTCGACGGCGTGTTCGTTCCGCTCGATGAGCAGGACGTGACGCGATGGGACCCCGGGCTCATCGCCGACGGCGAGCGGCTGTTGCAGAGAGCGACGGAGGTCCGGGAGCGAGCGAACGGACCGATCGGCCGGTTCCAACTGGAGGCGGCACTCCACGCCGCCCACGCCGCCCGGCGTCACACCGGCAGAGTGCACTGGCGGGGAATCCTGCAGCTCACCGAGGCACTCACCCAGGTCGCGCCGACGCTCGGAGCCCGAGTCGCTGCCGCGGCAGCACGCGCGCACGTGGACGGCCCGGATGCCGGGATCGACCAGCTGGATCGTGACCAGGATCCGCTGATCGACAGATTCCAGCCAGCATGGGCGACACGGGCGCAGCTACTCGCGGAGGCGGGTCGCTCCCACGATGCCGCCCTCGCCTACCAGCGGGCGATCTCACTCACGACCGAGCCCGCAATCCGCAGGTTCCTGCAAAGCCGGCTCCGCATCCTCGCGTGACGACCACCCGCGGCGCATCATCCTCACGACTCCGATCGAGGGAAGGTCAAGCAACAAGCGAGGTAGACTCCCCACATCTTCCCGGCGATTGGCACACTCCCGTCGTGCTTGGCGATCGGGCTGGCGAACGACATCCACACCGTCGGCGAGGCGGCACGGCACATCGTCGTCGTCTAGGCCCCCGATCAGCGGCAGGAGCACCCGACCACCTCACCGACCCTCAAGACGCGGAAGCCGCGGCCGACTGTGCCGCGCAAGCCTGTCTACCGTGGTCGGCCCATTGTCGGCGTCCGGACGCGGCGGTATGACGCACCTCGCCGGTGCGGTGCGCGGAACGCGGCATGTGAGACATCCCATGCGGTTACGGCGTCAAGCCGCGGCCTCGTGGAATGCGGGCCAGGCGGTGAGCTCGTCATATGGGGTGTTGGTCTTGAGGCAGCCGTGGAGGATTCCGACGAGTCGGTTGGCCAGCTGACGCAGGGCGGCGTTGTGGTCCTTGCCGCGGCCGCGGAGCTGGTCGCAGTAGGCACGAGCAGCCGGTGACGCGGTCAGGGCGGTGAAGGCTTGGCGACCGAGCGCATCGAGCAGTCGGTCGTTGTGGACGTAGCGGGCCAGGACGAACTTCTGCCGGCCGGACTGGCGGGTGATCGGGCTGGTGCCGGCGTAGTTCTTACGTGACTTCGCGTCGGCGTAGCGGTCCGGGTCGTCACCGAACTCGCCCAGCACCCGGGCGCCAAGAACGGCGCCGAGCCCGGGCTGGCTGAGGTAGATCTCAGCGGCCGGGTGCCGGCCAAAATGTGCGGCCACCTCGCCTTGCATGGTGGAGATCTCGGTGTTCAGCGTGGCCAGCACCGCGACCTGGTTGCGGACCGTGGCGGCGTAGGCGGCCGCGATCGCCGGCGGCTGGGCGAGGTGCTCGACGCGTAGTGCGGCCTGGATCTGTTCGGCTCGCTCGGCCACGTGTCGGCGTCCAGCGCGTCGCAATGCTGCGGTGATCTGGGCCCGGGTCAGCCGAGCCGCCGCCGTGGGATCGGATGCCTTCGCGAGCAGCTCGAGCACATCCGGGCCGGTCAGATCGTCGAACGCCTCCAGCGCAGCGGGGAAGAACTCCCGCAGAGCGATGCGCAGCCGCTGGGTGTGGCGGGTGCGTTCCCAGATCAGTGTCTTGTGCGCCCGAGCGACCACCTTGATCGCCTCCGCCAGCTCACTGTCCCCGGCGACCGGGCGGAGCTGGTGCCGGTCCGTGCGGACCATGTCGGCCAGCGTGTGCGCGTCCGCGGCGTCGCTCTTGGCGCCCGACACGCTGCGCCGCTGGCGGAACCGGGCCGCCTGCAGCGGGTTGACCGCGAACACCTGGTAGCCGGCCGCGACCAGCGCTCGCACCCAGGGTCCTCGATCGGTTTCGATACCCACCACCACCTGGTCCGCATCGGCGTCGGCGTCAACATGCTCGCCGAGCAAGGCATGCAGCCTGGCCATTCCGGACACGCCCGCGGGCAGCCGGGCCTTGGCCAAGCGACGTCCCGACTCGTCTTGAACTTCCACGTCATGGTGATCCTCAGCCCAGTCGTCCCCGACGAACAGCAAAACGGTCCTCCCGCCTCTCGACACTCATCTGCTGGATCAGCAGCCCGCGGGAGAACTACCAGCGGCCTAATGAACAAGTGCTCACGCCGATCCCCGGCGGGCACGACATCCCATCAGCGGTCCACCCTCCCGACCACCGGCGGGGGCACGGTCTCACATCAGGACTCTGCGTCCAGTGCGTTTGAGTGCTCACCCGCCAGCGGCTACCGAGCCCGAGTCTGCCAACACCGGCCCGGAGACCTCATTAGTGTGTTGCCAGCAGGGCTGGTTGGGATGGGTCGGCAGCGAGTCCGGTCGCCGTGCCTACGCTGGTCGGGTGTCGACAAGCGAGAGGGCTGGCGCCGGTTCGGACGTCGGTGTGTCGGCCGATCGGAGTTGGGGGACGCG
>DASXSF010000147.1:0-18347 GCA_036506155.1 Jatrophihabitantaceae bacterium
GCGGCCATTGCCGCTGCGAGTACAGCCTGACTGTCGACCGACTCGTCGAGAACGAGCCGCACCGCACCGCGGTCGAGTTCGGAGACCGTGACGCCGGGCAGCCGCCGGGCGCATGCGCCGTCGCGATCTCCCATGACGCGAACCACCAGCGAGCGCGGCCCGCCGCTGGCGAGCTCGTTCACGCTGCCGCTGACGACGAGCCGGCCGTGGTCGATGATCGTGACCGAGTCGCACAGGTCCTCCACCAGGTCGAGCCGGTGGCTGGACAGCAGCACACAGCATCCTGCCCGCGCCTGCTGAACGAGTACCTCGCCGATGGCGTCGATGCCGGCGGGGTCCAGGCCCGCCAGCGGCTCGTCGAGGACCAGCAGCGGAGCGTGGACCAGCGCGGCGGCAAGTTGCACCCGCTGCTGGTTGCCATGTGAGAGCGACTCCACCTTGCTGGCCGCTCGATCGGCGATGCCGAGCCGTTCCAGCCAGGTCCGGGTCGCGTTCGCCGCGCCGCGCTCGGTCATCCCGTGCAGCCGGCCCATGTACTCGAGTTGCTCCCCGACGAGCATGCCCGGATACAGGCCACGCTCCTCGGGCATGTAGCCGAAGCGGCGCCGCTGTACGGCGCCGACGGGCGCTGCGTTCCACCGCACCGCCCCGGCGTCGAGATCGATGAGCCCGAAGATCGCACGCATGGTCGTCGTTTTGCCCGCGCCATTTGGACCGAGGAATCCCACGACCTGGCCGGACGGAACACTGAACGAGAGATCGTCGAGCGCGGTGAGCGCGCCGAACCGGCGTGTCAACCCGCAAAGCTCCAGCACGCCACCGTCAGCGGGCCTGTCGGTCTCAAGGGATCCCGGCGTCGTGGCGTTCCCGGGCACGCTGCCTTTCCTCTTCGGTCAGGTCTGACTCGCGGACTGGCACGACAAGGCTCCAGTGGTTGCCGACCGGACAATGCTGCACCCGCGCCACCCCGAGGTCGATTGCCTTGAGCTTTACACCGGGAATCCACAGCGTGGTGAACAGATGACCTTGGCGGCAACGCACGATCGTGTTGCCGCCCAGCTTGTAGCCGAGCCGTCGCGCGATCAGCGTGTACGCCACGATGCCCGTAAAGACGGCGACGAAGGTGGCGACCCGCGGCGTCCCACGCTCAGGGCTCATCGGGACCCGCCTCCCATGCCACGATTGATCGCAGGACTGAGAACGTTACTACTCATGAGAGTAATGCCACTAGCCTATATCGATGGCGACCGCCGACCTGCTGCTGCACCCGGTCCGGCTGCGCATCGTGCAGGCATTTCTCGGCGACCGCGCACTCACCACCAGCGAGCTGCGCGCTGAACTCCCGGACGTGCCGCCGGCCAGCCTGTACCGCCACGTAGCCCGCCTCGTCGCGGCAGGCGTGCTTGCCATCGTCGCGGAGCGCCGGGTCCGGGGAGCGGTGGAACGCACGTACGTGCTGCGGGCGGCGGCCGCCCACATCAGCATGGATGAGGTCGCCAGGATGACCCCCGACGAGCATCGGCAGGCCTTCCTGGCCTTCGTTGCCGGACTCATCGCCGACTTCGACCGCTATCTTGCCCGCCCCGACTTCGACCCGGTGCGTGACGCCGCTGGCTACAACCTCGCGGGCATGTGGCTGGACGACACCGAGCTGCTCGAATTCAGCCGCGAACTGCTCCGAGTCGTGCAACCCCGCATTGCGAACGCGCCTCGCTCCGGCCGCAAGCAGCGAATTCTCGCCACCGTGCTACTGCCCGGCAGCGAGGCCTAGGTACTGTCAGATCTCTAGGAAGCCGACGTCCTGTGCGGTAGTCGCCAGCCCGGCCGGACGTAGTGGCAGGTGTAGCCGTTGGGGTAGCGCTCGAGGTAGTCCTGGTGCTCCGGTTCGGCCTCCCAGAACGGCCCGGCAGCGCTCACCTCGGTGACCACCCGTCCCGGCCACAGACCGGACGCGTTGACGTCGGCGATCGTGTCCTCGGCGATCCGCTTCTGCTCGTCGCTGGCATAGAAGATCGCCGACCGGTAGCTCGTCCCGATGTCGTTGCCCTGACGGTTCTTCGTCGTCGGGTCATGGATCTGGAAGAAGAACTCCAGTAGTTCGCGGTAGGAAAGCTGCGACGGGTCGAAGACGATCTCGATAGCCTCGGCGTGCGTCCCGTGGTTGCGATACGTCGCGTTCGGCACGTCGCCGCCGGTGTAACCGACCCGGGTCGAGATCACGCCGGGCTGCTTCCGGATCAGGTCCTGCATGCCCCAGAAACAGCCGCCGGCAAGCACCGCGCGCTCGGTCGTCGTTGTCGTCATCTGCTCGCTCCTTCTTCCGGCAATGTGCATAACGTTCCCGGCCGCCACCGCCTTCCCGCCGCGACTGCCCGGGAACGCTGCCGGATGCTGGCGACTGACCTGGCGATTTCAGCCTACGGGTCGACGCCCGCGCCGAAGGTCGGCTCAATCCTGACTGTCGTGCCGGACGCCGCGCAGGCTGTCTTCATTGACACTGCGGTCAAAAGCAGCGTAGCTTCCGGGCCGACCGACAACGTTGTCTTCCCTGGTAGCTGGGGATCTTGGCTGCTCCCCGGCAGGGAGAGGAGCTAGTGATGCGAGGCACTAAGCCGTCACCGTTTACTCGGCGCCAGATGGTTCTCGGGGTTGTCGCCGCCGCCGTCTTCGCGGTTGCGACATCGATGGCCGCGGCAGTCGCCGCGCCCAGCCCGAGCCCAGCGCCGCCGACACCCGGCTCCAGCACTCCCGCCACGCCGGGCAGCGCCAAGGACGCGCAGCGAGCCACGTGTACCGAGGGGTCGAACGGGCTCCCGGTCAACTGCCAGGCGCCGGTACCCGCGTCGAAGCTTCCGTCCGGCGCGAAGAACAAAGCGGCCGCTGCCCCGCAGGCAACGAACGATCCGGCCACGCTGGTGGACACCAGGACGTGGACCACCGGCGGCGGCAACACGTTCCCCGGCGCCGAATGGCCGTTCGGAATGGTGCAGTGGAGCCCGGACACGATGCCCGGCCGTAACGCCGGCGGCGGCTACTCGTTCGGCGATACGTCGACCACCGGCTACTCCCTGACGCACATCAGCGGCCCGGGCTGTGGCGCGGCCGGCGACGTGCCGATGTTGCCGATGACCGGCCCGCTGCCCGCCGGCAACCCGAACAGTGTGACGACCGCGTTCACCAATACCAACGAGGTGGCCCAGGCGGGCTACTATTCGGCACAGTCCAACCAGCCGAACACGATCACCTCGCAGTTCACCGCGACGCCGCACAGTTCGATGGCGCGCTTCACGTACCCTGCGACCACGCAGGCCGGCTTCCTGATCAAGCTGCGCGACAGCCAGAACGGCCAGTTCGCGCCGAGCACCGCGCAGGTCGTCAGCAACCACGAGATCGCCGGGTCCGAGACGAGCGGCCACTTCTGCGGCGAGAGCAACAACGACGGCCAGCAGCAGGAATACACCGTCCACTTCGACATCACGTTCGACCAGCCGTTCACCGCGCAGATCATCAACCGTTCCGACGGCACCCCCACCGCCGTGTATCTGACGTTCGACACGACCAGCAACCAGGTCGTGCAGGCCAAGCTCGGCATCTCCTACGTCAGCGACGCCAACGCGCGGCTGGACTGGCAGACCGAGAACTCCGGGTGGGACTTCGACGCGACGAAGGCTGCCGCGCAGGACGAGTGGAACACGTTGCTCGGCCGGATCCAGGTCTCTGGCGGCAGCGTCGCCCAGACCCAGCAGTTCTACAGCAACCTCTACAAGGTCTTCGTGCAGCCCAACATCACCAGCGACGTCAACGGCCAATACATGGGCGCGGATATCAAGACGCACAATGTCGTCAGCGGCCAGGCCGACCAGTACGGCATCTTCTCCGGCTGGGACACGTTCCACTCCGCATCCGAGCTGCAGGCCATGCTCGACCCGAAGCCGGCGAGCGACCAGGCGCAGTCGCTGCTGAACTACTACAGCCAGGACAAGATCCTGCAGCAGTGGGGCTACCTGCACCTGAACAACTACGTCATGGTGGGTGACCCGGCCCAGTCGATCATCGCCGGCTACTACGCGTTCGGCGCCAAGGGCTTCGACACGGCCACGGCGTTGAAGGACATGCTCGCCCAGGCCACCACGGTCAACGACGTGCGGCCCGGCGAGGCCTTGGAGCAGAAGTACGGCTACCTCCCGGAGGACGGCAGCTACGGCTGCTGCAACCCGCACGGGCAGGTGCCGACGCTGCTGGAGTACGACAGCCAGGACCTCGCGCTGTCGTTCTTCGCCAGCGCGCTCGGTGACAAGACCGATGCCGCTATGCTCCAAGCCCGTGCCAACAACTGGCAGCACGTCTTCAACCTGTCCAACAACCTGCTGAACGGCCGCAACCAGGACGGCTCGTTCGTGCCGGGCATCACCCCGACCAGCTCGACCCGCTACGTCGAGGGAAGCGCCTACGACTACCTGTGGAACGTCCCGAACAACTACCCGGCGCTGTTCTCACTGCTGGGCGGGAACTCCAAGGTCGCACCGATGCTTCGCGAGTTCCTCTCCCAGCCGGACGCGGGCGGAATGCACGCGCTCCTGACGAACGAGTTCGGCTTCGGTGAGCAGTACGCGCCGAACTACGCCGGCGACCCGGCCGGCACGCAGCAGGCCGTCAACAACATCCGCAACACGATGTACAAGCCCGGTCCGAGCGGGCTGGCCGACAACGACGACCTGGGCGCCAACAGCTCCGCGTTCGTCTGGGAGATGCTGGGCATGTACCCGGAGAACTCGGGTAGCGACAACCTGGTCTTCAACGGCCCAGGCTTCCCGTCCGCGAAGATCAACCTGCCGAACGGCAGGGCGATCACCATCAACGCACCGGGCGCGTCGCCGTCGACGTTCTACGTCCAGAACCTCAAGATCGACGGTGACAACTACAGCAAGCTGTACGTGCCGTTCTCGCGGCTGAGCAAGGGCGCCACCCTCGATTGGACACTCGGGACGACGCCGGGCACATGGGGCACCACACCCAGCGCAGCACCGCCCTCCTACCCGCAGGGCCTGGATTCGATTGTCGCGTCCGTCGACCCGGGCGCGGTCGTGCTGCAGCCGGGCGCATCGACCACCGCGACGCTTACGGTGGCGAGCATCGCCGGCACGAAGCAGACTGTGTCCTGGACCGCCACCGCCGACAACGGCCTCACGGTCAGTCCCACCCAGGGGTCGCTGACGGTCAGCGCGGGCAGCCGGGCGAGCACCAAGGTGACCGTCACCGCCGGGCCGAACGTCCCCGACGGGCGCTACCACGTGACGTTCCAGGTCACCGCGGGCAGTGAACAGCACACGGTGTCGCTCGGAGTGGCCGTCGCCAAGCTCGGCGAGCTGTGGCCGTACTTCACGAACGCCGGCATCACCGACGACAACAACACCAGCGCGGCGACTTATGACGGCGGCGGCTGGAGCTACTCGGCGCAGGCGCTTGCCGCGCAGGGCGTCACGCCGGGCAGCACGCTCACTGTCGACGGCATCGACTACACCTGGCCGGACGTCCCGGTCGCCACGCTCGACAACATCGAGGCGAACGGGCAGACGATTCCGCTAGCAGCGCCGGCGCACTCGTCGGTGATCGGGCTGCTGGGCAGCTCGACGAACGCCGGAAGCTCCGGTGCCGGCGGTACCGCGACGATCACCTACACCGACGGGACGACGTCCCAGTTCACCGCGCAGTTCAGCGACTGGACGCTCGGCGCCGGCGGGTTCCCGCCGCTGCCCGGCAACTTCGACGCGGTGTCCATGCCGTACCGCAACTTCACCGGCAACATGCGCGACAACGTCCAGACGCACGTGTTCGCAATGGAGGCGCCGGTGAACGTCGGCAAGACGGTTGCGAGCATCACGCTGCCGCAGGCAACGGGCGGAGACATGCACGTCTTCGCGATCACGTTGCCGCCCGCCCCGGCGCATGCCGTGACGTTGACGCCGAGCACGCAGAAGGGCGCCGCCCGGGCCGGCACGAACGCAACGTACACGGTGCACCTGACCAACGCCGGGTACGAGGCCGACTCTTACGCGATCGCCTCGACGAGCACCTGGCCGGCAACCGTGTACGGCGCAGACTGCACGACGCCGGTCACCACGACGGCGACAGTGCAGCCGGGTGACAGCACCGATCTGTGCGTGAAGGTCGGCGTCCCGTCTTCGGCGGCAGACGGCGACACGAGCGACACGACGGTCACGGCGACGTCCGCGGCCGATGCATCGGTGAGCGCGACGACGAAGCTGACCTCGATCGCGGTCACCGCCGACACGCTGATCGTCGACGGAGACATGGGCGGGCCGAACGTCGAGAGCTACTACGAGAACGCACTGACTGCCAACAACGTCTCGTACAGCTACTGGGACCTGTCGGCCGATTCGACGCTGCCGCTCTCGATGCTGACCACTCACAAGACCGTCGTCTGGTTCACCGGCAACGCCTACCCGGGCCCGATCACCCCGTACGAGTCCGAGCTCGGCACGTTCCTAGACGGCGGCGGACGGCTGTTCATGTCCGGGCAGGACATCCTCGACCAGTCGGCGGGAACCACGGCGTTCGTCCGGAACTACCTGCACATCAACTGGGACGGTTCGGAGACGCAGAACGACAAACCGACGGCGGACGTCCACGGCGTGGCCGGCAGCCCGGTGAGCAACGGCATCGGCGCGATCCCACTTGATCACTCGGTGCTGAACGCCTCGTTCGAGGATCAGATCACGCCGATCGCTCCGGCCACGGCGGCTTTCACCGACGACACGTCCGCACCGGACGGGCTGAGCGTGAGCGCCGGTGCGTACAAGGTGGTCTTCCTCGGGTTCCCGTTCGAGGCGTACGGCAGTGCGACGGACAAGGCGGATCTGATGAACCGGGTGCTGACCTACCTGAGCTGACACGGATCGGGCGTGGCAGGCAGGCGACGAGCCCCTTGACACGCCCATCCGAGCGGTGAAGATTGCGGTTTGTCTGACTTGGCTCGGTGTGGCGCAAGACAGGCCGCATCCGAGTTATACCGCTCGGTCGGCAGGAGAGTGTCATGTCTCGTCGGTTCGTCAGCACAGTTGCGGTATCCGCGTTCCTCGTCAGCCTCTCGGTTGCGGTGGCACCCGCGGCCAGGTCGGCACCCGCGCTGGCGAGCAGCCCGGAGCTGTCGGTGACGACCCGGCTCGCCGACCGTCGCGAGGTGGCGGCCGGAACGCGCGCGTATTCAATCGGGTTCGAGGACGGGCGCTTCTACGCCAACGGCTGGCACACCACCGGCGAGATGGGCGGCATCTGGACGCCGCCGCTGAAGCTGCTCGACGGCGTGTGGTTCGGGCTGGACGGCAACTGGATCGGACCGGCCACCCGGTTCTCGAGCGGCTGGGGCTACACGCGCTTCGACCTACCGACCACCGCCGGGCTGAGCGTCCAGCGCACGGATTTCGTGCCGGACGGGCGACGCGGCGCGCTGTTCGGCCTGACGATCAGCAACCCGGGGGCGGCGCGCACGGCGACGCTCTCGGTCGACGCACACTCCGAGCTGATGGGCCAGTACCCCTGGGGGTTCAGCACCACGCCCAACGCCAGCGACAACATTCCGGACAAGGGCAGCTTCGACGGACGCAACCTCGTGTTCACCGACGACGGCGCACTCTCCGTCGGACCCGTCCACCACTACGCGGCGGTGGTCGGCATGGCGGGCCTGCCCACCTCGGGCACCATCGGCGACCAGTTCTACGGACCGCAGCCGGGGCACCGGTGCACCGGCACAGAGCCGGGGGCGCCAGCCGACCCCAAGCCGTCCGCCTGCGATGACGGGCCGTTCGGGCGGGGCACCGGCGGGGAGCTGACGTACTCTGTGTCGCTGCCGGCCGGTGGTTCGCAGACGGTGTGGCTCGGGGTCGCCGGTTCGGACGACGGACTCGCAGCGGCGCAGCAGCAGCTCGGCCAGGTGCTGCAGGATCCCACTGGGCAGCTGGCCGCGAAGGTGGCCGCACGCGCCGCGCTGGCGCAGCACACCGCCCTGTCGCTGCCGGGTGATCCGCTCGTCCAGCAGGCCATCGACTGGGGCAAGCAGAACATCGCCGACCTGACGCAGACCGCGCAGAACCTGCAGATCCGCTGGACGAACCAGGGCCACCAGTTCCCGGCACCGCTCGGAACGGTACCGTCGGCGACCTGGATCGGCGCCGGTTTCCCCGACTATCCGTGGATCTTCGGCACCGACGGTGAATACACCGCGTTCGCCGCGCTCGCGGTGGGCCAGTTCGAGGCCGTCGAAGATCACCTGCGCGCGCTGCGCGACATCTCCGACATCCTCAACAACCGGTCCGGGGTCGTCGCTCACGAGTCCGTCGCGGACGGCTCGATCTGGTTCGGCCACGACTCGCGGCACACCAACCCGGACGGCTCCACGTCCTACGACTTCAACACCGACGAGACGGTGAAGTTCCCCAGCGCGGTCGCGCTGGTCTGGCGCTGGACGGGCGACAACGCGTTCCGCGACGACATGTACGACTTCACGGTGCGCAACCTGCGCTACGTCGTGAACCAGCTGGACGCCGACAACGACGGCTGGCCGGAGGGCTCGGGCAACGTCGAGCGCTCCGGGATGGGTGCCGAGAAGCTGGACAACGCGGTCTATCTCATCCGCGGCCTGTACGACCTGGCCGACATGGCGCGCTCCAAGCACGACAGCACCACCTTCGCGTGGGCGACGAGCATCGCCCGCAAGCTGCAGGCGATGTTCGACCGCACCTGGTGGTACCAGGCCGCGATGCAGTACGCCGACTCGCTCCGCGACCCGGGCAACGTCCAGCTGTTCCAGCAGTACTGGATCGGCCAGACCCCGATGGAAGCCGAACTGCACGTCAACGGCCAGACCGTTGCCGGCGCGGCGCCCTTCGACCATGGCAACACCGCACTCGCCGGCCGGGAGAACGCCTGCTACAGCGGCACTCCGCCGTTCAACCCGGGGCTCTTCCACACCGGTTGCATGGGACCGCCGAACGGCCAGGGCGAGAAGGTGATCTTCGGGCTGACCACGTCGATCCAGTCAATCGGCGAGGGCAACTACGGGCGCCTCGGCCCCGGCCAGCAGCAGCGGTACACGCACGCGCTGGCCGAGACGATGTTCGGGGAGCCCGCGACCGGTGGCACTCCGGACGAGCAGCCGGGCGCCATGCCGGAGATCTTCCCGTCGCCTGACCAGGGCGCGAACATCGACCGCTGCTGGACGTGCCGCTCGATGTTCATGCAGGCGTGGGGCAACTACGGCACCGCGTGGGCCGTCGTGCACCAGTGGCTGGGCGTGCAGCCCGACCTCGGCAACGGCATGTTGACCGTCGTGCCGCAGGTGCCGCAGGGGCAGAGCACCGTGCAGGGACAGGACATCCGGCTCGGCAACGGTTCGGCCGACGTGCTGGCGACCCACAGCGGCAGCACGTATACGACGCAGCTCGACGTCTCGCCGAGCCTGCACACCGAGGTCGTCATCGGCCACACCCTGCCGCGCGGCACGACGCCTAAGACCGTCCTGCTCGACGGGCAGGCCGTGACCGACTACCAGCTGCAGCGGACCAACCGTGGCACCGAGGTGACCGTACCCACCAGTACGGGCCAGCACACGCTGACAATCATGACCTGACGCGACCGGCCTCGCGCAGCAGGGCCGCCACTACATCACAGTGGCGGCCCTGACTCCGCAGACGTCCAGGGCGAGCAGCACGAGCGTCCGAGTGCAGTCGAGTACCTCGTGCAGTGAGACCGACTCGTCGGGGGCGTGCGCCTGCACTACGTCGCCCGGGCCGTAGTGCAGCGTCGGCACGCCCGCGAGGTTCGTCAGTAGTCGCAGGTCGCTGCCGTAAGGCGCGGCCCAGGTCTGCGCTGGGCGCTCGGATACCTGCGCATGGGCGGCAGACATCCGCTGCACGAGGTCGCTCTCGGGCGGGAGCGTTCCCGGTGCGAACGCGCCGCC
Organism: Jatrophihabitantaceae bacterium; assembly: GCA_036506155.1. Taxonomy (GTDB): domain Bacteria; phylum Actinomycetota; class Actinomycetes; order Mycobacteriales; family Jatrophihabitantaceae; genus DASXRA01. The sequence goes on from DASXSF010000147.1 coordinate 9,977, forward strand.
CCACCACTCGACCTGGACCGGATGGTCACGCAGCCACGGGTCGGCGTCGCACGCTTGCGCCACCGCCATTTCGAGGTCGGCGCGAGCGGCGGCGACGGGCTCGCCGAGCGCGACGCCCAGGCGTCCTTCGGCGACAAGGGCATCGGGCACCGTGGAGGCCCATTCGCCGCCTCGCACCACGCCGACCGAAATCGGATAGGCGATGTCCCAGCGCGCGACGAGCGGGTCGACGGTGGCGTTCCGTCGGTGTTCGAGGGCAGCCAGCGCACGCCAGACGGGCCAGAACTTCTCGAGTGCACTGACGCCGCTGGTGCGGCGGGCTGCGTGCGTGGCCTTGCCCGGCACGCGCAGCCGGAAGGTCAGCGCGCCGGCCGTGGCCGGCACGATGTCAAGACCGGTCGGCTCGGGAATGACGCACGCGTCGGCGCGCCAGCCGCGGCGGATCAGCGCATAGCTCCCGAGACCGCCGTCCTCCTCGCCCTGGACGCTGGCCAGCAGCACGTCGCCGCCGAGGGGCACGCCGCTGCGGGCCAGCGCGCGCACCGCGAAGAACGCGGCAGTCAGGCCGGCCTTCATGTCGCACGCGCCACGCCCGCGGATCAGTGCGCCGTCGAGTCGGCCCGAGTACGGGTCACGATCGGTCCACGTCGCGGCATCGCCCGGTGGGACCACGTCGATGTGGCCGTTCCACATCAAGGAGCGACCGCCGCCGTTTCCCGGCAACCGCCCGACCAGTCCCCACGCCTCGTCGCGGTCGACCTCGACGCCGGGGAAGTCCGGCTCGGCAAGCAGTTCCGGGAGCGGCAATCGCCAGTGATCGACATCCAGCCCGACGCGGTCGAACGCCCCGGCGAGATGCTGCTGCGCCTCATTCTCGGCATCGGTTCCACCCACGCTGGGCATCCGGACGAGCTCGGCGAGGAACGTCACCAACTCCGCCCTGGAATCGTCCACGGCGTCGAGCACACGCGCCTTCCAGTCAGCGGCGGTCACCGATCCAGGCTTGCACACGCCGGACGTGCGGCGTGGCGTGGGCACGTTCTCGGCGTTCGGCCGGCAGGTGGCCTAGGATCGCACGCATGTTCGAGCCGGAGTGGGACGCTGGACTGGACGAGGCGCAGCTGGCCGCAGCCGCGCACGACGGCGGGCCGCTGGTGATCGTGGCCGGCGCCGGCACGGGCAAGACCCGTACGCTCACGGCCCGTGTTGCCCGGCTGCTGGCGCACGGCGCGGACCCGTCGCGGATCCTGCTGCTCACGTTCACCCGACGTGCGGCGGCGGACATGCTGGCCCGCGCCGGCGTGCTCTGCGGAGACCGGCGCGCGGCCGGTCGGCTGTGGGGTGGCACCTTCCATGCTGTGGCCCATCAGCTGATCACGCGATATCCGCAAACCCTCGGGCTGCCGGCGGAGTTCACCGTGCTCGACCAGGCCGATGCCGCCGACCTGATGGACCTGCTCCGGCACGAGCACGACCTCGCCGGCACGGGTCAACGCCTCCCCCGTGCGGACACACTGGTCGACGCCTACACGCGGGCGGTCAACACCGCGCAGCCCGCACGCGAGGTGCTCGCCGTCGAGTTTCCCTGGTGCGAGCCACATGTCGAGAAGATCCTCGAGCTGTATCGGGGCTATATGGCCCGCAAGCGCGCCGACGGGCTGCTCGACTTCGACGACCTGCTGCTCGCCTGGCGGGCCCTGCTCACCGACGAGACTCTGGGACCGGCCATCAGAGGCCGATGGGACCACGTGCTGGTCGACGAATACCAGGACGTCAACCAGATCCAGGTCGACATCGTCCGGCTGCTCTGCGCGGACGGTGCCGGGTTGACGGTGGTCGGCGACGACGCGCAGGCCATCTACGCCTTCCGTGGTGCCGATCCCACCCACCTCACCGACCTGGCCATCACGCTGCCCGACGTCACCGTGATCCGGTTGGAGCGCAACTTCCGCTCCCGCCAACCCTTGCTCGACCTGGCCAACACGATCCGACCGGAAAGTGGCGGCATGCCGCCGCTGCGGCTGCACTCCGACCAGACCGGCGGCCCGCGGCCCACGCTGATGCGCTGCTACGACGCGCCCACTGAGGCGCGCCTCGTCGCGGATGCGGTACTCGACGACGCCGAGTCAGGGCGGCGGCTGCGCGACCAGGCAGTGCTCATGCGCGCGGCCCATCACAGCGACCTGCTCGAGATCGAACTGACCACCCGGCGCGTCCCGTTCCGCAAGTACGGCGGCCTGCGATTCCTCGAGGCCGCTCACGTCAAGGACTTCCTCGCCGCCCTGAGGCTGCTCGACAACCGCGCCGACGAGATCGCCTGGTATCGGCTACTGCGCCTGCACGACGGCATCGGGCCGGCTCGCGCCCGCGCCCTGCTCGGCGTCCTGAACCCCGCCGCCGGGCCCGATGAACACCGACATGCCGAGGCCGTCGCGGCCGCACCGGCTGCGGCACGGGTCAAGCTCGGCGCCACCCTCGCGGCGCTCGCCGATGCCCGCGCCCAGCGCACCCCGGCGGAGCGCGCTACCTCAGTGGTGGCCATGCTGCGGCCGCTGCTGATGCGCCGCTACCCCGACCATCCAGCGCGTCTCGCCGACCTCGACCGGTTGCTCGCGGCTACCGCGAGCGCGCCAACCCTCGCCGAGTACGTCGCCGCCGTCACCCTCGACCCACCCGCTGCCACCAGCGACCTCGCCGGGCCGCCGCAGCTCGACGACGACTACCTCACGCTGTCCACCGTCCACTCCGCCAAGGGCCTTGAGTGGGACGTCGTTCACGTGATCGGCCTCGTCGACGGCGCCTTCCCCTCGGACATGGCGCTCAACTCCCGCACCGGGTTGGTCGAAGAACAGCGCCTGTTCTACGTCGCGCTCACTCGCGCCCGGACGCAGCTTCATCTCTACGTGCCCCAGCGCATGCATGTCCGCCGCTTCGGAGGAAGCGACCGTTACTGCCTCGCCCCTGACACCCGGTTCCTCACCGACACCGCATTGGTCACGCTCGACGTTCACCAAGCCGAAGCGCCCGCACCGTCACAGCGCGTCCTCACTACCTCGAGAGTGGCCGTGCCCACCCTCGACGACCTCTGGACGTGAGTCCCGCGCCGCGTGGGCCCTTGATCTCGCCGCCGTGCCGTAGCAAGGTTCGGGAATGCGTCTCGTCAGCCGCGTTGCCACCGGTATCGCACTCGTCCTCGTCGCGTCACTCGGCGCTGTTCCGAGCGGCCACGCCGCCGAGGCGCCGACCATCGCGCCGGCGGTGCCGGCCGCGGGCCAGCCCGACTTCGGACCGAACGTGTACGTGTTCGACCCGTCGATGCCGCAAGACGAGATCCAGCAGACCGTTGATGCCATAGCTGCGCAGCAAGTGCCGGATCAGTTCGGCACGCACCGCTACGCGCTGCTGTTCAGGCCGGGCACGTACGGGTCCGCCACCGATCCGCTCAACTTCCAGGTCGGCTACTACACCGATGTGGCCGGCTTGGGCGCCTCCCCGAACGACGTCGTCATCAACGGATCCGTCTACGTCCGCAACCAGTGCGATCCAGGTGGATGCTTTGCGCTCACCAACTTCTGGCGGTCGCTGTCCAACCTGACGATCAACGTGACGACACCCGGTTTCGGCTGCTACAACGGCGAGTTCTGGGCGGTGTCGCAAGCTGCACCGATGCGCCGCGTACACGTCAACGGGTTTGCCACGCTGATGGATTACTGCACCGGGCCGTCCTTCGCGAGCGGCGGCTTCATCTCCGATTCCCTGTTCGACAACGGGACGATCGTCAACGGTTCGCAGCAGCAGTTCATCGTCCGCAACAGCGAGTTGGACGGCTGGACGAACGGGGTGTGGAACCAGGTGTTCGCCGGCGATGTCGGCGCGCCCGCTCAGTGCTTCCCGGCACAGAGCAGTTGCGGTGGCCCGTACACCACGCTGGCGACGACCCCGGCCAGCCGGGAGAGGCCGTACCTCTATGTCGACGGCGCGGGTGCGTATCAGGTGTTCGTCCCGGCGGCACAGCGTGATTCTGCCGGTGACACCTGGTCCAAGGGGCCCACGCCGGGACGCTCGATCCCTCTGTCCGACTTCTTTGTCGCCACACCGTCGGACCCGATCGATGAGATTAACAGTGCGTTGGCTCAGGGCCGGAACCTGCTGCTCACGCCCGGCGTGTACGACGTCGACAAGACGATCAAGGTCAAGCGGGCCGACGCGGTCGTGCTCGGCCTCGGTATGGCGACACTCACCGCGGTCGACGGAGCCGTGGCGCTCTCCGTGGCCGACGTGCCCGGCGTCGACATCGCCGGCCTGATCGTCGACGCCGGCCCGACCCAGTCACCGGTTCTGGTACAGGTGGGCTCGAAGAACGCGCATAAGGGCGACCCGGCGGACCCGACGGCGCTGCAGGACGTCTTCTTCCGGATCGGCGGCCCGCACCCAGGCCGCGCGACCGTGAGCCTCGAGGTCAACAGCGACGACGTCCTACTCGACGACATCTGGGCCTGGCGCGCCGACCACGGCGCCGGTGTCGGGTGGACGGACAACACCGCGGATACCGGTGTCGTCGTCAACGGCGACAACGTCACCGCCACCGGGCTGTTCGTCGAGCACTACCAGAAGTTCGAGGTCATTTGGAACGGCGAGAACGGCACCGACGTCTTCTTCCAGAACGAGATGCCGTACGACGTGCCGGATCAGGCAAGCTGGATGTCCGCACCGGACACGGAGGGATACGCCGCCGTCAAGGTGGCGCCGTGGGTGCACCGCTTCACCGGTTACGGCATGGGCTCGTACAGCTTCTTCAACCAAGGCGTAGACATCTTCGCCGCGCACGCTTACGAAGTGCCGACCACCCCGGGCATTTCCATGCACGACCTGCTCACCGTGTTCCTCGACCCGGCGCACGGCAAGGGAGGCATCCTGAACGTCGTCAACGACACCGGCGGCCCATCGACGATCGCCAACCCGGACGTCCCGGTAACCGTGGTCAGCTACCCGTAACGCACCACCCTGCCCGACTGAGCAAGAATCCCCCGTCTGAGACGAGGGATTCTTGCGCGATCGGGGTCAGGCGCCGGTCGCGACCTTCCACAGGTAGCCGTCCGGGTCGCTGAAGTACCCGTAGTACCCCCACTGCGTCGCAACGGCCTCCTTGACGACGCCACCGCCGGCCGCCACCGCCGCCGCAATGGCCTCGTCGACCTCCTGCGGGGTCGCGACGATGTAGTGGAACGACACGCCTCGGAAACCCTGGCCCTCCGGGGAGACCCCGGCATCGCCGGCAGCAGCGTCCCACGGGTAGAGGGCGAGCGACGACGACCCGTCGCCCAGGTTCAGGGACACGAACCCGGGATAGTCCTGGGCGATCTTTGCACCCAGCCCGTCGGTGTAGAACGCCTTGGCGCGGGCCAGATCCTGTACGCCGAGCATGATCGCGGTGACTTGCATGGACATGATTGCCTCCTTCGATAGCTGCCATCCTGTCTGACCGTGCGCTGCGCCGGAATGTGACGGCCAGGCCGGCGCGCGCCCGGATCAGCGGCTCAGCGGCAGCGCCGGGCCGGCACCACAGCGATAGCCACGACCACCGCGGTGAGCGCGAACGCCATCGGGTACCCGGCCTGCGCCGCGACGATGCCGCAGCCCGCGGCGCCCAGCCCGTATCCCCCGTCGTACGCCATGTTCCACAACGCGCTAGCCGTGCCGTACCCGGATCGGGGCACTGCGTCGAACATCGTCACCATGCTGGCGTTCTGCGCGACGCCGAAGCCGGCACCGAAGACCACCGCGCCGAGCAGCACGACCGCCGGCAGCGCGGTCAGCGCCATGGCCAGCATCCCGGCAGCGGACAGCACGACGGCTGGGACGAGCAGCCCGGCCGCGCCGCGCCGGTCGGCCTGGCGTCCGGCCCACCAGCGGGTGATCGTGGCAGCCGCCGCCTGGACGAGCAGCGCGGCCGGGGCCACGCCGTCGACCGCCAGCGGCAGGAACGCCGTCACGATGCCGCCGGCCACGGCGGTCGCCCCGAAGGTCAGGGCAGGCCGGGATATCGCCCGGTTACGCAACCCGGCCACGACGCGTGGCTTCTCCGACGGTGACGTCTCGCGCGGCTCGGGCAAGCCCGGCACCGCGACAAGCGCCGCCAGCGCGGCCACGCCGCCGAGGACGAACACGCCGGTGTAGCCGACCTGATCGACCAGCCACGCGCCGAGCGGCAGCGCAACGACGCCCGGGACGCTGGCCACCACGCCGCCCAGGCCGAGCGCCTCGCCGCGCCGTTCGTCGGGAACCAACAGCGGAATCAGCGCGTCGCCGAGCACCATGACGATCGCGAAGCCGATGCCGCGGACGACCGCCACTGCCAGGATGGCCGGCAATCCGGTGGCATAGGGCAGCGCCAGCGCCGGCGCGCCGAGCAGGATCAGGCCGACGGCGAGCCCCGAGCGGTAACCGAACCGTGTCGCGAGCCACGGTGCCGCGAACTCTGCGCCGACCGTCGCGAACATAAGCGCGGCTGTCGAGAGTCCGGCGCCCGCGGCTCCGGCGCCGACGGAGGCCGCGAAGCGCGGCACCACCGACGCCAGCACGAAGAACGACGTCAACGAGCCGAACGAGGCGACGAACACCCGAACCAACGCCGGGCTCATGATCGAGGGCCGGACGGGCGCGGCAGCGATAACGCTCATGCCACGAAACCTAGGATCGGATCGGCCTGACGCTAAGGTCCAATTCCATGGCCGTCGAGTGGGCCGGTTTGGGGCCCGAGCTGCTCGTCGCGTTGGACCGTCGGCGCCCCGAGCCGCTGCGCACGCAGCTCGAGGGGACGCTGCGCGAGGCAATCCGGAGCGGGCGGCTACAGGTGGGCGAACGCTTGCCGTCGTCGCGGGCCATGGCGCGCGAGCTGGGCGTCTCACGCGGGCTCGTCCAGGACTGCTACGCCCAGCTTTCGGCCGAGGGTTATCTCCGCAGTGCGGGCGGGTCGGCAACCCGGGTGGCCGGCGGCGCGCGCCAGGCTGCGCCGGTGCGCCCGCCGGCACCGGCCGCGCCGCACGTGAGGATCGACTTCCGGCCCGGCGTCCCCGACTTGAGCAGCTTCCCGCGCACCGACTGGCTGTGGGCCATGCGCGAGACGCTCCGGGACGTGCCCAACGCCGACTTCGACTACGGCGACCCGCGCGGCGCAGCGCGGCTGCGCACTGTCCTCGCGGCGTACCTGCGCCGTGTGCGCAGCGCGGCCGCCGAGCCCGAGAACACCCTGATCTGCGGAGGGTTCGCACAGGGGCTGGACCTCGTGCTACGCGTGCTCGCCACGCACGGCGTGAAGCAGGTGGCCTTCGAGGATCCCGGCTACGGCGACGCCGACACGTCGCAGGTCTCCGCGCATGCCGGACTGCACGCCGTGCCGGTGCCGGTCGACGAGCGGGGCGTCGACGTGGACGCGCTGGCGGCGTCCGGGGCCCGCGCCGTCGTCCTGACGCCGGCGCACCAGTCCCCGACGGGCGTGGTGCTCGCCCCCGAACGGCGCCAGGCGCTCGTCGCCTGGGCGAACGAGCACGACGCGATGATCATGGAAGACGACTACGACGCGGAGTTCCGGTACGACCGCGAGCCGGTGGGCGCACTTCAGGGCCTGGCCCCGGATCGCGTCGTCTCGATCGGGACGACCAGCAAGTCGCTCGCGCCAACGGTCCGCCTCGGCTGGCTGGTCTGCCCTGCGTCGATGGTGGACGCCGTTGCCGCCGAGAAGCAGGCCAGCGACCGTGGTTCACCCGGCCTGGACCAGTTGGGCTTCGCGACGCTGATCGAGTCGGGTCGCTACGACCGGCACCTGCGGCGGATGCGCGCGATCTACGGCCGCCGTCGCGAGGTGCTCGTCGAATCGCTGGCCCGGAACGCGCCCGGCGTCCGGCTCACCGGGCTGGCCGCCGGGTTCCACGCGGTGGCGCACCTCCCGGACACGGCCGACGAGCAGGCGGTGGTCGCGGCCGCACGCGTGCGTTCGATCGGGTTGCGCGGCATGAGCGTGAACCGCGCCGGCGGCGGCACCACGCCGCCACAGCTGGTGATCGGTTTCGGCAACGTCAACGAGCGGGCGGTCGCCGAGGGCATCGCCACGGTCGCGGACCTGCTCCAGGGGACGGTGAACCCGTGACGACACTCGAACAGGCGGCCGACGAGCTGTACGCCGCCGACCCGGACGAGTTCGTCGACCGCCGCCGGGCGCTCGCTGCCGCCGCGCGGGAACAGGGCGACGCGGAGGTCGCCAAGGCGATCGCCGCCCTGCGCAAGGCCGGGCCGATCTCGGTCTTCATCAGCCGCAAGGAAAAGAAGGTCTACGTGCGGCACAAGTTCGCGCCGCTGTTCGCGGCGCCGGTCA
>DASXSF010000148.1:0-196157 GCA_036506155.1 Jatrophihabitantaceae bacterium
GTCGGTCAGCTCGACGTCGTAAAGCGGGTAGTAGGACATCTCCGGCCGCCGCTTTGACGCGATGCCGTGGTCGATGACGATGTTCCTAGCGATGGTGGCCAGCCACGGCCGCGGATCCCCGTAGGTGAGGGTGTCGCGGCGGCGCCACGCCCGCAGCCACGTCTCCGACGCGAACTCCTCCGCCAGCTGCGGGTCGTCCACCCGTTTGCGGATGTAGCCGTACACGAAACCCTGGTGGGCCCGGTACAGGTCCTCGAAATACTCCATGATGGAGTTTTTCGCACCGGGTGCGAATAAGTCCGCGCTCATGACAGCGCCGCCCACAGGGACCGGGACATGGCTTCGAGGACACGCCCCGCGCCGATAGCACGATGCCGCAGCCACTCCTGCTCGGGGCGGCGCTCGGCGGCTTGCAGCAGCTGCTCGTGCGCCTCGAGCGCGGCCCCGACGGCGCCGGTCAAAGCTGCCGCGTCGGCGGGGCCGACCAGCACGAGCAGGTCGGTGGCGACAGCACGCTGCTCCGCGAACGGTTGATGGGTAGGTTCTGACATGGGCCGGGCTCCGTCCGGTCAAGGCCCGGTGTCGCCGGATCAGGCCCCGGCGCCCGGGCCGCCTTGTGGCACGTGGCTGGCACGCGCCTCTGGTTGACCGTTTACAGGCCTGGTTTTACGGGGTTTCGGGGCTGTATCGCACCCAGTTCGAAAAGCAGGCCGCGGGCGTCGAACAGCTTGCCGGGTGACGGGAAGTCCGCGGGAGGATCACATGGCCGCCCGGGTGGGGCGCGCGAGACGACGATCCGCGCGCTCGGGTGGGACGGAGGTCCCGACCGGGTCGGCGAGCAGCGGCCCGAACGCGAGTTCGGCGCCACCGATCAGCGACGAGTTCTCGCCGAGCCCGGCAGTGCGCAACTGCACGCTGCGGCGCGCCTCCGACATGGCGCGCACGTCGATCTCGTGTTCCACCTCGGCCCGGCACAGTTCCAGCACCGTGGCAAGCGAGCCGCCCATGATCACCACCTGAGGGTTGAGCAGGTTGACCAGGTTGGCAATGGTGCGTCCGAGCGCTACGCCGACGGCGCGCACTCCGCGCAGCGCGTCCGGCTCGCCGGCCCGGGCGGCGCGCATCACCTCGGCTACGGACTCGCGGGTGGGCGGCCCGGTACGCCCGGCCAGGCGCAGGAGCGCCTCTTCGCCGACATAGGTCTCGACACATCCGCGGCTGCCGCAATGGCACGGCGGTCCGGACGGATCCAGCAGCATGTGCCCGACCTCGCCGGCGAACCCGCCGGCCCCGCTGAGCAGCTTGCCGTCGACGATCACGCCCCCACCCACGCCGATCTTGCCCGTCAGGTACACCGCGTCATGGAAGCCACGCGCCGCGCCCCGGAGGTGCTCGGCCAGTGCGCCCAGGTTCGCATCGTTGCCGAACGCCACGGCGATGCCGGGCGGCAGCCGCTCGGCGAGGATCGCGCCGAACGGCTCGTCGCGCCACTCCAGGTTCGGCGCGTGCTCGACCCTGCCGCCTGTCGTCGGGGCCACCGTGCCCGGCGTGCTGACCCCGATGCCCACCGACCGCGCGCCGAGCGGCATCGACGCGAACAGCTCCTCGACGTCGGCGGCGATGCGCGCGGCGATCTCGTAGGGCGTAGTGCCGTGCGCCGGGAGGTTGTGGTCGTAGCGGGCGAGCACGTCGCCGCCCAGGGTGACCGCCGCGGTCACGACGCTGTCCACGTCCACTTCGACCGCGATCGCGAACGGCCCGTCGGCACGGGGAGCGACCACGTGAGACGGCCGGCCGGCCCGCTCGTTGCCGGTCGGGACACGCTCGTCGATCAGGCCGAGATCGGTGAGCTCGGCGACCAGCGCGCCGATCGTCGAACGGTTCAGGCCCAGCCGCTGGGTGAGCTCGGCACGCGTGAGCTCACCGTCGCGGTGCACCTGTTCGAGTAGCAAGCCCAAATTGTGGCGTCGTATCTCCTCCGGGCGAGCCGCGCCCGTGCGTGCCACCGTCGCCTGCCCGTGTCTGCGCCGCTAATGCCGCTCGCCGCGAGCGGTGTCCGGATCCGCTCGCGTGCCCGGATGACGCGCAGCAGAGCAGCGCATGGTTCAGGGACCTCCCTAGACGCCCGTGGATCCGGCTCGCCTGCGCGACAGCGCGTCTACAGTCGCGGCCAGCAACAGCACGCCGCCGGTGACGATGAACTGAATGGCCGCGCTGTTGTCGCCCTGGATCAGGTCGGCCATGCCGTTCGCTATGACGGCGAGCAACATCGCGCCGATGACCGCATCGGTGATCTTGCCCTTGCCGCCGAACAGGCTGGTGCCGCCGATGACCGCGGCGCCGACAGCGAGCAGCAGCGTGTTTCCGCCGCCCTCGGCCGAGTTCACGCTGAGCCGCGAGGCCAGCACGATGCCGGAGACGATCGCCATCATCGAGCCGATGACGAACACCGAGATGCGGACGGCCTCCACCCGGATACCAGCGCGCCGTGCCGCCTCGTCGTTGCCGCCCACTGCGTAGATGTGCCGGCCGTAACGGGTGCGCGACAGCACAAAGCCGAGCACGATGACCAGCACAACCACCAGCGGCACCACCCACGGCACGCCTTCCAGCGACTTGTGCGGCACCTGCACCAGCTTGCCGTTCACGTTCTGCACGGTCGGATTCTTGTTCAGCGAACGGTCCTGGCTGAGAAGCCCGATCGGCACCAAGATGAACACCGCCATCGCGCCTGCCTTGAGCCCGGTGATCAGCAGCGGCTCGGCGGGCAGGTCGCGGCTGCGCCGGGCGTGCCGGTCGTAGAGCTTCACCGCAAGGTAGCCGGCCAACAACAGGATGCCCATGAACCAGCCCAGCCATAGCGGCATGTTGGATTGCTCCAGCGCGTTCAGCACGCTGCTCTTCAGCGGGATGTTGCCCGATGCGTGGACGCTGTTGACCAGCCACAGCACGACGCCCTGCAACGCGAGGAACAGCGCCAGGGTGACCACGAACGACGGCACGCGAACGATAGCCCGCATGAAACCGACGAAGTAGCCGATCACGAAACCGACCGCCAGCGACAAGATGACCGCAAGCACCCAGTTCATGCCGTTGTAGACAAAGACCGCGGTGGTGGCGGCGCCCACGCCCGACGTGGTGCCCGCGGCCAGGTCGATCTCGCCGAGCAGCAGCACGAACACAAGCCCCATGGCCAGCAGGGTGATCGGCGCGGCCTGGGTGATCAGGTTCCCGAAGTTGCCGAGCGACCAGAACGAGCTCTGCGCCAGCGAGAAGATGATGACAAGCAGGACGAGCCCGCCAACCGCCGGCAGCGAGCCCAGATCGCCGGCCCGGACCCGTTGCAGGTAGGTGTGCCAATACTCGCGCAGGCCGCCTTCGATGGGCGCAGTGCTCGCGGCCGCGGCGAGCTCGGCAAGCTGCTGCTCTTCGGTGATGACCGGCGTGGTTCCGGTGTCCGTGTCGCTCATGCTGCCGCCCCCGCCCCGTTCTTCAGACCGATATCTCCGCTGCGGCCACTGGTGATCAGCTCGACGACCTGCGTCTGGTTGACGTCCGCGCGGTTTACCGTGGCCGCGATCTGGCCGAGGTACAGCACCGTGATCTTGTCGGCGACCTGCATGACGTCGTTCATGTTGTGCGAGATCAGCACGACGGCGAGCCCCTGGTCGGCCAGCCGCCGCACCAGGTCCAGCACCTGGGCGGTCTGGGCCACGCCGAGGGCGGCCGTCGGTTCGTCGAGGATGACAAGCTGGCGATTCCACAGGACGGACTTGGCGATCGCCACTGTTTGACGCTGCCCGCCGGACAGGCTGGACACGCGTTGCCGCACCGATGCGATAGTCCGGACCCGGAGGCTCTCGAGCACCTCCTTGGCCGAGACCTCCATCGAACCCTCGTCGAGCATGATGCCCTTGACCTGTTCGCGGCCGAGGTACATGTTCTGCACGACGTCGAGGTTGTCGCACAGCGCGAGGTCCTGATACACGATTTCGATGCCCAGCGCGCCAGCATCGCGCGGGCTGTGCACGACGACCGGATGGCCGTCGTACTCATAGGTGCCCGAATCAATCGGGTACGACCCACCGATGCACTTGACGAGCGTGGACTTGCCCGCGCCGTTGTCACCGACGAGCGCCGTGACCTCGCCGACCCGTGCGTCGAAGTCAACGTCCTTGAGTACGTGCACAGGCCCAAAGCTCTTGTTGATGCCGCGCATGCGCAGGATCGGCGTATCTGCCATGCCCAAGCTCCTTAACCGTTTCAGGCGTCGGCCGGGCGCTCACCCGCGCCCGGCCAACCACCCGATGTTGCTACTTGACTCCAGCGGCGGTGCACTTCGCAGCGTAGGCGCCGGTGCAAGTCTGAGCCTTTGGCGTGTACCCATCGTTGATCGGCAGGGCCACGTTGGCCTTGGTGATCGCGATGGGCTGGGCCAGGATCGCCGGGACCTTGCGACCGGTCTGCGAGTCGGTCACGGTCGTGTTGGTCTGCGGCACCTGCCCGTTGGCCAGCTGCGCCGCCGCGTCGATCGCCGGGATGGCCTCCTTGGACGACGGCTTGTAGATGGTGAAGCACTGGTCGCCGTCCATGATGTGCTGCAGGCCCTGAACCGTCGCGTCCTGGCCGGACACCGCGACCTGGCCGTTCAGGTGCTGCTGCTTCAGCGTGGTGATCACCGCATTGGCCATGCCGTCGTTGGCGACCATGACCGCGTTGAGGTTCTTGTGCGTGTTCAGCATCGACTGGAACGTGGTGCCCGCAGTCTGGTTGTCCCAGTCCTTGATCCACTGGTCGGCGAGCTTCTTCCACCCGGTCTGCTTCGACAGCACGCTGTCGTAACCCTGCTTGAACAGCGTGGCGTTGTTGTCGGTCTTCGACCCGTTGATGTCGACGTAGTTGACCGTGCTCTTGCCCTTCACCTGCGGGCACTGCACCAGCGTCTGGCCCTGCTCCTTGCCGACGGCGACACCGTCGAAGGAGACGTACAGACTGGCGCTGCCGCCGAGGGTGAACCGGTCGTAGTCGATCGTGGCAACGCCCTTGGCCTTGGCGTCAGACTCGATCTTGGCGGCCGACGCCGAGTCCAGGTTGACGATTAGCAGCACCTTCACGCCCTGGTTGATCATGTTCTGCGCGTCCGTGGTCATTTGACCGGCGTCGCCGTTCGCGTTCTGCATGGTGCAATTCAGGTTGACCTTCTGGCACTCGGCCTTGGCCGCGTCCGGGTCGGACGTGATCCACCGGTTCGAAGACTGCGTGTCGGGCCAGATGATGCCCACCTTGGCGCCCTTGCCGTCGATCGCGCCGGCCGCGGCCGACGAGCTCGTCGCCGGCGCACTGGTCGCGGCCGATGTGTTGCCACCGGCGGGCGTGCTGGAGCTACTGCTCTTCTTGCTCGAGGAGCAGGCGGCCAGCACGAGTGAGGCCGCGACCCCTGCGACGACCAAGCCGATTGCGCTCTTGCGCATGGGCTGTACCGCCTTTCGCGGGACGTGGGGCCGGGTGGTTTCGCCTCCACACCGGCCTAGGAATGTTGTGCGCGTCAACTTATATGTCCAAGCTATGCCGTCAACCACTTCGAAACCGTTTCGTTACCGCCACCGCGCATCGCCGACGATCCGCACGAAGGGCTCACAGCAGCGCCCGGAGGACGTACTGCATGATGCCGCCGTGCCGGTAGTACTCGGCCTCACCGGGTGTGTCAATACGCACCTGCGCCTCGAACCGGGTGCCGTCCGCGCTGACCTGCACAGTGGCCGGCGTGACGCCGTCGTTCAGCTCAGTGATGCCGGTGATGGCGAACGTCTCCTCGCCCGTCAGGCCGAGCGATTCGGCGCTCTCGCCGGCGCCGAACTGCAGCGGCAGCACCCCCATCCCGATCAGGTTCGACCGATGGATGCGCTCGTAGGATTCGGCAATGACGGCGCGCACGCCGAGCAGCGCCGTGCCCTTGGCGGCCCAGTCCCGGGACGACCCGGAGCCGTACTCCTTGCCGGCCAGCACGACCAGCGGGGTCCCGGCCCTGCCGTAGCTGACCGAGGCCTCGTAGATCGTGGTCACCGGAGCGCCGGCCTGGCTGAAGTCGCGGGTAAAGCCACCCTCGGTTCCGGGAGCAAGCTGATTGCGCAGCCGGATGTTGGCGAACGTGCCGCGGATCATCACCTCGTGGTTGCCGCGCCGCGAGCCGTAGGAGTTGAAATCGCGCCGCTCCACGCCGTGGCCGATCAGGTACTGACCTGCGGGGGAGTCGGGCTTGATCGATCCGGCAGGGCTGATGTGGTCGGTCGTCACCGAGTCGCCGAGCTTGGCGAGCACCCGCGCGCCCTCGATGTCGGTGACCTGCTGCGGCTCGCGGGACATGCCGTCGAAGTACGGCGGCTTCCGTACGTACGTCGAGTCGGGGTCCCACTCGAACGTCGCGCCGCGCGGAGTGGGAAGGCCTGTCCAGCGCTCGTCCCCGGCAAACACGTCGGCGTAGCCGCGGGTGAACATCTCACTGGCGATGGCCTCGTCGACGATCTGCTGGACGTCCCCAGAGGATGGCCAGATGTCGTGCAGGTAGACCGGTCGGCCGTCGCTTCCCGTGCCGAGGGGTTCGGTCGTGATGTCGACGTCCATGGAGCCGGCCAGCGCGTAGGCGACAACGAGCGGCGGGGACGCGAGATAGTTCATCTTCACGTCCGGGTTGATGCGCCCCTCGAAGTTTCGGTTGCCCGAGAGCACGCTGACGACCGCGAGATCGGCATCGTTCACCGCGGCGGAGATCTCTTCCGGCAACGGCCCGGAGTTGCCGATACAGGTCGTGCATCCATAGCCCACGAGGTTGAAGCCGAGCTTGTCGAGGTACGGGGTGAGGCCGGCGCGGTCGTAGTAATCCATGACCACCTTGGACCCGGGCGCGAGCGTGGTCTTGACCCACGGCTTGCTGGCGATGCCCCGCTCAACGGCGTTCTTCGCGAGCAGCGCGGCGGCCACCATGACCGACGGGTTGGACGTGTTGGTGCACGACGTGATCGCGGCTATCACCACGGCGCCGTGGTCGAGAACGGCCTCGGTGCCGTCGCCGAGGGTCACCGGCGTGGGGTGCGACGTGCGGCCGTTCGCTCCCTTCGCCGCCGACGGCACGGTCGCCGCCGGGCTGAAGCTCGGGACGTCCGACGCCGGGAACGACTCGTCTTCCGCCTCGTCCTGGGCGTCCTGTATAGAGGGCGTGAACGCGCCGAGCGTGTCCCGGAACATCGCCTTCGCCGATGCCAGCGGCACCCGGTCCTGCGGCCGTTTCGGGCCGGCGAGCGAGGGCTCCACGGTGGACAGGTCGAGTTCGAGCGCCTCGGAGAACTGCGGCTCGACGCCGGGGTCGTGCCACAGTCCATTCGTCTTGGCGTACGCCTCGACCAGCGCGACCTGCTCGTCCGGCCGGCCGGTGAACCGCAGGTACCGCAACGTCTCGTCGTCGATAGGAAAAATCGCGCACGTCGAGCCGTACTCGGGGCTCATGTTGCCGATCGTCGCCCGGTTGGCCAGCGGGACGGCGGCAACGCCCGGACCGTAGAACTCGACGAACTTGCCGACCACGCCGTGCTTACGCAGTATCTCAGTGATCGTCAGCACGAGGTCGGTCGCCGTGGAGCCCTCGGGCAGCTCACCGATCAGCTTGAACCCCACGACACGGGGGATCAGCATGCTTACCGGCTGGCCCAGCATCGCCGCCTCCGCCTCGATGCCGCCGACGCCCCAGCCGAGCACCCCCAAGCCGTTGACCATGGTGGTGTGCGAGTCCGTTCCGACAAGCGTGTCGGGGTAGGCGATCCCGTCCCGGGCGAAGATCACACGCGCCAGGTACTCGATGTTGACTTGATGCACGATGCCGGTGCCGGGTGGGACGACCTTGAACTCGTCGAACGCGGTCTGCCCCCACCGCAGGAACTGGTACCGCTCACGGTTGCGCTGATATTCGAGCTCGACGTTTCGCTCGAAGGCATCCGGCGCACCGAACAGGTCGGCGATGACAGAGTGGTCGATGACGAGCTCGGCCGGGGAAAGCGGGTTGATCCGGGACGGGTCGCCGCCGAGGTCGCGCACCGCCTCGCGCATGGTGGCGAGATCGACCACGGCCGGTACGCCGGTGAAGTCCTGCATCACGACGCGTCCCGGCGTGAACTGGATCTCCGTGCCGGGTTGGGCGTCCGGCTGCCACTCGGCGAGGGCGCGTATCTGATCAGCGCTGACGTTGGTCCCGTCCTCGCAACGCAACAGGTTCTCGAGCAGGATCTTAAGGCTGAACGGCAACAGCGCGGCGCCGTCGACCTGATCGATGCGGAAGTAGTCGTACGACGTTCCGGCCGCAGTGAGTGTGGCGCGGGATCCGAAGCTGTTCTGGCTCTCTACAGGCACCGCAGGCTCCTTCGCGAGATCTCTCGACGTCAAGATATCACTGCACTGTTGGCCCCCTCGTCCCAGCCTCGCACAATCGTCTCGTGAGCGCGGGTGTCGGTTCGGCGATCGAGCTGGTCGTGGCCGCCCGCCGGATCACCGTGCTCACCGGCGCGGGCGTCTCCACCGATTCGGGCATCCCCGATTTCCGCGGCCCGAACGGTCTGTGGACTCGTGACCCCGATGCTCAGCGCTACGTCGACCTCGACCGATATAGGTCGGACCCCGACGTGCGGCGCGAGTCGTGGCGGCGCCGTGCCGCCCATCCGGCGCTGGGCGCCGAGCCGAACGCCGCGCATCGTGCCATTGCCGCGCTGCGCGAGCAGGGCCGCCTGCGCGCGCTGCTCACGCAGAACATCGACGGGCTACACCAGCGCGCGGGCGTCCCGGACGTCCTGGAACTGCACGGCTCGATTCGCGAGACCGAGTGCCTCGGCTGCGGCGCGCGCGGGCCGATGCGGGAAGCGCTGACCCGGGTTCGGGCCGGCGAGGCCGACCCGGACTGCCGGCGCTGCGGTGGCGTGCTCAAGTCCGGCACGGTGTTCTTCGGGCAGGCCCTGGACACCGCGGTGCTCGAGCGGGCGGTCGCGGCGACACGCGACTGCGACCTGTTCCTGACGGTGGGGACATCGCTTTCCGTACAGCCGGTCGCGAGCCTCACCGGTCTGGCGGCGGCACGCGAGGTTCCCGTGGTGATCGTCAACGCCTCACCGACGCCCTACGACGACCTCGCCGCCGCCGTGGTCCGCGAACCGATCGGCGAGGTATTGCCGCGGCTGTTGACGGCCCCGGCCGCCTGACACGGTGGCACTCGTAAGCATTGTCCACTTCGCCAAGTTATAGCGATTAGTAACGCCTGGTGCCCAAGTTTCTAGCGGGGCTGCTGGCGCTGACGAGGCTCTAGTGGCAGTCTGGGTCTGCTGTCCGGAGGCCGGTCACGAGGGAGCTCTAGCCGTGGATGCCAGCCGCCAGCCGAGCCCGACTCGACGCATGGCTGCGCTGCTTGCCGTCCTCGCCGTCGCGGCGTCGTTACTGCTGGTCGCCGTCGGCCCGGCCGCGCAGGGAAAGCCGCCGCCCAACCCGACCAACGGACAACTCAACAGCGCCAAGGCCAAGAAGGCCGCACTTGCCGACCTGGTCGGCAAGCTTGCGGCCCAGCTCGCCGACCTGCAGCACCAGGTGCAGGACCTCGAGGCCAGAGCCGAGCTGGCTGAGCAGAAGCTCGCCGACGCACTGCAGAAGCTCGCGGACGCCAAGGCGGCCGCAAGCGCTGCGCGCGACCGGTTGACCGCGGCGCAGGCCGAAGTCGACAAGGCGACTCAGCAATTCAGCGACTTCGTCCGGGCGAGCTACATGGGCAGCCCGATCAACGGCGCCGCCGCGGGTCTGCTCACCGCCACGGATCCGAACTCGCTGCTCGTCCGCAATGACTACCTGAGCTACTCGGCCGACCACCGGCTGGACATCATCGGCACGCTCAGCAAGGCGAAGATCGAGCAGTCGAACGCAGATGCGGCGGCCCGGGGTGCGGAGCAGCGCCAGGCCGCAGCCGCGGACGCGGCCGCGAAGGCCCGGCAGGCGGCGCAGGACGCGTTGAGCGCCGCGCAGGCGGCGCAGCGGCAGATGAGCGCGAAGGTGGCAGCGACCCAGTCCGCGCTAGATACCGCGCGCCTGCAGCTCGCGACACTCAACAAGGAGCGCGCGCAGTACATCGCCTGGTTGAAGGAGCAGGCGCGCATCGCGGCCGCGCGGCGGGCTGCCGAAGAACGGGCGCGACGCGCGGCTGCGGCAGCTGCCGCGGCGGCGGCCGCAAGCGGCGGCTGGCACGCTGTCGCTGCGCCGCTCTCAGCCCCGATCGGCGGCGGCTGGAGCGCCGCGGCCGGACAGACGGCGGTCGATCGCGCGATGCACTACCTGGGCATTCCGTACGCGTACGCGGGTGGTGGGTACAGCGGGCCGAGCTACGGCGTCTGCGTAGCCGGCGACGCCGCGAACGACTGCCACGTCTACGGTTTCGACTGCTCGGGTCTGGTGATGTACGCCTGGGCGCCGTATGCGCACTACGACCACTACGCCGCGACCCAGTACTGGCAGGCCGGGTCGGTACACCCCAGTACGTCCAACCTGATGCCCGGCGACCTGGTCTTCTGGACTTACGACGGGACACAGTCCGGCATCCACCACGTCGCGATTTACATCGGTGGCGGCAACGTCATCCAGGCGCCGCACAGCGGCGACATCGTGCGGGTCACACCACTGGACCAAGTCGACAGCGGCTACTTCGGGGCGACCCGGCCGCTGACCTAGCGCCTAGTCTGGGGGGATGCCGCCGGTCACCGCTATGCAGCGTGGTGAGCTGGTCGACGCGTTCGGCCGCGTCGCCACCGACCTGCGTATCTCGCTGACCGACAAATGCTCACTGCGGTGCACGTACTGCATGCCGGCCGAGGGCTTGCCCTGGCTGCGCAAATCCGAGCTGCTGACCGACGACGAGATCGTGCGGCTCGCCCGGGTCTTCGTGTCGCTCGGCGTGACGAGCATCCGGCTCACCGGCGGCGAGCCGCTGCTGCATCCTACGGTGCCTGGCGTCGTCGCCCGGCTGGCCGCGCTGCGTCCGCGTCCCGAGCTGTCGCTGACGACGAACGGCATCGGACTGGTGCGGGTGGCCGGTGAGCTGGTGCGGGCGGGGCTGGACCGGGTGAACGTCTCCGTCGACACCCTCGACCCGGAACGGTTCCGCGAGCTGACTCGGCGCGACCGGCTGCCCGACGTGCTTGCCGGGGTCGCGGCCGCCGCGGCCGCCGGCCTGCACCCGGTCAAGATCAACGCAGTACTGATGCGCGGCAGCAACGTCGGCGAGGCACCCGCCCTGCTCGGCTGGGCGCTGCGCCACGGCTACGAGATGCGCTTCATCGAGCACATGCCGCTGGACGCACAGCACGCGTGGACGCGCGGCGCGATGGTCACAGCGGACGAGATGCTGGCGCTGCTCGGCGGCTACCGGCTGCGCCCGGTCGGCCACGGTGCCGACGGCTCGGCACCGGCCGAGGAGTTCGAGGTGCTGGACGGACCGGGCGCGAGCGAATGGGCCGCTCGTCCCGGACGGCTCGGTGTGATCGCATCGGTGACCCGGCCGTTCTGCCGGGACTGTGACCGGCTGCGCCTCACCGCCGACGGCCAGCTTCGCACGTGCCTCTTCGCCCGCACCGAGACCGACCTTCGCGGCCCACTGCGCGACGGCGCCGGCGCCGGCGAGCTGGCACGGCGGATTCGGATCGCTGTTGCGGGCAAGCAGGCCGGGCACGGCATCGACGCCTCCGACTTCGTCCAGCCGGACCGTCCGATGTCCGCGATCGGGGGTTAGAGCTCTATCACGAGGCCCGGACGAGCGACGTCGATCGGCCCGGCGTAGTGCTGACGGGCGGTACGCGCCGCGTCGTCGGGGTCGGTGCCGGGCCAGAGGTGGGTCAGCACGAGCCGCGCGGCATCGGCCTCCGTCGCTTGGCGGGCCGCATCCCGGGCGCTGGACAGCATGCCGGCCGACTCGCCGGCGTCGTCGACGAAGGTCGCCTCGGCCAGTAGCACGTCGGCGTCCCGGGCAAGCTTGACGACCCCGGCGTCGGGGCCGCAGTCACCGGTGTACGCGAGTACGGCGCCCGGCGTCGCAATGCGGAATCCCGCGTTCGGCACGAAGTGCGGCAGCAGGCGCACGTCGATCGTGAACGGCCCGACGCGCAACGCATCGCCGTCGGCGAAAGCATGCATGTCATAGGTGTGCAGCCGCTCGGCGAGCATGCCGTGGTCGAGGGCCAGGATCGCGTCCAGGGCGCCGGGCAGTGCGTGTAGCGAGAGCGGCGGCGCGGGTTCGTCACGCAGGGCGCGGGCCCGAAGCAGCGGGTTGAGATCGGCGCAGTGGTCGGGATGCTCGTGGCTGACGAGCACGGCGTCGATCTCGCCGGCGTCGACGCGCTCGAGCAGCCGCGGCACGGTGGCATATCCGGGGTCGACCAGCAGCACGAAGCCGTCGTACTCGAGCAGGTAGCCGCTGCACGCCTGCCCCGCCGCGGGCCACGCACCGCAGCCGCCCAGCGTGGTGAGTCGCATCGGCCGACGATACGGCCGGCACCGCGCCCATCGCCGCTCTTATGACGGCTGTTGGATGCCCGCGCGGTCGAGGAGGAAGCCGCGCCGGGCGAGGAAGCCGGCCAGGTAGTCGGCGTGCTCGGCGCAGGCTAGCCAGTGCTTGACTCGGCTCGCGTCGTGCAGGCGCGGGTTGCGCCAGCGAAGATCTTCGGTAGCGGCACGCCGGCATCCCTTAGCGGAGCAACGGGGCGTCTCACGGGCGCTGCCGTCGAGAGGGAGCATCTGCGGCACAGTACAGCTTCGTCCCGTACCGTAAAGCCGTACGCCTCGCGCCCGAGCACCCCGGAGTCCCTGTGACCGAGCAGCCCGTCCGCACACCTGCCGCCGACGCCACCGCACTCGAGCGCGTGATGTTCGAGATCAAGCGCGTCATCGTCGGCCAGGAACGGCTGGTCGAACGGATGATGGTCGGCCTGCTCGCCCGCGGTCACTGCCTGCTCGAGGGCGTGCCCGGAGTGGCCAAGACGCTCGCCGTCGAGACCCTCGCGCGCACGGTCAGCGGCACGTTCGCCCGGCTGCAGTTCACGCCGGACCTGGTGCCCTCCGACATCGTGGGCACCCGCATCTACCGTCCCGGCACGGAGCGCTTCGACACCGAACTGGGGCCGATCTTCGCCAACTTCGTGCTGGCCGATGAGATCAACCGCGCGCCGGCGAAGGTGCAGTCCGCGCTGCTCGAGGTCATGGCCGAGCGCAATGTTTCACTCGGCGGGCAGAAGTATCCCGTGCCGTCGCCCTTCCTCGTGCTGGCGACGCAGAACCCCATCGAGAGCGAGGGCGTCTACCCGCTGCCCGAGGCACAGCGCGACCGGTTCCTCATGAAGATCAACGTCGACTACCCCTCTGCCGCCGAGGAACGCGAGATCGTCTATCGCATGGGCGTCGAGCCGCCGGTGGCCAACCCGGTCCTGACCACCGACGAGCTGGCCCGGCTGCAGGCCAGCGCGAGCCGGGTGTTCGTCCACCACGCGATCGTGGACTACGTGGTGCGCCTCGTCGTCGCGACGCGCAACCCGGGTCAACACGGCATGAGCGATGTCGCGCAGTGGGTGTCATACGGCGCCAGCCCGCGCGCCAGCCTCGGGCTGATCGCGTCCGGACGGGCGCTCGCGCTGCTGCGCGGCCGCGACTACGTGCTGCCGCAGGACGTCCTCGATGTGGCAACCGATGTGCTGCCGCACCGCATCGTCATGTCCTACGACGCCATCGCGGACGGCATCACGTCGTTGCAGGCGGTGCGCCGGGTGCTGCAGACCGTGCCGCTGCCGCAGGTCGCGCCCCGGCAGCGTGCCAGTGGGGCGTCCCAGCAGCTGGCGTACGGCCAGACCGCGTCGCAGCACGGTGCCAGCACCGGCTGGGAACGTACCGCGTGAGCGGTAAGCCGGCAGAGCTGCCGACGCTGAACAAAGCGGCGGCTGAGCCTCTGCTGCGCCGGCTCGAGCTGACCGTCCGCAACAAGCTGGACGGGCTGCTCCAGGGCAATTACCTGGGCCTGGTGCCCGGGCCGGGCAGCGAGGCGGGGGAGTCGCGGCAGTACTTCCCGGGCGACGACGTACGGCGCATGGACTGGCCGGTCACCGCGAGGACGCTGGTACCACACGTCCGGCAGACGATCGCCGACCGCGAGCTCGAGACGTGGGCGGTCGTGGACCTGTCGCCCAGTCTCGACTTCGGCACAGCGCGCACCGAGAAGCGTGAGCTGGCCCTCGCCGCGTTGACGGCCGTCATGTTCCTCACCGTGCGCGGCGGCAACCGCGTCGGTGCCGTCGTCAGCACCGGGGCGCAGACGCTGCGCGTCCCGGCCCGCGGCGGCACGGTCCACGCCCGGTATGTGATGGACACGATCGCGGCAGTGCCACGGGCCGATGAGGGTCAGCGCGGCGATCTCGCAGCCATGCTCGAACAGCTGCGCCGGCCGCCGCGCCGACGCGGGCTCGTCGCCATCGTGTCGGACTTCCTCGGCGACGCCGATTGGGAGCGGCCGCTGCGCGGCCTGTCCGAACGGCACCAGCTGCTGGCGATCGAGGTGGTCGACCCTCGCGAGCTCGAACTGCCCGCCGCCGGGTTGATGACCTTCGTCGATCCGGAGAGCGGCGACCAGCTCGAGGTGCAGACGTCGAACGCCGAGCTGCGCCGCCGCTATGCGGAGGCGGCCGCGAAACAGCGCGCTCAGATCGCCACGATGCTGCGCCACGCCGGAGCAGCGCACCTGCAGCTGCGCACCGACCGCGACTGGCTCATCGACATCGTCAAGTTCGTGATTGCGCGCCGCAAGACGCTTGCCGGAGCGGCGGTGGTGCGCTGATGCATTTCATCGCCCCCGCGTGGCTGTTGCTGCTGATCGTCATCGCGGCGGTGACCGGCGTGTACGCGGTGCTCCAGTTGCGTCGCAAGAAGTACGTCGCCCGCTTCAGCAACGTCGAGCTACTGGCCTCGGTCGCCCCGCGCCGGCCAGGCTGGCGCCGGCACTTGACGTTCGCGCTGCTGATGATCGGGCTCACCGTGCTGACGATCGGCGCGGCGCAGCCCACCGCCGCGGTCAAGGTGCCGCGCGACCGCGCGACGGTGATGATCGCGATAGACGTGTCCCTGTCGATGAAGGCCACGGACGTACTGCCGAGCCGGATGGACGCCGCGCGATCCGGCGCCAGGGCGTTCGTGGAAATGCTGCCGCCGCGCATCAACGTGGGCCTGGTGAAGTTCGGCGGCAACGCCTCCGTCGTGGTGCCGCCGACGATCGACCGGGACGCCGTCAAGCGCGGTATCGACGGGCTGGCGCCCCAGGACTCCACCGCGATCGGCGAGGCGATCTTCACGTGCCTCGACGCGATCAAAACCTTCAGCGCCCAGACGACCGCGAAGGACGACAAGCCACCGCCGGCACGGATCGTGCTTCTGAGCGACGGCGCGTCCAACAAGGGCCGCTCGCCGCTGTCGGCAGCGTCGGCGGCCAAGCAGGCCGGCGTGCCCGTCTCGACGATCGCATTCGGGACCGACCAGGGCACCGTCGACCTGCCCGGCTACGGCCCGCAGCCGGTGCCGGCCGACAAGACCACCCTGCACGCGATCGCCGACGCGACGGGCGGCAGCTTCCACACCGCGGCGTCCGGCGAGGAACTCAGGTCGGTGTACGCGAACATCGGCTCGCAGATCGGCTACACCACTGCGCACAAGGTCGTGGCCTGGCGGTTCCTCGTGATCGGGCTGCTGTTCACGGTGGCGGCGGCGGCAGCGTCCCTGCTCTGGTCGGGGCGTCTGGCCTGATGCACTAGCGTGCGTCGGGTGAATCGATCGGTACTTGTCACGGGCGGCAACCGCGGTATCGGGCTGGCGATCGCGCGTGCCTTCGCCGAAGCGGGCGACAAGGTGGCGATCACGCATCGCGGGTCGGGTGCCCCCGAAGGTCTGTTCGGCGTGGTGTGCGATGTCACCGACGCTGCCGCCGTCGACGCCGCGTTCTCGGCCGTCGAGGACCAGCAGGGCCCCGTGGAAGTGCTTGTCGCCAACGCCGGCATCACCGACGACACGCTGCTGCTGCGGATGTCCGAGGAGTCGTTTACCCGGGTGCTCGACGCCAACCTCACCGGCGCCTACCGAGTGGCCAAGCGTGCTGCGCAGGGCATGTTGCGAGCCCGGCGCGGCCGGATGATCTTCGTCTCGTCGGTAGTGGCGTTCGCCGGATCACCCGGCCAGGCCAACTACGCTGCCAGCAAGGCCGGAATGCTGGGCCTGGCCCGGTCTATCGCCCGGGAGCTGGGCACTCGCAGCATCACCGCCAACGTCATCGCCCCGGGATTCATCGACACCGACATGACGGCTGCGCTCTCCGACGCACGCAAGGCCGAGATCCTCGCCGGCATCCCGCTCGGCCGGTACGGCACGGTGGACGAAGTGGCCGGGGCGGCGGTCTTCTTGGCCTCCGATGCGGCGGCGTACATCAACGGGGCAGTGCTGCCGGTGGACGGTGGCGTGGGGATGGGGATCTGATGGGCCTGCTCGACGGCAAACGGCTGCTCGTCACCGGCGTGATCACCGACCAGTCGATCGCATTCGCCGCGGCGCGGGTGGCGCAGGAACAGGGCGCGCGCGTCGTCCTCACCGGGTTCGGCCGGATGTCGCTGGTCGAGCGAGTCGCCAAGAAGCTGCCGACGCCGGCACCTGTGGTCGAGCTCGACGTCACCTCCGAGGAGCACCTCGCCTCACTCCCCGACCGGGTGCGCGAGCACGTCGACGGCATCGACGGGGTCCTGCACTCGATCGGGTTCGCGCCGGCGTCATGCCTCGGCGGCGGTTTTCTCGAGGCGCCGTGGGCCGACGTCGCGACGGCCGTCCAGGTGTCGACGTACTCGATGAAAGCCCTCGCCGCGGCGACGCTTCCCCTCTTCGACCCGGCCGGGGGGGCGCTCGTCGGGTTGACGTTCGACGCGTCTGTGGCGTGGCCCGCCTATGACTGGATGGGAGTCGCCAAGGCCGGCCTGGAGTCGACGTCGCGGTATCTGGCCCGCGAGCTCGGCCCGCGTCACATCCGGGTGAACCTGATCGCTGCGGGTCCGCTTCGCACGATGGCGGCGAAGAGCATCCCCGGCTTCGCGAGATTCGAGAAGGCGTGGGACGGCCGTGCCCCGCTCGGCTGGGACAACTCGGACGCCGGGCCCGTCGCCCGAGCCGCAGTGGTGTTGCTGTCGGACTGGATGCCCGCCACGACCGGCGAGATCGTCCACGTCGACGGTGGCTTTCACGCGATGGGCGTCTAGTGCCGTTCGACGCTCTCCTCCTGCTGTCGTTCGGCGGCCCCGAGGGCCCGGACGAGGTCATGCCGTTCCTGCGCACGGTGACTCGAGGACGCGGTGTGCCGGATTCGCGGCTGGCGGCGGTTGCCGAGCACTACCAGCACTTCGGCGGCGTCTCTCCGATCAACGCGCAGAACCGGGCGTTGCTCGCCGCCGTCGAGAAGGACTTCACCGAGCACGGCATCGCCCTGCCGTTGTACTGGGGCAACCGCAACTGGCATCCGTTCCTCGCCGACACGGTGCGCCAGATGCGCGACGACGGCGTTCGCCGAGCACTGGTCTTGACGACGAGCGCTACCTCGTCATATAGCGGCTGCCGGCAGTATCGGGAGAACATTGCCTCCGCACAGGCGGACGTCGACGGAGCGCCGGAGTTGCTCAAGCTGCGGCACTATTTCGACCATCCGGGCTTCATCGAGGCGAACGCGGACGGGCTCCGGGCAGCGCTCGCCGGTCGGCCCGACGCCCGGCTGCTGTTCACAGCACATTCCATACCGGTGCGTATGGACGAGGTGGCAGGGCCCACAGGCCGCCTGTATACGCGGCAGCAACGGGAAACCGCCCGCCTTGTCGCGGAGGCGGTGCGGGGCCCAGCTGCTCAATTCGAGCTGGTCTGGCAGTCGCGTTCCGACCCGCCCCAGGTGCCGTGGCTGGAGCCCGACGTCAACGACCAGCTGCGCGCCCTCGCCGCAAGCGGCGTCCGCTCCGTCGTGGTGTGCCCGACCGGGTTCGTGTCCGATCACATGGAGGTCGTGTGGGACCTGGACACCGAGGCCCGGCGTACCGCCGCCGAGCTCGGGCTGGACTTCGCCCGGGCGCCGACGGCGGGAACGCATCCCGCGTTCGTGGCGATGATCCGCGAATTGGTGGAGGAGGAGATCGCCGGCGCCCCTCGTGCTGCGCTCAGTCCGCTGGGCATCTGCGGCCGCGACTGCCCGGACGGCTGCTGCCTGACCTGATCCGCGCGAGCGCTGGTCAGCGCTGCAATCCTCCGTTGTAGCCGGCCATCCGAGCGCGGCGCACTGCCGTCGCGAGCGAGCGCAGCGCATCGGCACGGGCCGCGATGCCCGTGCGGTCGATGGCTCCGCCGGTGGGGTCCAGAGCGGCGATGTCCAGCACGGCCTGTAGGCGTTCGGCCTGGGCGAGGAGCCGCACCGCGGGCGCGGGGAACCGCGGTGGAAGGTTGAGCCGCTCGCCGGCCCGCCGCGCGTCCGCCAGCGCCTCGCTGACGTCGTCGATCCAGCTCGCGACGTCCGCCGCGGCCAGGGCGCTGGCGGCGTCACGGACCGCCTCGCTGAGCTCCCGCTGCGCCTCGTGCACTGACAGCGGATCGGCGGGAGGTTCGTCGATGGCGTACGCCTGCCACGTGACGGTGGGCGGCGCGCTGCTGGGATGGCGCTCGACAACGTCGGGCACCAGGCCGAGCCCACCGCCCAACACCGCCTCTCCGGCGTCGAGCGCGCAGCTGCGGAACTGTGCCGGGCCGGGCAGCCCGCGCACGTCGCCGGCCGCCGGCAGGACCAGCCGCACCGGCCCGCCCCGGCGACGCCAGATGATGAGAGCCTCGCTGAGCGGGACCAGCCCGTCCTCCAGCCCGGCGACGTGATGGGGCGCATCACTGCCGACCGTCGCGCGCAGCACCTCGTCGGAGGCCGCTTGGCCGGCCAGCCAGGCGGACGTCCACGCGACCAGCGCTCCGCCGCGCAGCCGTGTGTTGGGCATCTCGCGATTATCCGGCGCGGTGTCCCTGGCGTGACTACTCGTTCCCGTTAGCGTCGCCAGTCATGCGCCGTAGGACGGTACCGGTGGTCGAGGCCGAGACCGACCTGGTCGTCGAGACGGCGGACGGGCGCTTCTGCGGAGCAGTCGTAGCAACCGGCCGGGCGGTCGACGCGGGCGAGCACCGGGACACCGTGACACTCGAGGACCGGCACGGGAGGCGGCGGGTCTTCCCGATGCTGCCCGCCGCGTTCCTGTTCGAGGGCCGACCCGTGACGCTGGTGCGCCCCAGCGACGTACCGGGCCGCAAACCCCGGGCCCGCACGGCATCGGGCTCGTTCGCCGTGAACGGGCACCGTGCCCGGCTGGCTCGGGCGAGCCGTATCTGGGTCGAGGGGGTACATGACGCCGCGCTGATCGAACGGGTCTGGGGCGACGACCTGCGCGTCGACGGTGTCGTGGTGGAACCGCTCGGCGGGATCGATCACCTCGCGCAGCGGCTCGCCGATTTCGAGCCAGCCCCGGATCGAAAGGTGGGCGTGCTGGTAGATCACCTCGTCCCGGGCAGCAAGGAGTCGCGTACCGTCGCCGAGGCGCAGCGGCCGTACGTGCGCGTGACCGGCCATCCATACGTCGACGTATGGCAAGCGGTGAAGCCGGCTGCGCTGGGCATCGACCGCTGGCCGGACGTCGCGCGGAGCGTCTCCTGGAAGGACGGCGTCTGCGCGGCGCTCGGTGTCAGCGATCCCCGGGAAATGTGGCGCAGAGTACTCGCGGGCGTACACAGCTATGCCGACATCGAGGTAGCGCTGCTGTGCGCCGTCGAGGAGCTAATCGATTTCGTGACGGCGTGACACATCCGAGACCGGATGGTGCCACGATGATGTTGTGCCTGTGTGGTTGATCTGGGTCATCGCGGCCGCGGTACTGGCCGGGGCCGAGACGCTGTCCGGTGACTTCGTGCTCATAATGTGCGCGGGCGGCGCCGCCGCGGGCGGGGTGACCGCCGCACTGGGTGGGGGAGCAGCCCTCCAGGTGGTCGTCGCGATCGTCGTCACGGCGCTGCTCCTCGGATTCGTCCGGCCGGTGGCACGTCGGCATCTTGTCGGCATCGGCACCCATCCGACCGGCGCCGCCGCATTGGTCGGCAAGCAGGCGATCGTGCTCAGCGCGGTCGATGCGCACAAGGGCCGGGTTCGTCTGCAGGGCGGAGAATGGTCGGCACGGTCGTACGACGAGACCCAGACGCTGGCGGTCGGGACGACGGTCCGCGTCATGGAGATCGACGGCGCGACCGCCGTGGTGTGGAAAGAGCCCTAGGAAGGAAGTCGGACAATGGCTGTCCTGATCGCGGTCCTGATCGTCGCGTTCGTGGTCCTGGTCGTGCTTGTGCGCAGCGTGCGGATCGTGCCGCAGGCGCGAGCCGCAGTAGTGGAGCGCCTTGGCCGATACGTACGCACGCAAGGCCCAGGCGTCGCGGTACTGGTACCGTTCGTCGACCGGATGCGTCCACTGATCGACCTGCGCGAGCAGGTGGTCAGCTTCCCGCCGCAGCCCGTCATCACCAGCGACAACCTGACTGTCGCCATCGACTCGGTGATCTACTTCCAGGTCACGGATCCGCGGGCGGCCACCTACGAGATCGCCAACTACATCCAGGCGGTCGAGCAGTTGACCATCACGACGCTGCGCAACGTCGTCGGCGCGCTCAACCTCGAGCAGGCTCTCACCAGCCGCGACGAGATCAACACCAGGCTGCGTGGCGTGCTCGACGAGGCCACCGGTCCCTGGGGCATCCGGGTGGCGCGCGTCGAGATCAAGGCGATCGACCCGCCGCCGTCCATCCAGGACGCGATGGAGGCCCAGATGCGCGCCGATCGCAATAAGCGCGCCGTGATCCTCGCCGCCGAGGGGCAGCGCGAGTCGGCCATCAAGACCGCGGAGGGCCAGAAGGCATCGCAGATCCTCTCCGCCGAGGGCGAGAAGCAGGCCGCGATCTTGGCGGCCGAGGCCGAGCGGCAGTCGCGCATCCTGCGCGCCGAGGGCGAGCGCGCCGCCCGCTACCTCTCCGCCCAGGGCCAGGCAAAGGCGATCGAGACGACGTTCAATGCCATTCATCAAGCGAAGCCGGACCCTGCCCTGCTCGCCTACCAGTACCTCCAAACGCTGCCGCAGATCGCGCAGGGCGACGCCAACAAGATGTGGATCGTTCCGAGCGAGTTCAGCAAGGCGCTCGAAGGGCTGTCGAAGCTCGCCGGCGCCGACGAGAAGGCGTCCTGGCTGGACGTGCAGACGGAGGTGGCAGGCACGGGAGAGGAGCTCGACACCAGCGACTGGTTCGACTCCAAGCTGCCGCCGGCACGGGAGCAGCCCGAGGCGGTCAACCTGCGTGCATCCGACACGGACGCGGACTCGATCGAGGCACGGCGCGGTCTCCCGGATGATCCCAGCGAATCGCCCTAAACGGCCCACTGCCGCCGACTGCGCCGGAAGAACCTCCCCTGTCACCCCATCCGTAAGGCCCCCGGCTGCGAATCGCCTATTGCAATAGGGTTGCAACAGGCGATCAAGCGAAGGGGGCGTCGATGACCGGCGTCGCATCTGGGCAGGAGAAGTTCCGGGCCCGGCGGAGCCACCGCCTCAGCGCACAGGAGTGGCGCCGCCTCGGCGGGATGGCTGCCCTGATCGTCGCGCTCCACGCGGTCGGCTTCGGCCTGCTGCTCATGGTCGTTGCCCCGCAGCACCTCCAGGTCGGAGGCCAGACCTTCGGCATCGGCCTCGGTATTACCGCCTACACGCTGGGTATGCGGCACGCGTTCGACGTCGACCACATCGCGGCGATCGACAACACCACCCGCAAGCTGATGGAGGAGCGCAGGCGGCCGCTGTCCGTCGGGTTCTGGTTCAGCCTCGGGCACTCGACGATCGTTTTCACGATGTGTGTGCTGCTGAGCCTGGGCGTGCGCTCGATCATCGGCCAGGTCAAGGACGGCAACTCCACGCTGCACGAGGTGACAGGAACCGTCGGGGTCAGCGTGTCCGGCGCGTTCCTGATCGTGCTGGGCATCGTCAACCTCGTGATCCTGCTGGGCATCGTCAAAGTCTTCCGGGAGATGCGCACCGGGCATTGCGACGAGCAGACACTGGAGACGCTGCTGGCCGGCCGTGGCTTCCTGAACCGGATCCTCAAGCGCGCCACAGCCGGCGTTCGCAAGCCGTGGCACATGTACCCCGTCGGCGTGCTGTTCGGGTTCGGCTTCGACACCGCCACCGAAGTCTCGCTGCTGGTGCTGGCCAGCACCAGCGCGGCCCTGGCCCTGCCCTGGTACGCGATCATGTGCCTGCCCGTGCTGTTCACCGCCGGGATGTGCCTGTTCGACACGATCGACGGATCGTTCATGAACTTCGCCTACGGCTGGGCGTTTTCCAGGCCGATCCGCAAGGTCTACTACAACCTGACGGTCACCACACTGAGCGTGCTCGTGGCTCTGGTGGTCGGCGGCGTCGAGCTGCTGGGCCTGCTGTCCGACAAGCTCGATCTACACGGCGGGTTGTGGAACGTCCTCGCCACGGTCGGCGACTTCCAATACACCGGGTACATCGTGGCGGGCGTCTTCGTCACGACCTGGGCGGTGTCCTGGCTGATCTGGCGATACGGCCGCATCGAACAACGCTGGGCACCGGAAGATTGACGCAATTGCGCTGACAGGGTGCGCCGTCCGGCGGACAACTCAGAAGCCGGTGGCGCACCACGGGGCGAGGGATGTGGCGAACATCGCGTCCGCGCGACGCAGCGCGCCCGGCGTCAGCTCCTCCACCCGACCGGTGATCACCTGCGCCTGCAGGCGGTACCCGCCGAGGTAGGCGGCGGCCAGGGCACGGTGATGCACGCGTAGATTCGCACTGTCCACAGTGGACGGCAGGCACTTGGCGCCGTCCGGACCGCCCTCGAGGACGTACCGTCCGGCGGCGAACCCACCGGTGTCGTCGTCGACTACGTCCAGGACGAGCCGATCGGCCACGCTGTAGCGGCGCGCTCCGAGCGCCGCGGGCACGTCGAGCAGCCGCACCCAGAGCCCGTCAACGGTCTCGTTCTGCTCCAGCGCACGCCCGTCGGGCAACAACCAACGCACCGGCTCGTCCACCGGACGCCGGCCGAGGGTGACTCGCTCGACGAGGTCGAGCGAGGACACGTACGCCCACAGCCCGCGATAAGCCGAGTCGCTGGCAGCGCACAGGTCCACAACGTCGACGGCCACGTCCTGGGCGGTCCACGCGATGTAACCGTCCGGCCCGTGGGGGCCCTCGTGCACCACCTGGGTCGGCCGCTTGCCGTCGAAGCGCGGCTCCGGGTATCCGTCCAGGCCGAGCATGCCGCTCCACCATCGCTGCGGCCGATCGATATTTCCGGCCCGCTGCCGGGCGGCGCGGGCGAAGATTTCCGGAGCCAGCGTGCCGAGTTCAGCGGCATCGACACGCCGCAGGTCGCCGTCAGCTCCGTCGAGCCGCCCGCCCGGCGAGCGGGGCCGAAGTGTGTAGCTTGCGGTGATCGTCGCCGGTGCGTACCCGAAGCGCCCGTAGATCGGCCACTCCGCCGCCCAGAGAATGCTCACCGCGTCACCCCGCTGGTGTGCGGCCGACAGCGACTCGGTCAGCATCCGGGTCAGCAGGCCCCGGCGGCGGTGTGTCCCGGCGACGCTCACCATCGTCAGCGCGTCGGCCGGCACCGTGTTGCCGCCCGGGACGGTCAGCGTGTGTGGCCACGCCCCGAGCGTGCCCACCCAGTGGGCTCCCGCCCGTGCGCCCCAGAACCGATCGGGCAGCCAGTCGCGCTGCAGTCGAGTGGTGAAGCGCTGGTGGCCCTCTTCGGTGGGGTCATTGAGGAAGTTGATGGTGAGGGTCTCGGCCCAGGCGGGCACCTCCTCGACCGGGACGGGATGCACGATGTCGACGTCGGTCATGCCCGCCACGATCCCATCGCCTTCCGCCGCGCGCAGCCGAGTTACGGTTCGATCACGGAGGGCCGCTGCGACCACGGTGATCGAGCCGCCTTGTCCGCCCGGTAAGTCGACAAACGTCATTGTCGAGCTACCGAGGAAGCGAGCTGATGCGTATCCGCCGTAGCGGCGTCAGATCCAGGCGAGGCGGGTGTGCAGGTACACGTAGCCGACGAAGCTGACGGCGTCGATCAGCGAGTGGGCGATCGCCAGCGGCACCACCCGGCGGGTGCGTTGGAACCACCAGCCGAAGATCAGCCCCATGACGAGATTCCCGAAAAAGCCGCCCCAGCCCTGGTACAGGTGGTACGTGCCACGCAGCACCGCACTGGTCCCGAGCGCCCGCTGGTTCGACCAGCCCAGCTCCCGCAACCGGGTCAGCAGATAGCCGACCACGACGATCTCCTCGAGGATGCCGTTCTGCGCCGCTTCCAGGACAAGGAGTGGTACGCGGTACCACACGTCGGGCAGATCGACCACTGCGAGGTGGGCGTTGATGCTCAGCTCGTGCGCCGACCATACGAGCGCCAGTCCGGGGATGCCGATCAGTGCGGCGAACCCGATGCCGAAAAGCGCGTCGCGCCGCGGCTGCCGCCAGTCCAGGCCGATGCCGAAGCCCGGGCCGCCCGGCATCCGGGAGAGCAGCAGCAGGGCGAGCACTGCCGGCATCAGCCCGTTCAGCACGTCAGCCAGATCGTCCAGCAGATCGAGCCACTGATAGTTGTGCGTCGAGGGTCCGGAAACGATCGTTGCCGTCGTCGCGGCGATGCCGCCCTTGACGGTCAGTTCCTGGCGGATGTAGTACAGCAGGGCATAGACGGCCGACATCCCGAGCGAAACGCCCAGGACGGCGATGACTTCGATGCCATACCGGGGCGGCTGGGCAGTCCCCGGTGCTTCGCTCTCCGAAACAGTCTGGCCGGCCATCGCGGTCAGCTCACAGAATTCGGGAACCGGAGCAGCCCGTTCACGACGCCGAGCCTAGCCTCCGGATAGCGGTGCTGATCGCTGGCGCGTCCGGCTTGCGCCGCACCCAGGTCGATGCAATACAGTGCACCTGCGAAGGGGCGTGCGGCACATCCCTCCCGTGCCGCCGCCCCTTCCTTCGTGCACAGGGCCGTCCTACGCGGCGCTGACGCGCCCGCGCACCTCGCCCAGTCCGATGCGGCCGCCACCGGGCGCCGGCGCGCTGGCGCTCAGCACGACCTCGTCGCCGTCCTGCAGAAACGTGCGGGACGTGCCGTCGTCAAGGGTGAGCGGCTCGGCGCCGCCCCACGTGAGCTCGAGCAGCGATCCGCGCTCGGCCGCGCCGACGCCGCTGACAGTGCCCGATGCGAACAGGTCGCCGGGTCGCAGGCGCGCGCCGTTCACAGTCAAGTGCGCCAGCATCTGTGCCGGTGTCCAGTACATGCCCGGGAACGGTGGCCGCGAGATGAGCTGGCCGTTCAGCCAGACCTCGATCGCGATGTCGAGCCCCCAGGGATGGGCCGCGTCGTCGAGGTACGGCAGCAGCGGCAGATCCCGCGGCGGCGGGGCCACCCGGGCCGCGATCAGAGCGTCCAGCGGCGTGATCCACGCCGACACCGACGTCGCGAACGACTTGCCCAGGAACGGCCCGAGCGGCACGTACTCCCAGGCCTGGATGTCGCGTGCCGACCAGTCGTTCACCAGGCACACCCCGAACACGTGCTCGGCGAAGTCGGCCAGCGGCACCGGCTGGCCGAGGCGGGATCCCGTACCCACGACGAAGCCCACCTCGGCCTCGATGTCCAACTGCCGGGAAGGCCCGAACACCACCGCGCCGTCCGCGGCGCGGGTCTGTCCGCACGGCCGACGCACCGCGGTACCGCTCACGACCACCGTGCCGGCGCGGCCGTGGTAGCCGACCGGCAGGTGCTTCCAATTCGGCTTGAGAGGTGGCTCCGCGGGTCGGAACAGCCGGCCGACGTTCGTCGCATGCTGCTCGGAGGCGTAGAAGTCGACGTAGTCGGCGACGGTGAACGCCAGCACCGGCCGGAGGTCGGGGAGCGCCGCGACATATTGCTGGGCAGTCCCGTCGGCCAGCCACGCCGCAACGACCTCGCGCACATCGGTCCAGGTCGGCCTCCCGGCGGCCAGCAGCGGATCGAGCGATCCCTCGGCGAACAGAGGCGCCAGCTCGGCGGCGAGCGCCGCGGTGGCCGCAGTCAGCGACAGCGCCGACGACCCCACGCGCACCACGGCGTGGCGCCGCCCGTCCGGCCAGATAGCCGATCCGTACGGCAGATTCTGCACGCCGAACAGGTCGGCGTCAGTCAATTCCGCGCTCCTGATTCGCTCGGCAAGCGTTGCTCACGAGGCGCTCACCAGGCCGAGCTCTAGAAGGTCGCCCACCGGGTCGGCGATGCTGCACGTGCCGAACGAGTTGAACAGGGCGCGCACGGCCCGGACATCGGCCGCAGTGAGTGCGCCGACCTGACGCGCGACGGCGCCCGGGTCCTGCTCGGCGAGTATGCGCCGGGTCGCCGCGTGGCTGCCGGTTCCTGCGGCCACCCTTGCGGCCAGCGCGATGTTCAGGAAGCCATGGTGTTCGAACAACGTATCGCGGTCCCGGTGCCGTATCGCGTTATGCAGCCCAGCTGTGCATTTGAACGCCAGCCGCTCTGCGGCACACAACACGATCGGTATAGCCAGGTCGTCTTCGCTCTGGAATGCCTCGATGGACGTGCCGCCGGTGCGCAGCTTGAGCCGCACGCCGCTCGGCGCGAGGGTGTGCACGTCGTGCTCGGTGACCGCGTGCACCGGGATCTCGAGATAGACGCGCAGCCCTCCCGACGCGAGCGGGACGAGGTGGCTCAGCGCATCGACCAGCGAGTGCGGCCCGAGCGGCACCTCGATGCCGGTGACGCGCAGCTGCTCGCACTCCCGCGCCGCATCCACGGTGCGCAGCAGCGACTGCAGCCCGCCGGGCACCACTACCGCCACGGCCAGCCGATCGACGCCGTGGCGGGCGGCGAGGTCATTGATCGTGCCGAGCCGCCCCGCGGAGCACACGAAGGGCCCGACCATATCCGCGTACCAGGCCATGCGGTGTGCCATGTGGGCGGTAACCGCCGACTGCGGTGGTTCGTCCTGCGGCGGGAACATCGAGGCGTCGTCGAACAGGCCTGTGAACAGCCCGGTCAAGTGACCGTCGATCATGGCGATTGCTCACTTGTGGGACCGCTGCCGCTCCATGTCCAGGCGTAGGTGCCGTCGTCGACGGCGCGGCCGCCCTCCCCGAGTTCAAGCGGGCGGAACGTGTCGACCATGACGGCGAGCTCATCGAAGAACTCGACGCCGATGGAGCGTTCGTACGCACCGGGTTGAGGTCCGTGGGAGTGGCCTCCGGGGTGCAGGCTGATCGAACCCTGACCGATTCCGGAGCCCCGCCGTGCCTCGTAGTCGCCGCCGCAGTAGAACATCACCTCGTCGCTGTCGACGTTCGAGTGGTAGTACGGCACCGGAATAGACAGCGGGTGATAGTCGACCTTGCGGGGCACGAAGTTGCAGACAACGAAGTTGGTGCCCTCGAAGACCTGATGCGCGGGTGGCGGCTGGTGTACCCGGCCCGTGATCGGTTCGAAGTCCGAGACGTTGAACGCGTACGGGTACAGGCAGCCGTCCCAGCCGACGACGTCGAAGGGATGCCGGGGGTAGACGTAGATCGTCCCGGTGATGCCGGCGGGACCGCTGCCGCGGTGCTTGATGTACACCTCGACGTTATCTTCGTCGACCAGGGCAGGCTCGCCCGGGCCGCGCAGGTCGCGCTCGCAGTACGGCGAGTGTTCGAGGAACTGACCGTATTTGGACAGGTAGCGCTTGACCGGGGTGATATGCGAGTTCGCCTCGATGCAGTAGGCGCGCAACGGCTCACCAGCCGTCGGCATCCAGCGGTGCGTCGTGGCGCGGGGGAGCAGGATGTAGTCGCCCTGCCGGGCGTCGAGCCCACCGAAGACCGTCTCGACCCTGGCCGAACCGGACTCGACGTAGACGCACTCGTCGCCGATCGCGTTGCGGTACAGCGGCGAAGGGCGTTGCGCCACGACGTAGGAGATGCGCACGTCCGCGTTGCCGAGTACCAGCCGTCGGCCCGTCACGACGTCGGTGCTCTCGACATCGGCATCCTTGAACAGCTCGTGGAGTCGCAGGTGCCGGGGCAGCAGCGGGGCGTTGGGCACCGTGCTCAGGTCCGGCACTCTCCAGACCCGAGCGTCCACGATCGCCGACGGCAGCTCGCGGTGGTAGAGCAGCGAGGAGTCCGCGGAGAAGCCCTCCTCGCCCATGAGCTCTTCGTAATACAGCCCGCCGTCGGGCGCGCGGTGCTGCGTGTGTCGCTTCGGCGGCACGCTGCCGCGCTGCCGGTAATACGCCATCGTCGCGGTCCCTCCGCTCTCGCTGCTGCCCCCATCCTGACGTACCTGGGTCACGGTCCGGTCGCATTTACGGCGTAGCTTTGCGCGCCATGGGCAGTGCGGCAGCCGGTGATCGCGTCCGATTCTGGCTGTCCGACCCAGGCGAGGCGGTGATCGACGTCCGGGTCTGGCTCGACCTCGAACACCACGTCGACCCGCCCGCTATGCGGCGCACGAGCGGCCGGTGGGCGGTGGAGATCGCGCGCCCGCCCGTCCAGCGGGTGGAGTACCTGTACCTGCTGACCTATGCCGACGGGTCCGGGTCAAAGATGTGCGATCCGGACAACCCGGTGCGCGTGCCGACGGCGTTCGGCGCCCATTCGGTATTGGAGTTCGCCGGATACACGGCGCCGGGGTGGCTCACCGGCGAATTCGAGCCCGGTCGCACGACAGCCCTGATGGTGCGGGCCCTGGAGCTCCGGCGGCCGTTGCCGATCACGATCTGGTCGCCCGCGGACTGCCCGGCCGGGGCGGCGCTGCCGATCCTGCTCGTGCACGACGGTCCCGAGTTCGAGCGGTTGGCCTCGGTGACCCGGTTCGCCGCGGCCATGATCGGGTCGGGGCGGCTGCCCGCCCACCGGGTGGCGCTGCTCGGGCCTGGCGACCGCGACCGGTGGTATGCCGCGTCGCCCGCGTACGCGCGTGCCTTGCGCGGGCTGGGCCTGCCGGCCGTCAGGGACGCGGCGGCGGTGCGCGGCTCCGTCGCGCTCGCCGGGGCCAGCCTCGGCGCGTTGGCCGCACTGCACGCGGCGGTGACGCAGCCCGGGACTGCGAGCGCGCTGTTCCTCCAGTCCGGCAGCTTCTTCCGCCCGGACCTGGACGCCCAGGAGCGCTCGTTCGGCGGGTTCGCGGCCGTGACCGAGTTCGTCGCGTCCCTCGACAGGTCGGCGCCGCTGCGCATCGCCATGACCTGCGGGCTGGCTGAGGAGAACCTGGCCAACAACCGGCTGATGGCGCGGCGGCTCGCCGAGCTGGGCCACGCCGTGACGTACGGCGAGGTCCCTGACGCGCACACCCACGTCGGCTGGCGCGACGCGTTCGACCCGTACCTTGTGGACCTGCTCGCGGCAGCGTGGCTGCCATGAGACGTGAGCTGCGCGACGGCGTGATCAGCTACGGCCATTGGGGACGCCCGGTCGTGGTCTTCGCCTCCGAGCAGGGCAAAGCCATCGACTACGAGAACAACGGCATGGTCGGTGCAGTGGCCGATCTCATCGAGAGCGGGCGGGTGAAGCTGTATTGCGTCGATTCGTTCGACGGCGAGACGTGGTCGCGCACCGATCTGCCGCTCGAGGAGCGCGCCCGCCGTCACCGCCGATACGAGGCGTGGATCCTCGGCGACGTGGTGCCGGCGATCCATGCCGACTGTGGTGGACCGCTCGACATCCTCACGACGGGCTGTAGCCTCGGCGCGTACCACGCGGTGAACTTCGCCCTGAAGCACGCCGACGTGTTCCCGCTCGCGATCGGGTTGTCCGGCAACTATGACGTTGCGGCGTGGCATGGATGGGGAGAGCGCGGCGACGACACGTACTTCAACAGCCCGGTCGACTACGTGCCCAATCTCGGCGGTGACCACCTCGACTGGCTGCGCGGGCGGGTGTCGATCCTGCTGGTCGTCGGGCAGGGCGCCTGGGAGACGAACCCCACCGGCGCCCTCCCGTCGACGCGACATCTAGCGGATCTCCTGCAGCGCAAGGGGATTCGCTGTGAGCTGGACGTCTGGGGTACCGACGTCGCGCACGACTGGCCCTGGTGGCGGCGGGAGATCGCGCACCACCTGCCCCGGTTCTGCTGACGCGCGCGACACGGTAGCGTCCGGGCATGACAGGCGCGCGCGAGGCCGACCATCTGGTAGGACTGCTGCTCGGCACCGAGGACGACTGGCCTCGCGCATATGAGGCGCTGCTCGCGCTGGTCTCGCCGGTTCGGTACCGCGACGGCAGCACGCATCGCTTCGCCACCGAACGGCTGACGATCGAGCCGTTCTCGCTGCGGGCGCGCCCGCGGGTGGAGCTGGTGATCGACCGGCTGGCGTACTGGTACTACCACCCGCGCGAGTGGCTCAAGAAGGTCGCGTTGATGGACGACGTGTATCTGCTGAACTCGCCGTTCACGTTCCAGGCGATGGAGAAGCACGCCGCCTACTGCGCGATGATGCGCCTGGGCCTCAAGGTCCCCGACACGGTGCTGGTCCCGTACAAGAACCCCGTCGACGACGCCAAATACGCGTTTACCTCGCAGCGGTACAACCGCCCGTTCGACCTGGAGGAGGTAGCCGGGATCGTCGGGTTTCCGCTCTACATGAAGCCGTACGACGGCGGGGCGTGGCGCGGCGTGTCCCGCGTCCGCGACTCCGCAGAGCTGCATCGCGCCTACGACGCGTCCGGCAGGATGCTCATGCACCTGCAGGCGGCTGTCGACGGCTTCGACGTGTTCGCCCGAGCCCTGTCGATCGGCGCCGAGACGATGGTGATGCGTTTCGACCCCGATGCGCCGATGCACGACCGCTACCGGGTGGAGCACGACTTCCTCGACGCGCACACCGGGGACGAGGTCGTCACGATCTCGCGGACCGTCAACGCGTTCTTCCGCTGGGAGTTCAACTCCTGCGAGGTGCTGATCAAGGACCGGCAGGTCCATCCGATCGACTACGCCAACGCGTGTCCTGACGTCGCCGTAACGTCGCTGCACTACTACTTCCCGTGGGCGATGTCGGCGCTGGTGAAGTGGACGGTGTTCTGCCTGGTGACGGGCCGGCGCCCGGACATCGACCTGGACACCCGCGCATACTTCGACATCGCCGACCAGGCCGAACTGAGTTATGCCGAAAAGATCGCCGCATACCGCCGACTGGCCGACAGCTACTTCGAGGTCGACGCGTACCGGGACTTCTGCGACACGTATCTGTCCACTGTAGACGAGCGTGTCCTGGACTGGATCAAAGGACCGGAGTTCGACCGGCTATTGATCGACACGATCACGGCGACGTACCCGGCGCACGAGCGTGAGCAGTTCCTCGCCCACTTCCGTGGCCTGATCGACATGTGGGTCGACGAACGGGGTCAGCGATGACCGCAAACGCTGCGAGAGACGAACCGGCGGATTGACTCAGCGCTTCTCGATCGGCACGAACTGGCGCTGGGTCGGGCCTGTGTACAGCTGCCGCGGGCGGCCGATCCTGGTCTCCGGGTCGTTGATCATCTCGTACCACTGGGCGATCCACCCCGGCAGCCGGCCGATCGCGAACAATACCGTGAACATCTTCGCCGGAAAGCCCATCGCTCTGTACAGCAGGCCTGTATAGAAGTCCACGTTGGGGTAGAGCTTGCGGGAGATGAAGTAGTCGTCCGAGAGCGCGACGCCTTCGAGCTCGACGGCGATGTCGAGCAGGTCGTCGCGTTTGCCGAGGGCCGAGAGCACCTGGTCTGCCGTCTTCTTGATGATTGCGGCACGCGGGTCGTAGTTCTTGTACACGCGATGCCCGAATCCCATCAGCCGCACGCCGGCCTCCTTGTTCTTGACCTTCCTGACGAACGACGCCACATCGCCGTCGTGGGCGCGGATCGCCGCCAGCATCTCGAGCACTTCCTGGTTGGCGCCGCCGTGCCGGGGCCCCGAGAGCGCGTGGATACCAGCCGACACCGAGGCGAACAGGTTCGCCTGCGAAGAGCCGACCAGTCGCACCGTCGACGTCGAGCAGTTCTGTTCGTGGTCGGCGTGCAGGATGAAAAGCTGGTCCAGGGCGCGCACAATGACCGGGTCCGGCAGGTACGGCTCGGCGGGGAAGCCGAACGTCATGCGCAGGAAGTTCTCGACCAGGCCGAGCGAGTTGTCCGGGTAGAGATAGGGCTGGCCGACGGACTTTTTGTACGCGTAGGCGGCGATCGTCGGCAGCTTGGCGAGGAGGCGCACCGTCGACAGCTCGGCGTCGGCTTCGACCGACGGGTTCAGCGCGTCCTGATAGAACGTGGACAGCGCGGATACCGCCGATGACAGCACCGGCATCGGGTGCGCGTCGCGGGGGAATGCGTCGAACAGGCCCTTGAGCTCCTCGTGGAGCAGCGTGTGCCGCCGAATCTGTTCGGTGAACGCCGCCAACTGCTCTACGGTGGGCAGTTCGCCGTGGATCAGCAGGTAGCTCACCTCGATGAACGAGGACCCCTCGGCAAGCTCGTCGATGGGATAACCGCGGTAGCGCAACACGCCGGCGTCGCCGTCTATGTACGTGATCGCCGAGCTGCACGCTGCGGTGTTGGCGAAGCCGGGATCGTAGGTGACCAGTCCGGCCCTCGCCAGCAGCCGCGAGATGTCGACGCCGGCAGCGCCCTCGGTGGCGGGTCGAACCTCAAGCTCGATAGCGTCCCTGCCGCCGTGGTGCAGGGCTGCGGAATCGGGCGTCTGGACGGTGGTTTCCGTCATCGGGGGCCCCTCTCACGTTGCGGTGCCGCCGACATTACTTGACGAAATTGTCGCGCCACGGTGCATCCGGGGCACCTGTGAGATTCCGCAACACGCGGGCACCCGGCAGCTCAGTTCGCCGCCCGGTGATCGCTGATGACGTCGTCGATGACGCGCAGATTCAACGGCTCGTCGCCGGGCAGGCTGATGAGCGCCTTCCACAGCGCCCAGCCGCGCGCCCTGGCCCAGGTACCGGCATCCTGGCCGACGGTGCGCCGGAACGCCGCACGGCTCTCGCCGGTGAAGAAGGTCCACGCGATTACCAGGTCGCACGCCGGATCGCCCACTCCGGACGTGCCGAAATCGATCACACCGGCCAGGCGTCCGTCCCGTACGAGCAGGTTGCCGACTGCGATGTCGCCGTGGAACCACGCCGGCGGCCCCTCCCAGCGCGACGCCAATGCCGTGTCCCAGACGTCGGCTGCCGCCCTGTCGACGCGGCCATCCTGTCGCGCCAGCGCCTCGCGGGTCTCACGGTCGTAGTGCGCCGGCGGCGCGCCGCGGTAGAAGCTGTGCGCCCCGGCACGGGGGCCGTCCGAGGCATCGATGCGCTGCAGGGCCAGGAGGAACTCGGCGACCGCCACCGCGAACGCCGGTAGTTCGGCGATGCGTTCGGAGCTCGCCAGCTCGCCGGAAATCCAGCGACGGATCGACCACGGGAACGGGTATCCCTCGCCCGGGACGCCCATCGCGAGCGGCGCGGGGACGGGCGTCGGCAACTGCGGTGCCAGCACGGGCAGCCAGCGATCTTCCTTGTCGACAGCCGGGGTGTAACTCTCGTGCGTCGGCAGCCGCACCGTCATGTCGTCGCCGAGCCGGTATGTGCGGTTGTCCCACCCATCGACCTCGACAGGCCGTACCGCCAGGTCGCGCCACCGCGGGAACTGGGCCGCGATCAGCCGCCGGACCAGTCCCGCGTCGATGCCCGCACGTCCGTCGCCAGCCACGTCGGCCGATTGTGGGTGGCTGCCGGCGTGGCAGCAAAGCAATTCCCCACCGTGCGGCCGAATCGGCTCAGCTGGCCAGTCGGTCGCGGTCAATGATCGCGGCACGCACTGGATCTGCCGAGCCCCCGAGGGCTTCGAGGATCGGGCGCACCGGCCCGCTCGTCGGGACGAGCAGGCTGAGCGTGATGTGTTCCACTCCGATGTGCCGATCATGGCGAGCCAGCGCTTCGCGCAGTGACATCTCGAGGACCCGCTTCGAGCCGGGAGTGAAGGGCAGATGTCCGACGAGGGGGGCGCCGGGCGCGCGATAGCGGCCGGAGGCGGGAGGCGCCGCGACCGGAGCCGGCGCGGATACGGCGAGGCCGCGATGCGCGTGGCGTCGCCGGCGCCAGCGGCGCCGCAGTGGGGCCGGGCGGCGGCGGCCGGTGCGGCGCGCCCCGCACTGCACGGCCTGGCCGGCGCGCGTGAGTGACTCCAGCGGCACGGATGCCTCGATCCTGGCGCGCACGACGTCAAGGTCGATGCCGATGCTGGCCAGCGCATCGCGGTCGAGGTCGGCGAACAGAGCCGCAGCAGCGCCCAGCCCGACACGGCGCACCACCTCTTCCTCGACCCGCTCGGCCGTGATGCGGTGCTCGCGCAGCACGCCGCCGACCGGCGTATCGGTCGTGGTGAGCGCGAGCAGCAGGTGCTCGCAGCCGATGTAGCGATGGCCCAGGCGCCGGGCGTGCTCCTGTGCATGGATCACCACGGTGCGAGCGTCCGCGCTGAAGCGCTCGAACATCATCGCCTCCCGATGCGCCGGCCGTACTTGCGATGGACGGTCTGCTTGCTGACGCCCAGCCGATCGGCGATGTGCTGCCAGGACCACCCCAGCGTGCGTGCGTTCCCGACCTGCACGAGCTCCAGGCGTTCGGTCAGCGTGCGCAGGGCAGCAACCGCACGCAGCCCAACGTCGGGGTCATGGCTGGCCGCGCTCTCCGCGATCTGAACGGTGCTCTCCACGGCTGTCAGCATATGCTGACAGCCGCTCGACGTCAACAATTGCTGACGGGCTCAAAATCTCGCGCGTCAACGTAGCGTTGACGTGACAACTGCCGGTTGTCAGACTTGGCGCATGCCACGCCAGCCCACGCACGAACAGACCTTCCGCCGCCTAAGGGAGGTGCGAGCGCAGGCCCTGGAACATATGCGCCTCGCGCAACAGCTGGCTGCGGAGAGGCGTGAGCTGATGCGCAGCCTGCTCGACGACGGCCTGTCACAGGCCGACATCGCCCGGGAGCTCGGCGTGTCCCGGCAGGCCGTCCAGAAGATGCTGGCTGTTTGAGTCGTCATCCCCGCCCTGCCGCCTGCCGTATGGCGCGAGCAGAATGGCTGGCGTGGACCACCGCACGCAGGTGATCGAGCTCAGCGAGGGCGTGACCCAGGCGATATGCACGTGCGGCTGGCGCAGCGAACGCTACGGCCAGAACAAGCAGACCGGCACGATGGACGCGCTGCAACAGGCGCGCGACGCCGCTGACCTGCACGAGTGGGACGCCGCCTTGTCGTGAACCCATCAGCGCAACGGGCGCTCCGCGACCGACCGACATGAGTGGACGGCCCCAGCCCCTGAAGGGGCCGGGGCCGTCCACTCTGCGCTGTCCGGCCGAACTCACTCCTGCCGATTAGCGCGGCACGGATACCGTCCCGTTTCTGACCGTGAACGACGCTCCGGCCGGCATCAGGGACTCGACGCCTGTTGCGCCGAGCGCGTGATCACCATCGGACGGAGCCGCGATCGTCACCCGGGCAAGCGACCCGGTGCTGTCGGCGTACACCGTCCGGGCGGCGCGGCCGTCGAGCTCGACGCTGACCTGCTCGTTCGGCGCGAAGCCGGAGCCGGTGACGATCACGGACGAGCCAGACGCGGCGAGGTCGAGCGTCGGGCGGTACACGGTCGCGGTCGAGGCGCCCGTCGTCACCTGGAAGGACGCCGTGGTGACCGTCTTCGAGACCGAACCGGTGACGACCACGTCGGCAGCGCCGATCGGTGCGATGTCAGGCACGCTCATCGCCGCGCCGCCGAGCACGCCCGTGCCGTCGGCCCGGATGGTGCGGGTGGC
The DNA here is from genome assembly GCA_036506155.1 of Jatrophihabitantaceae bacterium. GTDB lineage: Bacteria > Actinomycetota > Actinomycetes > Mycobacteriales > Jatrophihabitantaceae > DASXRA01. The sequence continues at coordinate 36,032 of DASXSF010000148.1, forward strand.
GAGCGTGTCCGTCCCTGACCGGAACGCCATCGTGATCAGCTCCCGGGGCGCGAACCCGCTGCCCGCAATGGACAGCAGCGTGCCACGAGGTCCGGACGCCGGCGACAGGGTCACCTGCGGCCGGTACGAGGCGGCCGTTGGCGGCTGCACGTCAACCGTCACCGCCGCGGGAGTACCCGAAGCGGCACCCGACGCGACCACCGCATGCAGCCCGGGCTCGGCCGAGGCCGGCATGGGCAGCGTGGCACTGATGGTCCCGGTCGACGAGGCGGTGACGGTGCGCGTCGACTGCTCACCGGGGACGCTCAGCGTCACGCGCTCGCCGGCGGTGAATCCCTTGCCGGTCAGGGCCATGGTGTCGCCCGGCGCAACGTTGGACGCACTGGCGACGGTGATCGCCGGACCGGCCGCCGCGGCGCCGACAGTGATCGTGAAGGTGGCCTCCTTGCTGGACTGGCTGTCCCATGCCGTCACGTGCACCGTGAAGCTCCCGGCCTGGGTGTAGGCGTGGCTCGCGGTGATGTCGCCTGACGCGCTGATCGTCGCGTCCTGCGGCATGCCGCCGTCACCCCACTGCACGCGCGCGTGGTAGCCGCCCGTCCCGGGGACACCACCTGAAACGGTGCCCAGGTCGGCAGCTAGCGCCTGTCCGGCCGTCGCGGTCTGGTCTGCCGGCGTCGTCAGCGAAAGCGGTGCCGGCGCAGTGCCATCGTCGGCGATCGCGAACACGTGGATGTCGCCGTTCTGCCCCAGCGTCACCGACGCGATCTGCTTACCGGCCGGGATCGAGTACGGCGTCGTGGCGAACAGGAACGGCTGGTCGCTGCTGGGGCTCGTGCCGCTGAGCCGGTAGGCGGTCTTCGCGACCACGATGTTCCCGAACGACGGCGTGCCGTTCGGGTTGCCGCCGAGCGTCCAGTCGCTGAACTGCACCGGGGTCGTGGCCGTGGTCCCGTCGGTGAACGTGACGGTCGCCGTCGAGTCCTGGTCGCCCTCGGTGCCCGCCCCGACGAACGAGATCGCCGTGGCATCGGCGGGCAGGTTCAGCGTGATCGTCTGCCCGTTGGCCGTCGCATCGTCGGGCTGCCCGGGCGCAACGTCGGGCAGCGTGAAGTGCAGCGCGGTTGCCGGTACGTCGTGCGACTGGCCCTGAACCACGCCGGCAGCGGAGAGTGCCTCACGCGAGTACCCGAAACCGACGCCGTCGCAGTCGGCGGCCAGCGAGCCGTCGTCGCCGATGCAGACCTTGTCGAACGCCGCGACCAGCCCGGTCGGCGACACGAAGCCGACGTCGACGCCGACCGTCGCGAGCTCCTGGCTGACACCGTCGCTGACCGTCACGCTTGCCTGGTAGAAGCCCGGCTCTGCATACGTGTGCGAACCGCTCACCGCGTGCACGCCGCGCGAGGCGAGTGTGATGGTTCCCGCGGTGGCCGGCGTGCCGTCACCCCAGTCGACGCTCGCCTGGTAGGTGCCCGAGCCGCCGGTCACGGTGGCGAGCGTGCCACTGAACGGCGCCGCCGCCGTGGCCGACGCCGCCGTGGCCGGCGTGACGGTGAGCTGTCCGCCGCCGAGCACGACGTTGCCGCCTTGCAGGAGTTCGATCTCGGCGAGGTTCGCGCCAGCCGCGCCGACCGTCCTCGTCACGACGAGCCGGAACTGCGCGAACTGACCCGGCGTGCCGATCGCGAACGGGCGGGTCTGGTCGCGCCACGTGAACGTTTCGTTCTTGCGGGAGTCGAGCGTGGCCCAGGTCAGGCCGTCGTTCGAGCCCGAAAGCGTCCAGTCCGCCGGATCACCGGGGGCCGCGCCGGAGGTGAGCGTGTAGTAGGTCGGGCGCTGCTGTGCGTTGCCCGCGTACTTCCAGGTGATCAGCGGTGTGCCGTTCGCGAACGTCATCTGGGTCGTCGACGAGTTGTCGAACAGCTTCGCCGCGTCCTGACCGTCCGCCCCGGTGGTCGCGGCGCCGAGGCCCGGACCGGTTGTGTTCGTGAGCGGCTGGGCCGGGTCGTTCCCGTTCGTCAGCGACGGCGGCGCGTCGTTCACGCCAGTGCCCCACGACGACGGGTTCGGGCCCATGCTGAAGTCGAGCGTGCCGCCATTCGCCAGATCTGACGAGTCGAGCCAGACCGCGCTGTGCTGCTTGCCGTTGGCCGAAAGACCCTGCACGTAGATGTTCTTGGTGCTGTTCGCCGGCGCGTTGACGACGATGTCGCCGCTCGAGCGATGCACCGTCGCCTTGGTGAACAGCGGCGACCCGATCGCCCAGTTCGGCGAGCCGGCCTCCAACGGGTAGATGCCGAGCGAGCTCAGGACGTACCACGACGACATCTCGCCGTTGTCCTCGTCGCCCGGGTAGCCCTGACCGATCTCGCTGCCCACGTAGAGGCGTTGCAGGATCTCGCGGACGATCTTTTGCGTCTTGGCCGGCGCCCCCGCGAAGTCGTACATGTAGGGGATGTGGTGGCTCGGCTGGTTGCTCATACCCAGCTGCCCCATGCGGACGGCCTGCGCCTCGCGCATCTCGTGGATCGTGCCGCCGTACGTGCCCGGCTTGTCGGCGTTCTCCGGCGTGGCGAAGAACTGGTCAAGCTTGTCCTCGAGCGCCTTGGTCCCGCCGTACAGGTTCGCCAGGCCCCTACCGTCCTGCGGGACGGTGAACGCGAAGTTCCAGCCATCGGTCTCCGTGTACGGGCCGCCCCACACGGTCGGGTCCTGGACCATGACGTTGCCGGCGCCGTCGCGTCCCTCGAAGAACTTCTCCGTCGGGTCGAAGATGTTCACGTAGTTCTGGGCGCGCTGCAGGAAGTACGTCGACTCCTCGCGGAACCGGTTGCGCTGCGCCGCCGAGAAGCGGTGGTCCTTCGACAAGGCCGCGCCGAGGTTGCCGATGCCGAAGTCGTTGATGAAGCCGTCGAGGCCCCACGACACAGACTCGGCGGTGTTGGTCGACGTGTATCCGAGGAACAGTGATGTCTCGATGCCCTTGCGCCCGACCTCGCTGCGGCCCGACGCGTCGGTGGCGTCGCGCACCGCGGCGTTGTAGGCACTGACGACGTCGGGCAACTGCACGCCGTTCAAGTACGCCTCCGCCATCGCGACGTCCGCGCTGGTGCCGGTCATCAGGTCGGCGTAGCCCGGTGAGGACCAGCGGGCGATCCACCCGCCGTCGCGGTACTGCTGCACGAAGCCGTCGGCGATACGTGCCGCGACGTCGGGATACAGCAGCGAGTACGCCGGCCACACCGTGCGGTAGGTGTCCCAGAACCCGTTGTTGACATAGATCTGCCCGTCGACGATCTTCGCGCCGGTGTGCGTCGGTGTCGATGAGCTGACCGGGTCTGACACCGGGCTCGCGTACTGCCAGTGCGGTGCCGCCGCCGTGCCGGTGTTCTCCGACTGCGAGTTCGGGTAGAGGTTCATCCGGTACAGGTTCGAGTACAACGTCACCAACTGCGTCTCGCTCGCGCCCTGTACCGTGATCCTGCCGAGCCGGTCGTTCCACGCGGCCCGCGCGGCATTACGGATGTCGTCGAACGAACGACCGGCGGCCTCGAGGTCGAGGTTGTGCTGGGCCTGATCGACGGAGAGGAACGACGTCGCGATCCGCAAGGTCACCTGGGAGTTCGACGACGTGTCGAACGTGGCGGCGTTGGCCGTCGTCGCAGTCGGCGCCCGGTCGAATGTCGCATAGACGAACATCCGGCTGCGACCTGCGGACAGTCCGCTGCCGTTGTCGACCCAGCCGGTCATGGTCGCGCCCGGCCCCACCGTGAACGTGCCGTTGTCAAAGACCAGGCTGCCGCTGGTCTGGCCGGCCGGGAACGTGAACCGCATGATGCCGGCGTGGTCGGTCGGCGCTATTTCGGCGACCAGGCCACCCTGCAACATCACCCGGTAGTAGTCCGGCTGCGCGATCTCGGTGGCGTGGCTGAACGCACGCGCGCGGTTGCTCGGCGGGCCGGTCAGTGAACCGCCCTGCGGCACCGGCATGACCGACATCTGGTTGCGGTCACCCATCCATGGGCTCGGCTCATGCGAGATCATCAGCCCCTGCAGTACCGGCAGGTTCGCCGAGTTGTTCATCTGCTGGTACATGTACTCCCACGAGTTCGACAGGGCGTCGGTCGCCGGCGTGAAGAAGTTGAACCCGTTGGGCAGCGCGGTGATCGGCAGGTTGTTGCCCCGCGAGAACGACCCGGAGGCATTGGTGCCGCGCCGGGTGTCGACGTAGTTCGTGAGGCTCGAGCCGTCGATCGGCGCCGGTGCACCGGCGATGCTGAGATCGTCGATCCAGCCCTGGAAGCGCGTCGCCGCGTCGGCGCCCGGGTCGTCGTAGGCGAGCAGTATCCGGTCGATGGTCTTGCCGCTGGCGACGGCGCCGATCTCGGACTGGACGTAGTTCCACTGGTCGGCGTAGAGCACCTTCGAGTTGCCCTGACCGCTTGCCGTCAACGCATAACCGTGCTGGTCGGTCGGTGACAGGGCGCTCAGGTAGGTGCCGTCGGTGAAATGCAGATCGACGGCAGCATACGTCGACGGGTACTGGGTGTCCTGGCCGGTGAACTCGGGGAAGATCTTGTACGACAGGCGGCTGTGTGCGCCGACCGGGATGTTGACGTCGTAGAGCTTGTTCGTGGCAAACGAACGGCCGTCTGTCCGCGCGCCGCCGGAGTAGCGCAACGACGCCAGACCGGTGAAGCCGGCCGCGGGCTTCATGTTGTAGCCGCTGATCGGGCCGGTGCCTACAGCAGTCACCATCGGCGTCGGCGGTGGCACCGAGTTCGAACCGTCTGAGATGTCCCAGTCGGCGAGCTGGGTCAGCCCGTCGCCGGAGTTGGCGGTGATGTTGAGGCGGTAATAGCCGTAGGCCGTCGAGTTCGAGACCGTGTACTTGTTGGTGACGAAGCGGCCGCTGAACGTCTGCCCGGTTTGCGTGTCGAGATCGGTCCAGGTCGAGCCGTCGTTGGAGCCCTGCAGGCTCCAGTTCTTCGGGTCACGCCCTGGCGAGTCGTTCGCGGAGGTCAACGCGTACACCTTGATGATCGCAGGCGCAGCGAGCTGATAGACCACCCAGCCCGTTGGCGCGAACGCCAGCCACTTGGTCGACGGGTTGCCGTCCTTGAGGTTCACGGCGACCTCGTTCGGCGGGTTCTCGGCGCTGGCGGTGACGGTGGTCACCTGCGAGAGCAGGCTGCCGGGCAGGCCGCTGGGCGCCGTGCCGCTGAGGTTGCCCTGGATCGGGTTGCCGTTCGCATCCAACTCGACCGTCGTCGTGGCCGGTTGCGGATCAGCGGCCTCGAACGACGAGGCGAAGTCGCCGGCCACGAGCGGCGGGGCAGCCGTAGCGGGCGGCGCACTCACGACGGCGCCGACAAGGACCAGCGCCCCGATGCCGACGCCGAAACGGCGCGCGCGTCGGGACGTCCCTGTCGAAGCGACTCGCTGAGGGGAGAGATGCATGTCGGCCACACCCTTCCGCTTCACGGCTGTCCCGGACGGCGCGGAAGGTGAAGCGGCCGGCCCGCGGACTATTGGCTGTCGATCCCAGCAGAGGCGGCATTCTCTGTCAACGTTGTCGGAGAGCCGACCCGCACCCTTGCCGCCCAGCGGGGGGCCTCGATATCGACGTCGCGCTTGCGTTGAAGCGCGCTCCAACGCCTACGTTGGGCGCATGACCTCAGCTCAGCACAAGATCGGTTCGGGGTTCGGCGCGCAGAGCACCGCCGACGAAGTCCTGCACGGCATCGACCTGTCGGGCAAGCTCGCGCTGGTCACCGGCGGCTACTCGGGGATCGGCCTGGAGACGACGCGCGCTCTTGTCCGGGCCGGCGCTTCGGTTGTCGTCCCGGCTCGTCGGCCGGCCAGCGCGCGGGAGGCACTCGGCGACGGCGTCGAGGTCGACGAGCTCGACCTGGCCGATCTGGCGAGCGTGCGCAGCTTTGCCGAACGGTTCCTCGCGTCGGGGCGCTCGATCGACATCGTGATCAACAACGCCGGCGTCATGGCGTGCCCCGAGACTCGGGTCGGTCCGGGCTGGGACGCCCAGCTCGCCACGAACCACCTCGGCCACTATGCGCTGGTCAACCGCGTGTGGCCGGCGATCTCCCGGAGCGGCGCCCGGGTTGTCGCGGTGTCGTCGGCCGCCCACCGGCGTTCGGCCATCCGCTGGCACGACCTGATGTTCGAGCACGGCTACGACAAGTGGCAGGCGTACGGGCAGGCGAAGACGGCCAACGTGCTGTTCGCCGTGCGCCTCGACGCGCTGGCTCGCGATGCCGGGGTGCGCGCATTCGCGGTGCATCCTGGCGGCATCCTCACCCCGCTGCAGCGGTACCTGCCCAAGCAGGAGATGGTCGATGCCGGGTGGATCGACGAGGAGGGCAACGTGCTGAATCCGGATGGCTTCAAGACGCCCGAGCAGGGCGCCGCGACGCAGGTCTGGGCCGCTACCTCCCCGCAGCTCGACGGCCTGGGAGGCGTCTACTGCCAGGATTGCGACGTCGCCGACGTGGCGCCTGACGACGAGGAGTTCACTGGCGGGGTACGCAGCTACGCTGTAGATCCTGAACAGGCGACCCGGCTCTGGGCCCTGTCGGCCGAGCTCACCGGAGTGAACGCGTTCGCGTCACCTTCGGACTGAGGCGGCTACGTGAACCGGTCGGCGAGCTCAGTCAGCTTCGCGGTGTACGCGGGCCAGTCATAGCCGCCGGGCACGTTGGTGTTCTCCGGTTGCCAGCCGATTGCCTTGTCGTGCTGCTCGCGCATGATGTCGGCCTGACCGGCGTGGCGGGCGAGGTCGTAGGTCACGTGCACGATGATCCGCTGCAGGGTCACGTCCTGCCGGCCGGTCCGCCACCACGGCACCCGCCCCGGCGCGTCGAGCGGTAGCCCCTCGATCGTCTGGTCCGCGAATGCCCAGACCCGACGGTAGAGGTCGATCATCCCCTCCTTGGTCTCGTCCTCTCTTGCATACCAGTCTGCCTGTGGGTCCTCCTCGTAGGCCTCCATCGGGACCACCTCGTCCGGAGTCGGGAACTCGCGCCCGAAAGTGGGCCCGAAGTAGCCGACCTCCACATTGAGGCAGTGCTTGAGCAACCCGAGCAGGTTGTTGCCGGTCGGCGTGCGGGGCAACCTGGCGTCGCGTTCGCCCAGCCCATCGAGCTTCCAGACAAGGGCGTCTCGAGCCTCCTGGAGGTAATGGCGCAGCACGGTCTTCGGGTCTGCCATGTCGACCATGCCTGCCAGTTTGGTCCCGGCCTCCGACGGTGTCACGGTGCTTGGCGCAGGCCGGGCGGCCGTCGGGGTGGCCAGTGCCGCGGGCTCACTTAGGTCGTCGGGGCGAGGGCGGCGATGTGATGGGCCAACTGCGCGACGTCGGGCATCGCGGCGTTGTCGCGAGCTATCACCGCTGCCCGTTCCGTCAGCTTCGAGTCGTCCAACCCACGTGCTATCGCCGCTGCCACGTCACCGACCTCCCGGGACGAGCAGACGAGCGCCGTTCCGGCGGCTGACAGCATCTCAGCGTTCCGGAATTGATCACCTGCCTGTGGCAGCACCACAGCGGGCTTCCCGTTACTGAGAGCCGTCCACGAAGTCCCCGCGCCGCCGTGGTGGACGACGAGGTCGCAGCCGGGCATCGCGGCGGGCAGATCCACCCACTCCAGCACGGTTGTGTCTATCGGAAACGTCTCGCGCGAGCCCCGATCGTCGTTGCCGAGCACTGCTATGACGTCCGCGCCATTGTCGAGCGCGGCGGCCACCGCCGCCCGGATCAGCGACGCTGCGCGGACGTTCGCGTACGTGCCGAGAGTGACCAGAACCCGATGCCTCTCGGTTCGCGGCGGCGGAAGCGGATGGCCCGGAACGGAGAACGGCCGATAGCCGTAGCGCTGGACAGGCCCCGTGTCGGACGCCTGAACGCCAGCGGGGCCCAGGTCGGCGACGAGTGCCGGCCTCGGCGGCGCCGCAGACACCCCTTCGTACAGGTCCAGAATCCCCGACGGCGCCAGGTCCTCGACGAACGCCGGCAGTGTGAACCCCCAGCCGTGCACGACCAGCGGCGCGCCCAGTGCCGCGGCGACGATCCGCCCGGCGTGCTCGACAGGCTCGACTATCACCAGGTCGGGCCGCCACTGCTGAGCCTGCCGCAGGAGCGAATCGACCCACGTACGGCAGTCTGACGGCCAGCTCATGGTGACCGCCCACGTAAGACGGGCGTCACGCTCCTCGGCCGGCGGCGGGGGCGGAACCGGCGCCGAGACGTCGACCTCGTCGCACCCCAGCGCTTCGAATCCTGCTCCGCGCACGAACGCCTCGAACGAGTCGGGGCAGCCGATGCGCACCTCGTGCCCGCCCGCCACCAGCTCGGCGACCGTGGCCGCCATGGGCAGGAAGTGGCCGATGGCCGCGTTGGTCGTCACCAGGATGCGCATGCGCACCCAACCCTAAGCGCGCAGGAACTCGTCTTGAGGGTTGGGCCGAGCCCGGTCAACCGTGGGCCTCGGCGAGGCTGACGCTGGCACGGAGGCGGCGCAGCGGTGCGGGCGCGTACCATGCGGCACGACCGAGTATCCGTTGGCAAGCAGGCACCAGTACGGCGCGCACGAGTGTTGCGTCGATGATGACCGCGATTCCGGCGCCGATGCCGAATAGTTGGAGGAAGCTGACTGTCGCGGTGCCATTGGCGAAGAAGGTCACTGCGATGAGTGCCGCGGCCGTGGTGACGATGCGCCCGCTGCGGGTCAGCCCGTCGGTGACGGCGGTTCGGTCGTCGTGGCCGTCGTCGTGGAGTTCCTTGATCCGGCTGAGCACGATCACCTCATAGTCCATCGACAGGCCGAAGGCGATGCAGAACAGCAGCATCAGCATGCTGGTGTCCAGCGGCAGTGGGGTGGAGTGCAGTGCGCCGGACAGATGCCCCTGCTGGAAGATCCACACCATCAGCCCCGCAGTTGCGGCGAGGGTGACCGCGTTAAGCAGCAGCGAGCGGATCGGTTGCACGACGGACCCGGTGAACAGGAACAGCACGATGAACGTCGTGAGCACGATGAGCAGCCCGGCGATCGGCAGCCGGCTGCCGATCGCGTGCGTCGTGTCGATCAGCTCCGCGGTCTGGCCGCCCACGTAGGTGCGGACGCTCTGTGGACCGGGCAGCGCGCGCACCGTTCGCACCAGGTCCTTCGCGGCGTTGGAGCGCGGATCGGCCGCGCTGACGACGGACAGCCGTTGCGCCGTCGGACGCGCGAGGGTCGGGTTGGCGGAGTCCGGGACGGCCTTCCCGTGGACGAACGTCGCGACGCCGGTCTCGACGCGCGCGACACCGGCGAGGTCGGACAGGCGGGTCGCGTATCCGGTCAGCGCGGTTCGGTCGAGCGGGCCGTCGGTGACGACGTTCAGCGCGGTGGCGGTGTTGCCGGTGAAGTCGTCGCGCAGCACGTCTCCCACGGCCCTGCTCTGCGTGCTCGTCTGCAGCACGCGGTCGTCCGGCGTACCGAGCCGCACGTGCCGGAGCGGCATAGCGACCACCAGAAGCGCGGCGAGCACCGGGATCGCGATGAGCGCCGGGCGGCGCATGACCTGTCCGGCGAGCCGTCCCCAGAACGGGGCTGCCGTGGACGGCTCCCGGTCGCGCGCCCACGGCAGCCGGCCGGCGTTCACGCGCCGGCCCAGCACGGTGAGCAGTGCGGGCAGCACCACGACCGCAGCCGCCATCGAGATGAGCACCACACCGATACCGGCGTACGCGAACGAGCGCAGGAAATACAGCGGAAAGATCAGCAGCACGGCGAGCGCGGCCATGACCGTCGCTGCGCTGAACACGATCGTGCGCCCGGCCGTCTGCACACTGCGCACGGCCGCCTGTGCCGGCTCGCGACCGGCCGCGAGCTCCTGCCGGTAGCGGCTGACCATCAGCAGCGCGTAGTCGATGGCCAGTGCCAGGCCGAGCGCGGTGGTGAGGTTGATCGAGTAGATGGCCACGCTGGTCACCGAGCCGAGCACGAACAGCTCGGCGAATGTGCCGAGGATGGCGACCACCCCGATCGCCAGAGGCAACAGCGCGGCCACGACGCTACCGAACGCGAACACCAGCAGCGCCAGGATGATCGGTACGGCGATCCGCTCGGCAATTCCTAGGCTCTTGCCGACCTGCCTAGTGATGTCATTGCTGATCGCCGCGTCGCCGCCGACCGTGACATCAACCTGCGTGCTGTGCGAGCGCAGGCCCGCGAGTTCGGTCGAGCTGAGATCGCGATCGCTCCTGGTGCTGCCGAGCACGAGCGCGTGCTTGGCGTCCTTCGACTTCAGGCCGGGGTTGCGCGTCGACCAGTAAGACACCACGTTCGACACGCCCGGCACCGCTGTGAGGCGGCTCGCCGCCTCGGCGGCCGCTGCTCGTGCGGGCGCGTCGTCGACCGTCCCGGTCTTGGCGTGGACCAGGAGCACGACACCGTCGGAGCCACCGAAGCGCTGGTTGGTCAGTGTCTGCGCAGTCGTCGACTCCGCGCCCGGGTCCTGGAAGCCGCCGGTCTTCAGCTTGCCGAACGCACCGAAACCGAGCACGCCGAACCCGACGACAGCCAACATTGCCGCGATCAGCACCAGACGAGCGCGGCGGACCACGAGACTTCCTATCGAGCCCATCACTCTGTCTCCCTCGGCGGGCCGGCGAGCTCGCCGCCTGGGTGTCGTGAAAGATCACGGGGCAGGGTAAGGTCACTCACGAAGGGGCTCCCACAGCAGAAGAATCATGTTGACGATGTCAACATTCGGGTTGGTGACGAGAGTGCCACACGCTGTGGACACTGTCAACATGGTTCGAGGCAGCGATCGCGGAAGCGAAGCGCGCGGGTACCACCACGGCAACTTGCGCGAGGGTCTCGTCGAGGCCGGTGTCGAACTGGCTCGCACCGGTGGCCCCGGCGCGGTGCAGCTGCGCGCAGCGTCACGCCAGGCCGGCGTATCGCACAACGCCGCGTATCGCCACTTCGCCAACCAGGAGGACCTGCTCGCAGCCGTCGCCGAGCGGTGCATGACGCGGCTGGGCCTCCTGATGATCGAGCGCACGAACGGCGTCACGGCGCGGGGCCACATCCGCAGAGCCCGCGCACGGCTCCAGGCGATCGGGCGCGCCTACATCGACTTCGCCCGCACCGAACCGGGCTGGTTCCGCACCGCGTTCACGTCAGCGCGGCCACACCCCACCGAGCAATCGGCGGACGAACTGGCGGGCGCAGCCGATGCCGAGCAGACGACAAGCCCTTACCGTTTGCTCAGCGCCCGGCTCGACGAACTCGTCGACGTGGGCGCGCTGACGCCCGAACGCCGTCGCGGAGCCGAGTACGCGGCCTGGTCCGCGGTCCACGGCCTGTCCCGCCTGCTGCTCGACGGGCCGCTGCGCGACCTGCCCGATCCCCAGGTCGAGTACGCGATCACCACCGTTCTGGCAACCGTCGACCGCGGCTTGCGATGACGTCAATCAGCCGGGTAGGCCGGATCACGCCACGGCATGACGGCGTGGTGTGCTGTCCAGTGGCGAGGTGAATGAGTTCCCAGCCGTCCTCGAAATACGCGATCAGGCTATATCGGGCGATCACCAAACGGTTGTGCCATGTAGGACGTAGTAGGCGAAGACGACCGGTACCCGGTTCGCAACGACGTATCTCGGCCGGCGGGACGGGGAGTGCGCGTGTCCGGAGGGGGACTTGGACACCCGCCAACCCCGTCTCGGCGCGTAGCGCCGAGTCCGAGAATCCCCAGAAATGCAAGGGGATTCGACGCTCGCGGTCCGCCGTTATCTCATCTGACGGCCTCCCGTGCAAACGCATCCGTTAGCAAACGGTTTGCAATCTCAACATCAACAAAATAGACGGCCCCGGCCGGTGCTCGAACACCGAACCGAGGCCTTGATCACCCACCTGACCGAACCAGGGAGATGACCCAATGAACGAACGTACGGCCTTGCGGCCGTTCGAGCACTACCAGCAGTCGCTGCGGCTGCTCGCCGTCGCTGAGAGCGCAGGCACCGACCCGACCGTTCAGACTGTCGCCGCGCTCGCAGGGATCGGGCATGCGCTGCTCGCCGCGGTGCCGAGGCGGGCCAGGAAGCGCCCGGCCGACCCCGGGCGGCACACGTCAGCCGGTGACCGTTGGCTGTTCGGCGATACCCACGAGGGAGGCAGCGATGGACGCTGAGATGTTGTTGTTGCCGCCGACACCCGAGGAGATCCGCGACGTCGCATGCCGGATTTCAGGCCGAGGTCGCGTGGCAGATGCCAGGCCACCGCACGTGGCTCGGTTACAAGTTGGCGCCGCTGCTCGACGGCGTCCACCGCTGGTACAAAATGCGATTCGACGCGGTCAGCTACGCGCAGTCGATACGCGAGATGCGCACCAGCCACGACGCCAGGACGGTTGTGCTGCGGCTCGCGGCCGCAGGGAGGGCCAATGATGGGATTGGTGTTCAGGTGGTTCGCCGTTGCGCTACTCGGCGGGTCGATGGCCGCGTGCAGCAGCGGCGGTCACCCGGCCGGCACAGCCACCCCCGCTAACCCGTTGCCGTCGGTCGCGGCGAGCCTCGGATGCCACTACAAGCCGTACGGGCCGCCCGAGGAGCTCTACACGCTCGAATCAGGCGACTGCGGTCAGCTCACCCTGTACTGGTTCGCGTCGGCGACGGCGCGCGACCAGTGGCTAGCCGCAGTCGACGGCACCGCCATCGTCGTCAAACGCGGCCCGACGTGGCTCGCCGTCCGCGAATAGTCAAAGCGGTAAGGTTCTACGTCCGCACCGGCCGCGGCACCGGCGTCAGCGTCGGCATCATCGGCGCGATCGTGCTGGGGGTGCTCATCGCTGCCATGTGGGCCTTGGCGGCGCTGATCATCGCCGCGGTGTTCGCCGTCGCTGCCATCGGCTACCTCAGCCGGCCGGCGTGGCTGCGTCGACGGCGGTAGACATCGCCGTCGACAGTCCAGCGCGCTGGACCAGTTGATCGGAAACCGATCACCTGACTCGAGCGGAGCGCCCCGTTGCCTATCGGGTGGCGGGGCGCATCCATCTATCCGACCGAGGTCTCCGATGTGCGGCGTTGGCCGATCGCCGTGTCTTGCCAGCCGACCTCGATCCGGTTGCGCGCCGCATTCGAGTAGGCCGTGGCCCAGAATGCTCGGGTCGCGCCGGCGTGCATCGTTTCGTCGATCGGTTCCTCGATCAGTTCGACGTCGCGGCTGTGCGCCTTAACCGTGACGCGGTAGGCCGTGTGCTTGAGCAGGTTCTTCAGTTCGACCCTGCCAGGCATGTCGCCTAGACGCGTGAGCGACCACGGCGGACCGGCCGCCAGCTCTTCGGCTGCGGCGGCAGAGCGTTCAGCCGCAGCCGCCGACCGCTCGGCTGCCTCCGTGGCTCGCTTAGCTGCAGCGTCCGCATCGCGCACTCGCCGTCCTGAGTCGATGAAGGCATAGCCCGAGACGCCTAGTGCGGCCACGGCTATCCCATCGGCGAGCCAGTCGGTCATGCCACGGGAGTATGCCGTCCCGATCCGTGCGAGCTTGGCGCCCCGCCGGCTCCCGGTGCGCGCACCGGCCTTCCATTGTTCGAACACTTGTGCGAGCCTTGGCTATGAGCCGGCCACGGGTATCGCTGACCGTCCCGCCGTGGAGCGCCGAGCTCGACTACTGGGGCCGTGACGTCGGCAGTGAATGGTGGGCGCTCGTCACGTGGTCGACGCAGGCGACACCGCTGGACGGTACACATCCTGTCCCCGTGTGGTGCGCCGGCTGGGTGCTCGGCCGATGCGTGGAGCAGCCGCTTCAGCCGGTCGACTACCTCGAGGTTCGCCGCATGCAGCTCGGCGCCGAACCAGCCGAATGGCCGGCGCCAGTCGACCGCCCGGGCGCGCACTGGCGCGGCTACTACCTCGGGATCCTCGACGGCTGCGAGCCGCAACTACCCACGGAAGCCGGCAGGGCTTGGGGGCACGAGCAGGGCGGCGCCTACGGCTGACGTAAGACGCGCCAGGCGCTGGTCTATGTTCTGCCGATGGACGCGGGTACCTGGATTGCCCTCGGCGGCGTCGTCGTCTCCCTCGGTGTGAGCGGGTGGGCGCTTTGGCTGAGCGCGCAGGCGAACAAGATCGCGGAGAAGAGCAACGCCCGTTCGGACCGCGACGAGCAACGAACCCTTGAGCGCAACGATGTGGTGTGGCGCCCGGGATGGGCCGACCGGAAGCTGTCCGCGACCAACATCGGCAAGGACATCGCCTACGAAGTCACCGCTGTGTTCACGGTGGACGGCGTCCGCCACGTCAGGGAAGCGAGCGCGGTGAATCCGGGCGCCGGCCTTGAGATCGATCTCGCCGACGAGGCCCAGCAAGCGCTGAAGTGGCATGCCGAGGCAGAGCGGTCGGCCGCCCGGGGCGACGTCTTCTACGTCGGCGTCCCGTCCCTGACCGTGTCCGAGCGCATCCACTGGCGTACCGAAGGCGGCACCTGGAGCAAGCACGACGGCGACGAACGCGAACTCACTCTCTAGTAGCCCCGCACCACGCGGCCGCAATGGTGGCGGGGCGCTGTCGTATAGCTACAGTCGGGCTCCGTCAGATGCCCCGTGATGAACGGAGGGCGCGATGATCGAAGTGATGCAGGTTGGCGCAGCCATGCTGGGCGCACCGGAGACGGCGAGAACACACAAGGTCCATCTGCTCGTGGACCTCACCAACACCACGGCCGCGGACCTCGTCGCGCAGCTCTCGGCGTTAGAGGATGACCCGGGTGACTGGCGCATGGCGCCGGCCGACCTTAAGCACAGCAACCCGAACGTTGTCGTGCTGACGTTCGTCAAACAGCGGTCTGCGTGGACGCCTCCAGCCGTGCCTGCTTGATCAGCTGCTGCAGCGCGGCGACCTGGTCGTCGTCGAGCTCGACCCGCAGCGAGCGGCGGGCGAGCCGGCCGATCACCGGCACCACGAACGGCGGCTGGTGCGTGACGCCGATCAGCGCGTGTCTACGCATCGCCGAGAGCGGCTAGGAACGCGTCGAGGAGGTCTGCCGCGCCCTGCCACGCCGCGAGGGTCTCCTTGTCGGTCAGCCGCTCCGGTTGGCCAGCGGCGCGTAGCTCAGCGACGCGCTGCGCGATCGCCATGTCGAGTTCGGCGCGCGTCTCCCGCATACCGTCCCGTACGGCGGCCCAGTCGACCGCCTCGAGGAACTCTTGGCGGTTCATGGGTCACGTCGCCGAGTTCTGGAACAGCTTCAGCCCGTTCGCGTCGACAAGCTGCCCATCAAGCCGGATGATGCACCGGAACGAGACGAGGTCGCTGCCGAAGGCGAAGTCGTCAGACCGCTCGAACCTGATGCCGTTGACGATGCGGACGAAGTAGCGGGAGAAGTCACCGAAGATGATCGACTTGGCGTTCGCTGCCATCTGCGCGACGTTCGCGTCGACGAAGGCCGGGTAGCCGACGACGACATTGTTCTCGGACGGCGCACCGGACACGGCAGCGTTCAGGGCGCCCCCGACCATGCCGGCGACCGGCTGCCCGGTGGTGTCCTTCAGCCGCCGGCAGATTGCCAGCGACGCGTTGGTCATCACGAACCCGGTGGACGGCTGCCGGGAGTAGGGCTCCGCGAGCGACCCGATGAGGCCGTACAGGATGTCGGTGCCCTGGTTCGCGGTGCCCTGCGCCCCCAGGGACACCGTGGTGCCCGTCGGGCCGGTGGTGCCCACCGACGCGCCGGTGACGATGCCCTGCGGCTGGTTCGTGCCCGTGCCGGTGATCAGATGCGGGCCGTACGCCTACGCAAGTGACGTCGCGGCGCCCTTCGCGAGGTAGCCGAGCAGGTCGGTGCCGGTGTCCTGCGCCAGCTCGTGGCTGATCTGGAAGAACGACGCGTACTTGTAGGCCTTGAGCGTGTTCACGCCCAGCGTCGGGTCGGACTGGCTGATCGACGCGCCTTCCGTCGTCAACGCGGACGATACGAACGCGGTGTCTTTCGGCACCTGCATCGGCTCGCCAGTGGTAGTGGTGAGCACCGTCGCGCCGGCCGCCATCACCGCCGAGGACTCCACCAGGTGGGTGACGATCTGGGCGAACACGTCGGACGGGATCGCCTGCGTCGCCGTCGTGGTGAGCAGCGTCCGCTGCTCCACGCCCGGCTGGTAGTTGCTCCGCGGATTCTCCGTCCCGAACTCGATCGGCGCCGGGTTCTTCGCCAGGATCGCCGACCGGAACGCGTGATCGAGGTCCTTCGCCTGCCCCGTGAGCGGCGCGCCGGCCGGGAACTTCCCGAACTCCACCGGGCGGCGGTTCAGCTCGTCCAGGGTCGCGGCGCCGGCGGCTTCCCGCTGCTCCTGGTCGCGGACTTCGGCGATGCGGCGGTCGATCGCGTCGATTTCCTGGCTGAGCGGCTCCCACTGGGCATGCTCGGCGTCGGTGAACGCCCGGTTCTCATCGGCGGCCCGCTGCGCCAGGGCGGTCAGCTCACCGTGGACGATGCGGCGGCGGGTCTTCAGACTGTCGATAGCGAAGGAGGGCATGTGCGGACGTCCCGTCAGCGCATGAGCACGCGCCGAGGCGCACGCTCAGAACCTGACGAAGTCGCCCCACCCTCCGCGTCCGGAAGGCCGCACCCGTTCGTGCGCTAGGGCCTCATTCCTCCGTGCCACACCCGCACGCGGAATCGTTGCCGACGTGCAACCGGGACTACTGCCGGGTACAACCCCGGCACCCGGTTCCGAACCTCACGGCTCGGAATGGTGCCGTCCGGGATGGACGCCACCAACTATAGGCGCTACCCACGACAACCGCGCGCTAGGAAGCGTCCGTGTCGTCCTCGACGGTGACCTCGCCAGGACGGACACCCAGCGACCACGCCACCCCGGCCTCATGCCGGCGGCGACGCAGCCGCTCCACATCGGCGAGCTCCGCGTACCGCACCGCCACGGACTGATCCAACTCCGCAGCATCCAGCGCAACCGGGTCATCCGACCCGTCCGCCAGCGCCAGCGCTTCTTCACGCGTCTGCCCGGCAACGAAAGCGCCGATCCGCTACACCCGCTCAGCCGGCAAAGACGGAGACTCGTCAGGATCAATCACGGGTTGCTCCCGTTCGCTGGCACCAGCGGGTAAACCTCCGGATCCTCGAGCAGCAGCCAGCCACCCCACCGATCCGACTCGTCCACCGCACCGAACGTGTACGCGTGGCGATCCCGCACACACTCGCACCAACCGCGCAGCAGTTCCGAGACGCCCATCTCGAACGACCGCGCCAAGTCCTGCACTGCGACAGCCGTCGCGGCGTCGACCTTCACGGCCAGCGTCACAAGGTTGGCCGTCGCACCCCGTCTACTGGTCAACCGGAAACCTCACTTTCAACTCGGAGGGGTATCTGCTCGATAGGCGAGTCGGGAGTGCCCCGAAATTAAAACCACGTTTGTCCTCCCGGCGTGGCGTGTGGGTGTCGTGGTTGTGGTCAGCGTGTATACCGAGTCGGTGACCGAACGCCCAGAGCCGATCGAGCCGATCGAGCCGATACGGCCGGAACCGATCGAGCCGACCCGTCCGCAGTTTCCCGAGCCGGACCACCGCTCGCCGCCGCCGGAACCCGTCCGACCGCCGAGGCCTGAGCCGCAGGGTCCCGAGGGTCATGCGGTGGCCTGCGCTCGAGCGCGGGCGACGGTCCCGGCGTAGAGCTCGATCTCGAACTGTGCGTGGTCGTAGCAGGTGGCGAGCCCGTGCCGGGCGGCACTCGTGCAGCCGGTCGCTGCGCATGTGTCTACTTCCGTAGGTGCTCGCTTTTGATTCCAGTCCCGTCCCGTCCCGTCCCTTTCGCTTGGCGACTCGCCAAGCGATTCGCTTAACGACTGGGTTTCTGGTCGCTCTCGACCTGGCTTGCGCGGGCGTCCACCGCGGGCACCGTTGCGCTTGTTCGCTTCCTGCTGGGCCTGCACCTGCTCGCGGGTGCGCTGGTACACCGCGTGGAAGCGGACGACGACCGTCTCGCCATCGGTGGCGCACCAACGGCCAGCGAGCAGCTCGTCCAGGGCTTCGTGTGCTCTGGACGCGCGAGGTAAGTCGACGAGCGGCACCTTGCAGTCGAGTAGCTTGCGGTTCGACCAGACGTGCAGGTCGACTAGCAGCGGGGCGGCGGCGTCGGACAGCGTCCACGTCTCATCGGTGAAGTCGTCCGACAGCTTCGTCCATGTCACGGGGCACCCCACAGCGTCGGCTCGGGGATGGCGCCGTTGACGACATGCGGCCGTTTCGCGGCCTCGAGCGCGGCGACTATGTCGGCGGTGTGCTCTACCTTGATCCGGACTGTGCGCGCGTGAGGCTCGAACGTCCATGACCGGCCGCAGACACGCCGGGCGACAGGGACAGTCCACCGAACCGGGCCGGCGAGCTCGACAGTCCACCGGCCGATATCGACGGTCACGACCGGCTTGCGCTTGCGGGCGGTCACGGCGAACCCCGCAGCGGCCTCGGGTTACGGCGCCGTTGCTCGTACTCGGCGTGTGTCGGCCAGCGCAGCTGCGGGTTGCCGCCAGCCAGCACTTGGTCGCCAGCACGCCCGAGCTCCCGGGCAGCCTCCAGCTCGAGGTCGACGTCGCGGGCGTGCCAGCCGGCGCCGATGCAATGCCAGCAATGGACGGTGCGCACGACGTACGCCACGGCATGGTCGTAGCGCGTCGCCGCGCTCATGTCCGTACGGCGGGGTATGCTCGGCGCGTCGATCCTGCCTCCGCTGCCGCCCTCCCGCCGGGGGCGGCTTCGGTCTGTCGGGGGACTGGTCACGTTCGCGCCCGTTAGTCGAGCTCGAGCAGTCGGCGCAGCGCTGCGGTCGGGACGACGATCCGTCGGCCGATCTTGATCGATGGGATCTCGCCTTTGCGGACGCCCTCGTAGGCGGACGCGCGGCTGACGCCGAGAGCGTCGCCAGCTTCCTCGACGGTCACTGTCGGCTGTAAGGCCGGGTCCGGGATGGTCATCGGTCTGCCTTCCGCGTCAGATCATCTTGCGCGGAGACTACTGAACGGACATGATCGCATGCAACTTCATCTTGCGCTACGACGTTTCATCGTGCTTGACTGTGGACGAGACGACACAGGGCAGCATGAACGGGGGTTGGCGAATGCCGGCGAAGACTCCGCGCGCCGCAGGCGATGAGCCACCCGAGGGCAGTGCTTACGTAGCCGACGTGCTTGCCGAGAACATCCGCGCCTACCGGCTGCTGCGGCGCCGGGAGCAAGAAGACGTGGCCAGCCGGATGCAGTTGCTCGGCCACCCGTGGCGGCGGGTCACCGTATCCGAAGTCGAGCGCGGACGCCGGAACGTGACGGTGCCGGAACTCGTCAGTCTCGTCCTGGTGCTCGGTGCCAATATCGAGCAACTGCTCGACCCGCGTGGCCCGGGCGGCAAGACCGGGCCAGATCTGCGGCTCGTCAAAGACGAGACGACCTGGGCCAAGGTCGACCCACGGCACGTGACCGGACTCGTGTGCAGCCACAAGGTCTACACCGGAGTCGCGTGGGGCGATGAGCGTGTGCAGCCGGGTCTGCACGAGGTCGTGTTCGTCGATGTCCGTCCCGACCTGACCGACGTGGGACCGGAGGGGCAAACGTGAGGGGCAGCGTCTCGAACGCGGCAAGGGCTACAGCGTCGTCGTCGAGCTCGACCGCGACCCGGTCACGGGCAAGCGGCGGCAGAAATGGCACAGCGGCTACCCGACGAAGAAGGCCGCGGAGCGTGCGCTCGCGCAGATGGTCAGCGAGGTCAACGCTGGCACATTCATGGAGAAGACCCGCGCGACGGTGGCTGAGTTCGCTTGCGAATGGCTCGCGGCGACGGAACCGACAGTCAGGCCGGCGACGCACTACAGCTATGCGCGCAATGTCCGCTTGCACGTCCTGCCGTACGTAGGTGGCGTGCCGCTCGCGAGCATCGACGCCGAGACGCTCAACGGGCTGTATGCGCGGCTGCTTGCGTGTGGACGGAAAGATCAAGCGGCCGGGAAAGGTCTGTCGCCGCGGTCGGTGCACTACGTCCACACGATCATGCACAGGATGTTCAAGGACGCGGTGCGGTGGGGGAGACTCGCCCGCAATCCCGCCGACGCGGCAGACCCGCCGAAAGCCACCGCGGCGATCAAGCACAAGCACACGACCTGGACCGCTGAGCAGCTGAGGACGTTCCTGGCCGGCACCCGGGCCAGCCGGCTGCACGCGGCGTTCGTGTTGCTCGCGACGACGGGGATGCGCCGCGGCGAGGCGCTCGGGCTGCGCTGGGCGGACGTCGACCTCGACGTCGGCAGGGCGTCAATAGTGCAGACGGTAATCACCGTCAAACACAAAGTGAACTTCGGTGACCCGAAGACGGCGAAGGGCACACGCACCGTGTCGCTCGACCCTGCGACGGTTGCGGCGCTGCGCGAGCATCGCAAGCGGCAGGCGGCCGAGCGCCTGCAGATGGGGGCGGGCTGGACAGATCAGGGCCTGGTGTTCTGCCACGTCGAGGGCGGCCCGCTGCACCCGGAGCGGTTCTCCCGCACTTTCACCGACCGGATCCGTCAGCTCGGTCTGCCGCCGAGCAGGCTGCACGACCTGCGGCATACCTGGGCGACGCTCGCGCTGGCGTCCGGGGTGCACCCGAAGGTGGTGCAGGAGCGGCTCGGCCACGCGAACATCTCCATCACGCTGGCACATCTACTCGCACGTCACCGAAGGCCTACACTCGGACGCTGCGGCCAAGGTTGCCGACGTCATCTTCGGGGAGGTGGCGGGCGATGGTTAGCAATCGGTTAGCAGATGATCTACGCGGCGCGCTGCAGCCCAGCGTATATAGGGGCTGTTTGGTGTCCGGAGGGGGACTTGAACCCCCACGCCCTTTACGGGCACTAGCACCTCAAGCTAGCGCGTCTGCCATTCCGCCACCCGGACGAGCGACTTGCGAGTTTAGCTCATCGGCGTCCGCGCCTCGGGCCGCGATCGCGACGGCTGTCGGTGAAATCCCAGCAACATTCGGGGTGGTCCTAGTGTTGCGATCGATCACAGGCCGCTATTGTTTTCAACCAGGACTAACAACGGGCGAACCGCCTCGGTTTGCTCGGGCGGTTGGTAGGGCGGCACGACGACGGTGGCTCAACCCTGGGCCAACCGGATGAGCAGAGGATCGACGTCGGATGACACGCCGTAATCGGGTGGGCGGCGCATGCGCAGCCATCGTCTGTCTTGGCGCGGCCATGGTTCTTGCCGTGGTGTTACCGGGTCACGGAGCGGGCGCAAGCGAAAAGAACAAGCACTGCGACGACCAGATGCCGCCCAGCTCCTCGCGGCGCCCGGCCGTGTCGGCTGCGCTCCACCACCACTTGTTCGGGCATAGCGACAAGACCAGGCGGCACTGCCCAGCCACCAGCTCGCCATCGCCGACGACTCCCGTGCCCACCCCCTCGCCGCCCACGACGACTGCGATGCCAACCCCTTCGGTGCCCTCGACGACTGCCACCTCGCCAATCGCGGGATCCAAGTCTCCGCCGCCGACGCGGACCTGGATACCGCCGATTCCGCCTGCTGGCAGCGGCGAGCCCACCACGCCGGGCACGTCGTCCGCGTCCACGACGCCGTCCGAGCCGGCCGTCGGCCAATCGGGCCCGCAACCAGGGCGGCCGCCTCAGAGTCCGGGGCTGCCGCAGACGACTTCGGCGCCGCCCGGTACGACCGCCTCGAACTCGCCATCGACCAGCAGTTCCGCTACCGGCACGTCCAGCGCGCCCCAATCCAGCGCCGCACCCACTACGTCCCCAGGCACGACGCCGGCGTCACATCCGCGGGTCGCACCCACACCGCCGCCGCTGACAATGCCCGCCAACGGCGCCGGCAACGTCGGCCACGTTGCATCGACGACACCCCAGACAACACATACCGGCACCGCAAGTTCGCCGGGCTCGAACCCAACGTCCACGAGGCCGGACGGCTCGCCACAGCCGACCGGGCCCCCCGCGAGCGCGGACAGCAGGCGCGAGCATGCCGAGCAGGGCGCGAAGAACGCAGCTGGAGCCAACGACACGCTGCTTCTCGCCGCGCTCGTGCTGGTCTTCACCGTCGCGGTTAGCGGCGTCGTCGTGGCCGCCGGCCGGCGCGGTGGACGGCGGGTGCACTGAGCTCATCCGACGGGCCTGGTAGGAACGGGGCATGAATGCTGTGCCGCCGACCGCCCAGGACGAAGTGGCCGGACTACTGTCCGAGCTGATCCAGATCAACACGTCCAACCCGACGAATCCGGAGCGGCCTGCCGCCGAGTGGGTGGCCGCCCGGCTTGACGAGGCCGGGGTGGCCGCGCAGATCCTGGAGTCGGAACCGGGACGCGCCTCAGCCGTCGCCCGCATCGTGGGCACCGACAGCACCCGGCCACCGCTGCTGATCCACGGGCACCTGGACGTCGTGCCGGCCGATGCCGCGGAATGGTCCGTCGATCCGTTCGCCGGCGAGGTCCGCGACGGCTACGTCTGGGGCCGCGGCGCCATCGACATGAAGCACATGGACGCGATGACACTCGCGTTGGTGCGCGCGTGGTCCCGTACCGGACGGCGTCCGCCGCGCGACATCGTGCTCGCGTTCGTCGCCGACGAGGAAGCCGGAGGCGTCAAGGGGGCGCACTGGCTCGTCGACAACCACCCTGACCTGTTCGCCGGTTGCTCGGAGGCGATCAGCGAGGTGGGCGGCTACAGCGTTGCCGTCGGCGGGGACCTGCGGCTGTACCTCATCCAGACTGCCGAAAAGGGCATCAACTGGCTGCGGCTGCGTGCCCGCGGCCGGCCGGGGCACGGCTCGATGATCCACGAGGACAACGCGGTCACCCGCCTCGCAGCCGCGGTGACGCGGATCGGGGGGCACGAGTTCCCGCTGCAGGTGACCGATACCGTGCGCCGCTTCATGGAGGACGTCGCCGACGTATCCGGTCTGGACATCGACCCGGACGACCCGGAGCCCGGGCTCGCCAAGCTCGGCACGATGGCACGGATGATCGGGGCGACGATCCGCAATACGGCCAACCCGACGATGCTCGGGGCAGGCTACAAGTCCAACGTGATCCCGGGCAGCGCCGAGGCAACGATCGACACCCGATTCCTGCCCGGCCAGGAGGACGAGCTGCTGGCGAAGATCGACGAGCTGGCCGGCCAGGGCATCACCCGCGAGACCATCGTGCGCGACATCGCTGTCGAGACGAGCTTCGACGGCGAGGTCGTCGACGCGATGGCGGCTGCATTGCGGGCCGAAGATGCCGGCGCCCGGCCCGTTCCGTACCTGATGAGCGGGGGTACCGACGCGAAGTCGTTCTCCCTGCTGGGTATCCGTTGCTTCGGCTTCGCGCCGCTGCGGCTGCCGGCCGATCTCGACTTCATGTCGCTGTTCCACGGCATCGACGAGCGGGTACCCGTCGACGCACTGCGCTTCGGAGTGCGGGTGCTCGACCGCTTCTTGTCCAGCTGCTGATGCTCCTCGACGACGTCGCCGCAGCGTCCGCCGAGATCGCGCAGACGTCCGCGCGGGGCGGCAAGGTGGCCCGCCTGGCAGCGCTGCTGCGTCAGCTCTCCCCGGACGAGGCCGCGGTGGTCGCGTCATGGCTGTCGGGGGAATTGCCGCAGCGGCAGATCGGTGTCGGCTGGGCGTCGCTTCGCGATGTCGGGGCGGCGGCCGCCGTTCCCAGCCTCACCGTTGCCGGCGTCGACGCGACGTTCTCCGAGCTCAAGGCGCTGTCCGGGCCGGGCTCGCAGGCCCGGCGCCGTACGATGCTCGCGGCGCTGTTCGGGGCCGCGACGGCACGTGAGCAGGAGTTTCTGCGCCGGTTGCTCAGCGGCGACCTGCGCCAGGGCGCCCTGGTCGGTGTGATGGCCGACGCGGTCGCTCGTGCGGTAGAGGTACCGCCCGCAGCGGTGCGGCGTGCGGCGATGCTACGTGGCGACCTGGCCGTGGTCGCCGCCGCGCTGCTGCGCGAGGGGCCGGCCGGGCTCGACTCCTTCCGGCTCCAGGTGGGGCGGCCGCTCAGCCCCATGCTGGCGCAGACCGCCGCGACCACCGACGACGCGTTGTCCCGGCTCGGCGGTGCGGCCGTGTTCGAGTGGAAGCTGGACGGGGCCCGCATCCAGGTGCATCGCGACGGCGCGGACATAGGGCTGTTCACGCGGACGCTGGACGACGTGACCGCACGGCTGCCGGAGGTCGTCGACGTCGTGCGAGCCCTGCCGGTTGGCGCGCTCGTCGCCGACGGTGAGGCGATCGCGCTGCGCCCGGACGGGCGGCCGCAGCCGTTCGCGGTCACCGCATCGCGCGTCGGCAGCCGGCGTGATGTCGCCGGAGGGCAGGCCACGACGCCGATCACGCCGTTCCTGTTCGACGTGCTCCACGTCGACGGCGCCGACCTGCTCGACGAGCCCGCCTCGCGTCGCATCGCCGCCTTGGACGGCATCGTGCCGGAGCGCAACCGGGTCGGCCGGTTGGTGACCAGCGACCCGCAAGCGGCTCGTGAGTTTCTCGCCGACACGTTGCGCCGGGGCCACGAAGGCGTGCTGGCCAAGTCGCTGACCGCGCCCTATGAGGCGGGCCGGCGCGGCGCAGGGTGGCTCAAGGTCAAGCCGGTGCACACCCTGGATCTGGTCGTGCTCGCCGTCGAGTGGGGGTCCGGCCGGCGCCAGGGGTGGCTGTCGAACATCCACCTCGGTGCCCGCGACCCAGCGGGCGGGTTCGTCATGCTGGGCAAGACATTCAAAGGCATGACGGACGAGATGCTCGTCTGGCAGACGAAACGGTTCACGGAGCTGGCCGCCGGGCCGCTTTCCGACTGGGTCGTGCCGCTGCGGCCGGAGCAAGTCGTCGAGGTCGCGTTCGACGGGCTACAGCGCTCGCCGCGCTACCCGGGCGGGCTCGCCCTGCGCTTCGCCCGCGTCGTCCGCTACCGCGACGACAAGACTGCCGCTGAGGCGGACACGATCGACACCGTGAGGCAGCTAGCTGGAGAGACCGGGTAGCGGCAGGCGCCCAGGGGCGCGGCGGCGACGTAGGACGACGCGCCGCGTGCCGTCCGTGAAGCGCTGCACCTGGGCGAGTTCCCACCCGCCGTACTCGGCGTGCAGGGCGAGTCGCACCGCCGCTGAGGTCCGGCTTACGTCCGCCGGAATCCGCAGCGGCGCGTACTCCCAGTCGGGATCGGTACTCGCCTCCTCGGCGGGTGTCGCCGTCATAGCAGGCCAGTAAACCCCTCAGGCGCGCCGATCTCCACCCTTGTGGCGTAATCCGCGAGCAGCTGCCGCAGCCGGGTGCGGCGCGGCCGCGCGCCGACGTGGCGTACCGCCCGCGTTAGGGAGGGGCCCACGGCGTGCACCACGGACAGGTGCCGCTGCGCCCGGGTCAGCGCGGTGTAGACGAGTGGACGGGACAGCATTCCGCCGGCCTCCGGCGGTAGCACGACCACGACTGCGGGGAACTCCGAGCCCTGCGCCCGGTGCACGGTGATCGCCCAGCCGTGGAGTAGGTCAGCCAGCGCCTTGCCCTTCACCTCTGCCGGCCCGGAGGCGAACTCGACGGTCACAGCGCCGTCCGGGTCTACCTCCGCCACGATGCCGACTTCGCCGTTGGCGTATCCGAAGGGCTCGGCCTCCAGGTGGTTTGCTGTCGCCACGACACGGTCGCCCGGGTCGAACCGGCCGCGCCCATCGCCTGGGTTGAGCCGCGCCTTGAGGGCGACGTTGAGCGCCTGTGTCCCCGCGGCGCCGCGGTGCACCGGCGTTACCACCTGCACCTGATCGGCCGGAATGCCCAGTACCCGCGGGACGGAATCGGTCACGAGCTGGACGACTCGGTGGGCCGCCTCGGCGGAGCCTCGCGCCGGAACGACGACCACCTCCCGGGTCGGGTCGGCGACGGGTGGCAGCTCGCCGCCTCGCACGCTGGTGGCGAGCCGGGCGATTGCCCCGCCCTCGTCCTGCCGGTACAGCGTCGTCAGTTCGGTGACCGGGACCACGCCGGAGTCGATGAGCTCACCGAGTACCCGGCCGGGGCCGATCGAGGGAAGCTGGGCGGCGTCGCCGACGAACACGACGTGCGTCCCGTCCGCGCACGCATCGAGCAGCGCCTCGGCAAGCTCTACGTCGAGCATCGACGCCTCGTCGACGACCACGACGTCCTCATCGAGGGGCGCCTCGGCATCGCGTGCGAAGCCCCCGGCGAACTCGAGCTCCTCCCCGCGCTTGCGGCCCTGGGCACCGAGCAGGCGGTGAATGGTCGACGCAGGGGAGCCGGTCAGCTCCTCGAGACGCTTGGCGGCCCGCCCGGTGGGAGCGGCCAGCGCCACGGACTTCCGGGCCTTTGCAGCAAGCGAGACGATAGCCGCAACCGTGTGGCTCTTGCCGGTGCCCGGCCCACCGGTCAGCACACTGACACCCGACCGGAGCGCGTGCCCGACAGCGTCGCGCTGCGTCCCGTCCAGGTCGGTGACGGGCCGTGCGTCCGCTGTGATCGGCTCGGCCGTGGCGGCGAGCCGGGCGATCGACTCGGCGATCGCGTCCTCCGCTTCCGCGTAGCGCGCCAGGGCGAGGTCCTCGTCGAAGGGGATCACCGTCGCGGCCTCGACCGCCGCCTCGATTGCCGCTGCCGGGTCGCCTACGCCGAACTCGGCCAGCGCGTCACGGACGGCGCCGGCAGGGGTGACCGTGTGGCCGTCCTTGGACTCGCGGGCGAGCACATAGCCGACCAGCGCTCGCGCCCGCCGCGGGTCGTCGCGTCGTACGCCGGGTAGTGCAGCGCGGGCAACGCGGTCGGCATCGGCAGGCTGCACGCCCGGCACGCTCAGCAGTACCCACGGGTCGTCGCGGACCAGTCGGGCCGCCGGCGGCCCGAGCGCGTCCACGACCCGGCCGGCGACCCGGGCGTCGATCTCTGCAGGGACGAGCAGGTCCACAAGCTCGTAGACGGGCGCCGCGGCGAGAAATGCCGAGAGCAGCCGGCCGGCGCGCTGGGCGCCCACCTTCGGCAACGCCAGCAGCCGCTCGGCGGTGACGTCCGCGGGCCCCTCGATGCCCGCGTCCGGCAGCGCGGCGGCCAGCTTGCGGCCCAGGCCCGGCCACAGGCCCGCGTCGCAGAACGCCGCGAAGACAGGATCTTTCAGGAGACGTCCTCGGGGTAGCCGACCAGCGGTGCGGACACGTCATCGAGCGCCTGGCGGATCTCCATCGGCAGCTCGAGCTTCTCCGAAGCGAGCGCCGCGGTGAGCTGGCCCAGGGTGCGCGCCCCCAGGATCGGTGCGGTGACGCCGGGCTGGTCGCGGACCCACGCCAGGGCTACGGCGATGGGCGACGTGGCCAAGCCCTCGGCGGCGGTGGCGACCGCTTCGACGATGCCAACCTCCCGGTCGGTGGCGATGTCGGCCAGGCTGCGGCCGTGCGCCGCCGCCCGCGAATCTGCGGGCACGCCGCCCCGGTACTTCCCGGTCAGCACGCCGCCGCCCAGCGGCGAGTACGGCAAGACGCCGAGGCCAAGCGCCCGGCACGCGGGGATGACCTCACGCTCGACGCCCCGCTCCAGCAACGAATAACGCACCTGGTTGGCGACGATCGGGGCGCGTCCCGGTACGGCGCGCTGCCAGGTCGCGGCCCGGGCGGTGCGCCAGCCGCAGTAGTTCGAGACGCCGGCGTAGCGTGCCTTGCCGGACGCGACCGCAGCGTCGAGGGCGGACAGCGTTTCGTCGAACGGCACCGCGTCGTCGACGTAATGCACGTACCACAGGTCGACGTAGTCGGTGCCCAGCCGGCGAAGCGACTGGTCGAGGCGGCGCAGCAGCTCGCCGCGAGAAACGTTGACGATGCGGTCCGTTTCGGTGCGGATGATCCCGGCTTTGGTGGCGATCACCACCTCGTCACGCGGCACGACGTCGGCGACCAGCTGGCCGATGATCTGCTCGGAACGGCCGAATCCGTACGACACCGCGGTGTCGATCAGCGTTCCGCCCGCGTCCCGGAACGCGACCAGTTGGGCGGCGGCCTCATCCGAATCGGTCTCCAGGCCCCAGGTCATCGTGCCAAGCCCGAGATGCGATACGCGAAGCCCACTGTGCCCGACGCTGCGCTGCTGCATTGGACCTCCCTGCGGCGCCCGCTTGCCAGCGAGAACCTATCGGGCGGGGCTCGTCCGGTGGCGCATGGGCCGACGCTTTAGTGTTGCGCGCGTGAAGTTGGGATTGAATCTTGGCTATTGGGGGATGGGCAACGACGCCGACAACCTGGCGTTGGCCCGGGAGGCGGACCGGCTCGGCTACTCGGTGGTGTGGGCCGCCGAGGCCTACGGATCGGACGCGCCGACGGTGCTGGCATGGGTGGCTGCCCAGGCCAGCCGCGTCGACATCGGCAGCGCGGTCATGCAGATCCCGGCTCGCACACCGGCCACGACCGCGATGACCGCGGCCACCCTCGACACGCTGTCCGGCGGCCGGTTCCGGCTCGGCCTGGGCGTCTCGGGGCCGCAGGTGTCCGAGGGCTGGTACGGGGTGCCGTTCGCGAAGCCGCTGGCCCGTACCCGCGAATACATCGACATCGTGCGCATGGCGCTCGCGCGGGACCGGGTGCGCTACGCCGGGTCGACGTACACGCTGCCGTTGCCGGACGGGCCGGGTAAGGCGCTGCGGCTGACCGTTCATCCGGTGCGTGAACACATCCCGATCTACCTCGGCGCCGTCGGCCCGAAGAACCTGGAACTCGCCGGCGAGATAACCGACGGGTGGCTGGCGCTCTTCTACTCACCCGAGCATGCCCACGAGCTGCTGCCGCACGTCGCGGCGGGGCGGGCAAAGGCCGGCAAGACCCTCGACGGCTTCGATGTGGTCGTCAGCGCCTCTATGTCGGTCGGCAACGACCTGCCGGCCGCCGCCGCACCGCTGCGTGCCATGGCCGCGCTCTACGTGGGCGGCATGGGCAGTCAGGAGCAGAACTTCTACAACAGGCTGGCGGTGCGAATGGGCTACGCCGACGCCGCCGCCCGGGTACAGGAGCGCTACTTGGCTCGGGACTACGAAGGTGCAGCGGATGCCGTCCCGTTCGAGTTCATCGACCGAACCGCCCTGCTCGGACCGCCCGGGCGCATCGCCGAGCGCATGGCCGCCTTCGCTGCCTCGGGCGTCACCACGCTGGCCGTCGCCCCGCTCGCCGCGACCCTCGACGAGCGACTGCGCGCACTAACCACCGCGATCGAAGCCCTGGACAAGTCCGGGACGGCGCAGTGAGCTGCGGCGAGGCACAGTTCGCGCTGGCGACGGGCAACCCGTGAGTTCACTCGGTACCGCGCAGCTGCTCGCCTCCTCTGATCAGCACAACGTCAACCTGCTGCAGGCCGTCGTCTACGGCATCGTGCAGGGGCTCACCGAGTTCTTGCCGATCTCGTCCACGGCCCATCTGCGCATCGTCCCGGCGCTGTTCAACTGGGACGACCCGGGGGCTCCGTTCACGGCGGTGATCCAGCTCGGCACCCTAGCGGCCGTGGTGTTGTACTTCTGGCGGGAACTGTTCCAAGTCGCCGGCGCATGGATTCGCGGATTTATCGATAAATCGGTGCGGGGCACGCTGGAGTATCGGATGGGCTGGTACCTGATCCTGGCGACGGTGCCGGTGTCGATCTTCGGAGTGGTATTCAGCCACCAGATCGAGACCGGGGCCCGCAACCTGTGGCTCGTTTCGGCGACCATGATCGCGCTCGCACTAGTGCTGGCGCTGGCCGAACGCGTCGGCACGCGCACCCGCGATGAGGAGGAGCTGGACGGCCGCGACGCGCTGGTGGTCGGCGGCGCGCAGGCGCTGTCGCTCATCCCGGGCGCGTCGCGATCAGGTACCACGATCACCGCTGGGCTGTTCCGCGGGCTGGACCGCCCGACGGCGGCCCGCTTCTCATTCCTGCTGTCCATACCGGCGGTGGTGCTCTCCGGGCTGTACGAGGCCCGCAAGATCGGCGACAAGGGAGGTGCCGGAGCGGGCCTGACCGGGGTGGCGCTCATTCTCGCGTTCGTCGTCGGGCTGGCCTCGATCGTGTGGCTGATGCGCTGGATCTCCCGGCACAGCATGTACCTTTTCGTCTGGTACCGGGTCGCCCTCGGGCTGCTGCTGATTGGCCTGCTCAGCGCCGGCGTGATCTCGGCAACGAGCTGATGTCGACAGTTCTGCTGGTGCGCCACGGGCTCACCGCACTGACCGGCCCGGTGCTTGCCGGGCGTACCGGTGGCGTGCACCTCGACGACCGTGGCCGGGCGCAGGCCGAGAACCTGGCCCGGCGCATGGCGACGCTTCCTTTGGCGGCCGTGGTGACGAGCCCGCTCGATCGCTGCGTCGAGACGACCGACGTGATCGCAGCCGCGCAAGCTGCAAGGCCGCAGTGCACTGTCGACGAGCGGCTGGTCGAGTGCGACTACGGCGACTGGACCGGCCGGGCACTGAAGGAGCTGGTGCGTGACCCGCTGTGGAAGCTGGTGCAGACGCAGCCGTCGGCGGTGCGGTTCCCGAATGGTGAGTCGCTGCCGGAGGTGGCGGCTCGCGCGATCCAGGCAGTGCGCGACTGGGATGCGCGCCTCGGCGCGGATGCGCTCTGGGTCGCGTGCAGCCACGGCGACGTGATCAAGGCGGTGCTGGCAGACGCGCTGGGCCTGCACCTGGACCAGTTCCAACGAATCGTGGTCGATCCGTGCTCGACGTCCATCGTCCGCTACACCGGCAGCCGTCCGTACGTCATGCGGGTGAACGACATGGGCAGCGATCTGACGCCCTATGCTCCGCCGAAACGCCGCCGAAGCAGGCGTCAGGACGCCACTCCTGGCGGCGGGTCTGGGCCGGGCACGACCTAAGCGGAACCATTAGGCTCGATGGCGCGATGCCACGTCAGCTGTTCCTCTTCGACCGCCCGAGGCGCTTTGTCACGGGCACGGTCGGCACGCCCGGCGACCGGACGTTCTACCTGCAGGCCGCCGACTCTGCGCGGGTCGTGTCGGTGGCGCTGGAGAAGCAGCAGGTGGCGGTGCTCGCCGATCGCATCGAGCAGCTGCTCGACGAGGTCGTCGCGCGCACCGGAACGGTGATCCCGTCCGGCGGGGATCCGGACTCCGAGGCCCTCGAGCAGCCGATCGACGAGGAATTCCGGGTCGGCGCCATGGCCCTTGCATGGGACAGTGAATCCAGCCTGGTGGTCATCGAGGCGCAGGCGCCGGTCGACGACACCGACATCGCCCAGGAGACCCTGCTCGAGGACGTCGACGAAGGGCCGGACGCGCTGCGGGTGCGCCTGGAACCGGCGACGGCCCGCGACTTCGTGATCAGGGCGCGGGCGGTGCTTGCCGCGGGCAGGCCGCCGTGTCCGCTGTGCGGCCTGCCGCTCGATCCGAACGCCGGTCACATCTGTCCGCGGCAGAACGGCTACCACCGCGGTAGCGCTCTCGAGGCATGAGCAGTGAGGAGCTGACACCGGCATGCGAGCTGCCGGTGGACGAGGCACTGACGCTGCTGCGCGACGGCGAGCTGACCGTCGAAGGCCGGCTCGTCGAGGCATCCAACACCACGCTGTACTGCGGCGTCGGCGCCGGTGGACTGCGCGCGGCGTGCGTGTACAAGCCGGTTGCCGGCGAGCGTGCGCTCTGGGACTTCCCGGACGGGACGCTGGCCGCACGCGAGCAGGCCGCCTATGAGGTGTCGGCGGCCACGGGCTGGGACATCGTGCCGCCCACCGTGTACCGCGACGGCCCGCTCGGCCCGGGCATGGTGCAGCTGTGGATCGACATCGACGAGCGTGTCGACGTCGTTGCTCTGGTACGGGCCTCCACGTCCGACCAGCTGCGCCGCATTGCGGTGTTCGACGCGGTGGTGAACAACGCCGACCGCAAGGGTGGCCACCTGTTGCCGACCCGGGCGGGGCACATCTACGGCGTCGACCACGGCGTCACGTTCAACGTGGACCCGAAGCTGCGCACGCTGTTGTGGCAATGGGCCGGTCAGCCGCTGACGGACGATGCGATCGACGTATTGAGCGGGCTGCGCGCTGAGCTGGAAGGTCCCCTCGGGCGCAGGCTGCAGGGGCTGCTGACACCCCGCGAGGTACGCCGAACGATCCGCCGAGTCGATCACCTGCTGGCTGACGCCAGCCACCCGGTTCCGGACGGCGACTGGCCGGCGATCCCGTGGCCGCCGATCTAGTGGCTGGCGCTTTGCCAGCTACCCATGCCGGATAGGTTGGCCTATATGGAGTCGTGGCCAGCCTGTCCGGTGCCGGTGCTGCCGGCGCCGCAACAGCCGTATCAGCTGCGGCTCTACGACACACCGGCCGGCGAAGTACGCGAGATCGGGCCGCGCGGCACGCTGCGGCTCTACGTCTGCGGGATCACCCCGTACGACGCGACGCACCTGGGCCACGCCGCGACCTACCTGGCCTTCGATGTGGCACAGCGGGTGTGGCGCGACGCCAGTTACGACGTGCGGTACGTGCAGAATGTGACGGACGTCGACGACCCCCTGCTGGAGCGGGCCGCGCACACCCGCGAGAACTGGATGCATCTGGCCGAACGGGAGATCGCGCTCTACCGCGACGACATGACGGCCCTGCGGGTGCTGCCGCCGGATGAACTCGTCGGCGCGGTCGAGTCGGTAACCGAGATCACCAAGGCGATAGCCGAACTGCTCGCGGCCGGCGCGGCCTACCACGTGGGCGAGGACATCTACTACTCGATCGAGGCGTCCGGGCGATTCGGCTACGTGTCCGGGTACGACGACGTGACGATGCTCGAGCTGTTCGCCGAGCGGGGTGGCGACCCCGAGCACGCCGGCAAACGGCATCCGCTCGACTCGCTGCTGTGGCGCGGACACCGCTACGGCGAGCCGTACTGGGACACCGAGCTCGGGCGGGGACGGCCCGGCTGGCATATCGAGTGCTCGGTGATCGCGCTGAACCGCCTCGGCATGGGGTTCGACGTACAGGGCGGCGGCAACGACCTGATCTTCCCGCACCACGAGCACTCAGCGGCGCACGCCGAGGCGCTGACCGGCGAGCACCCGTTCGCCCGGCACTACATCCACACCGGCATGATCGGGCTCGACGGCGAGAAAATGAGCAAGTCCCGGGGCAACCTCGTGTTCGTCTCGAAGCTGCGGGGCGCCGGGGTCGACCCGATGGCGATCCGGCTGGCGCTCATGGACGGGCACTATCGGGCCGACCGGGAGTGGACCGGCGGCCGGCTGCCCGGCGCCGAGAGCCGGCTCGCGCGCTGGCGGGCGGCCACGGCGCTGCCTTCGGGGCCGGATGCCCGTCGCCTGCTCGCCGAGGTCCGCGCCGCGCTCGCTGACGATCTCGACACGGTCTCGGCACTTGCTGCGGTGGACGCCTGGACGCGGGCGGCACTGGTCGATCAGGGCGCCGATTACGGCGCTTCGGGGCTGGCCCGCAACGTCGTCGACGCGCTGCTGGGCATCGCTCTATGACCGGTAGTTGCTGATCTCGACGAGGTTGCCGTCCGGGTCGCGGACGTACACGCTGTCCATCTCCCCTCGTGCGCCGGCGCGGATCACCGGTCCTTCGACGAGCGGCACGTCGAGCGCGTGCAGGTGCGCGATCACGCGCGGCAAGGCAGTGGCGGCGACCAGGCAGATGTCTGCGCTGCCCGGTACCGGTCTCGCCGCATGCGGCGCATGCTCCTTCCCGGCGGCATGCAGGTTGATCTTGCTGGGGCCGAACTCGAGTCCGCGACGGCCGTCGCCGAACTCGACCGGCGTCATCCCGAGTACCCGGCGGTAGAAGTCGATCGCCCGGTCTAGGTCCGTGACAGTGAGCACGAGGTGATCGAGGTGACTGACCGCAACGGGGCTGAACGCCAGCTGGCATGCGGTCCATACCACGTCCGGCAGCTGGTGGCGGGTGCGGGAGAACAGCTCCAGCAGTGCCGGGCCGCCGCGCGCGGCCAACTCGGCGTTGTGCGCGGCCACGTCGAGCTCGTTCGCCGCGGTGAGCACCAGGAAGTCCGACGGGTCGATGTCGTGCCACTGCCCGGTGAAGCGGTCACGCACGTGCGCCGGAGCGGTGCCGCCCAGGCCCGGGTACGTGGCGTCGCGGTCACAGCCGGCGTAGTCGTACACGAGCCCTTCCGCCGCAGCGCCGATCACGTTCACAAGCTCGGCGCGCCGGCGAAGTGGTAGCAGCGCCGTGGCGAACCCGTCCGTGCCGTACGTCGCATGGCACAGTCCCGCGAGGACGACATCGTCGGTGGCCCCCCAGTCGGCGAGCTGGTCGGCGACGCGGCGCAAGTGGGCGAGCAGCGTGCCGCCGGGATGCGCTATGCCCTCCGCCCCAAGGGAGACGAGGAAATGCTCGGCGTGCGCGCGGTGGTCCACCTGCACAAGTGTTGCCGTTCGGCGTGCCGCCGGGAGTGTCTAGTTGCTCACCCGTACCGGTCGAGCCGGCGCCCGCGATGCATCTTGTCGCACTCCTCTCGGCGCGGAGCGCGTGCTGCCCTGACCGGTCAGCGGCCGTCGAGCGGGTTGGCCGCGAGACGGCCGGCAATACCGGCCCGAACAGCCGCGGCCGCCTGGCTCCCGGGCTTGCGGCGAGCCTGCTCCTCGAAGCACGCGATGAACTCCGCCGCGAGCCCAAGTCGCGGGTAACGCTCCAGCACCGCTGCTTGCAGTTCTTCGGGAAAGTCCTCGGGCGCCCGGCCGGAGATGTCGAACGCGGTGGCCCGCTCCAGCAAGAAGCCCTCGGGGTCCGCGCCCGGGTCGACCGAGTCGGCCATGTGGGCCACGATCACGCCGGCCACGCGACGGCGCCGCTCGGCCGGCCAGCCCGCGCCGGCAGCGAACACCGCTGCGACATGGCCACCGCCGACCTCGAACGGCAGCGCGTGGTTGTCGAACTCGGCGAGCAACCCGAGGTCGTGCAGCACCGCCGCCACGTACAGCAGTTCGGCGTCGACGCTCATGGCGCGGGCCGCGCCCAGGTGTGCTGCCCACAGGTACGAGCGGACGGAGTGATTGAGCAGGGCCGGCGAGCAGTACTCCGTCGCGACTTCCAGGGCAGAGCGGCAGGCCGCGGTATCAGGGACATCGGCTAGCACGTCGTGGACTTTAGTGTCTAGTTGCTCACCCGCACCTGTCGTGCCGGCGCCCGCAGCGACCGCAGGCTGATCGCGGCGCGCAGCCGCTGCCAGCGGGTGAGTTCTCGGCCGATCTGCCTGCGGGTGTGCTCGATCTCTGACCAGTACCAGGCCGCGGTATCGGGCGAGGGCTGGCCGGGTCCGAACACGACGGCGTCCGCAGACGTGGCGAGTGGTGCCAGGCCGAGCTGGGTGAGGCTCCGCGCGTCTTCGGTCCGCGTCTGCCCGGCCGGTACCGGCCGACCCGTGTCGCGGGCGTAGTCGACGATCTCGCGCCACCCGGCGGAGACCCGCGTGCTGGGCGGCCCACGCTTGCGGCGGCGCCGGCGACGCAAGCCCTTGAGGCCGACGATTGCCAAGCACCCGAAGACGACCGCCAGGATCGGCAAGCCGCCGTAGGTCCCGGCGAGGATCACCGCGCGGGGGATGTGGAAGCCACCATGTGCCGCTGGTTGGTTCTTGCTGGTGCGGTGGTCGACGTGCGTCTGCTGCTGGTCCGGGCTGTCGACAGAGCTCGGCGGGCGCACCGCGTTCGGCGGCGGCACGACGGCCGCGGACGTGTTCTGCTGCTCCTGCGGCGGGATCTTGTCCGGCTTCTTCGACGTGTCCGGCATGAACTCGCTGGTCGGGATCGCCAGCCAGTCGCCGTTCGCGACGTGAACCTCGACCCAGGCGTGCACGTCCTTGCCCTTGATCACACCGCCCGGCTCAGGCAGCGCGCCCAGCACAACGCGGGTCGGCACGCCCAGGTAGTTCGCCATCAGCGCGAAGATCGCGGCGTACTGCTCGTCGTCGCCGACGAGCTGCGGACCGCTCAGGAACGCGGTGAGCCGGCCGATGCTGTGTCCGGGCAGGTACTGCGCCTCATCGCCTGCCCCGTCGCTGTACTTGCCGGTCTCGCGTAGGTGCCGGGCGATCGCAAGCACCTGGGGCCAGGTGCCGGTTACGCCGTTCGTCCACTTGCCGACCGAGTCGGCGACGAAGGCCAGCACGTCCGGGGAAATCTCCGGCGCGCCGAACGGCGTCGCGTGGGTCGGGTCAGGGTTGGCCGGCGGCACGAGCGTGCCCATCGTGACGGTGTCGCCCGAATGCAGTCCCTCCGGGACCACGCCGGTGTCGGTCGCCAGGTTGTACCGGAACGCGCCGCCGTCGCCCTTGGCGCTGAAGCGGATCTTGGATAGCTGGCCCGCGGTCGGTACCCACGTGTCGGTGTAGCCGTCGGCGACGTGTACGGCGACGGCAGCGCGGGTGCCGGTACCGCCGGTGGTGATGGACGTGCCGACTCGCTGGAACGTCGCTGTAGAGGCCGTGCTCAGCGTGGGGTCGCCCGTGCCCCACACCTTGCCGTCGTAGCTGGTCATGGTCGCGATGCGCAGCGGCGCACCGTCGGGCAGCCCGGACTCGATGAAGAGCGTCTCGTCGTACAGCCGCCCGTTCTTCGTGTACTTGCGGAAGCCCGCCAGCGGGCTGGGGTACTGCTGGAGGTCGAACGGCGGGTGCACGTAGTTGCGCAGCACCAGGCGGGTGTTGGCCTTGGCAAGCGGCAGCCCCGGCCCGATCGCCGATGCGCCGAACGCCGCGAGGGCAAGCATGCCCAGGCCGAGCGCGATACGGGTGGTCTGCCGGGAGCCGTGCTGCACCGTGGGCCTGGTGCGGTGGTGCCGAAGCGATGCCCACCCGAGGGCGACCGCGACGAACGCTGCCCCGAGTAGCAGTGTCGGGGCGGTGGGCATGCCGAGCAGAATCGTGGCGGCGAGCAGCGCCGCCGGTGCAGCGAGCGGCGCGAGCGACGGCTTGCAGCGCAGCGCCAGGCTGCCGCCGAGGGTAGCGGCCACCAGGCCGAGCAGAAATGGGATGCCGAGAAGCGGGCCGCTCTCGCCTATCGGTGGCAAGGTCGTGAGCAGCTGCTTCCATCCGTTCCCAGCAAGGCTGGCCAGCCCGGCGAACGACCTCGGCCCGGGCACCGCCAACCCGACCAGGAAGTAGGCGCCCACCGTCGCGACGGCAACTGCCAACGCCGGCACGCCGAGCGCTACGGCGCCGTAGCTCAGCACGAGCCCGGTGGCGATGCCGGCACCACCGCTGATGAGGTAACCGGTGCCGCCGTACGTCGTGCGCAGTACGAGCAAAGCGAGCACGCAGAGTCCCGCCAGCAGCACCAGGTCGCTCAGCTGCCCAACCAGGCTTGCCGAGCGACGCTGCGACGCAGCCTGGTGGCGACTGGGGTTGGCGGTCACTTCTCGGCCATCACCCGCATGAGTGCCGGTAGGTCGTTGAGTGCGCGGAGGGTGAGCACGGTCATCTCGCCCACGGTCGTCATGCCGGGATCGGCGGCGGGGTCGACGCGCAGCGCTACCGTGTCGATCTCCGGCGGAAGCGCGGCGCCGGCGCGCCGCACCACGCTGAACGGCACGATCGAACCGGTGATCAGCACCGCGAGGCTGGTGTCCGGGGCAGTGCGCAGCACCCCGCCGGCGAGGGTCGCCAGGTCGGCGTCGTCGGCGAAGTCGGCGCGGGTGAGCCCGTCGAGGATCTGCTGGGTGTTGCCGTCGGCGACCGCCTCGTGGGCGGCGATCATGCTCGCCTGCTGCTCATCCTGGATGGCCCGCACGGCGATCGAGCCGGCAGCGGAGAGCGCCAGTTCGAACTCGTCTTCTGTGGCGTAGCTGGCCGGGCGCCCGTCGACGACCACGGTGGCGTGAATACGCCGGGTATCGACAAACTGGCGGACCATGAGCTGCCCGGTCCGCGCCGACGTCCGCCAGTGGATGTAGCGGCGGTCGTCACCCGATGCGTAGTCGCGCAACGCATGGAACGCGAGGTCGCTCATCGACACCGCATTCGAGGTCTGCCCTTCCAGGTCGCGCAGCAGGCCGGAGCTGAGCGGGTCGAGCCCCACGATGCGCGGGTGCACGAAGAGCTCCGTGACACCGGTCCAGGCAACCTCGCGGCGCATCAGCCCGAGCGGGTCGCCGCGCACCGTAAGGGCCGGGCCGACGGGGACCACCGCACGCCGCGTCGTCGGGATGACGAACAGCTCATCATGTTGCCGTCCGCCCGGCAGTGAGGGCAGGTTGAATCGTGCGACGGTGGCGCCCACCCGCAGCTCCAGGCGGATCGGCCACATGCGCCGCGGCGAGGCGTTCGTGACACTGACCTGCCCGGCGGCGGGCGCGCCGACGGAGACGCGCCGGGGCTGGAGCAGCACGCGGACGGAAAGGCTGGCCCGTCCGATCAAGAAGATCAGCGACATCACGAGCAGCAGCAGGCACGCGGCGGCGAGCAGCATCGCCTCACGCCAGCCGAGCTGCCAGCCGATCACCCACGCGGCGAACATGATCGCCAGCACCGCCCAGCCGAACGGAGTGACGACGCGGCGGACCACGCGTGCCACGCGTGACGTGCGTTCGACCACGCCCGCCGCCGGCCCGTCCGGGCGGGTCAGCGTCGAGGCGAGCGTCGACCAGGTGTCGGTGAAGCGTGGCACGGTCTAGGCGGCTCTCTCCGTAGGCGGCACGACCGCGGCAAGGATCGCGTCGATCACCTCGTACACGGTCGTCCCGGCGAACTGGGCCTCCGCGTCGAGGAGAATGCGGTGGCTCAGCACAGGCAGGGCAAGCTCCTTGATGTCGTCCGGGGTCACGAAGTTGCGGCCCAGCGATGCAGCCCAGGTCTTGGCGCCGCGCACCATGGCCAGGCAGCCGCGCACCGAAAGGCCGAGCTTGACGTGCTGATGCCGGCGCGATTCCTCAGCCAGCCTGCTGACATAGGCGAGCACGGCCCCGTCTGCGTGCACGCCGGCTGCGAGCTTGGCCATGTCGGATATCTGTTCCGACGTGACCACCGCCTGAACCGCGACCGTACGGTCGCGTACGGCGGACTCGCGCAGGAGCGCCACCGTGGCCTCGTGATCCGGGTAGCCGATGCTCGTCTTCATCAGGAACCGGTCGAGCTGCGCCTCGGGCAGCCGATACGTGCCGGCCTGCTCGATAGGGTTCTGCGTCGCGATCACCATGAACGGCCGGCCGACGTTGTGCGAGACGCCGTCGACGGTCACCCTGTTCTCCTCCATGACCTCGAGCAGTGCCGACTGGGTCTTGGGCGAGGCGCGGTTGCTCTCGTCGGACAGCACGATCGTCGAGAACACCGGTCCCGGGTGGAAGTCGAACGTTCCCTTGTGCTGGTCGTAGATCGTCACGCCGGTGACGTCGGAGGGCAGCAGGTCGGGGGTGAACTGGATCCGCGAATTGGACCCGTGCACCGTGTTGGCCAGCGCCTTGGCCAGGCTCGTCTTGCCGGTTCCAGGGAAGTCCTCGAGCAGGAGATGGCCCTCGGAGATCAGACACGTGAGCGCCAGCCGCACCACGTGCTGTTTGCCCAGCACGGCGTGCCCGATGTTGGCGGCGAGCCGGCCGAACACGTCGGCGAACCACGTCGCCTGATCAGGCGTCATCTCGTTCACGGGCATATCTCCTCGTCACCAGTCCTGGAACGGGTTCACGTGATTCGAGTCCACGTTGCCGTTGTAGTAGACCCGCAGGAAGACATCAGCGTTGTTGCCGTTGTAGCAGGCAAGATCCTTGTCGGCGGTGGCGCTCACCGAGATGTTGCCGGTGTCGAACTTGGTGCCATTCTGCATACAGTCGACGCGGTACGTGCCGCTGGGGAAGTTGTGCATCGTGATGTGCAGGTAGTGGCAGTGCACGCTGGTGCAGTCGGGCTGGCTTACGCTCGCGCCCCTCGACAAAGTGACGGACGGCGGAATCGGCGGGGCCGCGGGCAGCGTCTGCGAGGGAGCCGATACCGGCCCGGCGACCTGCGTCTGCCCGTCGATAGACCGGACGATCCGGACCTGGAAGGTGTGCGTCGTGTTGCAGTTGAACGTCGTGGTGATCGAGCCGCCGCTGGGCACCTGGCCCTGGCCGGCCCAGCCGCCCCCGTCGAGACTCGTCTGGTAGGTCGCTGTCCGGCCGTTGCCGCTGCCGCCGGACCAGCTGAAGCTGACCTGGCCCGTGGTGGCGCCTTGGCTGGTGCAGCCACTGTGCGAGCCACCCGCGGACGGGTTGGCCATCGGGCCGAAGGGCGTCACGGCGTTGGACCCGGGCGACCAGGCACCGCACTGGCCGGCCTCGTTGCAGCCGCGCACCTGGGCGCTATAGGTGCTCGCGTTGCGGAGCCCGCCGATGCTCTCTGTCACCTGCGCGCCGGGCGTGCCCGGGCTGCCCCACGAACCCGAGCCGCCCGTGTTGAGCTGATAGTCGACGCGTGTCAAGGACGCGCCGTGCGGTTGCGGCAGGGTGAACGTGACGTGGATCGTGCCGTCGTAGCCGTTCATGTTGGCGGAGTCGTGATCGGCCGCGCTCACGCTGCCGACCGTCGCCGGAGGAGCGGTGGCGAGCACCTGGTTGGACCTGGCGCTCGCAGGTGAGGTGAGGTTGCCGGAGTTGGTGGCCGTTGTCGCGTAGCTGTATTTCGAGCCGTCATTGGCGAGACCTGAGAATGTTGTCGAGGTACCGCTCGCTGTTCGCGTGCCGGTTGCCGCGCCGTTGCGGTACTGGGTCACCGTGTACTTCGTGATGGACCGGCCGTTGCCGTCGGCGGGCTGCCACCGCACCGTGATCGCCTTCTCGGCGTTGTCCGCCGAGTCGGCGCCGGCGGCCGTGGGCGCCGCCATCGCGGGCGGCCGCCCGAACGGGATCACCTTGGCGGCCCCGCCCCATGTCCCGGGGCCCTGCGCGTTGAGCGCCCGCACCCGGATGCTGTAGGTGGTGCCGTTGGCGAGACCAGCGACCGTGGTGGACGTACCGCGCACCGAGGTCACCGGCTGCCCCGATGCGGGGGCCGGCGAAGTCTGCACCTGGTAGCTGGTGATCGGCGAGCCGTCGACATGGCCCGCCGGCCAGCTCACCGCGGCCGACTGATCTTTCGCGGTGGCCGTGACTCCGCCGACGGCGTCGGGTACCTGGTCCGGCTTGCCCGCCGCTGACGGCGTGCTGAACGCACCCCAGCCCACGACGTTGTGCCCGCGCACCGTGAACGTGTAGCTCTTGCCGTTCGTCAGGCCGCCGACCGTGCACGGTGAAGCGGGGCAGCTGTGCGTGCCGCCACGGCTGTCGCGCAGGTCGATCTCGTCGAGCGGCGCGCCGTTCGACGCCGGCGCGGTGAACGCCACGACCACGGTGTGACTCGTCACCGACTGGATGGACGGCCGCCCCGGCGTGCCCGGCAGGCCGAGCACCTCGACCGTCATGCGCGCCACGACGTGGCGGTCGTCGTGGCCCGCCCCGGGCACGTCCGTAACGACCGCGTCGAAGATCATCGTGCCGTGGATGTTGCTCCGCGGTGCCGACAACGTGACGATCGGGCCGCCGGCTCGGGCGCTCAGCGGCGATCCGCTCAACTGCTTGACGCTCAGCGCGGTGATCGTCGCACCCTGGATAGGCGACTGCACGTACTGGCGCAGGTCGACGGTCTGGCTGGCCCCCGCCCTGAGGCCGCGCACCGTGATCGGCGTGACGGTCGGCGGCGGCGCCTTGATCACCCGCACGTTGAGGGTGGCGGTGGCGTCCGAGCCCGCGACGCCGATCTTGAGCGTCCCGGTCGCGCCCGGACGTGCTTGCGCGCCAGGGGTGATCGTCACCTTCGAGTTGCTGTCCCTGACCAGCGACACGCCGCGTGGCTGCTTCGCCCAGCTGGAGGTGAAGTCGAGCT
Organism: Jatrophihabitantaceae bacterium; assembly: GCA_036506155.1. Taxonomy (GTDB): domain Bacteria; phylum Actinomycetota; class Actinomycetes; order Mycobacteriales; family Jatrophihabitantaceae; genus DASXRA01. Next base: position 77,886 of record DASXSF010000148.1, read on the forward strand.
CGTCGAGCGTGCTCGGGTCGTCGAGCCACACGTGGCAGACGGTTGCCAGGTCGATCTTGAGCGGAGCACCGCCCTGTACGGCGGTCAGCGTCGACGTCGGGCAGCGCAGCACAGGCTGCGGCGTCCCGATCTGCACGGGCAGCGCGATGACCGCCTGCTGCGCCCGCGGATCGGACAGGCTCGTGCCGTCGGTGACCTCGAAGACCGCCGCGGCGGGCCCCTGGTAACGCTTGCGCGCGGTCAGCAGGAGCGTCGTCTGATCCTTGCTCGCGACGGCGAGACCGTCCGGCGGCGAGCCCCAGATGCGGTCCGTTGTGGTCAGCCGCACCGCCTTGCCGGCCGGATCGACCACGTAGTCGGCAACCTTGATCGTCTTGCTGCCGCCGGCGGCGAGCTGGATGGCCGGCGCGTCAGGACGCACGTGCGGGGCCGCGGTGCCATTGCCCGGCACGTGCACCAGGCCCATCGCCGAGGCGCCGCCCTTGTCGCGCACCTCGTACGCGACGACCTGCGGGAACGCCTGGACCGGCACGACCAGCTTGCGCGCGACCACCCGGGCGCCCACCGCGAACGCGCGCGAGATCGTCAGGTCGTCGACGGACCCGTCCGGGTCGTCATCGTTGGCGAGGACGTCGACCGTGGTGCTCGTGGCGCCCGGCGTCACCTTGGCCACGTCGTCTCTGGCGACGGGCGGGATGTCGTAGTGCGGCTGCGAGTTGACGATCACCTGCGCTACCGAGCGCCCACCTGTCCCATCGGTGATCGCGTACGAGACGATCAGCGGCGTGCCGGTAGCAGGCGGCGCCTTCACCACGACCCGGTCGTCCGAAAGGCTGACGCCCGCCGGGACCGGTTCGTTCGTGGTGTTCAGCGGGGCGATCGTGACCACGTCGTCCGGGGCCACGAGGTCGTTGCCGAGCACTGCCACGTGCACGGTCGCGCCGGGTGCTGCGGTGACCTCGTCGTCCACGGCAACCGGCGGCTGCGGATCGCCCGGAGGGACCACACCGATGCGTATGCTCGCCGTGCCGCTCAGCCCGTACCGGTCGCTGACCGTGTAGCTGAATGTGTCGGTGCCGGCCGCGAGCGGGTACGCCTGGTACGTGATCGTCGTCGGGCCGATCGACATGACTCGGCCGAGCTGCGGCGCCGTGGCGATGCCGGTTACGGTCACCGCGTCGCCGTCGGGATCTACGCCGGTCCACGGCACCGTGATGGTCATCTGGTCGCCGGCCACGACAGCGCGGGTGATGGGCGCCGGCGCCGGCGGCTGGTCGTGTGCCGCGTCCGGCGGAAGTGGGTTGACGGTGATGCGGGCGTGCCCGACCGCGCTGGCACCGGACGGGTCGGCCACCACGTAGTCGACGACGACCTGCGTCGGTGTCGACACGGCCGGCGGTGCGGCGTAGCGCACCACGGTGCCGTCGACATAGCCGGCGCCGAGATCCGGCGTGGTCACCAACTTGCCCGGCTTGAGCGTGAGCGGGTCGCCGTCGGTGTCGATGTCGTTGTCGAGCACCGGCACGTCGACGGTGTCACCGGCCCGCACCGTCGCGAGGTCGTCGATCGGTGTCGGCGGCGAGTCGGTCTGCGGGGTCGGCAGTTGCAGCACGCTGACCTGCCCCAACACCGGCGGCGCGAGCCCGTCGGTCACGGTGTACTGGATCAGCCGCACCCCGGGGCTGACGGGCTGCGTCGACCAAATGCGCAGCCAGTGTCCTTGCAGAACCGCGACTTCCAGCCCGGCGTTGTCGTCGACCGGCACGGCTCGCTGCACGACCAGCACGTCGCCCGATGGGTCGAAGTCGTTGGCCAGCACGTCGACGGTCTGTGCTTGCTGTCCGTGCAGCACTGCCGTGTCCGGCATCGCGACCGGCGGCAGCGCGCGGGACGGGTCAGCAGTGACGTCGACACGGATCAGGCCGGTCGACAGCTTCGCCGACCCGAACGCCGCCTGGTATTTCAAACTCAGGGTGCCGATGTGCTGCGGCGCGAGGGTCACGGTGCCGCCGGCCAGGTCGGTGGTGACGGTCGCTCCCACGGGCTGGGGCAGCGGTGCGGCCAGGGTCAGCTTCGCAGACGGGTCGGTCGGGTCGGAACCCGGTACGTCGTTGGCCAGCGGGGTAATCGTGACGGGCTTGCCGATCACGGCGCGGGCGACGTCAGGCTCGGCCGTGGCCGGCACGGCGTCGAGCGAGTTGCGCGGCAGCACCTTCACCTTGAGGGCGCTCTGGACCGGGTCGGCGATTCCGTCGGTCACCTGGTAGTGGAGGGTCTGCACACCGGCGTCGCCGGGGGCGCTGAATACGATCGAGCCGTCGGACGTGGCAGCCGCCGACCCGGCGTCGGCCGTCGCCCCCGTCAACGCGAGTGGGTCGCCGTCGTAGTCGCGCCAGTCGCCCAGCACGGGAACGGTGAGCTCTCCGCCGGCGGCAACGCTCCACGTGGTCGGCTTGTAGCCGGCGCGCAGCGTCGGCGCCTCGTTCGCGTCGCCACGCTGGATGCGCACCGTGACGTCCGTGGACGCGGTCAAGCCGTGCCCGTCGCTAACCGAGTACTTGAAGTGGACGTCGGATGTGGCGCCGGAGGGCACCGCGACCTGGACGGTCTGTCCATCGCCCGAGATCGAGGCACTGGCGCCGCCGTCGACGCCGGTCATCGCGCTGACCGCCAGCAGGTACCCGCACGGGTCGGAGTCGTTGTCCGTCACGTGCAGAACGGTGGTCCGGCCTGGCCGGGCGCCGAGGGTATCCGCCCTCGGCTGCGGCGGGCGATCCTGCGCACACGGCTGCTTCTGGTGAGTGGGCTTGTTCGGCTTCTTGCTGTTCGGCTTCGGCTTCGGCGGCCTGATGGCCTGCCAGTCGTCCACTTCCTGCACGGTGCTGTCGACGATCCAGACACCGCCGCTGACGAGGTCGTTCAGCACGATCTGCCCACGGTTGACCCTGAACACAGGCTGGCTGAGCTTCTGGTGGGACGGCACCTTCTGCGCGACGGCGGGCTGACCTGCACACGAACGGGCGTACGTGCCTGGGGCGCCGCCCCAGGCCGCGTGCACGCAGTCGCCGAGCAGCACGGGCCGCGCCGGCGTACCCGCGGCGCCGTTGTACAGCGTGACTGCACTATTCCCGTTCAGCGGCACCTTGATCAGCGAGGACGAGTTCGCAACGTAGACGGCGTCGGCGTGTGCACCTGGCTGCTGCAGGACCGCGTCGGTGCCGGCGACGCCGCCGGGCAGCGCGAGCACCCTGCCACCAGGCAGCAGCACCGCGCCGCCCTTCGCGTCCAGGATCACCGGAGTGTCACCGACGGCGGTCAACGCGAGCCCGGACATCTGCCGGTGCAGTTGCGCGACCGCCGGCTTGGCGAAGCCGACATCCGTCGGTCGGATCGTGACGAGCGTCTGCGAGCTGGCCGACGCGGCGAAGATCGTGCCGTCGGCGGCGACTGCGAGGTCTGCGCCGGCGCCCACGGTGGTGAGCGGCTTGGCCGATGAATCGAGCGCCGCGATGCCGGACAGGTCGGTGTCCGACACCCGGGCGCCCCACAGCTTGCCGGTTGCCGGGTCGAGTACCGCGGCCGTGCCGCCCGAGAGAGCCACCGCGTCGTTGCCGGAGACGGACGCCGCCTGCGTCTCGACGGCCTTGCCGTCGACTACGTCGACCGGGTAGAGCTTGCCCTGCCCCTTGTCGATGGCCAAGACCGCGGAACCGTCCTGCACGACGTCGACGGTGTAGGAGGTTTGCGCGCCGCCGGGCGGGAAGAAGCCGGCGTCGAGCTGGCCGATCGGCTTGTTCAGCCGCCCGTACAGACCCTCAGCGTTGCTGGTGACCCAAATGCCGCCGTCGTTCAGGTCGACATGGCGAGCCGTGTAGCCGATCGCGTGCACTGCGTAAGCGATCAGGCCGGCTGCAGCAACCGCGATGACCGTCGCGGCGGCGACCGCGCCCCGCCGACGGCTCAGGAACTTCGCCACGTTCACGTGCTGGCCCCCACGCCCGTCATCTTCTCATTCGCGAGAATCGCAGGGTCAGCCAGCGCATTTCGGATCTGACCACGATGACGCAAAGCTGCCCGTTCTGCGATAGACCTGCACCTGCAGGCAGATCTCGCTGCCCGAAGGGGCGGGCAATTCCACCTCGGGCTTGTCCGCGACGCCGCTTCGCGGGCCGCCGTCCTCCCGCCAGCGGTATGTGTCGCCGCTGGCCTGGCCGGCGTACGTCCACTGGAACCTGATCTTGCCGCCGGCTTCGCGCGCAGCGGTGACACGCGGTGTGCCGGGCGCCTGGTTCTGGGGTCCGGTGGGAAATGCCACCTGGGTGTTGTCGGTCGGAGTCGTGTCCTGCGGATGATGCTTGCCCCCGCCGCCGAGCCCGACGATCAAGCCGACCGCCGCACCGGCTGCGGCGGCGCCGCCTACGGCATACCAGACCCAGTGGGGGCGGCGACCCGGCTCGGTACGCAGCGCTGCAGGCGCTTCCGTCGGTGCGTCGATGCGCGTGGGCTGCTTCTGACGTGTCGGATCGTCGTCGAATTCCGGCCGGGGGGCACGCGTGTCCGCACCCTCGACGCGCACCGGCTGCTTGACGCGCGTTCCGTCCTCGCCCGTGGGCGGGTTCGCGGGGCGCGCCATGGCGGCCGCCCGCCGCGGGTCGTCCGCGACGGCGATCGTGGTCAGCGGCAGGCGCTGCTCCTGCTCGACGGTCTGCAGTGCCCGTGCAAGCGCGAGCGCGGTCGCGGGGCGGGCGGCGGGATTCTTGGCGAGTGCGCTGGAGAGCAGCCGCTCGAATGACGGCGGCACGTCGCCGCGTCCCGTCGGCGGAGCCGGCGTGGAGGTGATGCGATGCATCAGCGCGACCGGGGAGTTGTCGCCGCCGCGCAGGTCGAACGGCGAGCGCCCTACGAGCAGATGCCACAGCGTCGCCGCAATGGAATACACGTCCGATCGCTCATCGGCCTGCTCGGCGGTGAACAGCACTTCCGGCGCGGCCCACGGGATGGAGATGCCGTCGATCTGCCCTGCGGCGGCCTGCGCCTTCGTACCCGCGATACCGAAATCGGTCAGGCCCAGGGTGCCGTACTGCCCGGTGAGCATATTCGCCGGTTTGATGTCGCGATGCAGGATGCCGATCCGGTGGGCCGCCTCGACGGCGCTCGCGATCTGGATACCGATGCGCAGCACGTCCGGCACGGAGAAGCGTTCACCGCGCGCCCGTTGCGCGAGGTTCGGCTGCGGGTAGTACTTCATCACCAGGTAGGGCCGACCGTCCGGCGCGATGTCGGCGCGGAAGACCTGGACGATGTGCGGGTGGTCGGCGAGCTGAGCCATGGCATTCGCCTCGGCGCTGAACTGCCGCCGCGCCTGCTCGGACAGCAGGCTCTGCGCCGCGAGCACCTTGACGGCGACCTTCATCCGCGGGTTCTGCTGCTCGTACAGGTAGACGTCGGAGTAGCCACCCGAGCCCAGCGGCGCGATATACAGCAGGCCTGGCAATTGCGGAGGCGGCGCCGTGTCACGCTTGCCGGGAGAGCTCACAGGCCCCCCCTGCGCTGCGCACTCACCCCGTGACCTCGTATCGGAAGGTGACCTCGTCGGCCAGGCTCACCACCGTGCCCGGCTCGATCGGGACCGACTCGTTGGGACGCACCCGCTGTGGCTCCTGCCACGGAGGCGTGACCACGGTGCCGTTGACGGAGTTGAGGTCGGTGAGCAGCACGTGCCACCCATCCAGGCGGATTTCGACATGGCTGCGAGAGATGTCGTGCCCCGGGCTGGGCAAGCGCACGACGTGCGGGCGCTCGCCCTCGCTCGGCTCGTCGACCCTCGGATTACGGCCCATGATCACGGTGCGGTCGAGCGGGACCACGTCGCCTGTCGACAGGCGCAGCACACCGAGCGTGGGGCGGGGCACCATGACCGGCGCCTGTCCCATGAGAGGGAAGCCGCAGACCCGGCACGACACAGCCATCGGCGGGCTGAGGTGCCCATGCTGGCATCGCACGGCCTGCACCATGTTGCCGACCTGGCCGGACGCCTCCGCGGGCGCAGCCGGGCTCAGCGTGGAATCGGGGGACCGGGGTTGCGGCGGCGGTGACCATGCCACAGCAGCCGGCGCCGGCGGCGGCGGGCGGTACACCTGATCGTCGTCGGCCAGAGGCTCGAATGGCTTCACCGCGGCCAGCCGGGCCATCGAGTCCGGCTCGGACAGCCGTGGGAGCTGTTCGGTCTCGGGCGCCGATGCAGGCGGTCGTGGCGCGGGTGCTGTCACAGCGCCGGAGCCGTTCGGCGCCTGGGCAGCGGGCGGCTCCGCCGCCGGCCGCGGTGTCAGCGGCATGGCGCCGACTGCCAGCCGGACGCTCGAAGCGAGTGTCACCCCGGGGGAGAGCGGAGCCTCGGCGCCACCGGAACTACCGCCGGCGCGCAGAGCGACCGCGGAGGCGTCCTCAGGCAGCGGGTGTTCGCGCCAGGTCGCGACGCCCTCCGCGCGTACCTGCTGGTCGGCGCCACCGGCGGTGATCACCGCTTCGGCGGCGCCGCGTACGACGACGGCGCGCCGCTCGCCGGATATCCGCACCAACGCGAAGTTGCCGACCGCGCGCAGCCCGCGCTGCAGCAGGGCGTCGAGGATCTCGTCGATCTCCGCGCCTCCGCGCAGCAGCGACCAGCACGAAAGCACGCTGGCGTCGCCCGGATCCATGTCGACTAGCAGCCACCCGGACTCGGCGCCGATGGCAACCCACGAGCCCGGCGTGTAGACGGCGTCGGTTGACATGATGATCAGAATCCCACGAGGCCGTGTTGCCGCGGCGCGGTGTCCTCGTCGATCGCGCGGCCCAGCCCGTCGGTCGGGCTGCCAGCGAAGTCGATCACAAGGACCGTGATGTTGTCGCGGCCGCCCGCCTCGACGGCACACGTCACGAGGGCGCTGGCCGCCTGCTGGGCGACGGGTTCCCGGTGCAGGATGTTCTCGATCTCGGCGTCGTCCAGCTCGCGCGACAGCCCGTCCGAGCAGACGAGGAAGCGTTCACCGGCGACCGGCGGAAACACCCAGACGTCGGGCACGGGAGCCGGATCGGTGCCCAGCGACCGGGTCACGACGTTGCGGTCCGGATGGATCTTGGCCTCCTCGGGCGTGATGTAACCGGCGCTGATCAGCTCCTGGACCTCCGAGTGGTCGATGCTGATCTGGTGCAGCTTGCCGTGCACGTAGTGGTACACGCGCGAGTCGCCGACGTTGAACACCGCCCAGTGCGACGATCCGCCCGCCCGCACGATGCCGACGCCGGCCAGCGTGGTGCCCATGCCCTTGCGCGTGTCATATTTGCGGCCGCTCTCGAGGATCTGCTGGTTGGCCCGGGCGATCGCCTCGACGATCTCCTCGGTCAGCAGCTCGGAGCGTTCCGCCAGAGCCCGGAACTCGCCGACCGCCATGGCGCTGGCCACCTCACCGGCGGCGTGTCCACCCATTCCGTCCGCGACGACGAACACGCTGGGGGCAACCAGGTAGCTGTCCTCGTTGATCGCGCGGACGCGTCCGGGATCGGTCGCGGACCCCCACTGAACCGACATCATCGACGGGTCAACCCCAGCTGGCGACAGGTGAACACAGGTGAGTATTGCGGCACGGCTAGCTGCGGAGTCTAAAGCACACAAACCGTGCTGGCCGAGCCTTCGTGGCCTTGCCTCGCCGCCGGCTCAGCCGCCGGAGGAGGCGTGTCCGCCGAAGCCGTGACCGCGGTCGCGCCGGCGCAGGTAGCGCTCGAACTCGCGGGCGATGGCATCGCCGGACGTCGCACCCATGGCGCCGCGGTCGATCTCGTCGTCGCGCTGCTCGAGATTGCGGATGTACTCGGTGACCTCGTCGTCCTCGGCGGCCATCTCGTCGACGAGCTTCTGCCATTCGTCAGCCTGTTGTGGCAGCTCGGCGAGCGGCACCGGCACGTCGAGCACCTCCTCGACGCTGTGCAGCAGTGCGAGCGTGGCTTTCGGGTTCGGCGGCTGGGAGACGTAGTGCGGGACGCCCGCCCAGAACGAGATCGCGGGGATGCCGGCGGTCACGCAGGCATCCTGCAATACGCCGACGATGCCCGTAGGACCCTCGTACTGTGACCGCTCCAGCCCGTACTTGTGCGCGGAGTCCTGGTCGTAGGACGTCCCGGTGACCTGGGTGGCCCGGGTGTGCGGTGTATCGGACAACAGCGCGCCGAGCGTCACCACGACGTGCACGTCCAGGGCGCGCACCACGTCCAGGATTTCGTCGCAGAACGCCTGCCACCGCATGTTCGGCTCGATGCCGCGCACCAGGACGAGGTCGAAGGCGGCGCCGGGCGGGCGGCACACCGACATCCGGGTAGTCGGCCACGACACGCGCCGGGTCACGCCGTCGACGAGCGACACGGTCGGCCGGTTGACCTGGAAGTCGTAGTAGTCGTCCGGGTCGATGGCCATCAGCGGCTGCGCGTCCCAGATGAGCTCCAGGTGCTCGACCGCGCCGGTGGCGGCATCGCCCGCGTCGTTCCAGCCCTCGAACGCGGCCACCATGATCGCGTCAGTCAGCTCGGGCCAGCCATTGTCTTCGAGCTCGGCTCGGGGGCGCTCGATCATGCGCCCAGCGTACGACTGACTTAATCCCGGCTGGGCGAGCGCTCATCGCCGCGTGGTTGCGTTCGCCGTAGTCGCCATTCGCAAATCGTCGCGGCTTCATCGGTAGCCTTGGGCGTATGCCGGCTACCTCCCGCCCGTCGTTGCTGGACGCGCTGCGCGAGCGCGTTGTCGTCGCCGACGGGGCGATGGGGACGATGCTCCAGGTCGCCGAGCTCACGCTCGACGACTTCCGGGGCCTCGAGGGCTGCAACGAGATCCTGAACGTGTCCCGCCCCGACGTCGTACGCGCCATCCACGATGCCTACTTCCGGGCCGGCGCCGACATGGTCGAGACGAACACGTTCGGGGCGAACTGGGCCAACCTCGGTGAGTACGGCGTCGCCGACCGCATCCGCGAGCTGGCCCGCGCCGGGGCGTCGCTGGCCCGCGAGGTGGCCGACGGTTATCCGGGCCGATGGGTGCTCGGCTCGGTAGGTCCGGGCACGAAACTGCCGACCCTCGGCCACGTCCCGTACGCCACGCTGCGCGACGCCTACCAGGAAGAAGCAGCCGGGCTGCTCGAGGGCGGCGCCGACGCGATCATCGTGGAGACCTGCCAGGACTTGCTACAGGCCAAGTCGGCGATCATCGGCGCGCGGCGGGCCATGGCCGCGGCCGGAGTCGCGTTGCCGGTGATCGCACACGTCACGGTCGAGACCACCGGCACGATGCTGCTCGGCTCGGAGATCGGGGCGGCGCTCACCGCGCTGGCGCCGCTGGGCGTCGATCTGATCGGGCTGAACTGCGCCACCGGTCCTGCCGAGATGAGCGAGCACCTGCGCTACCTTTCCCGCAATTCGCCCCGCCCGCTTTCGGTCATGCCGAACGCCGGACTGCCCGAACTCGGCCCCAACGGCGCGACCTATCCGCTCACGCCCGACGAACTGGCGACGGCGCTGGCGCAGTTCGTGCGCGAGTTCGGCGCCGCGCTCGTCGGTGGGTGCTGCGGTACCACGCCCGAGCACATCACGCGCGTAGTCGAGGCCGTGCGCGACCTGACGCCCCGGCCGCGCGCTGCGCGGCTGGAGCCGGCGTCCGCCTCGCTGTACCAGAGCGTGCCGTTCCGCCAGGACGCGAGCGTGCTGATGATCGGCGAGCGCACCAACGCCAACGGTTCCAAGGCGTTCCGCGAGGCGATGCTCGCCGGCGACTGGGGCAAGACCGTCGAGATCGCCCGCGGCCAGATCCGCGACGGCAGCCACCTGCTCGATGTCTGCGTCGACTACGTGGGCCGAGACGGGCGCGCGGACATGCGTGAGGTCGCCGGGCGGTTCGCCACGGCGTCCACGCTGCCTATCGTGCTCGACTCGACGGAGCCCCCGGTGCTCGAGGCCGGCCTGGAGTTGCTCGGCGGCCGTTGCCTCATCAACTCCGTGAACTTCGAGGACGGTGAGGGGCCGGAGAGCCGCTTCGCGCGCATCATGCCGATCGTGTGCGAGCACGGCGCCGCCGTCATAGCGCTCACCATCGACGAAGAGGGACAGGCGCGCACCGCCGAGAAGAAGGTGGCCATTGCCGAGCGGCTCATCGACACGCTCACCCGGCAGTGGGGGATGGCTGAGAGCGACATCCTGGTCGACTGCCTGACGTTTACCCTCGGTACCGGGCAGGAGGAGAGCCGCCGCGACGGCATCGAGACCATCGAGGGCATCCGGCTGCTCAAGCAGCGGCATCCGGACGTGCAGACGACGCTGGGCCTGTCGAACATCTCCTTCGGGCTCAATCCCGCTGCGCGCCAGGTGCTGAACTCGGTGTTCCTCCACGAGTGCGTCGATGCCGGCCTCGACTCGGCGATCGTGCACGCGTCGAAGATCTTGCCGATGTCGAAGATCCCGGCCGAGCAGCGCGAGGTCGCACTCGACCTCGTCTACGACCGGCGACGGGACGGGTACGACCCGCTGCAGCGGTTCTTGCAGCTGTTCGAGGGCGTGTCCGCGCAGTCGAGCGCCGCCTCGCGGGCTGAGGAGCTTGCCGCGCTGCCGCTAGATGAGCGGCTGCAGCGGCGCATCATCGACGGCGAGCGCAACGGGCTCGAGGCCGACCTGGACGACGCGCTGTCGCAGCGCCCCGCCCTGGAGATCATCAACGAGACGCTGCTGTCCGGTATGAAGACCGTGGGCGAGCTCTTCGGAGCCGGCGAGATGCAGCTTCCGTTCGTGCTGCAATCCGCCGAGGTGATGAAGGCCGCAGTCGCCTACCTCGAACCGCACATGGAGAAGTCGGATGCGGGCGGTAAGGGCACGATCGTCCTTGCCACCGTCAAGGGCGACGTGCACGACATCGGCAAGAACCTCGTGGACATCATCCTCTCCAACAACGGCTACACCGTGGTCAACCTCGGCATCAAGCAGCCGATCAACTCGATCCTCGAAGCCGCCGACGAGCACGACGCCGACGCCATCGGCATGTCCGGGCTGCTCGTGAAGAGCACGGTGATCATGAAGGAGAACCTCGAGGAGATGAACTCCCGGGGCATCGCCGACCGCTACCCGGTGCTGCTGGGCGGCGCGGCGCTCACCCGTGGCTACGTCGAGGGTGACCTCTCCGAGATCTTCCACGGCGATGTGCGGTACGCCCGCGACGCGTTCGAGGGGCTGCGGCTGATGGACGCGCTGATGGCCCCGCGGCGCGGGGTGCCCACCGGAGTAGACGGCCCGGCCGACGCGAAGCTGTCGGAGCAGGAGGCGCGCAAGCTCGCCGAGCGCAAGGCCCGCCGCGCGCGCTCCCTCAAGATCGCCGAGCAGCGGCGCCTCGCCGAGGAGACGGGCCAGCCCGAGCCGGCGGCACGATCCGACGTCGCCATAGACAACCCGGTCCCCACCCCGCCGTTCTGGGGCGATCGCGTGGTCAAGGGCATCGCGCTGGCGGAGTACGCGGCCCTGCTGGACGAACGAGCCACGTTCATGGGCCAATGGGGCCTCCGCGGTGCGCGCGGGGGGAAGGGACCCTCGTACGAGGAACTCGCTGAGAAGGAAGGGCGACCGAGGGTCCGGTATTGGCTGGATCGGTTCCAGACCGAGGGCGTGCTGGAGGCGGCGATCGTCTACGGCTACTACCCGTGCGTGTCCAAGGGCGATGACCTGATCGTCCTGAGCGAGACCGGCACCGAACGCACGCGCTTCACGTTCCCCCGCCAGCGACGCGACCGGCGCCTGTGCCTGGCCGACTTCTTCCGGAGCGAGGACTCCGGCGAGACAGACGTCGTCGCATTCACCGTCGTCACCATCGGTGCGCGCATCAGCGAGTTCACGCACGAGCTGTTCGCGGCCAACGCGTACCGCGACTACCTCGAAGCGCATGGCCTGTCGGTACAGCTGACCGAGGCCCTCGCGGAGTACTGGCACCGCAGGGTGCGGCAGGAGCTCCTCCTGCCGTCGGGACCCGTTGCCGCCGAAGACCCCGACAACGTCGAGGACTTCTTCAACCTCGGCTACCGGGGGGCGCGCTACTCGCTCGGCTACGGCGCCTGCCCCAACCTCGAGGACCGCGCGAAGATCGTCGGCCTGCTGCGCCCTGAGCGCATCAACGTCGAGCTCTCCGAGGAGTTCCAGCTGCATCCGGAGCAGTCCACGGACGCGATCGTCGTGCACCACCCCGAGGCCAAGTACTTCAACACGTGAGCGAGCTCGCCGCGGTGCTGTTCGACATGGACGGCACTCTTCTCGACTCGGAGAAAATCTGGGACATCGCGCTGGACGACCTGGCGCACTACCTGGGCGGCGAGCTGTCTGACACCGCACGCCGGCGTATGGTCGGCTCGAGTCTGGCCCGGTCCATCGCGATCATGCACGACGACCTGCGCATCGACGCCGACCCGGAGTGCAGCGGTGCGTATCTACTCGAGCGTGCCGCCGAGCTGTTCCGCACGGCCCTCGTGTGGAAGCCGGGCGCGCGCGAGTTGCTGGTTGCTGTCCATCAGGCCGGCGTGCCCGCCGCGCTGGTCACCTCCACACATCGGCGGCTGACCGAGATCGCGCTCCACACGATCGGCCGCGAGTACTTCGCCGCCACCGTGTGCGGCGACGAGGTGGCCCACCCGAAGCCGGCGCCGGACCCCTACCTGCGGGCCGCGCAGCTACTCGTCGTCCCGCCTGCGGACAGCGTCGCGATCGAGGACTCGCCGCTCGGCATCGCGTCCGCCGAGGCGGCCGGTTGCGTCGTCCTCGCCGTACCCAGCGAAGTGCCGCTCAAGGCCGTACCGGGACGTACGGTCGTGCCCACGCTGGCGGGCGTCACGGTCGCCGACCTCGCTGCGCTAGTCGACGCGAAGCAGCGATCATGGCGATGACGCACCGGTGATCACAACGATTGCCGATGTGCTGCCGAGTGCGCTGGCCGCGCTCGGCGTCCCGGGCGATGTCGAGCCACTCGCACTGCCCGATGTCCGGCGCATCGGGGTGTTGCTCGTCGACGGGCTGGGCTATCACCTGTTGCCCAGCGCCGCCCGGGCGGCGCCGATACTCGCCGACGTGCACGCCGGCCGGCTCGGTGAGTTGCGTGAGATCGCCACCTGCTTCCCGTCCACGACGCCGACCAGCCTGGTGTCGCTGGGCACCGGCGCTCTACCCGGCGCGCACGGCATCCTCGGGTTCCGGGTGAACGTGCCGGGCACCCGGCGGGTGCTCACTCACATCGACTGGCGCGCCGACCCTGACCCGGCCGTATGGCAGCCGATCCCGACGCAGTTCGAGATGGCGGCAGCGGCAGGCCTCGCGACGACCGTCGTGTCCCGGCCGGACTTCGCCCGCAGCGGCCTCACCATCGCCGCCTACCGGGGTGCGCAGTACGTCGGCGCTGCCGACGACGATGCGCTGGCCGAGGCAATGCTCGCGGAACTGTCGGGCCCCGCCCGCCTCGTGTACGGCTACCACGCGGCGGTGGATACGACCGCCCACCTCGCCGGCATCGACTCACCGCCGTGGCAGGAGGCGGTGGCCGAGGTGGGCCGGCTGCTCGCGCGGCTCGTCGACGGCCTGCCCGCAGACGCCGCGCTGCTCGTCACCGCCGACCACGGGGGGGTGAACGTCGCGACCGACCACCGTGTCGACGCCGACACCGACCGGCGGCTGCGCCGCGGCGTGCGCATTGTGGCCGGTGAGGCGCGGGTGCGCTATCTACACACCCGACGGGGCGCGCGCGAGGACGTGATCGCGGCGTGGCGCGCGGTGCTCGGCGACGCCGCGGACGTGGTCAGCCGCGACGAGGCGGTGGCCGCCGGCTGGTTCGGCGCCGTGCCCGAACAGCATCTCGCGCGCATCGGCGACGTGGTCGTGACGTGCCGCGGCGATTACGCGGTGCTGGCCACCAAGCATGAGCCGGACCTCGCCGGCAAGCTCGTCGCGTACCACGGCTCGATGACGCCGGCCGAGACGGCGATCCCACTGGTCATCATCAGGTGAGGCGTGCCAAGCCTGCGGACAGCCGCCAATACCATGCGCGGCGTCGTTGGGAGGAGTCGCCGCCCGGCATAGCGCCTAGCGCCGAATCGTCGGCGACGATGCCGTAGGTGATCCGGTAGGCGCGGACCTCGGTGGCCAGCTCGAACCACCGGGTCGGCTGATCCTGCGGAGGGGAGAGCCCCAGGCTGTTGCGGAACCATGCGGGGAACAGCGCATGTTTCGCGACACCCTCGTCGATGGTGGCCCGCAGGCGGCGGCACAGTTGCTGCCAGGCATCCGCGACGGCATCGATGTCCCCGCCGTGCTCGCGGCGTATCTCGTCATCACCGTGGAGGCGCTGAGCGGCGTTTCGCGCAGCCACCTGCAGCTGCGGGCCGTCCTCCTCGAGATCGCGCAGGGCTTGCGTGGCGGCGGGGAACTCTTCGGCGGCGCGCAGTGCTGCCGGCTCGTCGTCGGCCGCGACCGTCCCGCTGAGCGCGACGACCGCGGCGTACTGATCGTCGAGCCGGCGTTGCCACTCGGCGTGCCGGTCGACCGCCAGCAGCAGCTCGTTGCGCGTAACGCCGTCGAGCAGCTGGCTCTGGATACCCTCGCCCCGCTCAACCGTCGCCGCCAGAGCCACCATCGCCTCGTCGACGTCGGCGTCGAGGTCGCAGACAGGCACGTCGGGAGTGATCAAGGCGTTGTCCATCAGCCAGCTGACCTGCTGGCCTACCAGCCGCAGCGCTCGTAGCAGCTCGCCGATGTCGGCTCGGACGGCGTTGAGCTCCGCCTCGACGTCGCCCATTCTCGTTCGCTCCGGGTCACCGCTCGGCATCTCAGTCACGGCGCAAGTCACCCTCTACCGCGCGTCGCTGCCGCGTCTGCCAGGCGGCAAGAACCGGCACGGCGGCGACCGCGAGGACAAGCACACACGCATAGCCGAGCGCGGGCCATACCAGTACGCCGAGCAACGCGAGCACAGCCAGTGCCGTGGCAGCCACTCCCTTGCGCAAGTCCAGGGCGTGCGGTCCTGCTTCGCGCGCCGTGCGCGGCCTCATCGAGGCCGCCATCAGGGCGGCGGCGAGCAGCAGTGGCACGCCAATCGCAAGCTTCGACACGGCGACGGCGCCCGACGCCGCGAGCAGCGCGATCAGCGCGCCGACGAGGGCGACCGCCTCGGTGAGCAGCCACAGCTGGCGCCGCGTGCGCGTTCGGTCGCGCTCGCGTCGCTGCGCTCCCAGCCGCCGCTGGTACGCCAGCCACATCTGGCCCAGCCTGCCCTGCGCGTCTATCAGCTCCGTGGTAGCGGCGGCAATCTCGTGTACCGCGGCGCGGTACTCACTGCTCTTGCGCGGATATTGCGGCAATTCACTGCGCATGCCGCGCACCGTGGCCCGCATGCCGTCGATCTGCGCCGTCAGCGCGTCGATCCCGGCAGACGTCGCCTCCGACGCATCACCCGTCGCCATGTGTTGCAGTGTGCGCCTCATATCCGCCGGTTGGTGCCTCTCGATCGCGCCGCCAAGCGGCGCACTCTCAAGCCAAATCGCGCGTTCTTGCTCGTCGCATCAGGGCTCGGCCCGTCAGAGTTCGGGCGGGATGGCGGGCTCGGACGGATCCCGCCGATCTCGGTCGATGCGGCTCAGCGCGTCGGCCGGGAACGGCGGCGGTGTGCCACCGAAGGCGGGGCAGCGGACCTGGTGATCACACCAGTCGCACAGCCGGCTCGGACTCGGACGGAAGTCGCGCGCCTCGGCAGCCCGCGCGATGGCCACCCAGATCGCTTTCAGGGTGCGCTCGAAGCGGACGAGTTCGTCCTGCTCCGGCATGTAGGTGAGCGTGTCGCGGTCGGACAGGTAAATCAGCTTCAACTGCCGCGGCACGACGCCGCGGGTGCGCCACAGCATGAGCGCGTAGAACTTCATCTGGAACAAGGCCTTGGCCTCGAACGCCTCGCGCGGGATCGTCCCCGTCTTGTAGTCGACAATGCGCACGTCGCCGGACGACGAGACGTCGAGGCGGTCGACATAGCCGCGCAGCCGCAGCCCGTCGATCACGGTCTCGACAAGTTCTTCGCGCGCAGCCGGCTCCAACCGGGACGGGTCCTCGATCGCGAAGTAGCCCTCGACGAGCTCACCGGCCGAGTCGAGCCAGGCGGTCAGGTCGGCCTCGTCGGCGAACAGGGCTGCAAGCTCGGGCTCCTCGGCCAACAGGGCACGCCAAGCCGGCTCAACGAGCTGCTGCGCGGCGCGGACGGTGCGCTGCGCCGAAGGCAGGTCGAACAAGCGCTCCAGCACGGTATGCACCACCGTGCCCCTTACCGCTGCGCGGGACGGCGCCTCGGGCAGCCGGTCGATGGTGCGGAACCGGTACAGCAACGGGCAGGTCTTGAAATCCGACGCGCGCGACGGCGAGAGCGAGCCGATTACCGCATCGGGCAATGCCGCCACCGCCATCGTCTCCGTCATGCTCCCAGACACTAGAACCGTTCCCTGACAATTTCGCGCAGGCGCGAGCGTCAGAGCCAGTGGATGCGACTGAGCGGCCAGATGATCACAAACGCCCGGCCGATGATCGACGACCCGGGAATCGCACCGAAGACCCGGCTGTCGGTCGAATCACATCGGTTGTCGCCCATCACGAAATAGCGACCGGAGGGCACCGTCACGGGGCTGAAATCAGCTGTGCCGTGACACGCGCGATTGACGTAGGACTCCTGGAGCGATCGCGAGCCGATCCACACCTTCCCGTCGTGGCCGCTCACCCTCTCGCCGGGCAGGCCGATGACCCGCTTGATCAGCACCTTCTCCGTGGCGTCGACGCCGGGCGGGCGGTGGAACACCACAATGTCGCCGCGGTGCACTGCGTGCAGGTGGTAGGAGAGGCGGTCGACGAGCAGCCGGTCGTTGTCGCAGCCGGCGCAGCCGTGCAGCGTCGGTTCCATCGACTCGGACGGAATCCAGAACGGCTCGACGACGAATGCGCGCAGCCCCACCGCGAGCAGCGCCGTCACAGCGAGCAGCACGAACAGTCGGATGGGGAACGCGAATTGTCGCCGCGGCCGCCGGCGAGGCTGCGGCGGGATCTCGCCCCTCTCGTCGGGCGGGATGGCCTCGATGATCTGGGTTTCGTCCAGCGGCGACGCCGGCTCGGGCGCCCGTCCGGGCAACGGCCGCGCGTTTTCGGCAGGTGTCACGGGCCGCCGCGCGTGGGCGTGGCGGCGGCTGCGCCGGTTAGCGGCGATCTGAGCCTTGATGCGGCTCTGTAGATCGTCGCTGTCGCTCACGCTCCGTACGCTAACCCGACTCACCATGAGGCGCCGTAGCATCGCTGGCGATGAGCATGAACCGTCCGCCCCGCCCGACCGGTGACAGGCTGCTACCGGTGGGGAGCTTCCGTGGCGTTCCGCTGTATTTCGCCCCGTCCTGGGTGCTTATCGCGACACTTATAACCATCACCTACAACCGCATCATCTATGAGCTGGTCGACGGCCTCAGTCGGCCTTTGTCGTATCTGTATGCGTTCGTCTTCGCCGTGTTGCTGGCACTGTGTGTGCTCGCTCACGAGCTGGGCCACACGGCGATCAGCCTCGTGCTGGGCCAGCCTGTCAACCGCGTCGTGATCTTCCTGCTCGGCGGCGTGTCTGAGATCGAGGGTGAAATTCGCCGTCCTCGTGACGAGGTGCTCATCGCGCTCGCTGGGCCCTTGGTGTCGCTGGCGCTCGCCGGCCTCGCCTGGCTCGGGCACGGGTTCGTGCCCGACGCCTCGGTGCTCTCGGTCCTGCTGGCCCTGCTGGTATGGAGCAACCTCGTGGTCGCCCTCTTCAACCTCCTGCCCGGGCTGCCGCTCGACGGCGGACGGGCGCTGCGCGCCGGCGTGTGGGGCGCCACTCGCTCACGGCTTACCGGTACGCGGGTGGCCGCGTGGACGGGACGGGTGCTGGCAGTTCTCGTCGCGGGCTCAGCGCTACTGCTCGACATCGGCGGGTTCAACTGGAGTATCGGCACGGGCCTGTTCGGGCTGCTGCTCGGCGCGTTCATCTGGATAGGCGCGACACAGTCGCTGCGCGTAGCCGAGCTGGAACGGCGGCTGCCGCGGCTTTCCGTGCGCCGGCTGGTGCGCCCCGGACTGCTCGTGCACCCTGACCTGCCCGTGTCCGAGGCGATCCGCCGCGCCGGAGAGGCACGCGTCGGCGGCTTGGTCGTCGTCGACGCCGGCGACCGCCCGCAGGCCATCGTCGACGAGGTGCGCATCGCGGCGGTGCCGCTCGAGCAGCGCCCGTGGGTTCGCGTCGCCGAGGTGGCCCGGCCTCTCGAGCGAGGCATGGTGCTAGGTGTCGACCTCGCCGGTGACGACCTGCTCACCGCACTTCGCACCACGCCTGCCAACGAGTATCTGGTGCTGAACCCGGACGGCTCGTTCGCGGGCGTGGTCTCCTCGAAGGACCTCGTCGCCCAGCTGACCGGGCCGGCCGCGTGACGTCGAAGCCTTTCTCCGGCGGCGAGCGCGTGCAGCTCACCGACCCGAAAGGCCGGCAGCACACCGTCACCCTCGAAGCCGGCAGGCAGTTCCACACCCATCGCGGCGCGATCGAGCACGATGCACTGATCGGTGCGCCTGAAGGCAGCGTCGTCACCTCGACGTCCGGTACGCCGTACCTCGCGATGCGCCCGCTACTCGCCGACTTCGTGCTGTCGATGCCGCGGGGCGCGGCCGTCGTCTACCCGAAGGATGCCGCCCACATCGTTGCCTTGGGGGACATCCACCCGGGCGCCGTGGTGCTCGAGGCGGGCGCAGGCTCTGGCGCACTCACCTGTTCCCTGCTGCGCGCGGTCGGTCCGGCGGGGCGGGTCATCTCGTACGAGAGCCGCGCCGACCATGCCGAGGTGGCGGCCCGCAACGTCGAGACGTTCTACGCCTGCCGTCCGCAGAACTGGACCCTGCGCGTGGCCGACATCGCCGGCCACCCGGCCGGGGAGGTTGCCGACCGGGTGGTCCTCGACATGCTCTCGCCCTGGGAGGTGCTGCCGCAGGTGTCGGACGCCCTGCGCCCCGGAGGCGTACTGCTCGGCTACGTAGCGACGACGACCCAGCTGTCGCGGCTTGTCGAGGCGCTACGCGAGCACGGCGGATACACCGAGCCGGCCGCGTGGGAGTCCCTCATGCGCGGGTGGCACGTCGTCGGCCTCGCCGTACGCCCGGAGCACCGCATGATCGGGCACACCGCATTCCTGGTCATGGCCCGCCGCCTGGCGCCGGGCGTGACGACACCGCCTCGGCAGCGCCGCCCCGCGAAAGGGGCCGAGTAGGCGACGAGCGAACCAAGCGTCCGCGCTCGCCGGGTACTCAGTACGCGCCGAGCCAGGCCATCTTCCACGTCTCCGGGCCGAGCACTCCCGTCACGGTCAGATGGTTCATCTGCTGGATGCGCTTGACGACGGCGAGCGTGCTCGGCCCGAACTGCCCGCTTCCGGTGAGCGGCGCACCGCGCGAGCGCATCTGAAGCTGCCAGGCCTTGATGGCCGGGCTGTTGTCACCGGACGAGAAGTACTGCTGACCGATTAGCGCGGGAACGGCCGGCGGCTTGCGGTAGCTGCCTGTCCAGGCCAGCTTCCACGTCATCGGCCCCAGGAGTCCGGTCACCTTCAGGTGGTTCTGCTGCTGTACCGCGTTGATCACGGCGAGCGTGTTCGTGCCGAACTGGCCGGTGACTCGCAGCGGCGCACCACGCGTGCGCATCTGCTGCTGCCATGCCTTGATCGTCGCGCTGCTGTCGCCGAGCGAGTAGTACTGCGGGGCCGTCCACGCCGGCGCCTTCACCTTCGCCGGCGCAGGGTGGGGCGCGGGCTTCGGGGTCGGCCGTGGCGCCGGCTTCGGGGTCGGCCGTGGCGCCGGCTTGGGAGTCGGCCGTGGCGCGGGTGCCACCGGCACGCCACCGGGCTGGTAGCTGCCGTTCCAGGCGAGCGCCCACGTGTTCGGGCCGAGCAGGCCGGTCACCCCTAGGCCGTTCTGCTGTTGCACGGCCTTGACCACGGCGAGGGTGTGCGGACCGAACTGCCCGCTCCCGGTCAAGGGCGCCCCGCGTGCGCGCATCTGCAGCTGCCACTGCCTGATACCTGCACTGTTGTCACCGAGCGAGTAATAGACGCCGGGCCACGCGTGGGAACGGCGCGGGGTGGGGGATGCCGGGCTGCCACCGCCCGCCACCGTGATGTCGCTGACCCGCCCGGATCGCGCGTCGCGATCCTCACGCAGCCCCACGATCGCCGCGCATTGCCACGGCTCCCAGCCACGCATCCGGTAGAGCATGAGGGCGCGCGCGTCCTGTTCGGCGGGGGACGCCTGGTTCGGGTAGCCACGACCGCCGACGCTGCGCCAGGTGGGCAGGTCGAACTGGTATGCCCCGTAGTGGTCGTTGCCGGTGTTGATCCGGTAGTTGTTGCCCGACTCGCACACCCGCAGCCGGTACCAGTCGTGAGCCGACGGATCGGCAGACGCCGTCGAGGCGTGCCGTAGTTCGAGCAGGGCGCCGGTGGCGATCGTCGCGCAAATACCGAGGACACCGAGCCGGCGGATGATCCGCGCGGCACGGCTTGGCGATTGAGGGATCGATTGGTCCGGATGGGACGGGCGCAGGCGTGACATGGCGATCCTTCCGTCGACCGCGAATCACCGTACGACGGAATCACACTGTTCACAACTGCAACATCGAGCCCTCTAGTATCATCCGTATACAGCTGCACACCCCGCAGCGACACGCCGACAGTTGAAAACCCAGCGAAGAGGCTCGCGTAAGCAACAAGGGAAACGACCGCACCGAACCCAGCCACCGGGCGATGAGCGCTCGCGCGAAGAGCCCGCCGCCGCGGCGCGGCCCGCGCCGTCCGGCGCGGAGCGGAGCCACGGATCCGCGCAGGCGGGTTAAGCGTTTGGCCCGGCAACCTCGGTGCCGTCATCGGAGCGCACGACGTGGATGCACTCGCCGGGGCACTCCTTCGCCGAGTCGATCACGTCCAGGCGCAGCCGAGGAGGTACATCGGCTGCCGCGCGCTTGGCGGCGAGCAGCTCGCCCCCCTCGGTCTTCACGTACGCGAGACCGTCCACGTCGAACTCGAACACCTCGGGTGCGTACTGGACGCACAGACCGTCGCCCGTGCACAGATCCTGATCGATCCAGACGCGCAGTGGCTCGCTCAACACTGTTCCCTGATCTCTCGCATGTTTCCGATCGGTTTCGGGACCTTCCATAGCGAGGGTAGATGCATCCCCGGATTGGCCTCGCTGTGTAGGGTGGATTTTCGCAAACCACACGAGTGGAGGTGGCACGCATGGCTCACGAGTCCGACGACACGTTCCGCTCGAGTGACGACGACGAAAACAGCCGCGAGGCACGCCGGCGCACCGCCTTTCTCGAGCAGGAGGTCGAACTGCTTCGGGCGAAGGTCGCCGAGTCGCCACGGCACATGCGCATCCTGGAAGAGCGGCTCGCGGACGCCCAGGCGCGAGTCGCGAGTCTCGGCGAGCGCAACGAGCGCCTCGTCGAGACGCTGCGCGAGGCGCGCGACCAAGTCGTCGCGCTGAAGGAGGAGATCGACCGCCTGGCGCAGCCGCCGAGCGGCTACGGCGTCTTCCTGGAGCGGTTCGACGACGGCACGGTCGACATCTTCACCGGCGGGCGCAAGCTGCGCGTCGCGGTGTCACCGGAGGTAAAGGTCGACGAGTTGCGGCACGGCCAGGAGGTCATGCTCAACGAGGCGATGAACATCGTCGCCGCCCGCGGGTACGAGCGCGCCGGCGAGATCGTGATGCTCAAAGAGCTGCTCGACGACGGCGAGCGGGCATTGGTCATCGGGCACACAGACGAGGAGCGGGTGATCTACCTCGCCGACCTCCTGCGCGGCAGCCCGCTGCGCAGCGGCGACTCGCTGCTGCTCGAGCCGCGGTCCGCGTACGCATACGAGCGCATCCCCAAGAGCGAGGTCGAGGAGCTCATCCTCGAAGAGGTCCCCGACATCGACTACTCCGATATCGGCGGGCTGGCCAAGCAGATCGAGGCGATCCGCGACGCCGTGGAACTGCCGTTCCTGCACTCCGACCTGTTCCGCGAGCACGAGCTGCGCCCGCCGAAGGGCATCCTGCTGTATGGGCCGCCCGGTTGCGGCAAGACGCTGATCGCCAAGGCGGTGGCCAACTCCCTCGCCAACCAGGTCGAAAAGGCCCGCGGTGACGGCTCCACCGCGAAGTCCTACTTCTTGAACATCAAGGGCCCGGAGCTGCTCAACAAATACGTCGGCGAGACCGAGCGGCACATCCGGCTGGTGTTCCAGCGGGCTCGCGAGAAGGCCGGCGAGGGAACTCCGGTCATCGTGTTCTTCGACGAGATGGACTCGATCTTCCGCACCCGCGGATCGGGTGTCTCCTCCGACGTCGAGAACACGATCGTGCCGCAACTGCTGTCCGAGATCGACGGCGTCGAGGGCCTCGAGAACGTCATCGTGATCGGCGCATCGAACCGCGAGGACATGATCGACCCCGCGATCCTGCGACCCGGCCGGCTGGACGTCAAGATCAAGATCGAACGGCCGGACGCCGAGGCGGCCCGCGACATCTTCTCGAAGTACATCACCACGACGCTGCCGATCCACGCCGAAGACCTGGCCGAGCACGGCGGTGACGTCCAGGCCACGGTGGCGGCGATGATCCAGCGCACGACGGAGCGCATGTACGCCGAGACCGAGGAGAACCGGTTCCTCGAGGTCACCTACGCGAACGGCGACAAAGAGACGCTGTACTTCCGCGACTTCAACTCGGGCGCGATGATCCAGAACATCGTCGACCGGGCGAAGAAGATGGCGATCAAGGACCTGCTGACATCGGGCAACAAGGGCCTGCGCGTGTCGCACCTGCTGGCGGCGTGTGTCGACGAATTCCGCGAGAACGAGGATCTGCCGAACACCACGAACCCGGACGACTGGGCCCGCATCTCGGGCAAGAAGGGCGAGCGGATCGTCTACATCCGCACGCTGGTATCCGGCAAGGGCCCGGACGCGGGCAGATCGATCGACACGGTCGGCAACACCGGACAGTATCTATAACCCCGCCCGCGGCGGCGGGGCTCTTCGCGCGAGCACTCGCCGCCCTGTGGTTGGCTCCGTCACGTGCGTCCGATCGTCGCAGTCGCCGCCGCCTCGCTGCTCGGTTGCTCGCTGCTTGCCGCGTGCGGCCATGGGACGTCTCCTGAGAGGGCGGCGGCGCAGCGCTTCCTCGATGCGCTCGGGCGCGATGATGCCACGGCGGCTGCGGCCGCGACGTCCGACCAGGCCGGCGCCGCCGATGTCATCGCCAGCAGCCTGAAGAACCTCGGCAATCCGACCGGCACGCTGCGCGTCACATCACAACACGGCGCGACGGCGCAGTTCCGCGCGGTGTGGTCGGTGCCCGGGGTGGGCACGCCGTGGACTTACCAGGGCAGGCTGCAACTCACCAACAAGGACGGTGCCTGGACCGTCGCGTGGACGCCGAGTGCGCTCCACCCTGCTCTTGGCGGCGGCCAGCACCTGCTCGCCCGCCGCACCCAGCCACCACGGGCGCAGATCCAGGACGCCGCCGGCCAGCCGCTGTTCGCCGAGACCCCGGTCGTCTACGTCGGCATCGAACCATCGCGGGTCAAGAACCTCGACGCACTCGCGGCCACGTTGGCAGCCACGCTGCACATCAGCGCGGCGGACATCGCCCGCAGCGTGAAACGCGCACCAAGCAGGGACGCCTTCGTCGACGTCGTCACGCTGCGCAAGCCGGCCTACGAGGCAGTGCGGCCGATCATTCACCCACTGCCCGGAACCGTGTTCCGCACGGGTACCGAGCTGCTCGGCCCGACCAGCCGATTCGCCCAGCCGTTGCTCGGCCACGTCGGCCCGGCGACGGCAGATCTGGTCAAGGCCTCGGCCGGGCGGGTGCATGACGGCGATCAGACCGGGCTGGACGGACTGCAAAGGGTCTTCGACGCGCAGCTCGCCGGCACGCCGAGCGTCGACGTGTACGCGGCCAACGCCGACGGGACGCCCGTGCGCGAGGTCGCGAGTCTCGGCACACCCAAGCCGGGCAAGCCGGTGCAGCTCACGCTCGACCGTGCCGTACAGACCGCCGCCGACAACGCACTGAGCGCCGTGCCGGAGTCGGCCGCGATCGTGGCCCTGCAGCCCGCAACCGGCCGCATCCTCGCGGTTGCTAACTCCGCCTCGACGCCCGGCGACATCGCGCTGGCCGCGCAGTACCCCCCGGGTTCCAGCTACAAGATCGTCACCGCGGAGGCCGCACTGGCCCGTGGTGGGCTGAGCGCGAGCACACCCGAACCGTGCCCGGGGACGAAGACGGTCGACGGGCGGGTATTCGTCAACGACGATCGCTTCGACCTCGGTGTCGTGCCGCTGCGCACCGCGTTTGCCATGTCGTGCAATACGACGTTCATGACATTGGGCCTGGCGCTGCCGCCGACCGCGCTCGGCGCTGCCGCCCGGCGACTCGGTCTGGGCGAGACGTGGCGGCTACCGGTCGAATCATTCAGCGCCTCGGTTCCGCCACCCATCGGGCTCACCGAGCAGGCGGCGGACGCGATCGGGCAAGGCCGCGTCCTCGTCAGCCCGCTTGCCATGGCCGAAGCTGCCGGGGCCGTGCAGTCGGGGCGTCCGGTTGCGCCGTCGCTGGTCGTGGGGGAGCAGGCCCGGGCGGGATCGCGGCTGCCACAGCGGACGGCAGCAACGCTGCGCGACCTGATGCGCGCCACAGTGACGAGTGGGCGGGCCACCGAGCTCGCCGATCTGCCCGGCGACGTCGCGGGCAAGACCGGCACCGCCGAATACGGCACAGCGACGCCGCCGCGTTCACACGGCTGGTTCGCGGGCTACCGCGGCGATCTTGCCTTCGCAGTGTTCGTCTACGACGGCCAGACGTCCAAGGTGGCCGTCGCGATCACGCACAGCTTCCTGGCCGGGCTGCACTAATCGGATTGCCGGCCCCGCGAGACTTGTGAACGAGGCCGATCGGCGTGGCGCCGAGTCCTGCGGGCCGTGCGCCCGGGTGTCGCGCCGCTTCGGCTGCTTTCCCCTATCCGGCTTGCCGTCGCTGGTCGAGGGCGCGGGCCAGCCGCGCCTCCAGCAGCCGCTGCGATGCGTCGTGCAGCCAGTTCACCACGTCTTCGGAGTGCGCCTTGGTCGTGGTCGACCGAACCGAGCGGTGCGTGTTGGCGCCGGCACGTAGCGGGTTTGTCGTCACGCCGCCCTCCTGGCTGTTCGCGCGAGCGCTCATCGCTGCTGTCAGCTGCCCTTCTCGGGCTGGCGTGCTCACCCTGTGCTGCTCGCTCACGCTGCGTCCTCCCGCCGTCCCAGGCCGCGATGGTTGCTCGCTTCTCTACCCTTAGGACGCGCGAACCATGCGCGTTAGTGCGAGATCCGGGATTCGATATCACATCGTTAGCTTGGCCGGCCTGAGGTTGGCGCACCGTCGCAGCGCAGATCGGTCGGCCCGAGCCGTAGCCTTGAAGAATGAGCGTTCGCCGGGTCATGGGCACCGAGGTCGAGTACGGCGTGAGCCTGCCCGGCCAGCCGTCCGCCAACGCAATGCTGCTCTCCGCGCAGGTCGTGAACGCGTACGCGAGCACGTTGCCCGCCGGGCGCGCGCGACGGGCGGCCTGGGACTTCGAGGAAGAGTCGCCGCTGCGGGACGCCCGCGGCTTCGAACTCGGCGGAGGGCCGGGGGTTGCTCAGGAGTTCATCGAGGCCGAAGAGGACGCCGGGATGGCCAACGTCATCCTGCCCAACGGCGCGCGGCTGTACGTCGACCACGCGCATCCTGAGTACTCGACCCCCGAGGTCACGACGCCGATCGACGTGGTGCGCTGGGACAAGGCCGGCGAACTGATCATGGCTGATGCAGCCCGTCGGGTCGCGTCCATGCCGGGAGTCGGCACTCCCATCAACCTCTACAAGAACAACACCGACAACAAGGGAGCCTCGTACGGCGCGCACGAGAACTACCTGATGAACCGGTCGACGCCGTTCGCGTCGATCGTGCGCCACCTGGTGCCGTTCTTCGTGTCCCGGCAGGTGATCACAGGCGCGGGACGGGTCGGCATCGGCCAGGACGGGCGCACCGCTGGTTTCCAGATCTCGCAGCGGGCCGATTTCTTCGAGGTCGAGGTCGGTCTCGAGACCACGTTGAAGCGTCCCATCATCAACACCCGCGACGAGCCGCACGCCGATGCCGACCGGTATCGCCGACTGCACGTGATCATCGGCGACGCGAACCTGTCGGAGATCTCGACGTATCTCAAGGTCGGCATGACCGCCCTGGTGCTGGCGATGATCGAGGACGGCTTCCTTCCCGACGACCTCACCATTGCTCAGCCGGTCCGAGAGCTGCATGAGGTCTCGCACGACCCGACGCTGGCGCACCTCATCCGCCTCGCCGACGGGCGGACGATCACCGCAGTGGAACTCCAGGGCGAGTACTTCGACCGGGCCCGCAAATTCGTCGACGACCGCCTTGGTGAGGACGCCGACGAGCAGACCCGCGACATCCTGTCCCGGTGGGAATCAGTGCTCACCCGACTGGACTCCGATCCGATGCAACTGGTGGGCGAACTCGACTGGGTCGCCAAGTTGCGTCTGCTCAACGGCTACCGCGATCGCGACGGTCTGGACTGGGACTCGCACCGGCTGCAACTCGTCGACCTGCAGTACTCCGATGTTCGCCCCGACAAGGGGCTCTACCACCGGCTGGTCGCACGCGGCGCGATGCAGACGCTGCTGGCCCCGGGTGCGGCGCAAGAGGCGATGTCCACCCCGCCGGACGACACGCGTGCGTACTTCCGCGGGCAGTGCCTGCAACGCTACGGCTCCGCCATCGCCGCGGCGTCGTGGGATTCCGTCATCTTCGACGTTGGCCGCGAGTCCCTGGTGCGGGTGCCGACGCTGGAGCCGCTGCGGGGCACCAAGGCACACGTGGGTGAGCTGCTCGAACGCTGCCCCACGGCTGCGTCGCTGATCGAGGCCCTCGTCGGTCCGCGCTGAGAAGCGAGCGGCGCACGATGGTCATGTCGAGCTAGGGTGAAGTCGGCCCGAGCGAGGGGAGTTCGCATGCCAACTCACGAAGGCGGCCAGACCCGGCCGCAACGCCAGCCCGACGAAGCCGACGCGGTCGACGTCGAGACCACGTCCGACGTCGCCGAGCGCCAGGAGAAGCTGACCGAAGACGTCGACGCCCTTCTCGACGAGATCGACGACGTCCTCGAGACGAACGCCGAGGACTTCGTCCGGTCGTTCGTGCAGAAGGGCGGCCAGTAGCCGCTGGCGCCATGCGACGCAGACGGCGCCGGTACCACGGTCAGTGCGCGGGTCGGTAGGGTCGCTTACAGCAACTCGACACTGACAGGAGCGCCGTGAGCATCGAGCGGTTCAGCGGCACAGCTGCGCTTCCCGGCGTGCTGCGCTACGCAATGTCGCCCGGGTCGTCCTCGTTCACCGAATTCCTCAAAACCACCGCACCAGAACTGCTGCCCAACCCGCGCATCCTCCCCGAACTCGCACCCCACGCCACGACCATCATCGCCGCCATGTACGACGGCGGCGTCGTCATGGCCGGTGACCGACGCGCCACCATGGGCAATCTGATCGCCGAGCGGGACTTCGAAAAGGTGTTCGCCTCCGACGACTACTCGCTCATCGGCACCGCGGGCTCGGCCGGAGTGGGCATCGAGGTGGTGAAGCTCTACCAGGTCGAGCTCGAGCACTACGAGAAGATCGAGGGCACCCAGCTCACGCTGAACGGCAAGGCCAACCGGCTCGCGACCATGATTCGCGGCAACCTGGGCCTCGCCACGCAGGGCCTCGCCGTCGTGCCGCTGTTCGCGGGCTTCGACATCGAGGCCCCCGACCCGTCCTCGGCCGGCAAGATCTTCAGCTTCGATGTGGCGGGCGGGCTGTATCCGGAGCGCTATTACGACTCGGTGGGCTCCGGCTCGCCGTATGCCAAGTCGTCGCTGAAGAAGCGCTGGCGCCCCGGCCTTAGCCGCGACGAGATCGTGCGGGTGTCCGTTGAGGCGCTCTATGACGCCGCTGACGACGACTCGGCCACCGGCGGGCCCGACCTGGTTCGGCAGATCTTTCCGATCGTGATGTTCGCGAACGCCGAGGGCACCAGCCGGGTGCCGGACTCAGAGTTGGAGACCGTTGCCCGCGCCATCGCCGACGAGCGCCGCGATCAGCCCGGAACCTGACCCAAACCCACGGAGATCACATCATGACGATGCCGTTCTACGCGTCGCCCGAGCAGATCATGCGCGACCGTTCGGAGTACGCGCGCAAGGGCATTGCCCGCGGCCGCAGCGTCATCGTATCCACCTACACCGACGGTGTGCTGTTCGTCGCGGAGAACGCCAGCTCCGCCCTGCACAAGGTCAGCGAGATCTACGACCGCATCGGCTTCGCCGCAGTCGGCATGTACAACGAGTTCGAGAACCTGCGCGTCGCGGGCATCCGATTGGCCGACATGCGTGGCTACTCCTACGACCGGCGCGACGTCACCGCCCGCGCGCTGGCGAACGCCTACGCGCAGACCCTCGGCACGATCTTCACCGAGCAACAGAAGCCGTACGAGGTCGAGCTGTGCGTGGCCGAGGTGGCGGAGAGCCCCGACGACGACCAGATGTACCGCATTTCGTACGACGGCACGATCATCGACGAGCCGAACTTCCTCGTAATGGGTGGCCAGGCCGACGCGCTCACCACCCAGATCCGCCGGACGTTCAAGGAGCGGCTGCCGCTTGGCGAGGCGCTAGCGGTGGCCGTGCGCGGGCTGGGCTCGGTCGGCGGCAACAGCGCCCCCCGCGCGCTGCCGGCCAACCAGCTGGAAGTGGCCGTGCTCGATCGCACCCGGCCTACCCGCAAGTTCAAGCGGATCACCGGGGCCGCCCTTACCGCGCTGCTGCCGCGGGAAGACACCTCAGAGCCGGGGGAGCCGGCACCATCGGACTCCCCCCACCGTGAGTCCGACGGGACCTAGCTGGTTACAACCTCGCCGTTCGCCACCCGGACCCCAAGCTTGGCGAGTGGTCGCGAGGCCGGTCCGTGGATCACCGCTCCGGTCAGCGCGTTGTATTTGGAGCCGTGACACGGGCAGTGCAATTCGCTGCCGGCCGGTGCGACCGTGCAGCCCATGTGTGTGCATGTGGCGCTGAACGCCACCGCGGTGTCCGAGGTCGGGCGCGACACGATGGCGGTGCGCCCGTCCGGCAACTTCGCGGACACGCACCGGCCCACCTCGATGTCGTCGAGCTTGACCAGTTGGGCGTTCGGCTGCGGCGTCACCCGGCTCGTCGACGAACTCGATCCGCACGCCGCGACGGTGCCCGCCCCGACGGCGCCGGCTGCGAGAACAGTGCGGCGGGTCACAGTGGTCATCAACGGTACCTTTCGGGTCGCGGCCTCAGTGAGCACCACGGCGCCGCAGTCGTCTCGGTTCACCGTGAACCATTGCCCTCCCTCGCCCGTGTTTATTGGCAGGAATCAAGGAGGCCGTCGATGTCCGTACACGCACCCGCCCGGGCGAGGTTCGCGCTCACGGCATGTGGTTTCGGGGGATTGGCGGCATGGATGTCGTGGCAACACTCGCGCCAGAGCTAACCGGCGCGGCAGACTTCACGATGACCGACGCGCCGCGCCGGAGCGTGGCGACTGCCCGAGCCAGCGGGAGTGGTGTGCCCATCAGCGACGCCGACCTGATGCGCGCGCTGCACGACCAGCACGCCCATGCATTGTGGTCGTACGCGGTCCACCTGACGGGGGGCGATCGGGCACGGGCGGAGGACGTCGTCCAAGAGACGATGCTGCGGGCGTGGAAGCATCCGCAGGTCCTGGATCAGTCGCACGGCTCGGCACGGGCATGGCTGTTCACCGTGGCACGGCGCATCGTCATCGACGATTGGCGCACCTCCCGTAGCCGGCGCGAAGTCATCACCGCCGAACCGCCCGAACTGCAGGTCGCCGACCCCAATGACCGCTCCGCCGACGCCGCGGTGATCACGACCGCGCTGATGCAACTCTCGCTCGAGCACCGGCAGGTACTGCTCGAGTGCTACTACCGTGGTTCGTCGGTAGCCGAGGCGGCGCGGCGACTCGGTGTGCCCGAGGGGACGGTCAAGTCCCGTGCCCATTACGCCCTGCGCGCGTTGCGCCTGGCGTTGGACGAAGTGGGTGGAGTGCGGTGAGCGAGCAGCGCAGCGCCGAAGGCGCGAGGAGCGGAGCGAACCTCCGCGATGAGCGCTTGCGCGAAGAGCGAGATGAACAATGAGCGAGCATCCGTTTGAGATGTATGACGGCGCTTACATCCTCGGAGCGCTGTCCGACGACGACCGCCGCGCCTACGAGCGGCACCTGGCCGGGTGCGACCGTTGTTCCGCGTCCGTGGCGCAGCTGCGCGACATCCCCCGCGTGCTCGCCGCAGTACCGGCGTCCGTGCTCGAGGACGAGGCGCCGCCGCCGTCGCTGTTGGCATCGCTTTTGCGGCGGATCCGGCGCGAGCGCAACCGCCGGCGGTGGATCGTGGGCGGCCTCGCCGCTGCTGCGGCGGCGTGCATCGTGGCGCTGTCCATCGTGGTCGCACAGCCCGATCACCCTGCCTCCCATCCAGTCGCGATGCACGCGGTGGCCGATGCACCGATCAAGGCGACCGCCGACATCCGGTCAGTCGGGTGGGGCACGCGCATCGACCTGGTCTGCAGCTACTACGAGTACGTCCCGGCCGGCCGCCCGTATGCACTGGTCGTCGTCGACCGCAGTGGCGATCGGCACACCCTCGGCAGCTGGAATCTCGTGCCGGGCAAGGTGGCGCAATACGGCAGCGGCACCTCGCTGTCGCGCGACCAGATCGCCTCTGTGCAGATCGCCACACTGGACGGGCAAAAGCCACTGCTCACGCTCAACCTGTAACGCAACCCGGTTACGCATAGGCTGTACGTGTGCACCGACGCATCTTTGGCATCGAGAACGAGTACGGCGTCACGTGCACCTTCCACGGGCAGCGCCGGCTCTCACCTGACGAGGTGGCGCGTTACCTGTTCCGCCGTGTCGTGTCGTGGGGCCGCTCGTCGAACGTCTTCCTCCGCAACGGGGCGCGCCTGTATCTGGACGTCGGCAGCCACCCGGAATACGCCACGCCCGAGTGCGACTCCCTGACCTCGCTCGTAGCGCACGACAAGGCCGGGGAGCGGATCCTCGAAGGCCTTGTCATCGACGCCGAGAAGCGGCTGCATGACGAGGGCATCGCAGGCGACATATACCTCTTCAAGAACAACACCGACTCGGCGGGCAACTCCTACGGCTGCCACGAGAACTACCTCGTGGGGCGCCACGGTGAATTCAGCCGGATGGCAGATGTGCTCATCCCGTTCCTCGTCACGCGGCAACTGATCTGCGGGGCAGGGAAGGTGCTCCAGACCCCGCGCGGCGCCGTGTATTGCGTGAGCCAGCGGGCCGAGCACATCTGGGAGGGCGTGTCGTCTGCCACGACGAGGTCCCGTCCGATCATCAACACCCGGGACGAGCCGCACGCCGATGCCGAGCGCTACCGCCGTCTGCATGTCATCGTCGGTGACTCGAACATGAACGAGTGCACGACGATGCTCAAGGTCGGCTCGGCGGACCTCGTGCTGCGGATGCTCGAGCACGGCGTAGCGTTCCGCGACCTGGCGCTGGAGAACCCCATCCGGGCGATTCGCGAGATATCCCATGATCTGACTGGTACGCGGCAAGTACGACTCGCCGCGGGACGGTCCGCGTCCGCACTGGAGATACAGCGCGAGTACTACAGCAAGGCTGTCGATTTCGTCGAGCGCACCGGCGTCGATGCCGCCTCCAAGCGGGTGCTGGAACTGTGGGGGCGCACCCTGGACGCAGTCGAGCAGAGCGACCTGAGCAAGATCGACCGGGAGATCGACTGGGCCACGAAGTTCGCGCTCATCGAGCGGTACCGCAGCAAGCACGGCTTGCCGCTGTCGTCGCCGCGGGTGGCGCAGCTCGATCTGGCCTACCACGACATTCAGCGGACCCGCGGCCTGTTCTATCTGCTGCAGCGGCGCAGCCTCGTCGACCGGGTCACCAACGACCTGATCGTCTTCGAGGCGAAGAACGTGCCACCCCAGACCACCCGGGCGAAGCTTCGCGGTGACTTCATCCGCCGGGCTCAAGAACGGCGCCGTGACTTCACGGTCGACTGGGTGCACTTGAAGCTCAACGACCAGGCGCAGCGCACGGTGCTGTGCAAGGACCCGTACCGCAGCGTGGACGACCGGGTTGAGAAACTGATCAACTCGATGTGATGACTTGACCATCCCACGTGAGGGCGGGGCCCCCACGTGGGCGTCGCCGGCGTATCCCCGTGCGCATCGGGGCGCTGATCGGGAACGATAGGGGAGTGACCCGCGTCAAGGCCCCGCGAGCCGCCCGCCGGCGGGCGCGCAAGCGCATTAGTTTCGAGGACATGGCGGCACGGCGGGCAGAGCGGCTGGTCAATCTGGTGATCTGCCTGTTGTCCACACGCCAGTTCCTGACCGCCGAGCGCATCCGGGACGCCGTGCCGGGTTACGAGGCCGCGGACGGGGACCCGCGCACCGACGAAGCGTTCAAGCGGATGTTCGAGCGCGACAAGGCCGAGCTGCGCGACCTCGGCGTGCCGCTCGAGACCGGCCGCAACAGCGTGTTCGACGCCGACGACGGGTATCGCATCATGCGCCGCAGGTACGAGCTGCCGGCGCTCGAGTTCGACCCTGCCGAGGCCGCGGCGGTGGGCCTCGCCGCCCGGCTCTGGCAGTCCGCTGCACTAGGCACCCCGGCGCGCAACGCGCTGATCAAGCTGCGTGCCGGCGGCACCGACGTCGAGCCGACGTCCCGGGGCGTGTTGCCCCATGTGGATGCCAGCGACCCGAGCCTGCCGGTGTTTTTGGATGCGGCGCGCCATGCCCGATCGGTGCGCTTCGACTACATCAAGTCGGGTTCCGGCAAGCCGGAGCGGCGCGATCTCGAGCCCTGGGGTGTGCTCTCGTACCGGCGGCGGTGGTACGTCGTAGGCCACGACCGCGACCGCAACGAGCAGCGCAGTTTCCGGCTGTCGCGCGTGCAGGGGGAGGCGACGCCGTATGGGAAGACCGGGGCGTTCACGCGTCCCGAGAACATCGACCTGCTGGCCGCGGTGGTCGGGCGCCGGCCCGACGAGGATCGCGTAGCTCGCGTCAGGGTCACCGGCGACGGCGCCGCGCAGTTGCGCCGTTACGCCGGCAGCGACGACGACGGCGTGCTGACGATCACGTTCGCCGACGTGAGCTGGCTTGCTCGCATGGTGGCGAGTGCCGGTGCGTGCGCGCAGGCGCTTGACCCGCCGGACCTCGTCGAGGCGGTGCGGTGCCGGCTCGCCGCCGTCGCGGGAGTAGCGCCATGACCGGTGAGCGGGAGCGGCTGCCACGGCTGCTCGCCCTCGTCCCGTACCTGCAGGCGCACAACGGCATTGCGATCGAACAGGCGGCCGCCGACTTCGGCGTTGGCGAGGACCAGCTGCGCCGCGACCTGCAGCTGCTGTGGATGTGCGGGCTGCCAGGGCATGGTCCCGGCGATCTGATCGACCTCTCGTTCGAAGGCGACACCGTCTCGGTGATCTTCGATGCGGGCATGTCGCGGCCGCTGCGGCTGACGGCCGAGGAGGCGCTACCCCTGGTGGTCGCGCTGCGCACACTCGCCGAGATGCCGGGGGTCACGGACCGCGACGCCGTCGAGCGGGCGCTGGCCAAGGTGGAGTCGGTGGCGAGCGGTTCGGTGGAGGCGCAGACGGTGGCTGTGGAGCTCGACCGCGTCGGCGCGATGCTGCCCGTGCTGCAACAGGCGATCGACAGCAGGCGGGCGCTGGCGCTGCGGTACTACACCGCGACCCGCGACGAAACGACCGAGCGCACCGTCGATCCCATGCGCCTGTTCGAGATGGACGGGCGCAGCTACCTGGAGGCATGGTGCCGGCGCGCCGAGGGGATGCGGGTGTTCCGCGTCGACCGCATCGATCGCGCCGAAGTACTGGCCGAGCCGGCCAGCCCGCCGCCGGAGGCGGAGCTGCGCGACCTCAGCGACGGGGTGTTTACGCCGGCACCCGAGCACATGCTGGTCGTGCTGCGCGTCGATGCTGCCTATGCCTGGGTCGCCGACTACTACCCGCCCGAGTCGGAAACCGTGGACGCGGCCGGCAGGAGGCAGGTCAGCGTGCGCGTGGCCGACCCGGCCTGGGTCCGGGCGCTGGCCCTGGGCGCTGCGGGTCATGTCGAGGTGCTGTCGCCCGAGTGGCTCGCCGAGTCCGTCCGCAAGGAGGCCCGGGCCGCCCTCGCTGCATATTCCACATAAGTAGAGTTCGGCGCGTGTCATGGGTCGTCGGAGTCGTCTGCGGTGTCGCGGCGTTGATCGCAGTGGCGGTCCTCGGCGGGTTCGCGTTCGATATCGCCGGCACGGCGAGGCGGCTGACCCGGGACGCCGCACAGCTTCGCGTCCTCCACGACACATGGGGCGACGTGCAGGCGAGCCTTGCCGACGCGCAGCGGCAACTGCCGGCCCGACCAGGCGGCCCGTGACGCTATGAGGCTGCGCCTGCCCCGGTTGCGCCGCAAGCGCGCAGCCAACCCCGAAGGCCGCATGTCGGTCATGGACCACCTGCGCGAGTTGCGTCATCGGGTCATCATCGCGCTGCTGATCATCGCCGTCGGGGCGATCGTAGGCTGGGTCTTCTACGACCCGATCCTGCGCTTTCTCGAGCACCCGTACTGCTCGGTGCCTGCCAACCATCGCTTCCCGGGCACCGAGGGCGGCGGCTGCCACCTGATCTACACCCAGGTGCTCGCAGGCTTCACCACGCGCCTCAAGGTGTCGTTCATCGCCGGTGCCGTGCTGACCGCGCCCTTGTGGCTGTACCAGATCTGGGCGTTCGTCACGCCGGGACTGCGCAGGAACGAACGCAAATACACGCTCTGGTTCATCGCCGCGTCGACGGCGCTGTTCGCCGCCGGGGTGGCACTGGCGTATTTCGTGCTCGCCAAGGGGCTGCGCGTACTGCTGGGCGTGGCGGGCTCGGGAACCCAGGCGTTGCTCACCGTCGACAGCTACCTGTCGTTCGTCACGTTGATGCTGGTCGTCTTCGGCGCATCGTTCGAGCTGCCGCTGCTTGTCGTGATGGCCAATCTCGCCGGCGTGCTGCCCGCTCGCTGGCTGCGCAAGTCGCAACGCCTCGCGATCTTCCTGATCTTCCTCTTCGCCGCCGTGGCGACGCCGACGACCGATCCGTTCACGATGTGCGCGATGGCGGTCCCGATGGTGCTGTTGTTCGAGGGCGCCGTGGTGTTCGCGGTAGTGCATGACAAGCGCAAGGTGCGCCGGAAGGCGGCCGAGCAGCAAGCCAAGGACGCCCAGATCGACGTGCCGGCGCGGATCGACCCGATTCCCCGCCCCCTCGACGACGTTACTTAGTTCAACGCGCGCGATAGTCCCGTCGCTCACCTATCGCTTCGTTACCCGGATGCCGAAGCTGTTCGCGCGGATGTCCACTGTGGACAGATCGGGCGTGGTCATGTCCGCATCGAGATGTCGATAGGTCGTTAAGACGCCAAGCACCGGCATGCCGGCGGCCCGTCCCGCGGTGACCCCTGCAGGGGCGTCCTCGACGACCAGGCAGCGTGCCGGCACACGGCCCAGGCGCGACGCCGCGACGAGGTAGCACTTCGGGTCGGGCTTGCCGGCCCGTACGTCATCGGACGTGACCAGCATCGGTGGCCTCGGCAACCCGGCTGCGGCGATCCGAGCTGTCGCCAGCAGGTGGTCGCCGCTGGTGACGATCGCCCAGCGTGACGGTGGCAGCCTGCGGACAGCGGCAGCCGCTCCGGGCATCGGCTGTACCCCGTCGGTGTCCCGCGCTTGGTCGGCGTTCATCCGAGCCGCCAGCGCACGCGCCTGCTCAGGCGGCATTGCCGGGCAGACCGCGGCGAACACCTGCGGGCCGGGAATGCCGTGCATGTACGGTTCGAACTCGGCCAGCGGCACACCGAGTTCGTCCGCCACCGCCGCCCAGGCGCGCAGCACGCTGGCAGTCGAGTCGACGAGGGTGCCGTCCAGGTCGAAGAGGACGGCATCGAACTCACGCCCCAGAATCCCGGGCATCCGACACCTTCGGCTGCTCGCGGGTACACGACGGGTACACGCCAGCGAGCAGCGAGCCCATCGTCGCGGCCATCGCAGCCCGGCCCACCTCATCGTCGTTCGCCATCATGTACGAGTAGACGCGCCACGTGATCTCTGGTGACGAATGCCCGAGCCACCGCGACACGGCGACCACGGACACGCCCCGCGAGATGAGGCTCGACCCGAAGTAGTGCCGGCACGAGTGCGGCGACACCGCAATCCCAGTCGTCTCGGCGATGTCGTCGAACAGGTGCCCGGCGATCGCCTTCGTCAACGCCCGGCCAGTGATGCTCGAGAACACCAGCCCGTCCTCACGCGGCCATCGGCGGATCTGCTCGGAGAGCGCCGCGAGGACCGAGTCATCGGCGGGCACGTCGCGTCCTGAGGACGCCGTCTTGAGCCTGCCCAGCTCGCCCCGCGGGCGCCGCTGCCGTCGCACGTGCACCGTCTTGCGGAGGAAGTCGACGTCAGACACGAGCAGGCCGCACGCCTCGCTAATCCGCAGACCGAGCCCGACGAGCGCGACGACGAGTGCCCAGTACCGCTCGGGAGTCGCGGCGATGATCGCTTTCACGTCGTCGTCGGACAGGTGGACGTCGCGCCGGCGGGGTGGCGATGGCGGCCTGACTGCCTTGGCCACGTTCGTGCTCACGATCCCGTCGGCGAGCGCCGCGTCGAGGATCTGCCGCACTTGCCGCAGCACCTGCCCTACGGTGCCCGGCGCGAGCGTCTTGGACCAGGTCGCGACCGCCGCTGAAACCGTGCTCGGCTTGATCGCCCCGACCGGGTACCTGCCGATCGTCGGCAGGATGTGTTTGTCGAGCACGGATCGCTTGCGGGGCCGCGTGGTGTCCTCGGCAAGGTTGTGCTTGTGCGCGGCCCAGTGCTCTTCGGCGACGTCACGGAACGTCCGTGCCGCCTGCTTGGGGTCGACGTATCCGCCGACGAGTTTGGCCGCCTCTATCTTCGTGAGGAACCGGTCGGCGTCGATTTTCCGGTCGAACACCTTCGCCCGCGGCTCCCCGGCCGGGTCGCGGTATCTGGCGTACCAACGGGTCTGACCGTTGCGGGTGCGCTTCTCGACGCTGGCCATCACAGGTACCCGAGCTTGCGGGCACGGCTGATCCACAGCGATGCGGTGCGGTGCGCGATGCCGAACCGTTCCGCGACGGCAGCAGTCGGTGCGCGGTCGGCGGACTGGTAGACCGCGGCCGCCTCGCGCAGCTCCGGCTCGGCCGGGCCCTGCCGGCGGGCCGTCCGCCGCACCGACTGCACTATGCCGCGGAACGCATCGAGCTCGACCGGGTCCATGGTCAGGACGAGCCCACCGTCCTGCCGGCGGCCGCGGCCGTCCTGCGGCATGACCATGGACAACGTCGCCCATTCGAGGTGGTCCTCGAGCGCGATGCGCAGGTCGCTGCGGCGGATCTCGCGGCCGTGCTCGGTCGCGAGCATATGGATCTCGCGGCACTGCGGCACGCCGCCGCGGACCTCGAACACCAACCGCAGCGCGGGGCCCGGCTCGTCGCTGTCCGGTTCGAAGTTCATCTCGTAGTGCCCGGGGAGCACTTGGTCGCCGACCCGTTGGGCTCCCGCGAGCAGGTCGCCGCGGGCCTGCAGCTTGTAGGACATTCGCATTGCCTCGCAATCCGGTGGCTGCGTTTACCAGTTGCGAGGGTAGCTAGCAACGTGCGAAGTTGTCAACGTGACCATCTCAGAGAGGCGTTAACCATGACGGGTATCGACAGTCGAGCGGCGGTGCACGACCCGGCACACCGCTTCTTGACCACCGCGGACGTCGCCCGCCATCTGCCGCACGAGCGCGGAGACGGTCCGTTACTGGCGCTACATCGGCGCCGGTCCGGAGTCGTTCAAGACCGGCCGGCGAGTGTTGTACGCCGCCGAGGACGTCGAGGCGTGGCTCGCCGAGAAGCGCCACCAGGCCGCCGACGGCACTGCGTAAAAGAGCCGCGCCCCTTCACCCAAGGAACGCGACTCTTCGCGACCCGGACGGCGACGGCACGTGGTACGTCCGCATGACACTGACCATCGACGAGTACGTCTGCGTGCGGATCCTGTGGCCCGCCATGGCCGTCGAGATGGCCGACGCGGCAGACGACGGCGACCAGGCCGCGACCCTGCGGCAGGCCGCCACACAAGCAGCTCACAACAACGCGAGCGGCAAGGCATGAACGGCACTCCATTCGTAACAGTTCGCACCCGTCGGGTAGCTGGACATAGGGTACCGGGGGGGCTAACCGGACTTACGGCACAGAGTCCCCCCCACCCGCGAGTGGTGCTGTCTATATGGGGGTCGGATGAACACGACGGATGATCACGGAGGCGGCATGAAAGCGGTTGAACGCGCCACCCGGGCTGAATTGCGCACCCTGCCGGGGCCGGCGCGGTCGTCGGCGTTGGCGGCGGCTGCGGTTGTGCTGGCCAAGCGGCTGGACGGCGAGCCGGGGGATGCGGTGGCGTCGATGTTGGTCCGCGAGCTACGGCATGCGATGGAGGCTCTGCATCGGCGCGACCCGGAGGGGGTGACCGACGATGTCGAGCGTTTCTTGGAGCGCATCGCCGCCCCCGACCTCGGCCACGCCGCGGACTGACCGGGATACGTACGGCGGCGCGGTCGCTGAGACGGCGCGGCTGCTGGGTGTGCCGTTCATGGGGTGGCAGTCGTTGACGGTGGACGTCGCGATGGAGCATGTCGACGGGCAGTTGGTGCACCGCGAGGTCGATCTGAGCATCGACAGGCAGGCCGGGAAAAGCACGGTGATCATCGCGGTGGCGGTGCATCGGATGTTGTCGGCGCCGGGGTCGTGGCTGACGTACACGTCGTCGTCGAGGCTTGCGGCGCGGCGGAAGTTGCTGCGGGTGTGGGCGCCGCTGATCGCTCGGTCGCCGCTGCGGGACAAGTTCTCGGCGACGAAGGGCACCGGCACGGAGACGTTGGAGTGTTCCAACGGGTCGGTGCTGATGTTGCTGAGCGGCGACGAGGCGAGCGGCCATGGTGATTCGGTCGATGCCAGTTTCATCGATGAAGCATGGTCGGTGGATGAGACGGCCGAGGCTGCGGTCAGGCCCGCGATGAGCACCCGCCGCAACGCTCAGCTGTGGGTGTGCTCGACTGCCGGCACCGCGAAGAGCCGGTATTGGCGGGCCAAGGTCGACGGCGGCCGGACCGCGGCCGCGTTGGGTGTCGACGACGGTTCCTGCTTCGTCGAGTGGGCCGCGGGCCGTGACGTCGATGTGACGGACCCTACGACGTGGCCGGCGTTCATGCCGGCACTCGGCAGGACGATCAGCGAGGAGACCGTCGCGAAGGATCTTGCGTCGATGCCGTTGGCGCAGTGGAAACGCGCCTACTGCAACTTGTGGGATGACGAGACCGACGCCGGGTGGCGGGTGTTCAACCAAGCGGATTGGCTGCGTGCGACGTCTGGAGAGGGGCTCACCGATGCCGACTGGGAGTAGTCCGATCGACGACCCGCGGGGGCAAGTGGCCGGCGATCGGTGTCGAGATCACGGCCGACCGGACGGTGACGTGGGTGGCGCGGGCGGCGCGGCGTCACGGGCTGGCGCTGGTCGAGGTGGAGAGGCTGGCCGGGACCACGGCGGTCATCGACTGGCTGGCCGGGATAGCGGCCCGTCTCGGTGTGAAGACGGTGGCCGTTGACCCGCGCAGCCCGTCCGCGACGCTGGTCGACCCGATGCGGAAGGCCCGGCTGCCGGTCAGGACGGTGGACATGCATCAGTTGGCGACTGCGCACGGGCTGCTGCTGGATGCGTTGACGGCTGGGACGGTGCAGGTCCGGGGCAGCGGCGCCGATCTGGCGGCCAGGGTGGCGGCCGAACGGCGGCTCTCGGGTGCGCGGGCTATCGACCGGTACACCGGGGAACCGGCTGCGGTGCTCGCGATCGAGCTGGCGCATTGGGCGCTGCTCGTCGGGCCGAGGTTCCCGCCGCCGCAGATCTTCGGCGGCGACGACTTCGGGTACGCGAACCCGTCGCTCGAGAATCCGAACGTGCCGCTCGGATAACGGGAATCCACCGATGGAAACTG
Organism: Jatrophihabitantaceae bacterium; assembly: GCA_036506155.1. Classification (GTDB taxonomy): domain Bacteria; phylum Actinomycetota; class Actinomycetes; order Mycobacteriales; family Jatrophihabitantaceae; genus DASXRA01. The sequence continues at coordinate 118,230 of DASXSF010000148.1, forward strand.
CGACAATGCAGCTAGCAGAAGGAGCAATCATGGCGACTGACAGACCAATCAGCGACGCAGACAGGCAGTTGGCGTTCGGCAGCCCGGAACCGGTAGCGGTGCCGGCACGTGCGCCCGATCCGTTGGTCGATGGGTTGGCCACGGACGGTGTGCAGCCAGCCGACCGGCACAGCGGCGGCGTCCACCCGACCGGCGGCCGTTGATGACCGCGGTGACCGGCACGTGCGACAGCTGCGGCCAGGGCGATCTGGCGATCGATTACAACGATGCCGGCATCCCGTGGACGTGCGCGGCGTGCACGCCGAAGGCCGCTCATGTAGCCCGCCGTGCCGCGTCGACTGAGCAGACACCGCTCGGCCCGGTGAGCCGGAACTCGCTGCCCGCCGCTGAGCGGAAGATCGTTCACGCCGCGGTGAAGACGGCGGTCCTCGCCGAGTCGACCACCGACTTCGGCACGTTCGAGGGCATCGAAAACGCGACCGGCCTGCGCGACAGGCAAGGCGACCTCACCGCGCGGGGCGCGTTCACACGCGCGGTCGCCGACCTCAACTCCGGCCGGGCGAGCTGGGCGATCACCAGGCAGCACTCAGACGATCCCGCCGACGTGGTCGGCTTCGTCACTGCGGCGCAGGAAACGGCCGAGGGGCTGTGGGTTCGCGCTTCCTGGACGGCGGACCCGGTCGCGCAGCAGCTCCGGAAAGCGGTCAGCGACGGCGCCAAGTTGGGCCTGTCCATCACTTACATTCCGCGTGGGTTCACGCCGGACGCAGCCGGTCGGGTGCTGCACGACATCGACGTGATATCGGTAGCGGTCACCAACTCGCCAGCCAACGCGGCCAGCTACATCCGGAGCGGTAAGGGCGCGCTTGCGTCGGCCGGGCCGTCACCGTCGTCCGCGCCGATCGTCACCGTCGAGCAGCACATCGTGCAGGAATCCGCCCGGCGTGATCCGGACGTGGCACGGCGTGTCCGCGAGGACGTCATGCTCGCCGGGCTCGACTGGCCGCCGCGGGACTGGCCCCGTGACATGCGCCTAGCGGTGGTCAACGGCGCCGCCGAAGCCAAGTCGAGGCGCGACGTGCAGTCCGATCCGGTGCGCGCCGCCGCGCTGGCACGCCGGGACCGGGACAACGACTACAGCAACGCGCTGGCCGCGACGATGACGCGCCTGGCCGCGGCCAAGTGCGAGCATCCCAACTGCCTGCCGGGTAGCTGCGTGTACCGCTGACAAGCGGACCGGCCGACCGGTCCGCTCGCTGCTAAGGGACGCGCTCGTCGATCCAGATCGGGATGCCCGGCCCGATGACAAGGTGAATCCATCCACCGGCGAGCTGGAAGCTGACAATGCCTGGCGCGTCGTAGGCGGTGTCACGCGTGAAGAGCTTCACCTCATCAGCGGTGAGTCGGATTTCTGCAGTGCCGTAGTGCAGGATGGCCATCGCGTCCCCCTCTCGTGTTGAGTGCGGCAAAGGCTAAGTGGCGCCGCCACGCGACACGACAGCGCCCCACCTAGACTGCGACCGTGCCGGACGAGCCTGACCCACGCGTCGAGATCGTCTGGACGCTGGCGCAGAGCCAACTCGAGGCGCAGAAGGCCACTGTCGACGAGCTCCGGGCGCGGGTCGGGATATTGATCTCCGGCGCGGCGATCGCCACCGGGTTCCTCGCTGGGCAGGCGCTCGACACGAAGCGTGGAATCCCCGTCGGGGCGTGGCTGGGGATCGGCGCCGCTGCCGGTGTCCTCGTCGCCTGCATCGTCATCCTGATGCCTCAAGAATGGGCGGCGCAGTCCGTCGACACGGACAAGATGCTGGCGCGGATCAAGGCCAAACCGGATCAGCAGCTCGACGACTTCCGGCGAGAGATGACGACCAGAGCAAGAGAGCACTTTAAGGCCAACCGCGACCATCTCAAGTGGCTGTACAGGCTGTTCGCCGTCGCGCTCATCCTTCTCGGCGTGGACTTCGCCGGTTGGATCTTGGCGCTCACACAGCAGTGAGAGAGGGGAGTAGCTGATGTCGACACCGCAGTCACCGGACGATCCGCAGTCACCGGACGATCCGCAGCAGCCGACGACGGATGACGATTACGACCCCTACGAGTCGGGCAGTCGCAGCGACCCGTTAGACCCGGACGTGCGCACGCGGTAAGACAAAGCAGCGCGCCCCACCACCCACCGGCCGGTGATCGAGGATCAGCTGCCCAGCGCGAGCGCGTCCTTGTACTCCTGTAGCGCGTCGAGTTCGGCGTCCCGCAACTGCATCAACCGCCGCCACAACTCAGTGGTCATCGGCTCGACTTCAGCTGCGTTTGTGTCGCCGATCATCGCTTTGCCGACGTACTTGTCAGCCTCATCCCAGTACGCCTGCCGCGCACTCCGCCAGGCGTCCTCTGCGGCGGTGACCCGCTCGCGCTTTGCGTCGTTGAGAGTCATGGCGGCGATCCTCGCAGTGCATGACAGCGCCCCGCCACCCGAAAGGTAGCGGGGCGCTTCGCGGCGCGGATCTGCTTACTGCTCGCCTCCCTCATGGTCGCCGTACAGCCAACTCGAGGTCGAGCGGCCGTGGCGGGCCGCCGGCGGTTCCGGCTGCTTACGCGCCCGCCGGGGTGCCAAGCAGAGCAGCGCGCTGGCGATCGCCACAAGCGCGGCTGTCTGCTGGATGCCGGGGTCAACGCCCGGCGACTGCGCGACGGCGAGCAACCTGATCGCCTCGGTGTAGTGGTATTGCGGGGTTCGTGGTTGTGTAGTCACTTGGGTCATCTCCCTGGGTAGTTCAGGTTGGTGATCAAGGCCCTGGCCCGGTGTTTGCCTGCACGGGCCGGGGCCGCTCAGTTGTTGATCTACGCGGGTACATGTCGGGTACACAAGACGTCCGCAGGTGGTCCACGCGCGCCAACGCTGCCAACGCTCAAAGTGGCGATGAAACAAGGGGTCCAACGCTCTTCAACGCGAGCTCCCGCCCTAGGTGCTGTGCAGGTCGAACAGCACGGCGTCCACGGCTAGGTCGATCACTTGCACAGTGTTCCGTAGGCTCCCGAGGCTCGCCCGTACGCTGGAGGTATGTCCGCGCCGGCTGACAGATATGCCGCCTCGTGGCGCCGGGCGAAGCATCCGCACCTGGGGGAATTCACCGCGGACTACCCATTCGAGCTCGACCCGTTCCAGGTCGACGCGTGCGAGGCCCTCGAGGACGGCCACGGCGTACTGGTGTGCGCGCCCACCGGATCGGGCAAGACGGTGGTCGGCGAGTTCGCGGTGCACATGGCTCTCGCGTCCGGGCAGAAGTGCTTCTACACCACGCCGATCAAGGCGTTGTCGAACCAGAAATACCACGACCTGGTGCGCCGGCACGGCGCCTCGACGGTGGGGCTGCTCACCGGCGACAACGCGATCAACGGCGGCGCACCCATCGTCGTCATGACGACCGAGGTGCTGCGCAACATGCTTTACGTCGGCAGCACGTCCATCGAAGGCCTCGGCTACGTCGTCATGGACGAGGTGCACTACCTCGGCGACCGATTCCGCGGCGGAGTCTGGGAGGAGGTGATCATCCACCTGCCCCAGGCGGTGCAGCTGGTCTCGCTCTCTGCGACCGTGTCCAATGCCGAGGAGTTCGGGGACTGGCTGGTCACGGTACGTGGCGACACGAAAGTCGTCGTCCACGAGCAGCGCCCCGTGCCGTTGTGGCAGCACGTGCTCGTCGGCACTCGACTGTTCGACCTGTTCGCCGATGAGCAGTCCACCGTGAACCCTGACCTGAAGCGCTACCTCGCATCACGGGTGCGTTATCCGGGCGCGACTCGGGGCTGGCGGCCCCCGCACCGTCCCGACGTGGTCGCGCGCCTGGACGGCGAGGGCCTGCTGCCCGTCATTGTGTTCATATTCAGCCGGGTGGGCTGTGACGCAGCGGTCCGCCAGTGCGTGCTGTCCGGCCTGTGGCTCACCGAGCCGGACGAGCGCGACGAGATCACGGCGATCGTCGAGGAACGCACCACGGCGATCCCGGCCGAGGACCTCGATGTGCTGGGGTACTGGGAGTGGCTGGACGGGCTGCGCCGCGGCGTGGCCGCGCACCATGCCGGGCTGATCCCGGCGTTCAAGGAGACCGTCGAAGAACTGTTCGTGCGCGGCCTCGTCCGCGTCGTGTTCGCTACCGAGACGCTGGCGTTGGGCATCAACATGCCGGCCCGCACGGTCCTGCTCGAACGGCTGTCCAAGTTCAACGGCGATACCCACGCCGACATCACCCCCGGGGAGTACACGCAGCTCACCGGCCGGGCGGGCCGGCGCGGCATCGACATCGAGGGACATGCGGTCGTGCTGTGGAGTCCGGAGGCCGACCCGGATCGGGTGGCGGGCCTCGCCTCGACGCGGACGTACCCGCTGCGGTCGTCGTTCCGCCCGTCCTACAACATGGCTGTAAACCTGGTCGGGCAGATGGGGCGCCCGGCGGCGCGCCAGCTGCTCGACGCGTCGTTCGCTCAATTCCAGGCCGACCGAGCGGTCGGCGGTTTGGTGCGTCAGATCCGCCGCAACGAGGCGACCATGCGTGAGCAGGCCGCGCAGATGCACTGCGACCGCGGCGACTTCGCCGAATACGCCGCACTGCGCCGCGAGCTCGGCGACCGGGAGGCTGCGCTCGCCCGCGACAGGGCGCGCAATCGGCGAAGCGCGGTGGTGGCCTCGCTCGAGAGCCTGCGACCCGGGGACGTGATCCGGGTGCCGGGCGGCCGGCGGGCCGGCCTCGCGGTGGTGCTGGATCCGGGCGTGGATCCTCGCGACGATCCGCGCCCGCTGGTCGTGACCGAGGCACGCTGGTCCGGGCGGCTCAGCCCGACCGACTTCCCGACCGCCGTCGAGCCGCTCGCGACGGTGCGGGTGCCCCGGCGCTTCAATCACCGCTCTCCGCAGGAGCGCCGCGACCTGGCGTCAACGCTTCGCACCCTCGACGTGCCGCCCGCACCGGGGCGGGCTCCGCAGCAACCTGCGGTCGAGGACGAGCAGATCGACGCGCTGCGCGCGGCCATCCGGGCTCACCCGTGCCACGACTGTCCGGACCGCGAGGCTCACGCCCGCTGGGCCGAGCGCTACCAGCGACTCGAGCGAGAGACCGAGGCGCTGCGCCGGCGTATCGAGGGGCGGACGAACTCGCTGGCCCGCACGTTCGACCGCATCTGCGCGCTGCTCGACACCCGCGGCTACCTCGCCGGCGACGAGACGACACCGGCCGGGCGGCAGCTGTCGCGGATCTGGTCCGAGTCGGACCTGCTCGTCGCCGAGTGCCTGCGCGCCGGGGAATGGGACGCCCTGGACAGCGCCGAGCTGGCCGCGGTCGTGTCGACGCTCGTCTACGAGGCGCGCCGAGACGAGCAGCCGATCGATCGGATGCCCACCGCGACCGTGCGCGACGCGCTTACCGCCACGACTCGGATCTGGGCCGATCTGGCGGACGACGAGGCCGGCCGGGGACTGCCGCGCACCCGAGAACCGCAGCTCGGCTTCGTCTGGGCCGCCTACCGGTGGACGCGGCGCGACAGCCTGGACCGGGTCCTCAACTCTGCCGCGAAGGCCGGCGTGGAGATCTCTGCGGGCGATTTCGTCCGGTGGTGCAAGCAGTTGCTCGATCTGCTCGAGCAGGTCGCCGCCGCACCGTCGCCGGCAGGCGTCGAGGCGCCAGTGGCCGCCCGTGCCCGCCACGCGGCTCGGGAGATCCGCCGTGGCGTGGTGGCGCAGGGCGTCCTCGGCTGAGTCGGTACCGTGGGCCGGTCGCGCAGTAGCGTAGACGCGTTCTGGACGGAAGAGGCACACCATGGCATCCGACAACGGCGAGCACGGCCTGAGCGGTCAAGGCGAGCAGTCGCAGTCCTGGCAGCCGCCTCCGCAGCCCCAGTGGCCACAGGAGAATGCGAGCGACGAGCCGGAAGAGGCGACTGTCGCGCGTCCCGTGTCGCAGCCCGCCGAGCAGGCCGCCACGCCGGCCGACGAGGCCGCGCAGCCGTCATCGGACGAGGACCGCACGCAGGCGTTCTCGCGCTCGGACGTGCGTTACGACGCGCCCGGCCCGGCCCCGACCCAGCAGATGCCGGCGTTTCCGCCTCCGCCGCCGGGCGCGCCGTACCAGCCGCCGGAACCACAGGGGTTCGGGCCGCCGGCCTACCCGGCGAACGCGCCTCAGTCACCGCCGGCGTTCGGGGGGCAGCCGTACCAGCAGGCCCCCCAGGGTTACCCGCCGCCGCAGGCACCGGGTTATGGCCAGGTGCCGTACCAGACAGAGCCGATCTATCCGCAGCAGCCCTACAGCGCACCGCCGCCACAGTACGGCCAGTACGGTCAGTACGGGCAGTACGGGCAGTACGGCCAATACAGCCAGTACGAGCAGCAGCCACAGTACGGCGCGTACGCGCCGGCCGCGCCACCGAAGAAGCGCCCCATGTGGCCGTGGATCGGCGTCATCGCAGTCGTCGTGGTCGCCGCGCTCGCTGCCGCCTCGTTTGTCGCCAAGCCGGAATTCCTCGGCTTCAAGAAGGTGCTTGATCACACCGCCGTGGAGCAGCAGATCGAGAAGGCCGGCTACACGAACGTCGTCTGCAACAACGGCAAGAACCCGACTGTCAAGAAGGGCGCGACGTTCACCTGCACCGCGGACGGCGGCCGCACGGTTACCGTCACGATCACCAGCTCCGGCGGCAACTACGCCTGGAGCCCCTCGAGCTGACACGCCCGGCTTCTTGGAGGTCGGCCGCAGATCCGAGTCGGGCCGGATCGGATCAGTGGGCGATTGCGTTGAGCACCCGGTTGATCGAGCTCTCGATGCCATACCGGTCGGCCAGTTCCACCAGCGCAGCGGGGTCCGCGGGCGAGCGGGGCAGCGCGTCGTCGAGCTCGGGCACCGGCGCGTCCGTGCGGCCGCGAACCACCGCTGGCGCCACCGCCAGGTAGTCGGCCGCGGCGAGCACCTTGGTCGCGGCCCCGGCGGGGAAGCCGTCATTGCCGGTCTGCGCGGCGGCCAGGATCTGCTCGACCGCGCCGTAGCGTGTGACGAGCGCGGCCGCAGTCTTCGCGCCGATCCCCGGCACGCCCGGCAATCCGTCGCTCGGGTCGCCGCGCAGCGCCGCGAAGTCGGCGTAGTGCGCCGGCGAAACGCCGTAGCGGGCGCGCACCTCGTCCGGGCCAAGTTCCTCCAGCCTGGCCACACCACGACCTACGTAGAGCATCCGTACCCGTTCGCTGGCAAGCGCAATCAGATCACGATCACTACTCACGATCTCGCAGGGGCCGGCGTCACGAGCGGCCAGCGTCGCGATCACGTCGTCCGCCTCGAAACCCTCGGCGCCGCCCAGCGCCATGCCTAGCGCCGTGAGCACGGAGAGCAGTGCCGGGATCTGCGGCACCAGCGCCTCCGGGACCGCTTCGGTACGGCCGTCCGGCGCCAACCGATGCGCCTTGTACGACGGCACGAGAGCCACCCGGAATGCGGGGCGCCAGTCGACGTCCAGGCACGCGACATAGCGTGCCGGGCGGCGCCGCTCGATCAGTGTCGCCGTCATGTCGAGGAACCCGCGCACTGCGTTGACGGGCCTGCCGTCCGGGGACGTCACCGACTCGGGCACCCCGTAGAACGCGCGGAAATACAGGTTGGCCGCGTCGACGAGCATCAGGGTCACGAAAGGGACGGTAACGTGCGCGTCCATGCTCACCGTGATCGGCGAAGCGCTGGTCGATCTCGTCGACTCCGGTGATCAGCGGACGTTCACAGCGCATCTGTCGGGCAGTCCCCTCAATGTCGCGGTGGGGCTGGCCCGGCTCGGTCAGCCGACCCAGCTCCTGGCCCGGTTCTCCCGGGACACTTTCGGGCGGCGGCTGCGGGACTTCGCTGCGCGCAACGGTGTCGGGCTCGGGGGCGCGGTGGATGCCCCGGAGCCCTCGACGCTCGCCGTGGTGAACCTGGACGAGGACCGGAAGGCCCGCTACGACTTCTATCTCGACGGCAGCGCCGATTGGCAGTGGCGCCCCGACGAGCTGGTGGTGCCGGACGGCACGGCGATCCTGCACGCCGGATCGCTGGCCTCATGGACGCCGCCCGGTGCCGAGCACGTCCTGGCGACGCTGCGCCGAGCCAGGACCGCGCGGCTGGTGAGCTACGACCCGAACGTGCGGCCTGCGCTGCTGGGTACGCCGGCGCGTGCCCGGCCGCTGGTCGAGACCGCAGTGGCCGCCGCCCACCTCGTCAAGGCAAGTGATGACGACACGGCGTGGCTGTACCCCGATGACCGGCCGACCGACATCGCGCGCCGTTGGCTCGACCTCGGCGCGATCGCGGTGGTGATCACCCGCGGTGCCAGCGGGGCGGTGGGCTTCCGGCACGGCGCGGACCCGATCGAGCAGCCGGCCCGTCCGGTTCGGCTGGTGGACACGATCGGCGCCGGTGACGCGTTCACGTCCGGGCTGCTGGATGCCCTGGCCCGGGCAGGCGTGCACGACTCGCCGAGTCTCGCGGCGGCCGATCTGGGCGCGGCGCTGGAGGAGGCCGTCCTGGTAGCGGCGCTGACTTGCGAGCGAGCCGGTGCCGACCCGCCGACCGCGGCCGAATTGGCCCGGGCTCGTCAATAGACGCTGCGGCTGGGATCCGATGAACCGCGTACGACGAGCTCTGTCGGCATGACGTTGACGTACGGCTCGAGGCCCGGATCTTCGATCGCCGCCAACAGCCGGGTCGTTAGGTCCTCGGCCTGCTCGATCACCGGCTGGCGCACCGTGGAGAGGTCGAGCAGCGATGCGCTGGCGTGATCGTCGAAGCCGACCACGGCGACGTCGTGTGGCACCCGCAGCCCGGCGCGGCGTATCGCACGGATTGCGCCGTATGCCATCTCGTCGGACTCGGCGAAAAGCGCGGTGGGCCGGTGCCGCCGTTCGAGCAGCGTCTGGGTGGCGGCCTCGCCGCCGTCTACGGTGAAGTAGCCGAGGATCTCCAGCTGTGGGTCATAGTCGATGCCGGCCGCGCGCAGCGCGTCGAGGTATCCGACCCGGCGGTGATGCGGCGGAGTGAAGCGCATCGGGTCGTCGGTGTCGCCGCCGATCAGCGCGATGCGGCGGTGTCCGAGCTCGACCAGGTGTCGCACCGCCGAGCGGGCGCCTTCCTCGTCGTCGATGCGCGTCGAGTGCACGCCGACCCGGTCGACCCCCACCATCCCGATGGGGACGTTCAGGCTCTGGAGCACGTCTGCCTCGTCGTCGGTGAGCACCAGGCTGGCGAACACGATCGCGTCCACCCGCTTGCGCACCGGCAACACCTCGAAGAAGTGCTGGCGACCCTCCTTGTCGCCCAGGTTGTACAGCAGCAGGTCGTAGCCGGCCTGATGCAGCACACTCTCAACGGCGCCCAGCAGCTCGGCGAAATACCAGCGGTGCACGAATGGGACGACGACTCCCACCGTGGCAGCGCGGCCACTCGCCAGTCGGGCGGCGAACGGGGAAGCGACGTAGTTCAGCTCGCGCGCTGCCGCCAGCACCCGGTCGCGGGTGGTGGCGGCGACATCGGGCAGCCCGCGCAGTGAGCGTGACACCGTAGCGATCGACACGCCCGCGAGCTTTGCGACGTCCTCGATGCTCGCAGCCATGGCCCCCTGATCCGTCGAGCGGATTCGAATGTCGCGAACGGTAACCCATTGTCGCGCTGTCGCAAACCGCACGGCATGCTTCGAAGCGTGCGCACGCTCTACCGGAACGGGCGGATCTACCCAGGTACGGCCACCGCGCTGGTGACCGACGGTGGCCGGATAGCGTGGGTGGGCCGCGATGCGCCGGGCCCGGTTGGTCGGTCCGTCGACCTCGAGGGCGCCCTGGTGACGCCGGCGTTCGTGGACGCCCACGTGCACGCCACCGCGGCCGGACTGACGCTCACCGGGCTCGACCTGTCCAGCGCCCCATCGCTGCACGCGGCCCTTGACGCGGTGCAGCGGCACAGCCGCACGGTGCGTGGCCGCCCGGTGCTCGGTCACGGCTGGGACGACACCCGCTGGCCCGAGCACCGGCCGCCCACTGCCGCCGAGCTGGACCGGGCAGCCTACGGCGGCGCGGTCTATTTGTCGCGGGTGGATGCCCACTCGGCGGTTGCCTCGTCGGCGCTCCTCGCGGTCGGCGCGTCACTGCCGGGCTTTCGACCGGACGGATGGCTCACCGGCGACGCGCACCATGCGGTGCGCCGCGTTGTCTTCGGCAGCCTCACGGCAGGCGCAATCCGCGATGCCCAGCGGGCCACTCGGCGCCACGCGGCGTCCCTCGGCATCGCGTGCCTGCACGAGATGGGAGGACCGGAAACGTCGTCCGCGGACGACCTGGCGGGGCTGCTCGCGCTTGCCGCCGCAGAACCCGGTCCCGAGGTGATCGGCTACTGGGGCGAGCTGTTCGGGATCGACACGGCCCGCGACCTCGGTGCCGCCGGCGCTGCGGGCGACCTCTACTGCGACGGCTCGCTCGGCTCGCACACCGCTGCCCTCACCATGCCGTATGCGGATGCTCCAGACACATCCGGCGAACAGTATCTGAGTGCGACGGACATCGCCGAGCACCTGCGCCGCTGCGCCGCCGCAGGGCTCCAGGCGGGATTCCACGCGATCGGGGACGCCGCCGTCGACGCGATCCTCGACGCCGTGGAGCGGCTTGGCCCGGGCGCAGGCACCGGGCATCGAGTGGAGCATGCCGAGATGGTGCTCGCGCCCGCCCGCCTCGCCGCCTCCGGGCTCACTGCCTCGATGCAGCCCGGCTTCGACGCCGCGTGGGGTGGCCCGGAGGCCATGTACGCCCAGCGGCTTGGTGCCGAGCGAGCCGCCGGGCTGAACCGGTTCGCGTCCCTGGCCGAGGCCGGCGTGCCACTCGCATTCGGCTCGGACGCACCGGTGACCCGGATCGACCCGTGGGCGGCGGTACGAGCCGCGGCCCACCCGCGAACGCTTTCGTCAGCGATCAGCCCCGAAGCGGCGTTCGCGGCGCACACGCGAGGCGGCTGGGCGGCGGCCCGGCGCTTCGGCGAGGGCGTGCTGGAGACGGGAGCCCCGGCGACGTTCGCCGTCTGGCAGGTCGGCGAATTGCACAACGGGTTGCCCGACCTGGCCCCGGCTGCCGACCTTCCGCGGTGCGTGCGCACCGTCGTCCGCGGCGAGACGATCTTCTCGGCGGATCAGGGCGCCGACTGAGGCAAACCAGGGATACTGGCGGGATGCTGCCAAGGCCGCGCCGGGTCGACCCGCCTGTCGGCACGCGCTGGGCTGCGCTGATCGCGGTCGGTGCGGGCCTGCTCGGCCTGCTGGCATTCCCGCGGTTCGGCGTGTGGCCACTCGCGTTCGCCAGTGTGGCGTCGCTCAGCGTGGCCGTGCACGGCCGCCGGGCCCGGCAGGCCGCCTGGCTCGGGCTGCTCTACGGTGCGGCCTTGTTCGTTCCGCTTATTCACTGGGTCGGCGTCTACGTTGGCGCCGCGCCCTGGCTGATCCTCGCGGCGGCGCAGGCCGGCTACTTCGCCGGGATGGGCGCTGTCCTATCGGTGGTGCAACGGCTGCCACTGGCCCCGCTGTGGGTGGCCGTGACCTGGGTGGCGCAAGAGGCGGTCCGCGACCGGTGGCCGTTCGGTGGGTTCCCCTGGGGACGCCTCGCGTTCAGCCAGGCTGAGTCGCCGCTGCGCTGGCTGGCCGCTGTCGGCGGTGCGCCGCTGGTGAGCTTTGCGGTGGCGTTGGGCGGGGGTGGCCTGGCGATGACGCTCCTCGCCGTGCGGCCGCGCAGTTGGCGCCCCGTCGCGGCAGGCGCCGCCGTGCTGGTCGCGGTGCCCGTGGTGGGTCTGTTGCTGGGCGTCGGGCTGCGCCCGGACAATCACGGGCGGACGGCGACAGTTGCGGTGATCCAGGGCAGCGTCCCCGATCGGGGCCTCGGCTTCGAGGACCGCGCTCGCCAGGTGCTCGACAACCACGTGGCGGAGACGCTGAAGCTGGCCGACGAGATCAAGGCCGGCACGCAGCCGCGGCCCAGCCTTGTCGTATGGCCGGAGAACTCCTCGGACGTCGACCCGTACACCGACGCCACGGCAGCCACCGAGATCACCAGGGCGGCGCGCGCCGTCGACGCACCGATCCTGGTCGGCGCCATCCTCGACGGGCCAGGCCCGAAGCACGACCGGAACGTGGGCATCCTCTGGTCGCCCAGCACCGGGCCAGGGGCGACGTACACCAAACGGCACCCGGTGCCATTCGCCGAGTACATGCCGTTGCGCAGCCTCGCGACGGCGATCAGCTCCAAGGCGAATCTCGTCGACCGGGACATGGTGGCCGGGCACGGCAACGGGCTGCTGTCGGGCGGCCCGTTCCCGATCGGCGACGTGATCTGCTTCGAGGTGGCCTACGACGAATTGGTGCGCTCGTCGGTGCAGGCCGGCGCGCAGTTCCTGGTGATCCAGACCAACAACGCCACGTTCGGACGCACCGGTGAGACCTACCAGCAGCTGGCCATGAGTCAGCTGCGGGCCGTCGAGCACGGCCGGGCGGTAGCGCAGGTGTCGACGACCGGCGTATCCGCCCTGATCGGCCCCGACGGACAGATCAGGCAGCGCACGGGGGCGCTGTATACGCCGGGCGTCTTGGTCGCGGGCGTGCCGCTGCGCACGGCGACTACGCTGGCCACTCGGCTCGGCGCGATTCCCGAGTACGTCCTGACGGGCGTGGCAGTGCTCGCGCTGTGCTGGTCGATCTGGTCCACGTACGCTGCCCGCCGCAGGGACGGCGAGCAGCGGCGTACGCCCGAGGCAGAGGAGATGGTCAGCGCGTGACCGAGCCGGCGAACGACCTCCGACGCGTACTCGTCATCGTCCCGACCTACAACGAACGCGACAACATCGAGACGATCATCGACCGAGTACTGCAGTCCGTCCCGGACGCGAACGTCCTGGTCGCCGACGACGGCAGTCCTGACGGCACCGGCAAGATCGCAGACGAGCTCGCCATGAGCGACTCGCGGGTGCACGTGCTGCACCGCACCGAGAAGGCCGGCCTGGGCGCGGCCTATATCGCCGGTTTCGGCTGGGGGCTGGATCGCGACTACGACGTCTTTGTCGAGATGGACGCCGACGGCTCCCACGCGCCCGAGCAACTGCCGCGGCTACTCGCCGCATTGCGCAACGCGGACCTGGTCCTCGGCTCGCGGTGGGTCACAGGCGGAACGGTCGTCAACTGGCCGAAATCGCGCGAGCTGCTTTCCCGCAGCGCCAACCTGTATACGCGAGTCGCGCTCGGCATCCCGGTGCGTGACGCGACGGGCGGCTACCGGGCCTATCGGCGCCGCGTCCTCGAAAGCATTGACCTGGCCGGTGTCTCCTCCCAGGGGTACTGCTTCCAGGTCGACCTGGCCTGGCGCGCGGTGCTCGCCGGCTTCCGGGTCGTCGAGGTTCCGATCACGTTCGCAGACCGCGAGCGTGGGGAGAGCAAGATGAGCGGCGCCGTCGTCCGAGAAGCACTGTGGCGGGTCACCGACTGGGGTGGCCGCCACCGTGTGGATCAGGTGCGCCGCGTGGTGCGACGCCGCAATACGTCAGGCTGATTTCTGGCCGCGCCGCGCCCGCAGCACGTCGAGGCGCTCGGCCAGGACCTCTTCGAGGTCGGCAACCGTACGCCGCTCCATCAGCATGTCCCAGTGCGTGCGCGGGGGCTTGATCTTCTTCGTCTCCGGCTCAGGTCCGTCGACGAGCTGGGCGCCCGTCCCGTCGAGGCGGCACTCCCAGGTCGCCGGGACCTCGGCCTCCTCGGAGAACGGGATCGTGAACTCGTGTCCGCGGGCACAGCGGTATGCGGCGAAGCTGCGTGGCGCCGGCTCGGCACCGTATTCGGTTTCGTAGCTAACAGCGCCCATCCGACTGCCCCGCAGTGTGCGATCTGCCATAGTGGGCACCTCCAAGACTGTTCTTACAAACACTTCCGCGAATCAAACGAACAACGCCCTGCCAGGATTCCCGGACCGGCACTGGCAGTAACCAACCCGGAGAGTGCACCTTGGCCCTCGCACGACGCGCCCGTTCTACAGACATAGACGTGTCAGGACCCGCCGGCGTTGCCGGGATAGGGGGTGACTCTCAGGGGATGCACAGCCCGACCGTCGCCCTGGGCGCCGGCCGGTTGGCGCTCGGCGGGGCATTCCTCGCGTTTCCCGTGCCTTCGGTGCGGCTGCTCGGGGTCGACAGCGCCTCGGCCGCCCGGCTGTCCTGGCTGGCCCGGATGGCAGCGGCGCGCGATCTGGCGCTGGGGGTAGGCGTCCTCCGCGCAGCGGTCACCCAGCGTGGCCGGGTTCCGGCGTTGCTGGGCAGTGCGCTGGTGGACGCGGCCGACGCCGTGCTCATCGCCGTGGCTGCGCGCGACGCGCGCGTCGACCGGGTTCGAGGCCTCGCGATGGCGGCAGGTGCCGCGGGCGCGGCCGGTGCCGGGATTGTGGCGGCGGCCGACCTGCTCAGGCGGGGTCGAGCAGCAGCGCCCGCAGGTGTCGCGCGGGAGGCGAGCCGGCGCTCAGCACGGCGTCGTGCAGCTGTCGCTGCGTCCACTCCGGACGGCGCCCGGCCAGCTCGGTAGTGAGGTCGCGCACCTCGCAATAGCCGACGTAGTACGTGCACAGCTGGGTCGCGGTGAGCTGAACTCGCCGCCACTTGCCGGCAGCTTCGCCCGGCTCCTGGAAACCGCGTCCCGTCATCAACGCCATGGCGGCCGCCTCGTCCAAGTCGTCGTGGTGGAAGCGGATGTCCATGATCGTGTTGATGATCGAGCGCAGCCGCATCTTCAGCTGCTGCATACGCAGCGCGGACGCTGCCTTGGCGGATATGTCGCCGCGGTAGCCATGATCAGCCATCAGCTCCTCGCTGTAGACGGCCCACCCCTCGACGAATGGGCCGCTCCACCACACGGCCCGCACGGGCGTGCTGGCGTGGTAGCGGTTGGAGTGCGCGAGCTGAAGCGCGTGTCCCGGCATCGCCTCGTGTACAGCCAGGTTGTGCAACATGTGGAGGTTGTACTCCCGGTACAGGGACGCCTGCTGCTCGGGCGTCCAGTCCGACGGAGTGGGGGACACGGCGATCTCGGTGGGCACCTGCGCGGTCTCCAGTGGCCCTGGTGGGCGGCAGTACGCGACGGACACCCCGCGGTCGATCTCGGGCATCTCGACGACCGCGATCGGGTCGTCGTAGACGGTGACCAGCTCATGGTCCCGCACGAACCGCGTCGTATCCGCGAGCGCGTCGCGGCACAGATCGAGGATCGTCTCGTCGGTCGGCCTCTCGGCCGCCAGCTCGTCGAGCACTACTCGCACCGTTGTGGCATCGGCCTGCCGTACGCCGGCGTATCGTCCTGCCTCGTCGACGATCAGCTGTGTGGACTCGTCGAGCTCGGCCGCTGCGCGCGCGAGTAGCGCGGCGGGGTCGAAGTCCGTGTCGAGGGTGAGGGCCAGCTTGCCCGCGAACAGCCGCGCGCCGATACGTGGGTCGCGGCCGGTGCCGTCGGTGCGGGCCGCAAGCCAGGCGCGGTGTTCTGCGACGGCCCTGCGCGCAGCCTCCACCGCCGGCTGCACCCGGCCGCGAAGCTGCGGTGCGTCACACAGGACGGCCGGCACCGTGTCGTCCAGCAGCGACAACGTCCCGTCGAGCTGACGCAGCGCCGTGTCGAGATGAATGCCGGACATCTCGCCGAGCCGGTCACGGGCCGCGGCGAGGTAGTCGGCCACAGCGCCGAGCCGGGCGGTCAGCGACGCCAGCCGCTCCGGCAACGGCGCGAAGTCCCGCGTCAGCAGCGCGTGCAGTCCGCCGCCGGGGTTGTGCAGCATCGGGTTCCACTCGGCCTCGCGCAGCTCTTCGAGCTCGAACAGTTCCGCACGAAGCACTGTGCGCAGGACCTCGGCGTCGATCGCCTCGGCCTCGTCCGCCGTGGCGCACTCGGCCAGCGCGGACAACTGCTCGCGGAGCTGTCTCGCGCGGGTTGCAGCGCCGGCCGATGACGGGTCGGGCAGCTCGCCGTCGTGGCGGTGATCGCCCAGGTACGTGGCGGAGACCGGGTCGGCGGCCAGGTAGCTGTCGAGGGCGGTGGTCGCGACGTCGCGGAACTGGGTCATGGCAACGACGCTATCCGTTCAGGTAGGCGAGGACTGCGAGCACTCGGCGGTTGTCATCCTCGGACGGCGGCAGCCCGAGTTTGGTGAAGATGCTGTTCGTGTGCTTGCTGACTGCCTTCTCCGTGATGTACAGCCGAGCTGCGATCGCGGCGTTGGAGCGTCCTTCGGCCATCAGGCCGAGCACCTCGTGCTCACGCGGGGTAAGCGCCTTCAGCGGCTCGTCACCGGCGCGCTTGGTGAGCAGTTGGGATATCACCTCTGGATCCATCGCGGTGCCGCCACCGGCCACCTGCTGGACGGCGTCCACGAACTGGCGCACGTTGAACACCCGGTCCTTGAGCAGATAGCCGACGCCGCCGGTGCGGTCGGCGAGCAGCTCCCGCGCGTACAGCTGCTCGACGTACTGGGAGAGCACCAGCACCGGAAGGCCGGGAATCTGCGCCCGTGCCTCGATCGCGGCACGCAGCCCCTCGTCGGTGAACGTCGGCGGTAGCCGCACATCCACCACCGCGACGTCGGGCCGATGAGTCACAAGGGCGCGCAGCAGCGACGGACCGTTGTCGACCGCCTCGACGACGTCGAAGTCGTGCGCCTCGAGCAGCCGGATCAGGCCGTCCCGGAGGAGGGCGAGGTCTTCGGCGAGGACGACGCGCAAAACCTATCACCTCTAGTACGCTACGTCTATGAACGCTCTCAGAGCGGTGATCTACCGGCGGCAGTCCCGCGACTTCGATGGCACAGGCCTAGCCGTCGAGCGTCAAGGTACCGACTGCAAGAAGCTCTGCGCGGATCGCGGCTGGACAATCGTCAAGGTCATCACCGACAACGACGTCTCCGCGTCCAAGGGCAAGCGTCCGGGCTGGACCGAAGTGCTACAGCTCGCTGAGGGCGGCGCCGTCGACGTGATCGTCGGCTGGCACGTCGACCGGCTCACACGCAAGCTGACCGAGCTCGAGCACCTGATCGAGGTCAGCGAGCGCACAGGCGTGCGCGTGGCTACCGTCTCCGGCGATCTTGATTTGACGTCCGACGCGGGCCGACTCGTCGGGCGCATCCTCGCATCCGTCGCCCGCGGCGAGGTCGAGCGCAAGTCCGCCCGGCAGCGCAGCGCCGCCGAGCAGTCCGCTGGCCGGGGCGCGTGGCAGCGCAACAAGCGCGCGTTCGGCTACGACAGCGACGGGAACGTCCTCGAGGCAGAGGCGGCGACCGTGCGGGAGGTGTTCGCACGGTTCAATGCCGGCGCGTCCATCCGCGCGTTGACGACCTGGGCGAACACGGCCAGCAGCAACACGGAAGGCCGCCCGTGGTCGCCGTGGACGATCCGCAACATGATCAAGAACCCGCGCTATGCGGCGATCCGGGCGCACCGCGGGGTCGAGATCACGATGGGGGAGTGGCAGCCGATCGTTGACGAGGCGATCTACCGTGCTGCGGCGGCGAGGTTGACCGACCCGCACCGCGCGTCCTACAGCGGCTCGCGCGCCCGAAAGCATCTCGGGTCGCTGCGATACCTGTGCGGGAAGTGCGGCAGCGCGATGACAGTCAACTACCAGAGCACCTACGGCTACCGCGTCTACCGCTGCCCGGAGTGCTCGCATCAGCGCCGCGCGGACCCGATTGATGAGTTCGTCTCCGCGGTGATCGTCGCGCGGTTGCGCCGGCCCGACCTCGCCGATCTCCTCGCGCAGGATGCGCCTGACGTGCAGCCGCTCAAGGAGAGGGCCGCCGCGTTGCGGGCGCGCCTGGACGTGCTCGCCGACGACTACGCGGACGGCAAGCTGACCGGCCGGCAGGTCGAGCGCGCCAACGGGAAGATCACCGGCGAGCTCGAGGCAGTCGGCCGGCAGCTCGCCGAAGCCGGGCGGGCATCCGCGCTCGCCGGACTACTCGCCGCACCGGACCCGGGCGCGGCCTGGCTGGCCGCCGACGTCGGTATCCGCGGCCAAGTGCTCGACACACTCGCCACCGTCACGATCCTGCCCGTGCGATCCGGGCCGCGTGACTTCGACCCGGACAGCGTACGTATCGACTGGCGGACCCCATGACCGCAGGCGGGTTGGCGATCCGGACCCGGCTGTTGTGCGACTGCCGCGGAGTGATCAGCATCTACCAGCGCGGCGACGGCACCCACTACTTCCCTCACACCGTCAGCAGCGACGAGACCACGGTGTCCATACGCTGCCCGAGCTGCGGCCGGGTCGGGACGGTCGACACGACCAAGCTGCGACACGCCATCGCCGAGCGACGGCGCACCTTCCGTATCGAGTAGAGTCCACGCATCACGGCGTGATCCTGGACGGTGAGTAAGACGCCCCCGTCGTTCCCGAGGTCGCATCTCGGGCGGAACGGGTCACGTCATGCCCCCAGAACGTGCCGGCGAAGCATTCGACCAGCGCGCCCACTTAGAGCGCGCACGCCGGGAGCACAGATTCCGCGCCGCTGAAGAGCGCATCCGCAGGATCGTCGACGGCGCCCCGCCGTTGACGCAGGCGCAGCGCGACGCGTTGGCGTTGCTGCTGCGCGGCGGTGATGCCGCGTGAATGACGAGAGCGCCCGCAAGGGGCGCTCCCAGCCGGCGACCAAGCACAGCGCTCTGACGGTAACACGCATCGGTGGCATGAACGCGCTGGTGCTGCTGCTGCCCGTACCCGACGACGCGCCCGAACTCGTCCGCGAAGGCTTGGCCCGCCGCAACATCGTCAACACCGGCGGGACCTGCCCCTGCGGCGCCGTGCTGCGTCTGCCGAACTTGGCCGCTCGGCGCGCCGGGGTGACGGATCTCAGCATCGTCCACGAGGACGACTGCCCCGCCACCGACGAGAACGTACTGTCCGCGATCCGGCGGTGGGGACGGTGAACACCACGGCATACGAGCGGCTGTGCGACGCACTCGGCGACCGGCTGGCGCGCGACGACGGGCACAAGGCAGCCGCGCGCTGCCCAGCGCACGAAGACGGCACGCCGTCGCTGTCGATCACTGCGATCGAAGGACAGGCGCTCGTCTACTGCCATGCCGGCTGCCAGACGATCGACGTGCTCGCCGCCCTCGAGCTGACCATGGCGGACCTTTACGACACCCGCCGCGGCGCCGACTACCGCTACGACAACGGCCGTGTCGTGCACCGCAAACTCGACAAGACATTCCCGCAGTCCGGCACCGACAAGCCGCCCGAGCTGTACCACCTCGCCAAGGTCAAAGAGGCCATCGCCGGCGGCAAGCCAGTATTCGTGGTGGAAGGCGAGAAGGACGTCCACGCCCTCGAATCCGCCGGTGTGGTCGCCACGTGCGGTCCGATGGGCGCCGGGAAGTGGGACAAGATCGACCCGGCGCCGTTGTACGGCGGCAAGATCCTCATCGTCGCCGACCAAGACGACACTGGGCGGAAGCATGCCGCCGACGTGCTCGCGTCGCTGGACGGCAAGGCTGACGCGGCCGTGTACGCGCCCAAGGCCGGCAACGACGCCGCCGACCACATCGCAGCCGGTCACGGGCCCGCCGATTTCGTGCCTGTTCCTGTTCCTGTACCTAGGGGGGAGGAACGCGGAACACCGCTCTACGTCAACGTCCGAGCTTTGCTCGACGGCGGGTTGCCGAAACCGCCCGCACCGGCGTTGCTGCGCCGTGACGACGGAAACGCCTTGCTGTACGCCGAGCAAGTCAACGTCCTGTTCGGTGACCCGGAGTCGGGGAAAACGTGGATCACGATCGCCGCCGTCGCCGAGACGCTCCAGCATGGTGGCCGTGCCCTGTTCCTCGACCTCGACCACAACGGGGTAGCGGTCGTCACCAGGCTCCTCGACCTCGGAGTGCGCCCCGACGTGCTGCGTGATCCGGAAGTGTTCCGCCTAGCTGAGCCGGAAGACGAGGAACACCTACACCGGATCGTTGCGGACGCGAGACGCTGGCGACCCCGCACGGCGGTTGTCGACTCCCTCGGCGAGCTGCTGCCCATGCTCGGACTCTCATCGAACTCCCCCGACGAGTTCACCGCCGCCCACGCGCAAGTACTCAAGCCGCTGGCCGTAGCCGGCGCCTGCGTGATCGCAGTCGACCACCTCCCGAAGAACACCGAGAACAAGGCCAACGGTCCGACCGGCACCGCAGCCAAGCGCCGCGCGATCGGCGGAGTCGCACTGCGCGTCACGGTCAAAGAAGCCTTCACACCAGGCAACGGCGGTTCGTGCTTCCTGAAAGTGAACAAGGATAGGCACGGCGGGCTGCGCGAACACTGCCCACGAGTCGGCGGTGAGCCGCCAGCAGGCACATTCATCTTGTCCGACGCTGCCGGCGCGTTAACCTGGCAGATCACCGCTCCGGGTGAACATGTGGAACCCGACGCTGACGCGGTCGCCCTACAGCGCCTCAAGCCACCGCCCCAATCTGTGCGTGACATTAAGGCCCGGATGGGTTGGGGAACAGACCGTGCCATGACCGCGCTCGCGGCGTTCCGGGCGGCGTTCCTCGTTCCTACCCCCCTAGTAGAGGAACAGGAACACACCATCGTTCCTGTTCCTGCGGAACGCTCAGGAACACCGGAACACAGGTGCCCAGATTGTGATACGCCAACCCAGGCGGGCATCGACGGCACAGCTGCCTACTGCTTGCCCTGCTCAGTCAACCCTGCCATCCGAACGGACACCGCGTGATGCGCATCGACAGCGCCGGCATGCCTGTGTTCGACCACATCACCCGGCGCACGACAACGGCGGCCGGATACGAGGCGTCCTGCCACTGCGGCTGGCGCTGCTGCCGGCGCACCCGCGAGCAACGCGACCAAGACGCCGACACCCACGAGATAGAGCACGTCTCAGGTCAGGTCGCCTTGCGACCTCCCGGCCCGGCTTCCCACCCACGACGGAAGGCATCAACGAATGGATTGGGTGACGGCTGGTCCAACGTGATGTTGTCCGCGCCGAGCTCGTGGCGAATCGCATCCTGCAATTCATCGAACGCGTCGGCTACCTGCACAAGAGTCGCCGAGCGGTCGGCTTCATGGCGCGGCCGAGTCAATGACTCCCTCGCCAAGACGCCTTGGAACCCGTTGAACAGCCTGTTGACGCCGCGGCTCGCGAAGATCGTGCCGCGCGAGCCGAGTCGGGCGCGCTCCAACGGTGGCAGCCGCAGGTCCGTGAAGTACATGCGCATCCTCTCGCGCACGTCATCATCGGCGGTCTCATACCTGAACCACTCCCGCTCGGCGTGCGCCTCGGTGAGCACGTCGACATACGTGTCAGCACGCCGCTCCCGCAACCACCGCACCTGGTCCTGCCGCAACGCCAGCCTGAACGTCAACACGGGAACGCCCACCGCGCTAATCACTGCCACGCCCGTTGCAACAAGGGCAACAACCGTCTGCGCCTCCATAGCCCGGCAGGGTATCCGCCCCGGCTGCGGGCATGTCGCGATCGTGGTCCTGGCGCGGATGGCCGACGCCGATTGACGGCATTCGCAGATCGCGGATGGGATCGCATGACCGCCGGGACAGCCACTGCCGGTTGTGTGTGTGCGCCGCAACTTTTGGGATCATGGTCGGCATGGGGTTGACCGACGCGGTGGCCGCGGCGGTGGCCGGGGTGACGGATGTGGACCGCCGCCCGCTGGCTGAGCTGGCGATCCTGCTCGCCGGCCGGCTCGAGGACGGGGAGTCCGCGGGCCCGGTGGCGCGTGAGCTGCGGGCGACGTTGGCGGCGTTGCGGGACGGTGGTGATCGTGACGACGTCGACCGGCTGCTCGCCGCGATGGGCGACTGAACGGTCGGGGTTGCCGTCTCGCGGTGCCCGGGTCGCGAAGGTGGCCCGGCTGCTCGGGGTGGGGCTGTACGACTGGCAGCGGCTTGTTGTCGATGTCGCGCTTGAGCATGAGAACGGCATCCCGCGGTATCGGGATGTGACGTTGACTGTGCCCCGGCAGCAGGGCAAGAGCACGCTGCTGCTGTGTGTGCTGGTCGATGCGATGCTCGCCGGCCGGATCCACGCGGTGTATGCGGCGCAGAACAGGTTGGGTGGCCGGTCCCGGCTGTTTGATGAGTGGTGGCCGCGGATTGCTGGGTCGCCGCTGCGGTCGAGGTTCCAGTTGCGTCGGGCGACCGGCGCGGAAGGGTTGCTGTGCACGAACGGGTCCCGGATGACGTTGTTGTCGTCGGAAATATCGGCTGCGCACGGCGAAACGTTGGATCTTGTGCTGCTTGACGAGGTGTGGGCATACGCCGATGACCGGCTTGAGCAGGCGTGCCGTCCGGCGACGATCACCCGCCCGGGCGCCCAGTTCTGGGTCACCAGCACGGCGGGTCACGGTTCGTCGACGTTTCTGCGTGGCAAGGTCGACGCCGGGCGGTTGGCCGCCTCGACGGGGCTCGGCGGTGCCTACTTCGAGTGGTCCGCGGCGGATGACGCGGATCCGACCGACGCGGCGACCTGGTACGGGTGTATGCCGCAGTTGGGTCGGACCGTGCAGGAGGACGTGATCCGCGCCGACCTGGGGTCGATGCGGCTGAGCGAGTTCCGCCGCGGCTACCTGAATCAATGGCCGGACGCCAGCTTCGAGGGTTGGCGGCTCATCACCGAGGAGCAGTGGAACGCCGTGGAAACCGATGAAAGCTGGATGCCATGAGAATGTCGCTCGCGGAGCTGGGCGGCGCAGTCGAGATCAGTGAGGATCGGACCCGGGTTTGGGTTGGCGTCGCCGGGTATGCGGGTGACATGCCCCGCGTCGAACTGCTCACGACGCCGCGGGAGGTGACCCCAGCCGCCGCAGCCGGCTGGGTTGACGAGGTGACCGACCGGTATCACGTCGACCCGTGGGTGGTCGACCCGGCGTCCCCAGCCGGGTCGCTGCTGCTGCAGCTGGCCGGGTTGAACATTCTGCAGCCGGCCGCCCGGGACGTGGCCGCCGCCTGCGGTGTGTTCCTGGACCTGGTCGTCGCCGGTGGGGTGAAAGCGGCGCGGAACCCGGAGCTGCGGGAATCGGTGCAGGGTGCGCAAGCACGCCGACTGGCCGGTGGTTTGGCGTGGGATAGGCAGGCTGCGGTGCCGGCAGGTCCGACGCTGGCGGTGTCGTTGGCGTTGTGGGGGGCGACCAACTATCAAGGTTTGGGTCCGGAGGATGTCACCATCGCCTACGAACGGTCCGACCCGACCAAGTTGCCGGCTCATTTGGCCGCGCAGGCCGAGGCGATCGCGTCGGGTTTCCCCCCGGAGCTGCCGCACCGCCATCTTCCCCTGCAGTTCGTGGACCTGGGCGACAGTGGCCGGGGACTGCTCATGGTCATCCAGCTCACGTTGTTTCGCGGCGATCTCCCACACCGGCGGACGCCCCGTCCGCGGCTTAGGCCGGCCCAGCACCTCTGCCGCTTCCCGTTCACGGCGGGCCTCGACCGCGTCCTGCCGGTCCATCGCGATGGACACCTGCTCGAACAGCTGCGCCCGCGTCCGCGGCGCATAGCCGAGCCGTTGCAGCTCGGCGACCCGCTCAATCTCAGCGTCCGACTGCTGCTCAGCCGCGAGAGCGGCACGCCGCCGGTCCTGCTCAGCCTCACGCTCCGTCTCACGTTCGACGACCGCCCTGCGCTCAGCCGACATCGGGGCGTCCTGCACTAGGCCGAAGCCGACCCGCACCCGCCAGCCGACCTCGCCGGCATCGTCGCTCACGGTTTCGCCCCGATCGTGTCATGCCTGCCGGCGTCGATCCGCGCCTGCTGCGCGGCCTGTTGCGCCTTGGTGAACGCGGCACTTGACGCGTTGTCAGCGGAGACCGATGCGGCCTGAGCCCCGCCGTCCGGCGCCTCCCGATCCGGGAAGTCCGTCTGCTGCCGGAATTCGCCCTCAGCCACCGTCGCCTCCTAGCCGTCGTTCCGCATCCATGCCGTTGTAGGCCGGGTCCGCCGCGGCCCGCTCCTGCAGCACCGGCACACCGTCGACGTACCCGTGCTGGTCGGCGCTGAGCATGTCGACCGGGCCGAGACGCGGCTGGGATGCGTCTCGCCGGTCCTGACGTGACCCCTGGTCAGCCATCGGACGCGTCCGGGCCGGACGTATCCGGATCGCCTTGCCGGCCCGCGGCGTTGATGTCGGCGTGACCGGCGCTCACAGCAGGACCGTATGACGTGAAGAAAGTGCGGGCCTCCTGCTGCGCGACAGCCACCGCCGCGTACGCCTGGGCGACCCCCTCGCGAACCGCGGCCTCATCCTGCGCGACCGGATCGGCCGTGCCATCGAAGTAGATTCGGCCCACCTCAGCTCACCCTCTTCGGTTGTTTCGGCGTGTCCGCCAGTGCACGCAGACGCGCCCGCTGAGCGTCGGTCAGCTCGTCACGGCGCTGCGCCAACGTCTCGACTGCCCGGTCGATCACCGTCGACCGCCAACGCCGCCGCGCCAACTCCCGACCCGGGTTCAGCGCATCAGCCATGCGCACGAGTGTAGCCCCATTATTGGCCGCACCCACTGTTGCCACGCAGCGGCTACCGGCCTCTCGCGTAGCCGCGTTGACCGGGCCAATCCCAGGTTGCTGGCGAAGATTTATGCCGCTACCGGCCGGAAGCTGATCTGATGCGGCCGCCTACCCGCGCCCAGTGGGTCGCTGACAGTGAGTTGAACGGCGGGCACACGACGCGTCAGGTGCTGCTGTACCTGAGCGACTGCGCCGACTACGAGGACGAGCAGGTGCAGCGTCGTGCGTTGCCGGCGGGTGTGATCAGCCCGGACATCGACCCGCGTGCGCGGGTGCGCGGTTTCCTGCGTCGCATCCGCGGCCGGGAATAGCACGGGGCGTCAACGGTGCACGCCTCCGGTCACCAACCGAAAGGGCGGCCATGATCGGGTCTCCTTGCCCGTAGCCGTACCTGCGCCCAAACGAACGCCCGCCCCACCTTGTCAGCCGGTGGGGCGGGCGTTCGATTCGGTCGGTCAGTGCGTGGCGTCAGCGCCGCCGTCGTCGCGGCCGAACAACCACCGCTGCTCGGGGCTGCCGTTGGCGTGGCGGGCGGGCCGCTCGACCCGGCGGGCTCGTCTCGGGCTGAGCGTCAACACGGCATGCGCGAGTGCGAGCCTCGCTGACAGGTCACGTAGACCCTGGTCGACGGTCGGGGACTCAGCGGCTGCGAGCAGCCTGGTCGCTTCGATGTAGTGCTCGCTGGGCGAGCGTGGTTGAGTAGCCACTTGGGCCGCCTCCTGTGCTAGCAGGGTCGGCCAAGGCCCGGCTCGAGGCGTTCCAGCGCCTCGCCGGGCCGCTCAGTCGAGGGCCGACGCCATCACTCTGTCTTGCGTAGTGCGCGTGATGACTCGCACGGAAGCTCCATGGTCACGACAGTGGGCCCGCCGGGCGGGCTGGTCACGTCCAGCCTGCCATCGAAGGCACCTAGCCGCCGTTCGATTCCACGCAGCCCGCTGCCTGCGGCGGCAACAGCACCGCCCCGGCCGTCGTCCTCGACCGTCATGCGCAGCAGCGCTCCGTCGTGCCGCAGACTCACCCGCACCCGGTGCGCTCCGCTGTGCTTGATCACGTTGGTGAGCGCCTCGGCCACCGCGAAGTAAGCGGCCGATTCGACCGGTGCCGGCAATCGTTCCGGCACATCGGCCTCGACCTCGACCGGCAGCGGGTTGGCCAGGGCCAGCGCCTGCACCGCCCCGACGAGCCCGCGATCCGCGAGCACCGGCGGGTGGATTCCGCGGACCAGCCCACGCAGCTCGGCAAGCGCTTGGCTGCTCGCGGCCTGCGCCTCCGTGAGGAGGAGCTTGGCGCCTTCCGGGTCACGCTCGACCGCCTCGGCGGCCATACCGAGGTTCATGCCGAGCGCGATGAGCCGAGCCTGGGCGCCGTCGTGCAGGTCACGCTCGATGCGGCGGATCTCGGCGGCCTGCGTATCGACCGTCTCGGCTCGCGATTCGGCCAGCTGCTGCACCCGGCTTGCCAACAGCGCCTTCTCGCTGGGGGACAGCAGCCATTTGATCAACTGCGCGTCAACGTAGAGAGCGGTCTTCTTCGGCCACCACCAGAACAGCAGCCCGAATACGCCCTCGATCGTCGCGATGATCGTCAACGCCAGGCCGACCGTGCTGTTGACGAGCAGCCAGAGCAGGTCGCGCCAGGTGGCCGGATCGCGAGCTACGCCCCAAAGGCGGACGAGCACGTTGCCGGGCCGCCGCGGGCGGTACGACGTCGGGATCGGCGCGCCGAGCATCTTGCCCGCCCAGTGGCGGTGGACGTTGGCATGCCACCGCACCAGCGGCAGGCACCCCAGCAGCATCGGGATGCCCACCGAGACAAGAACCAGTCCGAAGCCGGTGATCGTCACGATGAACAGCGCCAGGCCGACGAATGCGAACAGGAGGAGCGTCACCGCCCACCCCAGCAGCATCAGCCGCCTGCCTGCCTCGTTCGCCACAGGTCCATCCTGACGCACCGCGCTACGCGGGAGGGTGGTGCTAGGCCCCCTTTCCTTAGGGACCCAGACCCAGTGTGCCGGCGCTGTGACGCCGCAAAGGTTGATCGCGTAGCCCAGATCATCCCGCGGAGGACATCCATGCAGCACACCCAGCGCCGCTCGGCGACCGTGCGCGTCGCCCGTTGGAGCGCCACCCATCCGTGGCGGGCGATCGCACTGTGGCTGGCGTTCGTCGCAGCCTGCTTCACGATCGGTCACGCCACCGGTACCCGCAAGGCGACCAGCCTCGACCAGGCCGTCGGCCAGTCGGGGCGGGCCGCCCACTGGCTGCACGACGCCAAGATGGACGACCCGGCGGTCGAACACGTGTTGATCAGCTCGCGGCACGGCGGCCTCGACGCCTCGGCGGCCGCGGGGGCGACCGCCGACGTACGGCAGCGGCTCACCGCGTTGCCCGGGGTCGCGCACGTCGACGCGACACAACACTCGCGTAGTGCCGTCCTCGTGAGCGTCACCATGCGCGGCAACCCGGACACCGCACAGGAACGGGTGCAGCCTTTGCTCGACGCGACCTCGGCGACGCAGCAGCGGTTCCCCCAGTTGCGCGTCGAGGAAGTCGGCGACGCGTCCATCCCGAAGGCGATCAACGATGAGCTGGGCAAGTCATTCGGCAAGGCGACCAGCATCAGCCTGCCCGTGACGTTGCTGATCCTGCTGGTCGCGTTCGGCGCGATCGTCGCGGCCGGGGTCCCCGTGCTACTCGCCCTCTCGGCGGTGGCCGCGGCGGTGGGCCTCTCGACGGTCGCCTCGCATCTCGTTCCCGACTCGGGAACCACGTCGAGCGTCATCTTGCTGATGGGCATGGCGGTCGGCGTCGACTATTCGCTGTTCTACCTCAAGCGGGAACGCGAGGAGCGCGCCCGTGGGCGCGGCCACGTGGACGCCATCGAGATCGCGGCACGAACGTCCGGGCACTCGGTCGTCGTCTCCGGGCTTGCCGTGATCGTCTCGATGGCGGGCATGTTCCTCACCCGGGACGTGATCTTCTCCTCGCTCGCGATCGGCTCGATCCTGGTGATCGGTGTGGCCGTGCTCGGCTCGTTGACCGTGCTGCCCGCGGTGCTCGCCAAGCTGGGACGGCGCATCGACCGCCCCCGCGTCCCGGTGCTGTGGCGGCTGACCAACCGCGGCGGCGAGCCTCGCCTGTGGCCGGCGATACTGCTGCCCGCGCTGCGCCGCCCCGGGGCCACCTTCCTCATATCGGCGCTTGCCATGCTCGCGCTGGCGCTGCCGGCGGTGTCGATGAAGCTCGGCCAGTCGACGGAGAAGGATCTGCCCAAGTCAATTCCGGCGGTGCAGACCTACGACCGGCTCACCGCGGCGTTTCCCGGCCAGCAGGTCACCGACGAGATCGTCGTGCGAGCACCGGCGCAGCAGGCTGGCGCAGTGACGTCCGCGCTGCGGGACGTGACACGCCGGCTCGCGGCCAACCCGCTGTTCGCGGGCGATGCACCCCGGTTGCGAGGATCCGAAGACGCGACGGTGCACATGCTCAGCGTCGACGTGCCGTACCCGGTGGCCTCCCACGAGGCACGGCAGGCCCTGCGCCAGTTGCGAGACGACGTGCTGCCCCAGGCGATCGCGCCGATCCCGGGTGCGGAGTTCGCCGTGGGCGGGGGAGCGGCCTCCAACGTGGACTATGCGCAGCACCAGCGAGAACGGCTCCCGTTGGTGATCGGTTTCGTGCTCGCGCTGACGTTTCTGATCATGGCATTCACGTTCCGATCGGTCGTGCTCGCCGTTATGACGATCCTGGTGAACATGCTGTCGGCGGCTGCGGCGTTCGGGGTGCTCGTGCTGACGTTCCAGCACCACTGGGCGGACGGGCTGCTGGGCTACCACTCGAACGGGACGATCGTGTCATGGATCCCGCTGTTCCTGTTCGTCGTGCTGTTCGGCCTGTCGATGGACTACCACGTCTTCGTCGTCAGCCGGATTCGGGAGGCGGCAGAACGCGGCTTGTCGACACGGGATGCCGTACGGCAGGGCATCACCCGATCGGCTGGAGTGGTGACAAGCGCGGCGGTCGTGATGGTGTCGGTGTTCGCGATCTTCGCCAGCCTGGACATGATCGAGTTCAAGCAGCTCGGGGTGGGCCTGGCGGCGGCGATCCTGATCGACGCCTTGGTCGTCCGCGCTGTGGTGCTGCCGTCGCTGATGGCGCTGCTCGGCCGGGCGAACTGGTGGCCGTCCCGGCTGTCCCGCCGTACCCCGGCGTACGTTAACCGTGAGCCCGACCTGGTTCGCGCCTGACGGCTCGCTGTTCCGGGGCGGGGTCGCGCTAATGGCGGCCCCGCCCCTGCCACGTTGTGCAAAGCTGTCGGGGTGGACGCCACCGGCTCCCGAGTTTCCGAAGGGCGAGCGGGTTATAGGCGTTCGGCGGGCTCCCCGAGGGGGGAGGCCAGGCGCCGCGAGCTGCTCGGCCGGGTCACGGACGACCTCGCAGTCAACGGCCTGGTCGAATTCTCGCTGCGCCGCGCGGCGCGCGCCGCAGGCACCACGCACAAGGTGCTGCTCTACTACTTCGACGGCGTCGAGGACCTGCTCACGCAGGCCGTCCTGCAACTGCGTCAGCGCCGAATCGAGCGAGCCCTCGCGGCGGCACGGCGCGGCCCGGCCCGCCGGCCGCTGGCTGACCGGGTACGGGCGATGTGGCCCACGCTGATCGTCGAGGAATCCTGGGTGCTCGATCAGGCCATCGGACTGTCGCTCTACGACGCCGACCGCTATGCGCACCTTTCCAGCGAGGCGTCCAAGCAATACCTGCCCGCGCTGCTGTCCCTCTGCCCCGCGCAATGGGACGAGCAGCGCAAGCTCCAGGTCTCGGAGATGATCCTCGCGGTGCTGCGCGGCTTTCTCATCGAGTGGCGCACCAGTGGCGACGGCGGCGGCATCGATGCCGGATTCGCCGCACTGATCCGCGCGCTGGAACACGAAGAGGCCATGTCCCGACACGACATGCCGGAGTGAACGCCAGGTGGGGAGGATTCGGGTGCCGGCGCCAAATCCGCTGGCTTCGGCCGCGCGTGGCACGATTGTCCAGGTGAGCACCCCGGCGGCAGCGCAGCACCTGCGCGATCTCGCGCGACTGCGCCGCGTCCGAGACCGGATCGACCGGGAGTATGCGCAGCCGCTGGATGTCGAGGCGCTTGCACGGGGCGCGAGCATGTCGGCCGGGCACCTGAGCCGCGAGTTCAAGCTCGCCTTCGGCGAGTCCCCGTACAGCTACCTGATGACCCGACGCATCGAGCGGGCGATGGCCCTGCTGCGGCGGGGCGACCTCACCGTGACCGAAGTGTGCTTCGCGGTCGGCTGCTCGTCGCTGGGCACGTTCAGCACCCGCTTCACCGAGCTGGTCGGGATGCCGCCCAGCACCTATCGGCGCCAGCAGCCCCAGGCGACGGCCGGAATGCCGGCGTGCGTGGCCAAGCAGGTGACCAGACCGGTCAGGAATCGAGAAGCACCGGCCGCCGCCCGCACGTAGCGTGACCGCCATGGACATCAGCATTCACGCGAGCTTCCTCCCGCAGAACGACCCCGACGCAGCCGTGGCCTTCTACCGCGACGTCCTCGACTTCGAGGTCCGCAACGACGTCGGCTACAGCGGCATGCGCTGGATCACCGTCGGCCCGGCCGACCAGCCCGAGATATCCATCGTCCTGTACCCGCCGCAGGCGACTCCGGGCGTCACCGACGACGAACAACGCGCCATCGCCGAGATGATGGCGAAGGGCACCTACGGCAAGCTCCTGCTCGCCACCAAGGACGTCGACGCAGCCTTCGAGCGGTTGCAGGCCGGCGATGCCGAGGTCGTCCAGGAGCCGACCGACCAGCCCTACGGCATCCGCGACTGCGCCTTCCGCGACCCGGCTGGCAACGAGATCCGCATCCAGGAGGTGCGCTGAGCCGTCCGGCGATCGCAGTCAACGGCTCGTACCGGGATGTGCTGCGCAACCGGCACGTGGCTGGACTCCTCCTAGGAGATCTGCTCGCCAATATCGGCACCGGCGTGATCATCGTGGCAATGCCGGTGCAGACCCTCTCGATTCACGGGAGCGTGCCGAAGCCCATCGCCATCGGGCTGGTCGAGGCGGCGCCGTTCGTCTTGTCCACCGTCCTTGCGCTGTCCATCGGATTGGGACACGTGACGGTGCCGCCGCGAACGCTGCTGATCGCCGATTGCGTGCTGCGATCGCTGACCTTCGCGACGCTAGGCGTGCTGGCCATCACCGATGAGCTCACGCTGCAGGTGCTGATCACCGGTCTTCTCTTCGGTGCGACGTTCCGGATGGCCGGGTCGAGCAGCAGGCGCCTGCTGGCGACGTCGATGGCGGGCGAGACGGGCCGGTTCGCTGCCAACGGCTTGTTGGGGCTCAACGCCACCTTCGCGCTCTACATCGTGGGCCCGGTTCTGGGCGGCCTGCTCGTCGCCACGGCAAGCGCAGGGGTCGCGCTCCTGCTCGATGCGTGCGGCGCATTGATCCTGTTGACTGCCGTCCGGATATGCGTCCCACGAGCCGTCACTGAGCGTGACGCGCCCCGCGGTCCGATGGTGCGGGAATCGGGCTGGCGCATCCTGCGACGCCGTCCGGTCGTGGCCCGTCTGCTCGTGGTCGGGTTCTTCTTCAACTTCTTCTACATGCCGATCGAAATTGCGCTTCCGCTGTACGTCCGAGTGACGCTGGGCGCCGACGCGTCTGCGTTGGGCCTGATGTGGGGCGCGTTGGGGGTCGGTGCGTTCGTCGGCGCTGCTCTGGTGAGTCAGCTGCGGAACCTTCCGCAGCGGCACGTTCTGATCGCAATCATCGGCCTCTGGGCGCTGTGCCCGATCGTCGTTGGCTTCGTCAGCAATCTGATCGTCGCGATGGTCGTCTTCGGGTTGGGCGGCCTGGTGTGGGCACCGTTCACGCCCATCGCCTACAGCTTTCTGCAGGCAGGCCTGGAGCCTCACGAGGAACAGCAGGTCGTCACAGTGTGGACAACCGGCTCGATGGCGGCCGCCCCGCTCGGCCTCCTGGCCGGTGGCCCACTGATCCTGCTTGCTGGGACGTCCGGCGGGTTGGCGCTGTCCGGGGTGCTGACGTTGCTACTACTTCCGATCGCGGCGCTGGCTGTCCTGGACTGCACGCCCGCTTTGGTCAGCCCAGCCTGACGGATGGAGACTGTGGCGATGACGGCGGACGGCTGGCCACGTTATGTCAACCTAGGCCAGCGGCTTGCAACACTCTCACGCGGCGAGTGGGAACGGCTGAAGCTGGCGCACGCCCACTGCATCACCGAGCTCGGCTCTGGTGCCGGCTACGACGGCGGCCGTCTCGTCTTCGAGGGCACACCGGCAGAACTCGACGCCGCACGCGCGACACTTACCGGGAGCGACCCGCGGCCTATGTTGGAATGCCGATAATCAACATTATGTCAAGTGGTATCGCAGCCGCCGCCCCCCGGCCACCGATGACTAGACGCGTTCTGGCGCGTCACATATAGGTGGACGAGCCACTGCTTTCCGCGGCGCGAGCCGGTGACCAAGCCGCCTTCGCGCGACTGGCTGAGCCGTACCGGCATGAACTGCAGGTGCACTGCTACCGGATGCTCGGCTCTATCGAAGATGCCGAGGACGCCGTACAGGAAACTTACCTACGCGCCTGGGGGCGATTAGAGACGTTCGCCGGTCGTGCCCCGTTTCGGGCCTGGTTGTATGGCATCGCCACGCACGCCTGCCTTGATGCGCTGCGCCGTAGGAAAGCCCGGGTGTGGCCGACAGACGTTGCCGAGCCGGCCGACCCGAACAACTATGCCCTCGCCACGGTGGACCTGCCGTGGCTCTCGCCCTACCCCGATCGGCTCCTCGACGCGCCGGCGCCGACGGACGCCGAGCCCGAGGCCGTTGTCACGGCGAAGGAGACGATTGAGCTCGCGTTTCTCGCCGCGATCCAGCGCCTGCCATCGCGGCAGCGCGCAGTCTTGATCTTGCGTGATGTGCTGGACTGGTCGGCCAAAGACACCGGGACCGCACTGGACATGAGCCAGGCGGCGGTCAACAGCGCCTTGCAGCGTGCGCACGCGACGCTGGGCGAGCACCTCTCCGCCGGCCGCGGCGAGTGGACATCGACCTCGGAGCCGACCGAGAAGACGTTGCTCCGGCGGCTGATCACGGCGTGGGAGCGCTCCGACACCGCGGCTCTGGTTGGGCTGCTGCGCGACGACGCGTGCCTGATCATGCCGCCGGGGCTGACGTGGTTCAGCGGCCGGGACGCGATCGAGATCTTCCTTCGCGATCATGTCTTCGGCGAGATGGGCGCTGCATGGCGATTGCTGCCCACCGCCGCGAACAGGCAGCCCGCATTCGCGCTCTACTGGCAGGAGCCCGGCGAACCCGTGTACCGCGCGTTCGCGATCTGTGTGCTTCGCGTCCGGAGCGGTGCGATCGCCGAGATCGCGCTGTTCCAGCAGCCGGAGCTGTTCGCGACCTTCGCGCTGCCAGCCGCGCTGTGATGGACGACGCCGATCGGATCTCGTTTCTCGGCACGCGATGCCCGGAGAACTTCCGGCTGTCCGTTGTGGTTTTGCAACCCCGCGATGCGATTGAGTGGCCGCCGGCCGACTGGCCAGACGCGCTGATCGTCGTCGAGCGGGGGCAACTCGAAGTCGAGTTGCGAAGCGGTGCGCGCGCCTGGTTCCGCGAGGGCGCGCTGCTTGTGTTCGCCGGACTTCCCTTGCGGCGGCTGCGAAACCCCGGCCGCCTACCACTGGTGCTGAGCGCGTTGTCACGCCGGCGATGAATGGCCGCGTCGCGGTGCGTCACACAAATGACCGCTATGCCGACGCAGACAAGGACCGCGATGACAACGACCCATCGATGGCGGGCATTTACGATACTTGCCGTCTCGTATTTCATGACGATCGTCGATCTGACGATCGTGAATGTCGCCCTGCCGACCATCGGCCGTGACCTGCATTTCTCCGAGTCGGGCCTGCAGTGGGTGGTGACCGCCTACGGCCTGACGTTCGGCGGGCTGCTGCTACTGGGCGGCCGGGCCGCCGACCTGCTCGGCCGCCGCCGCATCTTCATGCTCGGACTCGCCGTCTTCACTGCAGCCTCGCTGGCGTGCGGACTAGCCGGCACCGACGCGCTCTTGATCGTCATGCGCGGAGTGCAGGGCGCCGGCGCAGCGATCGTGCTGCCGGCGGCGCTGTCGATCGTGATGAACATGTTCGGCGAGGGCGCGGAGCGCAACAGGGCTCTCGGCCTGTGGGGCGGGATCGGCGCATCCGGCGCCACGGTCGGGCTGATCACAGGCGGCCTGCTCACCCGCTATATCGGCTGGGAGTACATCTTCTTCTTGAACGTCCCGATCGGCCTCGCGGCGCTGACGCTCGCGCCACGACTCGTGCCCGAGAGCCGGCTCGAGACGGTGCGCCGTCGCTATGACCCGCTCGGCGCGCTTACCGTGACCGCTGCCTTGCTACTGCTCGTGTACGCCATCTCGACCGCACCGCAGGACGGCTGGGCCACCGCGAAGACCATCGGATCGCTGGCCATGTCGGGTGCGCTGCTGGTCGCGTTCGTCCTCGTCGAGGCGCGCGTCGAGGCACCGCTGCTCCCCCTTCGCATGCTGCGGATGCGGACTGTCGCCGGGGCGAACTCGGTCGGGTTCCTGCTCGGCGCCAGCTTCTTCGCGTTCGTGTTCGTGGGCACGCTCTACATGCAGCAGGTGCTGGGCTATTCGGCGCTGAAGACCGGGCTCGCGTGGTTGGCCGCGTCGCTGACTTCGGTGGCGCTCGCCGGGTTGTCGCAGTTGCTCGTCACCCGGATCGGGCCGGCGCCGGTGCTGGTGGCAGGCATGGCGATGATCACGGGCGGGACCGCCTGGGCTACGCAGGTCGGCGTGCACGGACAATTCTGGGCCGATCTGGCCGGGCCGTTCTTCGTGGCCGGGGCGGGAACGGCGTTCGCGTTCATCCCGATCTCGATTGCCGGCTTGAGCGGCGTGGCCGCCCGGGACGCCGGCCTGGCATCCGGCTTGCTCAACACCGCGCAACAACTCGGGGGCGCGATCGGCGTCGCCGTCGCGTCGACGGTTGCGGCGAGCCACGCGAAGGCGCTGGCCGAGGCCGGCCGGTTGCCGAGCGCCGCGCTCACGGGCGGTTTCCAATGGGCGTTCTGGGTGTGCACCGCGAT
Source organism: Jatrophihabitantaceae bacterium (assembly GCA_036506155.1). Classification (GTDB taxonomy): domain Bacteria; phylum Actinomycetota; class Actinomycetes; order Mycobacteriales; family Jatrophihabitantaceae; genus DASXRA01. Next base: position 152,969 of record DASXSF010000148.1, read on the forward strand.
TGCCGCGGTGGGGGTGCCCGTCGCCCTGGTCGTCCCCCGCCGCATGCAGCAGCCGGAGCCGGTCGTGTTGTCTGCTGCGCCGCAGTCCCACGACACGGAAACCGCCCTGACCTGGAGGACATCATGAGCAACCTGACCGGAAAGACCACCGTCGTCGTGGGTGCAACTCGCGGCCTGGGGCGCGGAATCGCGACGGCATTCGCACAGGCAGGCGCCCCGGTCGTGGCGGTGGGCCGCACGGCGACGGCACCTGCCGAGGTGCAGGGCGACGCCGGCAGCATCGAGTACGAGGTCGCCGATGCGGCCGAGGCCACCGCAGCCGGCCGCCTTCTCGACCGGTACGAGCCACAGATCGTGATTCTCGTGGCCGGCGCCACCCCGTACATGCGCCGCCTGCAACACCAGACGTGGGAGACGTTCTCCGTCAACTGGAACACCGACGTCCGCGTCGGCTTCTACTGGCTGCGCGAGGCGCTGCTCAAGCCGCTGCGACCCGGCAGCCGGGTGGTCGTGCTCAGCAGCGGCGCCGCGGTGAACCCGAACGGCTCACCCCTCAGCGGTGGGTACGCCGGAGCCAAGGCGACCCAGCGATTCATCACCGGTTACGCCCAGGACGAAGCCAACCGTGCCGGCCTTGGCATCACGTTCACCGCGGTGCTGCCCCAGTTCGCGCCGCAGACCGGGGTCGGCCGGCCGGCGGTTCAGGCGTACGCCGCACGAGCTGGCCAGACCGTGGCGGATTTCCTCGGCGGGCAGCCGTACCAGCTGCTTAGTCCCGAGATCGCCGGCACCGCGCTGGTCGAGCTGGTGCAGTCCGATCCCGCCGGCCTCTCCCCCGCGTACCTGCTGAACGGCGCCGGTCTGCAACAACTGTGATCCACCGCCGGGCGCCTCGCGCAAGCGCTCATTGCGGTGATCCTCGTGCGAGCGCTCATCGCGCGAGGCGCTCGGCGTTGAGCGCGTCGACGGCACCGAGAGCGTCGCCGATCGTGGCGTAATCGACCGCGACGAAGTTGACGGCGTGGCCACGCTGCGCTTCGCACCGATGGACGCGGTCGAGCAGAAACTTTCGGGCGTTCACGGTTGCCGCGTCGAGGCGACTACCCGTCGACGTGGTGATGAAGTTGTTCAGTAGGAACAGCGGCTTGCCGACTCCTCCACGGAACGGTTCACACGTCAGCTGCGCGGGTGAGCTGGCGGAGAACGGGGTTTCCATGCCGTAGTTGTAGAAGTTGCGATACCAGGGTGCGGGCCCGTCGGCTTGCTCGGCGAAGACCACGAGACAGCGGCCGGAACGGACCATCTGCCCGAGCGTCGGCCACTCGGCCTGCGGATCGACGGGAGGTGTGAAGATCAACCGGCTCAGCCCGGCCGCTATGAATGCCTGCTCGGTCTGCTCGGGGGTGATTTCGTCCTGGATGATGAGTGTCACGATCTCGCCGGGGTGCGCGTCGAGCCACGTCCGCAGCCGTTCCAGAGCGGGGACGAGCGGCGTGGCACCGGCGCGGCACACCGAATGACACAGCCACAGTCCGGGCCTGGGTGGGTTGAACATGTTGATCACCCGCGGCAGCTCCTGCTGCAGCTCAGGCGGCAAGTCGGACGCGCCCAGCCGCTCTTTGATGTCGGCAGGGCTCTCCCACTGGTAGGTGTCGATCTGCATCGCGCGGGCGCCCTGGTCGAGTTGGCTGATGATGTCGGGTCCTGCAACGGGCCGATGAACCGCGCGGCCGTCGTCGACATCGAGTTGTGCGTCGTCAGGTACGCGACCTGGTCGTAGCGCAGCGAGCACATCTGCACCGAGCCGAGGCAGCGTCGCGGTGACGCTACAGCGGGCACCAGGGCGATGCCGACGATGGTCGCGACGGCCACGCCACCTACCAGCAGCACCTCCCACGAAGCCACCTGTCGCAAAGGGGATCCGAAGACCACCCACCGACGGCCGAGCCACGACCCGCCCATGACGAGCAGTCCGGCGAGCAGCGGTACGGCCGACACGAGCACACCGGTGCGAAACAGCGACGCCGCCCCGGCGTGCTGTAGGTCTTCGACCAGTGTGCGCAGCGACGGTGGCCAGCCGGACGGGGGCGCGGGAACCATCCGTCGCATGCGCCACCGCACGACCACCATGACGATCAGGGCCAGCGCCCCGCCGCTCACCAGCGCCCGCCGGTACACGGGCGGTCCCACGATCCACCACAGGAACGCGAGTGCCGCGAGACCGAGCAGCACCGCCACCAGCCGCACCGGTCCCAGCAACGCCGTGCTGAACGCCCGGACGGTCTTTATCTCAGCGAACTGGACATCCGCTGCCTCCAGATCGGGAACGATGTTCCACTGCAGGCCCCCGCTACGTTCGACCAGGTCGTGGTAGGCCGTTTGCACCTGGCCGGACAGCGCGTACGGGCCGACGGCGGCGAGCGCCGACGCGAGATCGCCCGTCTCGAGCGCCGCGGCCACCTCGGGTTGCACCCCGGCGCGCGATGCCGACGGCACGACGGTGAGCAATGCGTGCTCCGCCGTGCTGCGCTGCACCTCGTTCAGCCGCACGTCCGGCAGGGATGACGGGCGCTTGCCATGAGCCAGGTCGTCAACCGCCGACGTCAGCGACGACATGAACGCCCTGAAGTCCGGCACGTCACTCTGCTGCACCGCGGCTACCAGGTCGCCGAGGTAGTCCTGGACGCGCACCGTGAGGTTCGCCGCGATCGGCGTCAGGTCGACGCTGAGCGCCAGCTTTGCCGTGTCGCCGCGCAAATATCGCAGCGCCGAGTTGATCTGCTCGTTCACCAGCTGCCGCAACGTCGTTGGAGGAAGCACGACCTTTAGGTTGGCGAGCACCGCCTCCTGGGGTACCGGCAGGCCGGCCAGCAGGTCGCGGGTCACCGGCGATGACTTCGGATCGACCAGCACTTCGTCGTAGAGCCGGTCATAGGCGCGCTGGCTGTCGAGCACCCGCTGGTAGTAGTCCGTCTCCAGGACGGTCCGCCGCGCCGTGGCCGCGACGGATAGCACGGCGACGCAGAGCACCGCCACGCAGGCGGCGGTGACGGCCAGCGCGATCCGCAGCCGCCGGTTCATGCGGCTGGCCACCCGGCCACCGAGATCGCCGAGCGCGGCCGGCCGATCACAGGCGTACGGCGCCGATCACGAAACGCCCCCCGATGTGCTCCACATACCGGAGGCTAGAGCCAGTCGTGGCGCTGCATCCAGGCGTAGGCGAGCCACCCGAGCGGCACCGGAAGCCAGAACGTCGCCAGCCGAAACAGCAACACCGCGCTCACGGCCGATGCGCCGGGCATGCCGGCCGCGACGAGGCCTGCCGAGATGGCCGCCTCGACCGCTCCGAGTCCGCCTGGCGTCGGCGCGGCCGAACCGATGGCGCCGCCCGCGAGGTAGACCACGGCGACGGTAGCGAGCGGGACACCACCACCGAACGCGGCAACCGAGGCGTACAGCGCGGCAATAAAGCCGCCGTTGAGGCACAGCGTGCCTCCGACGGCCTGGAGCAGCTTCACCGGACGCGTTGCCGTGTAGGCCAGGCGCGGCAGCACCTCACGCACGGTCGGCATGATGCGCGTGCGCACCCATTCCCGCCCACGAGGTAGTGCCATCACCAGCGCAACGACGGCCACCGCCACTCCGAGCACTATGAATGCCCAGCCTGGAATGGGCAGGTCGCTCCGGGTAGACGTCCCCGAGGCCACGCCGAAAAGCACAAGTAGCACGAGGTAGGAAATGAGGCCGAAGGCCTGGTTGACGGCGACACTCGTCGTCGCTCCTGCCGTAGAGACGCCTGCCTTGCGCAGGTACTGGACGTTGAGCGCCAGCCCGCCTACCGACGCCGGCGTCACGAACCCCGTGAACGAGCCGGCAAGTTGCGCAAGGACTGTGCGGCCGAAGGAGAGCCGCTCGCGGACGAACCCGGTCAGCGCCAGGGCGGAGCCGACGTACCTGAGCGCGGACGCAGCCAGGACGACCGGCGCCCATTCCCAGTGGGTCGACGCGAACACTGTCGCCAGGTCGACCGAGCCGAGTTGCGCGATCAAGAGGTACCCGCCGATGATCAGCGCAACGATCATGAGCACGGTTCGTGGGCGTACCCGCTCCAGGTGGGACGGCTCGGGTGGTGGGGAGGCGAGCCGCCGATCCAGTTCGTCCATGAGCGAGGGCAGCAGTTGTCGGTTGTGTCGTAGTGCCACCCGGGTGTCCTGGCTGAACCCGACCGGCTGCAGCAGCGGGCGCACCGCGGACAACCCGTCCGCGCCGAGCACCTCGTGGGCGACGCTCACGGCGCGCCGCGCACCTACGAGCCGTGCCGTCGTCACCAGCAGTTCGGCCCGGTCGAGATTGATCCGCAGGTTGTTGGCGAAGGCCGTGCCGTCGGTGGGACTCGCGACCCAGACCACACCGCTGTCGTCGACGGACATCCGCTCGGGTGTCAGCTCGCGATGGGTCACCCTGCTCTCGTGCAGTCGGGACACCCCTTGCCACAGTTCGATCAGCTGCGCGTCCCGCAGCACCGGGGCGGTGGCTGCGATCGGTGTCGCGTCGACGAATTCGTGCGCCAACACGATCGCATCCGGCCCGCAGGGCACCCCCGCGACCAACGCCGGGGTCGGTATACCGGCCCGCTCGGCCAGCATCGCGAGCAATGCACGGCGCTCCGCGGCACGCTCCATCGACAGGGTCGGCCCACGCGCGACTTCGCGCCGGACACGCAGCACCCGGTAGATGCGGTACGCCAGACCGGAGGGAACCAGGTCCCGGTCGAGTACCACGATATGCAGCCGCGAACCGGTCTCGGTCACGCCGGTGAACTGCCGGTAGGGCCCGGTGTGATCGCTCAGGTAGCTCAGGCGCACCAGCCGTACGCCGCGGTCGACGAGTACGTCCGCGATGCGCTGGGCACCGGGCCGCTTGTCCACCGCGCCAATCGCAAAACGGAACGCGACCGCCACTGCCGTGCCCGCCACGAAGCTCACGGCGAGCGCGAGCAACGACGCCTGGGCTCCAGCCAGCGCGGACATGGCGTAAACGATCAACGTGCCGGCGTAGTACCACCGCCACCGAACATCTCGGGTCATCCCGCCGGCCACGCCGAACGCGGCCACCGCCGCGAGGTAGGTGTCGACGTGCGCGGTCGCCACGCCGGTGCTCGTGAGCCGCAGCGAGTCGTACAGCGGGCCGCCCGCCGCCGTGACCGCCTTTCCGAGCGTCCACACCAGGCCGAGGGCGATCACGCCTGCCGTAACGGCGTCCAGTAGCAGCCGGATGCTGCGCTGCACCAGCATGTCGATCATGTAGCCGATCGGCAGGGCGATCATCAGGAGGCCCGCCACGAAGCTGAGCACATGCGTCAACGCCCGCGGCAGATGATTGAGTGCTCGCGCCAAGTCCTCGCTCGAGCCGCTCATCGTCCCTTGCGCAAAGACGCCGAGCACGATCAGCAGCGCGAGCAGCACCAGCAGGAAACACAGCCGAACCAGGTCCATCGGCCGGCGCACCCGACGGGGCCCCGCGTCGGCAAGCGTCTCCACCTTCAGCGTCGCGCGTGCCACCGGCTCACCGCCGTGAGCGCCGCACGCTCGACGCAGTGAATCATGGCTGCCCGGCGGCGAGCGTCAACGTCGCGGTCCGGGTCTGCCCCGAGCGGAGGTACTCGACACGCAACTTGTCACCGACGCGCTTCTGCAGCGTGGCGAGCAGCAAACTGTCCGGGGTGGTGGTGGGCTTGCCGTCGGCGCTGATGATGATGTCACCCGCCTGCAGCCCGGCCTGCGCCGCGGGACCGCCGGGGCTCACCGTCTGCACGAAGAGCCCGTTTTCGGCGTGGGCCTCGTCCGCCGCACTCCGCGGGATGGGCGTGGTCACCAATCCCGTCGCAAGCGGCACGAAGCGCCCGGTGTTGATCAGCTGATCGGCGACCACGGTGGCCAGATCGACCGGGATCGCGAAGCCGATTCCAACGCTGCCGCCGCCTGCCTCCCCGGACGCGGCCGGGACCGTGGCGATCGCGGTGTTGATGCCGACCAGCCGGCCCGAGCAGTCGACCAAGGCGCCGCCGGAGTTGCCGGGGTTGATCGAGGCATCTGTCTGGATCGCCCCCGGGAGGCGTGCGGTCTCGCCCCCGGACACGGGAACGCTCACATCACGACCGAGCGCGCTGACGATCCCGCTGGTGACCGTGCCGCTCAAACCCAGCGGCGCGCCGAGGGCGACGACCGGCTGCCCGACGAGCAGCGGTTCGGACCGCCCGATCGTGATCACCGGAAGATCACCGGTGTCTTGCACCTTGACGACGGCGAGGTCCCAGGCGACGGACCTGCCGACCAGTGTCGCGCGTTCGGTGTGCCCGCTGCTGAACAGCACGCCGACCGTGCCGCCGACCGCCCCGGCCGAGATCACGTGGTCGTTGGTCAGGATGTAGCCGCCGGTGCGGATGATCTCGCCGCTGCCGCTGCCCTGCGCGGCGCCATTGCTCACCGACAGCGTCACCACTGAGGGCAGGACCTTGTCCGAGACCGCGACGGCGGGACAGCGGGTATCGGCGCCGCTCGCGTCGGATCCGCTCGAGTTGGTCGTCGCGTGCATGATCACCCCGCCGACCACGCCGCCGACCACGCCGATGACGGCTGCGCCCGCGGCCAGAATCCATGGACTCACGCGACGGCTTTCCGGCCCTCTGGGAGGCATGGTCGCATCGTTGCCGCCCGGTTCGGCATCAGCCGGTGCCCGCTGACCTGGCGTCGGCTCGGTGTGCGGGCTCGTCATGGTCATGTACTCCCCTCGGCGGCCCTGCTACTTCGGACTCTCGCACTCGCCCGAGGGGCTCGGGTCACCCGTTGCGGACGATGCTGCCGTGCTGTCCGTTCGGCGCGCGTTGGCCCGCGTGCCGGCGGCTGCGCCATCTCACAGCCGCCGGAAAGACAGCGGACACTTGGGTCGTTGCGCCTTCACCATCACCGAATGAAGCTGTTCCGGGCGCTCTCAACGGCGCTTCGACAGCGTCCAAAGGGACTCACATGACTGATCGCAGCTCACGGGGAGCGGCAGTCTCGCCAAATTCCGGCTCGGTGACTGGCGAGAGCCCCGCGCTGAGCTCCCAGCGCGTGCTGCTCGTGATGGGCGGGCTTTTGCTGGGCATGCTGCTGGCTGCCCTGGATCAGACGATCGTCGCGACCGCCCTGCCGACGATCGCGGGCGACCTGCACGGGCTGTCGCACCTGTCCTGAGTGGTCACCGCCTACCTGCTCGCATCCACGGTGTCCACGCCGCCCTGAGGCAAGCTCGGCGACCTGTACGGCCGGAAGGCGTTCTTCCAGGCGGCGATCGTCATTTTCCTGGCCGGTTCGGCGCTGGCGGGGCTGTCCACCTCGCTGACCGAACTGATCGCCTTCCGGGCGGTGCAAGGCATCGGCGGCGGCGGCCTGATGGTCGCCGCGCAGACCATCGTCGGTGATCTCGTGCCACCGCGGGAGCGGGGGCGATATCAAGGCCTGTTCGGCGCGGTCTTCGGTGTGACGAGTGTGATCGGGCCTCTGCTCGGCGGGTTTTTCGTGGACACGTTGTCGTGGCGCTGGGTGTTCTACATCAACCTGCCGATCGGCGCCGTCGCGCTGGCCGTCGTCGCCGTGGTGCTGCCCGGTGGGCTGCGGCGGGAGGAGCACCGCATCGACTACGTCGGCGCGATCCTGATCGGCGCCGCGGCGTCCAGCCTGGTGCTGCTGACGTCCCTCGGCGGCACGACGTATCCGTGGCTGTCCGGACCTATCCTCACCCTCGCCGTGCTGGGCATCATCTTCACCGTCGGCTTCGTGCTGGCCGAGCGCCGCGCAGCCGAGCCTGTCGTGCCGCTGCACCTGTTCCGCCAGCGGGTGTTCTCGGCGGCCAGCGCCATTGGATTCGTGGTCGGCTCGCCATGTTCGGCGCGCTCACATACCTGCCGCAGTACATGCAGATCGTCAAGGGCGCGAGCCCGACATCGTCCGGACTGCGACTGCTGCCCATGATGCTCGGACTACTGCTCACCTCGATCGGGACCGGCCAGCTGATCAGCCGCTCGGACGGTACAAGGTGTTCCCCATCGTGAGCACCGCCGCGATGACGCTCGGCCTGTTCCTGCTCTCCCGGCTGGCGCCGGGCACGAGCACCTTGCTCACCTCGGTGTACATGTTCGTCCTGGGCGCCGGCATCGGCGCCTCGATGCAGGTGCTGGTCATTGCGGTGCAGAACGCGGTGGACTACCCCGACCTGGGAGCCGCGACCTCGGGGGCAACGTTCTTCCGTTCCATCGGCGGCTCGTTCGGCACCGCGATCTTCGGCGCGATCTTCGCCAACGTGCTTCCGGGCAACATCGCCCACGAGCTACACGGGCTGCACCTGCCACCCGGGATCGATGTGACCAGTGGGGCGAGCCCGGCCGCACTGGCGCATCTCCCGCCCGACGTCCACGCGGCCTTCGTCGCCGGCTACGCCACATCCATCCACACGGTATTTCTCTGGGCGGTGCCCGTCGGGGCGCCGGCGTTCGCGCTGAGCTGGACGCTCAAAGAACTGCCGCTTCGCAGCACTGCGCTTGCCGTCGACCAGGCTGACCGGCTCGCACCCACCGCGCGCCCCACGATCCGGACCTCCGAGGACGAGATGCGCCGGGCGGTCTCCGCGTTGTTGTCCCGGCAGCGTCGCCGCGAGGTCTACTCGGGGCTGCTCGCCACGGCCGGAATCGACGTACCGCCGCGCGCCGGCTGGCTGCTGCTGCGGCTAGGTGAGCATCGCGGCGACTCCCGGGCCGCCGTGGCGCAATGCCTGTTCCTCGGTGTGCCGGACCTCGACGCCCGGCTCGCTGAACTGGTGGAGCCCGGCTACATCGCCCCCTTGCCGGCGGATGCCAGCCATCCCGTCGAACTGACCCCGGCCGGGGAGACCGCTTACACCCGAGTCTTCGCTGCACGGCAGGACCGGGTCGCGCCGCTTCTCGAGGACTGGCAGCCGGAGCAGCATCCTCGCCTGCTCCAGCTGCTGCACTCCATGACCCACGAACTCGCGGCAAGCCATGAGCGTCCGGGTCCCGATCTCGACGCCGAGCCCGCCGGCGCTACCAGCTCTCGTTGACACTGCCAGCGCTCACCTCGGGGGTATGAGCTCTGCTCGCGCGGCATGCGTGACGCTCGACGTGCCCCGACCACCAGAACGAGGGAGCGGCGATGTCCGACCTGATCATCATCGGCTACGACGATCCACAGACAGCGCGTAAGGCGTACGAGCAGGTGCTCGCCTTGCAGGAGACTTTCATCGTCGAGCTACGCGGCTTGGCGATCGTGACCGTGGATGCGGACGGCAAGACCCACGTTGACACCCCGCAGCGCACCGTGGCCACCTCCGCCATGGGCGGCGCGGTGTTCGGATTGCTGTTCGGCGTACTCTTCCTCGTTCCAGGCCTCGGCATCCTGGGCGGCGCACTCGGGGCGCTCTTCGGACTGCTGGGCAGGTCCGGCATCAACGAGGCCTTCCGCGCACAGGTCCATGAGATGCTCCAGCCGGGCCACGCGGCCGTTGTCGTCATGGCGTCGCAGATCACCGAGGACAGGTTCGCGGCGGCGCTGACCCCCTTCGGTGGCACCGTCTTGAAGACCTCGCTGTCCGAGTCCGCGGAGCGCGAACTCGCCGATGCGATGGCGGGTGCGGCTGGGTGAGTTGAGGTGCCGCACACCCCTGGCTGACCAGTCTCGGCCGACGCGCCTGCCGCCCGGATCCTCGCCGCGTCGCAGGGGCGGCAGAAATGCCGAGTAGGCGTGGGGCGCGGTCTGCGGCACGCCAACCGCGAGTCGTTGCGGCGGGCGTGAGCGCCCGCGGACCGAGCCGGCGCCCGCCTGACTCGTGCGGTGGCTAGTGAGCGGGCGGCGTATGTACCGGGCCGTGCGCGTCGGCGCAATGGCTGTCGTCCCGGCTCGACACATGGTCGACCTGCAGCGTGACGTGCTCGATCCCGTAGTCAGCGGCCAACTGCGCGCGCAAGGCGTCGCCGATCTCGTGGCAGTCGCCGATGCGATCCACCAGCACATGGGCCGACAGCGCCGCTTCGCCGGCAGTGAGTTCCCAGACGTGCAGGTCGTGCACTTGGGCCACGCCACGACGCGCGGCAAGCTCCGAACCGATCAACATCGGGTCCATGCCGGCGGGAGCCGCCTCGAGAAACACCCGGCCGGCGTCCCGAATCAGCCTGACCCCAGTCAGGATCATCAGCAGGGCGATGAGTAGAGAAGCGATTGCGTCGGCGCGCGTCCAGCCCGTCGCCATGATCACGACGCCCGCGGCGAAGGTGGCGACGAACGCCCACAAGTCAGTGACCAGGTGTGCCACGGCGCCGCGGATATTCAACCTGCGACGGTCGGCACGCGCCGCGAGCCTGGTTGCCACGACGTTCACGATCACGCCGATGCCCGCCACCGCGACGATCACGCCGCCGGCGGTCTCCGGTGGATCGATCAAGCGGCGCACCGCCTCGGCCGTGAACCACGCCGCCAACAGGAGCAACGTGATGCCGTTTGCCTGTCCCGACAACGCGTCCATCCTCGCGAAGCCATACGTGTACGCGCCCCGTGCGGGACGTTCGGCGATCCGTGACGCGATCACCGCCACAAGCAGCGCGGCCGCGTCCGTGAGAAGGTGCCCGGCGTCGCTGAGTAGGGCGAGCGAATGTGCCAGCAGGCCGGCCACCACCTCGCCCACCATGAATGCGGAAAGCACCGCGAGCGCTGCGAGCAGCCAGCGGCGATCCGCCCGCCCCGCCGTCGTCATTCCCATCAGCGCCGCCCCCGCCTGAGTTTCATCGCGCGTCCGTCCGTTCCGGATGAACCAGGCCGCTGTGCCCAGCGTGCGCGAGCGCGGTGTCGAGGAGGACCCGAACGTGACTGTCTGCCAGGCGGTAGTACGCCATGCGGCCGGCCCGGCGGACCTGGACGATGCGGTGCGCACGCAGCAAGCGCAGAGCGTGGGACGTGGCCGACTCGCTCAGGTGTGCCAGCGCGGCAAGCTGGCCGACGCTTGCCTCCCCCACGCGCAGCACGGTCAGCAGCCGCAGCCGTCCGGGATCGGCAAGCAGCGAGAAGACATCGGCAACGTCAGCGATGTCCCGGTCTGCCGGCAACAGCACCGCGCGATCCGAGTAAACGACGTCGCGCGACACACCTGAAGAGCTGTTCACATGTTCAATCTTGCAGGAGAATGGGACGATCCGCCAGCGCGATCCCGATCGTCAGGGAAGCGGGTCAGTCACCAGCTGGTGTACATCGGCCGGCCTTCGGCGTACCCGGAGGCGCTCTGGACGCCTATCAGCGCGCGCTCCGCGAGTTCCACCAGGTCGGTGGCGCCCGCATACGTGCACGCCGACCGCACACCAGCCGTAATCGCGTCGATCAGGTCCTCAACGCCGGGGCGCAGCGGGTCGAGGTACATCCGGCCACTCGAGATGCCCTCGTCGAACAGCGCCTTGCGCGCCCGCTCGAATGCCCCCACCCCGCTGGTCCGGCTCGCGACCGCACGCGCGGACGCCATGCCGAAGCTCTCCTTGTACATACGCCCGTCCGGGGTCTCGTGCAGATCACCCGGCGATTCGTAGGTCCCGGCGAACCAGGATCCGATCATCGCCGCGGACGCCCCGGCCGCCAGTGCGAGGGCGACGTCACGCGGATGCCGCACTCCCCCGTCCGCCCACACGTGCTTGCCGAGTTCGCGCGCAGCCGCCGCACACTCGAGAACGGCGGAGAACTGCGGGCGACCCACGCCGGTCATCATCCGCGTCGTGCACATCGCACCCGGGCCGACGCCGACCTTGACGATGTCCGCGCCCGCCGCCACCAGGTCGCGCACGCCGTCTGCGGACACGACGTTGCCTGCAACCACCGGGACGGGCGGCGAGAGCGACCGTACCGCGGCGAGTGCATCGAACATACGCTGCTGGTGCCCGTGGGCGGTGTCGATCACGAGCACGTCGATCCCCGTGGCGAGGAGCTCAGCCGCCTTGGCTCGCACGTCGCCGTTCACCCCGGTCGCGGCGGCTACCCGCAGCCGCCCGGACCCGTCTACTGCCGGCCGGTACAGAGTTGCGCGCAACGCCGCCGTCTTGGTGAGGGCGCCGCGCAGCCGGCCGGTTCCGTCTACCACAGGGGCCAGCCGCCGGTTGCCCGCGTCGAGCAACTCGAACGCCTTTTGTGGAGACACCGTATCGGGCAGCGTCAGTACCGGTGCGGACATGACATGGCGCAGCTGCGCGAACCGATCGGCGCCCAGACAGTCGGCCTCGGTGACGACGCCGACCGGCCGATCGTCCTCGACGACGATCACGGCGCCGTGTGCGCGCTTGGGCAGTAACGCCATCGCGTCGCCGACGGGGCTGTGCGGCGCCAATGTCAGCGGTGTGTCGAACACGGTGTCCCGTGACTTGACCCAGGACACCACGTCACGCACCACCGGCGCGGGGATGTCCTGAGGCAGCACGACCAGACCGCCGCGGCGGGCCACCGTCTCCGCCATCCGCCGTCCAGCCACCGCGGTCATGTTCGCGACGACTATGGGAATCGTCGCGCCGCTACCGTCCACAGTGGACAGATCGACATCGAGCCGCGAGCCGATCTCGGACCGGGCCGGCACCATGAAGACGTCGTCGTAAGTCAGCTCGAACGGCGGGACAGGGTCAACGAAGCGCACAGGTTTATAAGTGTAGAGCGATGCGGTGGGTGACCGGCGAGGCATGGCGCTCGATGCCCGGATCCTGGCCGGCTACCCGCCCTGCAAACCGGACTAACTCGCCAACTGCTCCGGCGCGGTAAAACGTCGGCCTTGGAAGTCCTGCCCGGCTACGCTCGACGTATGACCTTGGCCGTGTTCGACATCGACGGTGTCGTCGCCGATATCAGGCACCGCCTGCACCACCTGGAGCGCCGCCCCAAGGACTGGGGCGGCTTTTTCGCGGCCGCCGGCGACGACACCCCGCTCGACGAAGGCGTGGCTCTGGCCACCGACCTCGCCCGGCGACACGAGGTGGCCTGGCTGACCGGCCGGCCCGAATGGCTGCGCGCGACCACCACCCGGTGGCTCGACAAGTACGGGCTACCGGCCGGTGACCTGTTCTTGCGTGGCAACGGTGATCGACGTCCCGCCCGGCTGTATAAGTTGGGTGTGCTGCGCCGCCTCGCGACGCGGCAGATTGCGGCGTTCGTCGACGACGACGCGGAGGTCGTCGAAGCCGCGCAGCAAGCGGGATACCCAGCATTGCTCGCCGACTGGGCGCCCCGTGCCCCCGTTCTGCACGACGCACAAGAGCGGCTCGGCCGCACCTGAACCATGCGCGGTCCACTGGCACCCGAGCGGCTGCGGCGCATTTTCCTGGCGGCCGTCACGTCAGCGTCACTGGTGCTCATCCCGTGGATCGGGTATCTGGCAGCTTCGCTGCCGGACCGGCACGTCGCCGGTCAGTGGAAGGCGGCCTGGGTCGGCTTCGACATCGTGCTGGTCACTTGCCTGGCAGGCACGGCGTGGTGCGCGTGGCGGCGCCGCCAGCTGCTCGTTCCAGCCGCCATCATCACCGCGACGCTGCTGATCTGCGATGCCTGGTTCGACGTCCTCTTGGACTGGGGCACCCGCGACATGTGGTGGTCGCTCGCCACCGCGGGTCTCGGCGAGCTGCCATTGGCCGCGCTGCTGCTGTGGGTCGCTGTCCGGTTGCTCCGGCTGATCCAGCGCATTCGGTGGCGCGAACTCGGTCACGACGGCGACCTGCCGGCCCTCTGGCGAATCACGCTGCTGGAGTTACTACACGGCGACCGGTCGTAAGCACTACGTAGTAGCGCTCGCGCACCCAGGTGACACTGACACAAATGTGCCGTCGTACTTTGTACTATATGCCCCAGGACACGCCTTCTTGACAGTCTTGAATAGCTGGCACATCTATTCCGCCGAGAGCACACTCATGTCGAAGGCAACTGCAAGCGATTACAGGAAGAAATATGCTCACCGACGCTCAACCAGCCCGTCCGCTGCGCGCGTGTACGCATAATCCGCCGTGCCCGCCGGCGGACGCGCTCGATCGTGACGCTGCGCATGTCCTAGCGGCGCACCCAGAGCAGGGTTGGAGCCTGCTCTGTAACGGCGTCGTTCTCTTCGAGGACACCGGTGAGCTCCTCCCGGACGGGCAAAGCATCGCGGCACGACGCAGCGAGCTGCTCGCGGCCGCTGCGCACCGTCAAGCCAGCTGAACGCTCCGCCACGACCGCCCCGACCGAACGGGTCAAGGCACTGGTAGCTGCGCGCCGACCGTAGGTTCAGGCGCACGCGATGAGCGCTCGCGCGAAGAGCGCCGCCGCCGCGACGCGGCCGCGCCGAAGGCGCGAGCGGAGCCGTGGATCCACCCGAGCGCAGCGAGCGGTGGAGACACGGATCCGCGCAGGCGGGAGCGAATTATGCGTAGTCCGCGACGGGCGGGCAGGCGCATACGAGATGCCGGTCGCCGTATGCGCCGTCGATGCGTCGCACGGGTGACCAGTACTTCGCCGCGGGGTCGACCCCGTCGGGGTAGGCGGCCTGCTGGCGCGAATACGGGTGGTGCCATTCGCCGATAAGGCAAGCTGCTGTGTGCGGGGCGTTGCGCAGCGGGTTGTCGTCGGCGGGCCACTCGCCCGAGGCGACCCGCTCGATCTCGGCCCGGATCGCGATCATCGCGTCGACGAACCGATCCAGCTCGCGCAGGTCCTCCGACTCGGTCGGCTCAACCATCAGCGTGCCGGCCACCGGGAACGACATGGTCGGAGCGTGGAAGCCGTAGTCGATCAAGCGCTTGGCGACGTCGTCGACGGTGACGCCGGAATCCCGGGTCAGCTGACGCAGGTCGAGGATGCACTCATGGGCGACAAGCCCGTGCGCCCCCGTGTACAGCACCGGGAAGTGTGCTGCCAGTCGGCGAGCCAGGTAGTTGGCGGACAGGATCGCGACGCCGGTCGCCCGGGTCAGCCCCGCCGGTCCCATGAGCCGCAGGTACGCCCAGGTGATCGGCAGGATCGACGCCGAGCCCCACGGCGCCGAGGCGATCACACCGCTTCCGGTCTCCGGCCCGGCCGCGGGCGCAAGCGGGTGGTCCGGCAGGTATGGCGCGAGGTGCTCGCGCACCGCGACGGGTCCGACACCGGGCCCACCGCCGCCGTGCGGGATGCAGAACGTCTTGTGCAGGTTGAGATGCGAGACGTCGGCGCCGAACTTGCCGGGCCGGGCGAGCCCCACCATCGCGTTCAGGTTGGCGCCGTCGACATACACCTGGCCGCCGGCGTCGTGCACCATCGCGCATACGTCGGTGACATGGTCTTCGAAGACGCCGTGCGTGGAAGGGTAGGTGATCATCAGCGCGGCCAGCGAGTCGGCGTGCTCAGCGATCTTGGCACGCAGGTCGTCCAAGTCGATCTCGCCCTCGCTGCCGGCCGTCTTGACCACGACGACCCGCATGCCGGCGAGCACTGCACTCGCCGCGTTGGTGCCGTGCGCGCTGGCCGGAATCAGGCACACGTCGCGGTGCGCCTCGCCGCGGGCGCGGTGGTACGCGGCGATGGCGAGCAGGCCGGCGAACTCTCCCTGTGCGCCGGCGTTCGGCTGAAGCGACACGGCGTCGTATCCGGTGATCTCGCCGAGCCACCGACTCAGGTCGTCGAACAGCTGCGCATACCCGTCCCATTGCCCGGCGGGCGCGAACGGGTGCATGTTTGCGAAGCCAGCGAGGCCAATCGGCTCCATCTCAGTGGTCGCGTTGAGCTTCATCGTGCAGGAGCCGAGCGGGATCATGCCCCGATCCAGCGCGTAGTCCCGATCGGCCAGCCGCCGCAGGTAGCGCAGCATGGCTGTCTCAGAGCGATGTGCCTTAAATACAGGATGGCTGAGGAACTCGGACCTGCGCGCCAGCGCGGGCGGGAGCGGCTGCTCGACGTCCAGTCGCTCGACATCGGCGTAGCCGAGCCCGAGCCCGAACGCGCGCCACACCGATACCAGGTGCCCGCGGCGGGTGACCTCGTCGCACGAGATGCCGATCGTGTCGTCGTCGACCAGGCGCAGGTTGATGCCCTCGGCCAGCGCCGCGGCTACGACCGCGCGCGCCCGCTCCGGCGCCTTTGCGGTGATCGTGTCGAAGAAGGGCACGTCGCCGACCTCGACGCCGGCTTCGCGCAGCCCCGCGGCGAGGATACCCGCGAGCCGACGGACGCGCTGCGCGATGGCGGTCAGTCCGTCGGGTCCGTGGTAGACGGCGTACATGCTCGCGATGTTGGCGAGCATCACCTGTGCAGTGCAGATGTTGCTGGTCGCCTTCTCGCGCCTGATGTGCTGCTCGCGGGTCTGCAGCGCCAACCGGTACGCGGGCGCGCCGTCAGCGTCGACCGAAACGCCGACGAGGCGCCCCGGCAATTGGCGTTCCAGGCCGGACCGTACCGCCATGTATGCCGCGTGCGGCCCGCCGAACCCCATCGGCACACCGAAGCGTTGCGTCGTGCCCACGGCGATGTCCGCTCCGGTGTCGCCGGGCGCCGCGAACAAGGTGAGCGCGAGCAGGTCGGCCGCCACCACCGCAAGCGCTCCCCGCGAGTGTGCCGCCTCGACGATCGGGCGCAGGTCGCGGACCGTCCCGGACGCGCCGGGATATTGCACTAGCACGCCGAACACGTCCCCGTCCGGCAGCGGCGACGCGAAGTCGTGGACGATCACATCGAGCCCGATGGCTGCGGCGCGGGTCTGCATGACGGCAAGCGTCTGTGGCAACACATCGGCGTCGACGACGAAGACGTCGCCCGATTTCGCCACGCGGTGTGCCAAGGCCATCGCTTCGGCAGCCGAAGTGCCTTCGTCGAGCAGCGATGCGCCGGCAATCGGCAGACCGGTGAGATCCTCGACCATCGTCTGAAAGTTGAGCAGCGCCTCGAGGCGGCCCTGGCTGATCTCCGGCTGATACGGGGTGTAGGCCGTGTACCAAGCGGGGTTCTCCAGCAGGTTGCGGCGAATCACGGCCGGGGTGATCGTGTCGTAGTAGCCGAGTCCGATCATCGACGTGGTGACTCGGTTGCGTGCGGCGAGGTCGCGCAGTTCCGCTGCGACCTCGGCCTCGGACGCCGCCGGCGGCAGCGCCAGCGTGAGCTTCTCCCGAATGCTGGCGGGAACCGCGTCGGCGAGCAGGTCGTCGAGCGAGGAATAGCCGACCGCCTCGAGCATCCGCTGCTGGTCGGCGTCGGTGATGCCGATGTGCCGGGACGCGAACTCGCTCGAGCGCTCGAGATCGAACAGACTCTTCATCCGGCTGGCGCCCTTCCTGACGAGACGGTGGCCACCCGCGCCGTGCGGCACGCGTGCCCCGTCTGTCGGGCCGGCGCCCTTCAGAGTGGCCTCGTACGCGCGGTCCGGGTGCCTGAGAGGTTCCGGGGAGGTTGCCCCTTCGGCGCCGCACCAGACGTGCCGGGCGGACTCTCCCGCGCGTGTTCAGCGGCCTAAGTCACGGTACCAGCCGCGCCACGCGCGCCGGGTCAGGCGCTTGCCGTGCGTTGCTCGCGGCGCCGCGCCAGCTCGTCCGTCCCCGGTACCCGTGGTCCGACCTCGGTGCCGTCGGCCCGTTCGCCCGGGAGCGCCGCCAGCGATCCGACCAGCTCACGAAGCGCGCCGCTCACCGCGATGCCGAACACGCCCTGCCCGCCGCGGAGCAGGTCCACGACTTCTTCCGAGGACGTGCACTCGTACACCGTGGTGCCGTCGGAGAGCAAGGTGATCTGCGCCAGGTCGTCGACCCCGCGCACACGCAGGGCGTCGACGGCGGTGCGGATGTTCTGGAGCGAGACGCCGGTGTCAAGCAGCCGCTTCACGACCTTCAGGACGAGGATGTCCTTGAACGAGTAGAGCCGCTGGCTGCCGGAGCCCGTGGCCGAGCGGATCGACGGTTCGACCAGCCCCGTCCGGGCCCAGTAGTCGAGCTGCCGGTAGGTGATGCCCGCAGCAGCGCAGGCGGTAGGCCCGCGATAGCCGATGTGATCGCCGGGCGTGCCGGCTGGATCGGCGAAGAGCGTCTCTTGGCGTGGCGCGGCGTCGTCGGCCATCAGTGCGCCTCCTCGCGGCCTCACGCATGCGGCGAAATGACGGACATCCGCCGCAGCAAGTCTCTCGGTCACCCGACCGTAAGGCGGTGACTGATGCCGGTCAATGCGACGCGCCGGGCATCGTCATCTCATCCGGAGGTTGAGAGTAGCGCGGGCCTATGCGCCGGATGCGAAGTCCTCGGGCGACACGTTGTCGAGGAACTCCCGGAACCGCTCGACCTCGTCCTCCTGCTCGTCGGGGATCTCGATGCCAGCTGCGTCGAGCACGGCGTCCGAGCCGAGGATCGCGACGTCGCAGCGCAGCGCCAGGGCGATCGCATCCGACGGCCGCGCGCTGACGCTAACCCCGCCGTTGAACCGCAGTTCTGCGTAGAAGACGTCGTCGCGAAGCTCCGTGATGTGCACGGCCTCGAGCCGCACCCCCAGCGCCTTGATCACGTCCCGCATGAGGTCGTGAGTGAGTGGGCGGACCGTCTGGACACCCTGCTGCTGGAAGGCGATTGCGGAGGCCTCGACAGCGCCGATCCAGATCGGTAGGTAGCGCACCCCGTCCTCTTCGCGCAGCAGGACCACCGGCTGGTTGGCCGGCAATTCGACACGCACACCGACGACGCGCAACGGATGCACGAGCGTTCCTCCTGGCTGCTCGACCTCTCCGGTTCCGACGCTACACGCAATGGATGGGTAAGGCGGTCGCCAGCGCGCCTTCAGGCGGAGCCTCCGGCTACGTCGCGCAACCCGATCTGAACCAGCGCCGCGTGTAGCCGCACTGAGAGCGCGGCCAGCTCGCGCACGGCCTCCTCGGCACGCGCCTTGGCGTCCGGACCCTTCTGCCGGGCCAGCGGGCCGACCACCTGGGCGAACAGGCCGATCTCCCGGTCGGCGGCCGTGCGGAACGCTCGCAGGTGGCGCCCCTCGAGGCCGTAACGGGCAAGATCGGAAACGACCTGCCCCACAGCCAACGCGTCGTCGTCGTAGTGGCCGCCGGACTTGGCGGCGATCATGCCGAACTGCTCCAATTCGTCGAGCTGACCGCCGGTTAGCCCGGTCGCGTTGAGCAGCTCGTCCCGGGACAGCCGCAAGGTCGGGGCCACCGGCTGGAAATGCTCGGCCGTCGGTGCGTTGTCGGCGATGGCGAGATGCGGCACGCGCGGGAGTCCTCCTGGCCCGGCCGGCACCAGCCCGCGGTCGATGGCGTCGAGTTGGTCCTTGATCACGCGCAGCGGCAGATAGTGGTCGCGCTGCTGGGCCAGGACGTAGCGCAATCGAGACACGTCCGACGGGGAGAACTTGCGGTAGCCCGACGGGGTCCGGTCCGGGCTGACCAGGCCCTCCGTTTCGAGAAACCTGATCTTGCTGATCGTGATGTCCGGGAAGTCAGCGCGCAACTGGGTGAGCACCTCGCCGATCGACAGCGTCGCGCGGGTGGCCGCGTCGCTCGCTGTCATCGGGCGGCTCACGCCGGCTGCCCGGCCCCGACCCCCGCCCGAACCGCGGCGATCAGGTACACCAGCCGGAACTTGCCGATCTGCACCTCGTCTCCTCCCGCGAGCGGGGCCGCGTCGATGCGTTCACGGTTCACGTACGTGCCGTTGAGCGAGCCCACGTCATGGACGGTATAGCCACTTCCCTCGCGACGGAACTCGGCATGCCGACGTGACACGGTGACATCGTCAAGAAAGATGTCGCTGTCGGGGTGGCGCCCTGCGGTCGTAACGTCCTGGTCGAGTAGGAAACGGCTGCCCGCGTTGGGGCCCCGCTTGACGACGAGCAGCGCTGAGCCGGGAGTCAGGGCGTCGACGGCACCCTGATGTGCCTCCGCGGAGAACTCGCCGTCCGAATCGGGCAGCGCGCTCGTCGTGGAGAAAACGCCCGTGGCATCGGGGGCGTTCGGGTAGCCCGCTTCGGGCAGGGCCGCTCCACAATTCGAGCAGAAGCGGCCGCCAGCGGGGTTCTCGGCGCCACAAGCGGTGCAGAACACTCGGGGGCCCCTTTCCTCTTGCGAACCATGCGGGCGCGGCCCGGAACCGATGATCGCGTAGTCGGAAGTGCACACGCCCGCCGGGGTTGTGATCGGGGCGAGCGCGTCGCGCGACCACGCAACCGGACTGGTGCCGCGAGCCTAGTTTGCCCGACCTGTCGAGGGCAATCTGCCGCGGTACCTACGAGCTGAGGGTTCCATAGGCGCCGGGATCGAGCAGTTCGTCGATCTGCGTGGTGTCGGTGACCTCCACCTCGATGATCCAGCCGGCCCCGTAGGGATCGCTGTTGATGAGCTCCGGCCGAGACTCCAGCTCGTCGTTGCGCGCGGTAACGGTGCCGGTCACCGGCGCGTATAGGTCAGACACGCTCTTGGTCGACTCGACCTCACCGAACGCCTCACCCCGGCCGATCTCGGCGCCCACCTCAGGCAGCGAGACGTACACGACATCGCCCAGCGCCTCCTGCGCGAAATCGGTGATGCCGACGCGGATCGTCGCGCCCTCGACCCGGGCCCACTCGTGCTCGGCGGTGTACTTCAGGTCGTCGGGAACATCTGCCATGTTGGGACCTCTCCGATCGGGGGTTCGTCGGAACCCTACCGTCCTGTGGGTGTGGCGTACTTGGGGTTGCGGAGCGTGCTCAGCGCGGGGATGTCGACGCGCTGCTGCTCGTCGATCTGCGCCTCGCCGCCGGCATTGCGAGCCGTCGCCGCCACGCCGCCCGGGATGTTGAGCGCCGTGTCGAGCGTCTTCGGATCGCCGATCGCAACCACCTGGTAGGGCGGTGCGACGGCCTGGCCGTCCACCCGGACGCCGTCCCCGGCGTCGCTGAAGCTCGTGGACGTGGTGACACGCACCGGGCCGAACTGCATCGCCTCCGCACCGGCGCCGCGCAGCTCCTCGACCACGTCGAGCAGGTCCTCGGCTTTCAGGTTGCGCTGCGGGTCGCTGATGGTTACGGCCACACCCGGCCCAGTTGCGGCAACCGTTCCAAGTAGCACCTGTAACGACTGAAGCTCACGTTGAGCTTGTTCCTGCGCCACCTGGTTGCTATTGCCGCTACGGCGCAGCTGGTCAAGCGTGTTCTGCAAGTCGGCGATCTGCTGATTGAGCCGCTCGGCGCGAGCGTTCTGGTCGTCGAGAATGCGGATCAGGTCATCCTCGCGCAGGTTCTGCAGGCTGTCGGACGACGAGTTCGAATGCACCTGGACGGCGATTGCGAAGCCCAGCACCGCGGTGAGCACACCGATCAGCGCCCCGGCACGCAGATGCCTCTTCCCGCCGGGCGCGAATCCCCGTCTCCACCACTCGCTGCGCTCGGGTGGATCCGGGTCTCCGCTCCGCGCCTCCGGCGCGGGCCGCGTTGCGGCGGCGGGCTCTTCGCGCGAGCGCTCATCGCCTGGTGGTTGCGTTTTCTCGGCGCGGTCCTCTCGGCTCTCACGGTCCTCGCCTTGTTCTCTCATGCGCGGAACACGTGCCTTCTGATCGCCGCCGCGTTGCCGAAGATCCGGATCCCGAGCACGACGACCACGGCGGTGGAAAGCTGCCCGCCGACGCCGAGCTTGTCACCGAGGAACACGATCAGCGCGGCGACCACGACGTTCGACACGAACGACACCACGAACACCTTCGCATCGAAGATGCCGTCGAGGCGAGCTCGGATGCCGCCGAACACCGCGTCAAGCGCTGCCACCACTGCGATGGGGAGGTACGGCTCGAGCACGTGCGGAACGGTGGGCCGGAGCAGAAGGCCCACCACGACACCGGCGATCAGCGCGAGCCCGGCGATCATCGGCTGCTCCCGGTCGGGGCTGGGCTCGCGTACCGCGGCGCTGCGGCGGCTGTGGCTGGTAGGCGCAGCGTGCGTTCCTGCGTCCACGAGAACGAGATGCCCTCCACCGACGTGAGGGTGTGGTAGCGGCCTGCTACGTCGCTGTCGGCGAAGCTGGTTACGAGCACGTCGCTGTCTCCTATGGCATCGATCGTGTAGGGCGAGGTGATGGGCGCGAAGTCGACCAGGACGGCCTGGCCGGCGAACCGGATCGCGGAGGTCGGCGTGAGCCGCACACCGTTCACCGCGATGGCCTCTGCGCCGTCGTGCCACAGCTCGTTGACGACGCTGCGCACGTCGCGGTCGGTCAGCGTCTGCGCGCCGTCGATCGGCGTGCTACCCGGACGCCCCCCGCTCGGGGTCGCGGTCGGCTGCGGCGGGTTCGCAAGCTGGACCGCCAACCCCTGTCCCATGACCGGCGTCGCGCCGGCCAGCAGTTGCGCGCGCTGCAGGCGGGCGCCGAGGGCCGTCCCCGGGAGCGCCCGCTGGCGCGCCTTGATGATCTCGCTGTCAAGCCGCTGCGCTTCCGCCTCCAGCGCATCGCCCGACTCCTGCGCAGTCTTGACGCGTGCGACGAGGCTGTTGTGCACCTTCGCCGCTTCGGGCGCCGATCGGTGCGTGTGGACGTACGCGACGGCGACGGTGAAGCCGACCAGCAGGCAGCCGAGCACGACGGCCGGCCTGTCGAACCAGCGGCGCGGCGCGTCCTTGCCTCGCCGGGCCGCAGCGGCGGCGTAGCCGGGGTCCGCGGTATTCGTCACTAAGTCGACAAGTAGCTCTGTCGCTGAAGTGCTACGTCGAGAAGTCATGCCGCTGGAGCCCGCCGGGTGAGCTGTCCGACCTGCACCAGGTACAGCGCGCCGGCCCACAGGTACAGCGCTGTGCCCCAGATGGTGAACGCCCAGGCAATCGGCCGCGCTATGTCGGCCAGGGTGCCGTGATGTGCGGCCAGCAGCAGGAGCGGGAACGCGTAGAGCAGGCAGAAGGTGGCCGCCTTGCCCAGGTAGTGCACCGGCGGCGGGCCGTACCCGTGGCGGCGCAGGATCGGCAGCGTCAGTGCCAGCAGCACGTCCCGTCCCACGATCACGGCGGCCAGCCACCACGGAATGATGTGCCGCAAGGTCAAGCCGATCAGCGTCGCCAGGATGTAGAGCCGGTCGACAGCCGGGTCGAGGAGCGCCCCGAGTCTGCTCTCCTGGTTGAGCCTGCGGGCCAGCACGCCATCGGCCCAGTCCGAGAGGCCGGAGAGCGCCAGCACCACCAGCGCGGCCACGTCCGCGTGCGGGCCGAGCAGCAGCCACAGGAACAGCGGCACACCGAGCAGACGCAGGACGCTCAGCGCGTTCGGGACGGTGACCACGCGGCGCGCGGCGACCTCGTCGGTGTTGTCTGTGGCGCCCGACGCCACGCCACCTCCGTCTCGGGCTGATCGGGCCGGCTCGGCCGGCACCTTCGGACGAGTCGGGACGGCGGGATTTGAACCCACGACCCCCTGACCCCCAGTCAGGTGCGCTACCAAACTGCGCCACGTCCCGGCCGTGCGGAAAACCCTAGCGTAGTTGCCGCGCCGGCCGCGCCCTCAACGGTGGGCAAGGCGGCGCTCGCGCACCCGCACCGATATCTCGATCGGCGTGCCGGTGAAATCGAATTCCTCGCGGAGCCGCCGTTCGAGGAAGCGCCGGTAGCTCGCTTCCAGGAATCCCGTCGTAAACAGCACGAACCGGGGCGGGCGGCTGTCGGCCTGGGTGGCGAAGAGCACCCGGGGCACCCTACCGCCGCGTCCCGGTGGCGGGGTGGCCGCGACGACATCGGTCAGCCACGCGTTCAGACGTCCGGTCGGGACGCGCCGATCCCAGGAGGCGAGGCTGGTGCGCAGCGCGCCGGCAAGTTTGTCGACCGCGCGACCCATCAGCGCGGAGACGTTGATCCGTGGCGCCCACTGCACCCGGGCGAGTTCGCGGCCGGCCTCGCGTTCGAGACGTTCCCGACGGTCGTCGTCAACCAGGTCCCACTTGTTGAAGGCGAGGACGAGTGCGCGTCCGGCGTCGATCACCGCCCCGATGACCCGCTGATCCTGCTCCGAGATCGGTTCGGAGGCATCCAGCAGGACGACGGCGACCTCGGCCGCCTCGATGGCGCTGGCGGTGCGCAGGCTGGCGTAGTACTCCATCCCGGCAGCCTGGTGGACGCGGCGGCGTAGGCCCGCCGTGTCGACAAACCGCCATGTCTCTCCGCCCAGCTCGACAAGGCTGTCCACGGGGTCGATCGTGGTGCCCGCCACCGGGTCGACGACTGAGCGCGCATCGCCGGTCAGCCGGTTCAGCAAGCTGGACTTGCCGACGTTGGGGCGCCCGACCAGCGCGACCCGGCGCGGCCCCTCGACGACGGGCAGTTCAGCGGGAGCGTCGGGCAGTTGTTCCAGGACGGCGTCGAGCAGGTCGCCGCTGCCCCGGCCGTGCAACCCACTGACGGGGTAGGGCTGGCCCAGGCCCAAGCTCCACAGGGCAGCCGCATCCGCCTCCCCGCGCTCGTCGTCCACTTTCGTCACCGCGAGCAGTACCGGCTGCCTCGCCCGTCTCAACGTCCGGGCGACAGTGAGATCGGTCTGACTAGCACCTGTCTGACCGTCCACGACAAATAGCACCAGGTCGGCGGTTTGGACGGCCCGCTGCGCCTGCGCGGACACGGTCGCCTGCAGCCCTTCGGCATCTGGTTCCCAACCGCCGGTGTCCACGAGGGTGAACCGCCGGCCGGCCCACATCGCGTCGTATGCGACCCGGTCCCGGGTTACCCCCGGTACGTCCTGCACGACGGCCTCGCGGCGGCCCAGGATGCGATTGACGAGCGTCGACTTACCGACGTTCGGCCGCCCCACGACGGCGACGACCGGTGCCACATTCGCCGCCGCGTCGTCGCGCACGTCCTCGGGACCGGTCATGCCGTCAATCCTGCCGGACGCGGCGGGCGCCCACCTCGGGGATGGAGGCGCCGGACGCGGTGGGGCGCCCACGTCGGGGACGAAGGCGCCTGGCGGCCAGTGCGCCGCCTACCTCGGCATCAATGACCCGCCACGGCCCGCTCTAGCACTATGTCGACAAGACGATCTACTACTTCAGTGATAGATAGATCAGTCGTGTCAACCACCACAGCATCAGGAGCCTGGATCAATGGACTCACGCGGCGGGTGCTGTCCAGTTCGTCGCGGCGGTGCAGGTCCGCCGCTACGGCGGAGACGTCCGCGAGGGAGCCGAGCTCGGCGGCCCGCCGCGCCGCGCGGGCCCGCGCTGACGCGGTGAGGTAGAACTTCACCTGCGCGTCCGGGCACACCACCGACCCGATGTCGCGACCCTCGACCACGATCGGGCCCTCGATGAGAGCGCGCTGCTGCCCGACGATGATCGTTCGCACCTCGGGGATCGCCGAGACGGCGCTCACCGCGGCGGTGACCCCAGCGGACCTGATCTCCGCGTCCACGGAGCGCCCGTCCAACTCGACCGCGACATGCCCAGGATCGGTCGTGATCCCGATCCGCACGCCGCGCACGATATCTGTGACCGCCGCCTCATCGTCCAATGACACCCCGCGCTCCAACACGGCGAGGGTCGCAGCGCGATACATCGCGCCCGTGTCGAGGTAGCGCGCGCCAAGCCGTCGCGCCAGCTCGCGTGCGACAGTCGACTTGCCCGTTCCCGACGGACCGTCCAGGGCAACGACGCCCGCGAATCGGGCTGCCGAGGTGCCCGCGGGCTCACTCGCCTTGTTGCTCGTGGGGTCCAGTGTCACGTTCCGTCCTGAGGGTCCGACCTGGCGATCACCCGGCAACCTACCGCGTGACCGGACCCTGCGCCCCTCCGCGGCCGCGTTGCCGGCGCCGGCCTGCATGCAGTGCGCGATCTGACGCTCATCCGTCTGCGTATCGAGGCGACACAACGACCTGGCGCCCTGATCCGGTTAGCTGTTCAGGTGAGCCTGAGCCTTACTGTGGGAGGTCCGTTCGCAGCGCGGCAGCCCCACCCAGATACACGTGGCGAATGTCCGCCCGAGGGCGTTCGGACTCGGCGTGCACGAGCACACGCAACACACGTGGCATCGCGCCAGGCACCGCGATCTCGGTCGTGCACAGCAGCGGCACGTCCGTGAGGCCGAGCAGCCGCGCGGCGTAGGCGGGAAACTCCGCGGTGAGATCGGGAGTCGCCGTGAAGATCATGCTGATGAGGTCGCCCGGCTCGATCGCATTGCGTTCGAGGATCTGCTCGATGACGGTCGCAGCGCAGCTGAGGATCGCCTCGCGGTCGTCGACGTCGACCTGGATGGCGCCACGCACGGCCCGTACTGCGCGCACTCCGGACCACTCTCCTCTGCCGGCGATAAGCAGTTACGCCGATATATCGCTACAGCGTGACATCCATGAAGTAGCTTAGAGCGCTAGTTCTATGGAGCCTTATCAGCGACACGCTTTAGCTGTTTATCGACGTAGATCGCTCAGGCTTCATCGCCTCGACGTCTCCGAGCAGCCGTCCATGAACCCCGGGTAGAGCTTCAGCGACACATCGATTTACCCGCACTCAGTGGCGGCGACCATCGCCGGCGGTTCGGGCACCAGCAGACCGCCGCGACCCGGAGTCCAGGCCTTGCAGCAGGCTGACCGACGCTTTAGCTTTATATCGATTTAGCGACACCGCCAGCCGGCCCTCCGCGGGGCAGAGGGCTACTAACCGATCAACTGCTAAAGCGTTAACCTGATTCAGTAGTTCATTGATTCAATGGCTTATATCTTTAATGATCTAGCCGTTGATCGATAGACCGATAAGGCCTTGAAGCGCTACAGCGTTAAAGTGCTGAGGTGCTAGATCGCTCTAGCTCTTGGTCTCTGTGTCGACAAGGTCATAAAGCGCCCCGACCTCCGCAGGTGTCAGGGCACGCGTCGCCCCGGAACGCAGCGAGCCAAGCCGAACCGGCCCAACTGCCGTCCGGACGAGGCGCTGTACCGGATGTCCGACTTCGGCCAGGAGCCGGCGCACGATGTGCTTGCGCCCCTCGTGCAGCGCCACTTCCACGAGCGTCTGCCCGGCGGCAGCGTCCACTACGCGAAACCGGTCGACCCGCACCGGCCCGTCCTCAAGGTCCACGCCTGCGCGTAGCAGCGGCCCGACCTGGCGGCCGACCCGTCCTTGCACAGTCGCGAGGTAGACCTTCACGACCTCGAACCCAGGATGCATCAGCCGATGCGCGAGCGCGCCGTCGTTGCTCAGCAGCAGCAACCCCTCACTGTCGGCGTCGAGTCGACCGACGTGGAACAGGCGCTGCGGCAGGTCCGCGACCAGGTCGCCGACGGTCCGGCGGCCGCGTGTGTCCGACATTGCGCTGAGCACCCCGCGCGGCTTGTTGAGCGCCAGATACGCGAATTCGCCACGGACCTCGATGCGCTCGCCGTCGACTCGGATCACCGCTGTGCCGGGATCGACGCGTACGCCCAGCTCGGTTACCCGAACGCCATCGACTTCGACCCGGCCCGCGCTGATCAGCTGCTCACAGGCGCGGCGTGAGCCGAGACCTGCTGCTGCGAGGACCTTCTGGAGGCGTACGCCATCAGCGGACATGTCTCACCGTCAACCTGACAGTTCGTCGCCTTCTAGGCCCGCCAGATCAGGTAGAAGTGGAGCCAGAGACGGAAGCTCGTCGAGCGACCGCAATCCCATCTTCTCCAAGAACAGCTCGGTCGTCCGGAAGAGGCCACCGCCGGTGTCCGGGTCAGCGCCCACCTCCGCGATCAGCCCGCGCGCGATCAGCGTCCGGACCACACCATCGACGTTCACACCCCGGATGGCCGAGATCCGAGCTCGCGTCACCGGCTGGCGATAGGCGACGACGGCCAGCGTTTCGAGGGCCGCGTGAGTCAATCGGACCCGCTGCCCGTCCATCAGGAACGATTCGATCCATCCCGCGAGATCCGGGCGGGTGTAGAGCCGCACGCCCTCACCGACCTCGCGCAGTTCAACGCCACTGCCCCGGCTTGCCAGTTCCTGCCCCAACCGCGTCAGCGCCGCCTCGATCTCGGGCACCGGCCGCTGAAGGCCCGCAGCCAGCGCGGTAGCCGTGACCGGCGCGTCTGAGACGAACAGCACCGCCTCGACGGCTGCGCGCAGCAGGGCCGGCTCGGCCAGGTCAGGGCGTCCCGATGCGGCCTGCGACGGATGGGCCGCGCTGGCGGACTCATCCGCCACCGGCTCGTGCTGCGGTGTCGGCGGCCGTGCGCCATTCGAGTCCGGCGTAGTCGGCTCGGATCCTGCGTCGGTCACCCGTACTCCTCGTCCACCATGTCGTCCTCGAACTCTGCGCCTTCGGCGGCGATCCACCGGATCCGGAGCTCCGTGAGCGCCGCCGCCTGGTCGAAGGCGACCGCACCGTCGCGGTACAGCTCCAGCAAGGCGAGGAACCTGGCGACGACCTCCAGGGTGTTCTGGCAGTCGGCGGCGATCGCCCGGAAGGTGGCCGCGCCGTGCCGGCGCAGCCGTTCTCGGATCGTCAGCATGTGCTCGCGGACGCTGACTCGGGGCACATGCACGTGATCAGTCCGAAGCTCCGAGGCCGGCTTGGGTGCCAGCGCGGCCGCCGCGAGTGCCGCGAAGCGCGCCGGTGTCACCCCGATCATGATGTCCGGCAGCAACTGTGCGAAGCGCGGCTCGAGGTCTGCACTGCGCCCGTGCCGGCGTGACTGGGCCCGCTCCAGCTCGGCCAGGTACGCCGCGGCCAGCTTGTAGGCACGGTACTGGAGCAGCCGTGCGAACAGCAGATCGCGCGCCTCGAGCAGCGCCAAGTCCTCCTCGTCCTCGACATCGCCGGCCGGTAGCAGCCGCGCCGCCTTCAGGTCGAGCAAGGTAGACGCGATGACAAGGAACTCGGTGGCCTGGCCGAGGTCCCACTCCCCCGCCGCCGTCAGGTACGACAGAAATTCGTCCGTCACCTTCGATAGCGCGACCTCAGTGACATCGAGTTGCCGCCGGCTGATCAGGGTGAGTAGCAGGTCGAACGGTCCCTCGAAGTTCTCCAGCCGGACGCGAAAGCCGTCGGCATACTCGCCCCCAGCGGGTCCCTCCGCCAGCGACTCGATCCCGAGGGGGCCGTCGACGGACAGGATCACGCGCCCCGCAACCTGCGCACCAAGATCGACGAGTCGCCCTTCGCCTCCAGGTCGGCGAGCACAACGGCCACTGCCTCGCGGACGATCCGGCCCCGGTCGACGGCCAGGCCGTGTTCGGCACGCAGATGCAGCCGGGCGGTTTCCAGGTCGACGAGCTCGTCCGCGGAGCAGTACACGGTGATCTTCTCTTCGTGCCGCTCGCGGCCGCTGGGCGTGCGGTCTCCGACGGCGCGGATCCGCCGTCCGCCGCGCGACGGCCGAGACGGCGCCGGAGCAGGACGGGGAGCTGGCTCCGGGTGCTCGTCGCTAGCCACGGCGGCGTCGGGCTCCCCCGGTGCCGGCACCGCCCCGACACCGGGATGGTGCACGACCTCCTCCGGCTGGGCCGCGGCCGAGGTCGCGCGGAACAGCTCAGCCGCGCCCGGCAGGCTGGCCCGCCGCGTCACGACCCCGCTCGCTCTCCTGCAGTCCCGTCGCGATGCGCCGCTATCGGACGCAGCCCGGAACCCTTGGCCGCGCGCAGAACCCGGCTCGTCTGGATCATCGCGCGAGCACCTCCCGTGCGAGGTTGCGATATGCCTTGGCGCCGGCGGATGTCGGTGCCCATGTCGTTATCGGTTCGCCGGCGACCGTCGTCTCCGGGAAGCGCACCGTCCTGGAGATCACGGTGTCGAATACCTCGTCGCCGAACGCTTCCACGACGCGTGCGAATACCTCGCGCCCGTGCAGCGTGCGGCCGTCGTACATGGTTGCCAGGATGCCAGCCAGCTTCAGCGTGGGATTGAGGCGCTCACGCACCTTGTCGATTGTGTCGATCAAGAGCGCCACGCCACGCAGGCTGAAGAACTCGCACTCCAGAGGGACGATCACCTCATTCGCTGCCGTCAGCGCGTTCACTGTGAGCAGCCCCAGCGATGGCTGGCAGTCGATGAGCACGAAGTCGTATTCATCGACGACCGGCCTGAGGACCCGCGACAACGTCTGCTCGCGGGCCACCTCGCCCACGAGCTGGACTTCGGCCGCCGACAGGTCGATGTTGCTCGGCAACAGGTCCATGCCGGGTACGGCAGTCTTGAGCAGGATGTCGTCGATCGCAACGTCGCGTTCCATCAACAGGTTGTACGCGGTGCGGTCGAGCTGATGGGGCTGCACGCCGAGCCCGACGGACAACGCGCCTTGCGGGTCGAAGTCGACGAGCAGCACCCGCCTGCCGTACTCCGCGAGAGCCGCCCCCAGGTTGATGGTGGACGTCGTCTTGCCGACCCCGCCCTTCTGATTGCACAGCGCCACGATCCGCGCCGGCCCGTGCCGTTCCACAGGCTGGGGCTCGGGCAACTTGCGTCGGGGACGGGCGAGAACCGGGTCGGCCGAGTTGGCGTCCACGGTGAACAAGGCAGCAGAATCAGGGTTGTCTTGACTTGTCGACATAGCCATAAACCGCTTAGACCCCCTGCCTGCTTATCTTGGCGCCGGCTCGCAGGCTACTCCACCCGCGCTGCCCCACGACACCGAAACGCGGAGCGAGGCGCCGGGCGATGACCGCGGAGAGCGTGCGCCCCGCGCGTCGCGAAGCGACGCCTGCGTGGTGAACTGCGAGCCCGCCCTTGTGGCGGGCGAGCCGGTCACCTTGGCGCGCATGAGATCGGGGGCCGGCGAGAGACACATCCGCCGGGTAGGTCATGCATTCGCGCGCGGATGGGTCGCCGCATAGACCTCGCGCAGTTGATCGACCGTGACCAGTGTGTAAATCTGCGTCGTCGTGACCGACGAGTGACCGAGCAGCTCCTGCACGACGCGGACGTCGGCACCGCCCTCCATGAGATGCGTGGCAAACGAGTGGCGCAGCGTGTGCGGCGATATACCGCTGCCGAGGCCCGCCCGGTCCGCGGCGTCGCGCAGCACCGTCCAGGCTGACTGGCGAGACAGCGGACCCCCGCGAGCGTTCAGGAACAGGGCCGGCGTGCCCCGGCCCTTGCCGGCCAGTGCCGGCCGGACGCGTACCAGGTATGCATCGAGTGCCGCGGCCGCGAACGAGCCGAGCGGCACGCGGCGCTGTTTGCCGCCCTTGCCGGACAGCAGCGCGCTGCGGCCGGCCAGGTCGAGGTCGTCGACTGCGAGGCCGACGGCCTCGGAGATGCGGGCGCCCGTGGCGTACAGCGTCTCGAGCAGGGCGCGGTCCCGGATCGCGAGCGGCGTGCCGTCGAAGCCGGCAGCCTCGAGCAGGCGCTCGACGTCGTCGACGCCGATTGCCTTGGGCAACCGACGAGGCGGCGCCGGCGGACGCACATCGCGCGCGACGTCCACGTCGACCAGCCCGTCGCGAGCGGCGAAGCGGTGCAGGCCGCGCACGGCAACCACCGCGCGCGCCGCCGACGCGGCTGACAGTGGTGGATGATCGGCATCGCCCTCGCGCAGGTACGCGAGAAAGCCGGAGACGGTGCCGGCGTCGACGTCCGCCAGCGATTTGACGTGGTGGGCGCCGAGGTAGGCGACGTAGCGCTCGAGGTCGCGTCCGTACGACGAGAGCGTGTTGCCGGCCACGCCGCGCTCGACTGCGAGGTGGTCGAGATAGCTGCGCACCACCGCCGCGGGCGCCAGCCGGCTGGCGACGGTCGCGGATCCCATCGGCGTCAGTGCCCGGGCCGGGCCGGCCACGGCGCGTCGGCCGCGCGCAGGTTGCGCCACCCGTTCGCTCGCGCGAGCGCCGCGGCGCAAAGCCCGGCCACCGCGGCCGCATTCGTGATCTCGCCGGCCAGCGCACGACGCACCGCTTCATCGAGCGGAATGCGCGAGACCGTAAGGGTGATCTCCTCGTGTTGTGGCGTGAAGCGCTCCGCCGCATCGGACAGGCCGCGCGCGAGGAACACCCGGATCGCTTCATTGGTCATGCCCGGCGACGTGTACAGGTCGACGAGGACGTGCCAGTCGGAGGCGGCGATCCCGGCCTCCTCGGACAGCTCGCGGCGCGCGGCGGACACCGCCGGCTCCCCGGGAACGTCGAGCAACCCGGCGGGCAACTCGTCGAGATAGCCGCGAATCGGATGGCGGTACTGGTTCACGAGGACCACCCGGTCCTGGCTGTCGAGGGCTACGACGCCGACTGCGCCGGGGTGCTCGACGACCTCGCGGGTCGCGACGGTGCCGTCGCTCATCTGGACCTCGTCGGTGCGAAGGGACACCACGTTCCCCGTGAAGCGCCGGGTGGAGGCCAGCACCGCGTACTGGTCGACGCTCACCGCAGGGCGCTCTGGTACGCCGGCGAACCGGAGAACGATCGCGTATCGCCGACCGGAAGGATCGCGCCGGGCGTCTCAGGGATCTCGACCGGCAGCCGCTCGGCCGCGTTGTACGTCAGCGCCGCGTCGATCAGCCCGCGGAATAGCGGATGCGCCCGTGCCGGGCGGGACTTCAGCTCCGGGTGTGCCTGCGTGGCGACGAAGTAGGGATGCTGCGACCGGTCCAGTTCGATGAACTCGACGAGTCGCCCGTCCGGCGACGTACCACTGAACACCACCCCGACAGCGGCCAGCTCATCGCGGTAGGCGTTGTTGACCTCGTAACGGTGCCGGTGCCGCTCGGACACCTCGCGGGCCCCATAGGCCTCGGCGATCAGGGACCCCGGCTGCAGCACCGCCGGATACGCGCCAAGGCGCATGGATCCGCCGAGGTCAGCGTTGCCCGCCACGATGTCGATCTGGTCGGCCATCGTGGCGATGACCGGGGCGGGTGTGCCGGGATCGAACTCGGTCGAGTTGGCGCCTGCGATGCCGGCGAGGTGCCGCGCCGTCTCGATCACCATGCACTGCAGGCCCAAGCACAGGCCGAGCGTCGGGATGCCGTGTTCGCGGGCGTAGCGCGCAGCGCCCACCTTGCCCTCGATGCCGCGCACGCCGAAGCCGCCCGGGATTACCACACCGTCCACTGTGGACAGTTGATGCGCCGCGCCGGCTTCGTCCTCGCAGGTGTCGGCGGGTACCCACTTGATATGGACCTTCGTCCGGCGGGCGAATCCGGCTGCCCGCAAGGCCTCGGTGACCGACAGGTACGCGTCGGGAAGGTCGACGTACTTACCGACCAGCGCCACGGTGATCTCCTGCCGCGGGTGGCGCACCCGGTCGAGCAGGTCGCCCCAGAGCGTCCAGTCGACGTCCCGGAAGCGCAGGCCGAGCCGGCGCACGACGTACGCGTCGAGGCCCTCGCCGTGCAACACCTTCGGAATCTCGTAGATGCTCGCCGCGTCGCTCGCGGAGACCACCGCCTCGGCATCGACGTCGCACATCAGCGAGATCTTGCGTTTGACGTTATCCGGGATCTCGCGGTCGCTGCGGCACACGATGGCGTCGGGAGTGATGCCGATGCTGCGCAGCGCGGCCACCGAGTGCTGGGTGGGCTTCGTCTTCAGCTCGCCCGAGGGAGCCAGGTAGGGCACCAGCGAGACGTGCAGGAAGAAGCAGTTCTCCCGCCCGACGTCGTGGCGTACCTGGCGGGCGGCCTCCAGGAACGGCAGCGACTCTATGTCACCGACTGTGCCGCCGATCTCGGTGATGACGACGTGCGGGGGAAGCCCGTCCGCGCCCGGTGCACCCATCGCGCGGATGCGGCTCTTGATCTCGTTCGTGATGTGCGGGATGACCTGCACGGTGTCGCCGAGGTACTCACCGCGGCGCTCCTTGGCGATCACCGTCGAGTACACCTGTCCGGTCGTGACGTTCGCGGTGCCGTCCAAGTCGGTATCGAGAAACCGCTCGTAATGACCGATGTCGAGGTCAGTCTCGGCACCGTCTTCTGTGACGAACACCTCGCCGTGCTGAAACGGGTTCATCGTCCCCGGATCGACGTTCAGGTACGGGTCGAGCTTCTGCATGGTCACGCGCAGGCCGCGTGCCTTGAGCAGGTTGCCGAGGCTGCTGGCCGTCAGGCCCTTGCCGAGCGAGGAGGCGACACCGCCGGTGACGAACAGGTGCTTGGTGGGCGCCGCGACAGGCGCCAGCGTCCGATCCACGGAAGTCCACCTTAACACGGCGCGTGCATCGAACCCGCGTGCTCAGGGCGACGCGCCGGTCGCGGCTACTTCGGCGGATCCGGGAAGAGTGCCTTTGCGCCGCTCGCCGTGCCGTAGTGCCCGACGACGGTGTCGGGCTGTGGCTTGCCGACTTCCGCCAGCGCGAGGATCGCCGAGACCTGCCCGAGCGCCGTGTCCGAGTTGTCGACCGTGGCGACCGCGGATCGGTCTGAGCTGTCTCCGCGCACCATGGCGACCACGCCGTCGTCCTTGGCCGATGACGTGTCACCGGCCACGACCTCGTGCGCGCCCTGCTGCTGCAACTGCGACACCAGTGCGAGCTCCGTCTGCCCGCGAGAGTCGTCTGTGGGCAGTGAACCGCTCGCGACCACGACCACGTTGGTCGTCGGCGTTATGTTGTCGCCGCCTTCCAGCTTGAGCATGTGCATCTGCGCGAAGCCGGCGATGACCTGAGTCAGGTCGGTGGGCTGGCCCTTGCCGAGCAGCACGTACGCCAGCAGCGCGCCGCCGATCACGCCGGCCTGGTCGGTGTTCGGGTAGGTGAGTCCGACCGGCTGGACGCCGCCGGTGGCGAACCTCGTCATGGCGTCGGCCTGCTTGGCATCGACGTAGTCGTTGGTGATCTGGACGCGGCCGGTCACCTTCCCGCCGGCCGCGGAGACCTCGGTGGCAAGGTTGTCCTTCACCTGGCTGGACGCGCCCGGCATCCCGATGATCAGGACGTTGGTCTCGTGCAGCGTGCCGCGCACGATCTGCGCCCCGTACATGGCACCGAACTTCTGGCCGTTGCCGACCTGGCTCTGCAGCTGTTTCACCTGGTCCGACAAGGAGTTGCGGTCGTTCTTCAGCGCGTCGACCTGATGGCGCAGGTCCTTCGTGATCGGGCCGTTCAGGGCGGTGGTGCCGACCACAATGCCCAATGCGAGCGCCAGGAAGACGGCGATGATCGAGACGAGATGATATCGGAAGGAAATCACGAGAACAGACCTTGCAGCCAGTCGACGAACTTATCCCACTTGTCCGCGAACAGATCCAAATATGTGCGGCCGGCGTCCGAGACCACGAGCGCGGCGCCGATTGCTGCGAACGCGGCGAGCACGAGTACCAGCAGCGCCGCCGCGGAGATGCGGCTGCGGTAGAGCCGGGTCACGCCCTTGGCGTCCACGAGCTTGCCGCCCAGGCGTAACCGGGTGAGAAATGTGGAGGCCATACCCCCGCGGCCCTTGTCCAGGAATTCGACCAGCGTGGCGTGCGTGCCGACTGTGACGATGAGCGATGCATCCTTTTCGTCAGCGAGCAGCATCGCGATGTCCTCGCTCGTCCCGAGGGCGGGAAAGGTGGCGGCCTCGATGCCGAGGTCCTGGACCCGGGTGAGGCCAGGGGCCCGCCCGTCCGGATAGGCGTGCACGACCACCTCGGCGCCGCACATCAGCACCTCGTCGCTGACGGAATCCATGTCGCCGACGATCATGTGCGGCTTGTAGCCCAGCTCATGCAACGCGTCGGCCCCGCCGTCGACACCCACCAGCAGCGGTTTGTACTCGCGGATGTAGTGCCGCAGCGCGATGAGGTCCTCTTTGTAGCCGTACCCGCGAACCACGACGACCACGTGCCGACCCTTGAAGTTGGTACGCACCTCCGGCACGCCGACCCCGTCGAGCAAAAGGGCGCGCTCGCGCTTGACGTACTCCATGGTGTTCATCGCGAACGCCTCGAGCTGGGTTGCGAGGCCCGTCTTCGCTTCCGACATCTGCAACGCGATGGAATCGCCGTCCTGCTCGCTGCCGGTCGCAACCGCCTGCTCGCCTACGTAGAGCGTGTCGCCGTCGAGGCGAACCTTGGTGCCTTCCTTGACCGTCGCGAACACCTGGTTACCGACGTTGTCGAGCAACGGGATGCCGTTGGCCACCAGCAGATCCGGCCCGAGGTTGGGGAACCGGCCGGAAATGCTGGGCGCGGCATTCACCACTGCACCGACCTTGGCCGCTACGAGCCCTTCGGCCGCGACACGGTCGAGGTCGACGTGATCGATGATCGCGATGTCCCCCGGATTGAGTCGACCGACCAGACGTTGGGTGCGCCGGTCCAGCCGCGCAACGCCGCTCACACCGGGGGCGCCGCCGTGCGAGCGGCGCATGGTCGCGAGCTTCATGGGTACCTATCGTGCCACCGTCGATGGTGACGCCGTGCATCCGCCACGCAAGTTCAGCGTGACTCCCTTGCTGCCGTGGCAAGCAACTCGGCGGCATGCTCCCGGGCAGTGTCCGAGTCGCTGCCCGCGAGCATGCGGGCAAGCTCGGCGATGCGCTGCTCACCAGCGACCACCCGGACATCGCTGCGGGTGACGCCCGCAGCAGCCGCCTTGTCGACGACCACGTGCCGGCCCGCGTACGCGGCGACCTGCGCCAGGTGCGTCACGACCATCACCTGGTGGTCGCGCGCCAGCCGGGCCAGCCGCCGGCCCACGTCGACGGCGGCTCGCCCGCCGACGCCTGCGTCGACCTCGTCGAACACCATGGTCGGGACGGGGTCCGTGCCGGCCAGGCACACCTCGATCGCCAGCATTACCCGCGACAGTTCACCGCCCGATGCGCCGCGCTGCACCGGCAGTGCCGGCGCGTCCGGGTGCGGGCGCAGCAGCAGGTCCACCTCGTCCACACCGTCAGCGGCGGCTGCGGCCGGCACGCCGTCGATGGTCAGCACCGGGGCACCGGCGACCGCTGGACGGCGGCGCACCGGTATGGCGACCTCCGCGGCGGGCATGGCCAGACCCGCGAGCTCTGCGGTGATCGCCTTGCTGAGTTGTGCCGACGCCTCGGTGCGCCGCGCCGAGATGTCCGCCGCCAGCGTGGCGGCTTGTGCCGCGGCCGCGTCGCGCTCGGCGGCCAGCACGGCGAGCGCCTCGTCGGAGACGTCCAGCTCGGCAAGCTGCTTGCGGGCAGCGTCTGCCCATTCGAGCACCGCGTCGATATCGTCGCCGTACTTGCGGGTCAGCCCGGCCAGCACCGCGCGTCGCTCCTCCACCTCGGCTAGGCGCTGCGGGTCGGCGTCGAGCCGTTCGCCGTAGCGGGCGAGCTCGGTGCCCAGGTCGGTGACGAGGGCGTCCAGGTCGGCGAGGCGTGCGGCCAGCGCGTCCAGCTCGGTGTCGGCACCTGTTTGCTGCGAGAGCGCCCGACCCGCCGCACCGAGCAGGCTGCCGACGTCGGCGACGTCGCTTGCCGGGTCGTCGGGATCGCCGAGCAAGGCGTCGTGGGCGGTGCGCGCCGCGAGCCGCAGCGCGTCTGCGTGTGCCAGCCGGCTGGCGAGTGCGGCCAGCGCGCTGTCCTCGCCGGGTTGCGGGTCGGCCGCCTCGATCTCGCCGATGCCGTAAGCGAGCAGGTCTGCCTCGCGCTGCAGCTCCCTCGAGCGGGACGTGCGCTCGGCCAGGCGTGCCGCGAGCTCACGCCATTTCGTGAACACGGCGGTGTACTCGTCCAGGTCGATGCCTGCGTAACGGTCGAGCGCCGCGCGCTGCTCGGCGGGACGCGTCAGCCGCTGCTGGTCGGACTGACCGTGCACAGCGACCAGCCGCTCGGCCAACGCGGCGAGCACGCCTACTGGCACGGCCGCACCACCGACGTGCGCGCGGGAGCGTCCGTTCGCGCTCACCGACCGGCGCAGCACGAGTGCGCCGTCGTCGTCGAGCTCGCCGCCGGCCTCGATGGCCCGCTCGACGACGGGCGACGGCGGCGGCACCCGCACCCGCCCGTCGACGCTGGCCGAGCCGGCATCCGAACGCACCTGCGCCGAGTCGGCGCGACCACCGAAGAGCAGCAGTAGCCCCGTCACCACCATCGTTTTGCCGGCGCCCGTCTCGCCGGTGACGACGGTCAATCCCTCGCCGAGCGGCAACGTGGCGTCCTGGATGACCCCGAGACCGCGAATGTGCAGCTCTTCCAGCACGCGTTCCTCCCGGCTCCTCGCGCGAGGGCTCATCGGTGCCGACGCGTTCGGTTCTGATGCCACCTGCGATGCCCGCTCCTCGGGCAGGCTAGTCGTTTCGGGACGCGTCCGCGTCGTCCCCGTCGCGGAAGCTGCGCACCGGCAACTGGAACTTGGTGACGAGCCGCTCGCCGAAGCTCCAGTCATGGATCCGGGCGATCCGAACTGGCTGCGCCCCGCGGCGTACCCGTACCCGGCCGTGCGGCGGGATGTCGACCGAGCGGCGCCCATCGCAGGCGAGCACGCCCGGGTGGTCGTCGCCGAGCAACTGGACGTCGATCACCGACTGCGGCGACACCACGATCGGCCGGGCGAACAATGCGTGCGCGGCGTTGGGAACGACGAGCAGCGCGTCGACGTTCGGCCACACGATCGGCCCGCCCGCGGAATAGGCGTAGGCCGTCGAGCCGGTTGGCGTGGAGCAGAGCACGCCGTCGCAGCCGAACCGCAGCAATGGGCGGCCGTCGACGGCGACGGCGATCTCCAGAATGCGCTCCCGGGTGCTCTTCTCCACCGACGCTTCGTTCAGGGCCCACGAGTTCGCGACGACGGTGCCCTGCTGCGCCGACACCTCCACGTCGAGGGTGGTTCGCTCTTCGACCTCGTAGCGGCCGTCGATCACAGCCTTGACGGTTGCCGGCAATGCCTCGGGGTCAGCCTCGGCAAGGAAGCCGACATGGCCGAAGTTCACCCCGAGCATCGGCACCCCTGCCGGACGGGCGAACTCGGCAGCGCGCAGGAAGGTGCCGTCGCCGCCGAAGACGAGCACGATCTCCGCGCCCTCGGCGGCGCTCTGGTCGGGCACGACGGCGGCGGCTGCATTCCACCCGCATTCGGCCGCCTCGCCGGCAAGCATGCGGACCTCGAACCCGGCGGCGTGTAACTGCGCAGCGGCGTCGGCAGCCATGCAGGTGATCTCGTAGCGGGTCGTGTGGGCGATGATCAGCGCTGCCCTCAATCCTCGGCCCTCCGTCCAGCCCGCTCGACCACGGCTGCGATCTGCGTTTCGTTCATCGACCGATCATCGCGCAACGCGTCCCGGCGCAGCCACAAGAAGAACTCCATGTTGCCCGACGGCCCGGGTAACGGGCTGGGCGTGACTCCCGCGACGCCCCAGCCGTGACGCGCTGCTTGCTTCGCCACACCGATAACCGCCTCGGTGCGCAGCGCGGGATCACGGACGACTCCGCCGCTGCCCAGCCGTTCGCGTCCCACCTCGAATTGCGGCTTGACCATCGGCAGCAGATCGCCGTCGTCACGGGTGCACCCCGTGAGCGCCGGCAGCACCAGGCGCAGCGATATGAACGACAGGTCGGCCACGGTGAGCTCGACCGGTCCGCCGATCTGCTCCGGCGTCAGCGTCCGGACGTTCGTCCGCTCGACCACCGTCACCCGCGGGTCGGTGCGCAGTGCCCAGGCCAGCTGCCCATATCCGACGTCGACTGCGACGACTCCGGTGGCGCCCCGGCGCAGCAGCACGTCGGTGAACCCGCCGGTCGACGCGCCGGCATCGAGGCAGCGCCGGTCCGCGACGGCGAGATCGGGCAAGGCGTCCAAAGCTCCGGCGAGCTTGTGCCCGCCGCGGGAGGCGTACTCCACCTCGTCGCCGGTTAGCCGCAACGGCGTGTCAGCGTCGACCCCGGTCGCCGGCTTGCTCGCCCTGATGCCCCGCACCTCGATACGCCCGGACGCGATCAACAGCGCGGCCTGCTCCCGTGAGCGCGCCATGCCGCGGCGGACCAGCTCGCTGTCTAGGCGCCGCCGCGCCACGGTCAGCCGCTCTCGCCGTCGATTTCGACGAGCGCGGCCTGGAGCGCGGCGTGAACCTCGTCGTAGCGCTGGGCGTGCTCGGCAAGCGGCACGCCCTCGATGCCGTCGAGTGCGGCCACCTGCTCGCGAACGCGCTGCTCGACCGGCACTGCTCCGACCGTTTCGTCCGGCGCCTCATGCCGCGTTTCGTCCGGCACCTGCCACCTCCTTGTCCTGGGGCGCCCCGACAACGTTATGACCGTACCGCCGCGGGGTCCGGTACGGTCTCGGCGTCGGCCACGACAGCTTCGAGGAGGACGTGCAATGGCCACGGTCGAGGAGTGCGAGCAGGCGCTCCGCGACCTCGCGGCCAAGCTCGCCGCCATGGACAAGCACAAGCGCAGCCAAGTCGTCCTCGACCGGTCTCTCAGCTGCACGCTGCGTGACCTCGGCGTGATCTTCGCCGGCCAGCTGCGCGACGGTGCGCTTCGCGATATCCGTCAGGTTCCCAATGCCGACGCGCAGATCAAGCTGGCCATGGCCAGCGACGATCTGCTCAAGCTCACGTCCGGCGAGCTCAGCTTCGGCCACGCCTGGGCGAGTGGCAGGCTACGGGTCGACGCCAACGTCTTCGACCTGCTCAAGCTGCGCTCGATCTTCTGAGGCCCAACTCGCTGAGCACCGTTTCGGCGCGTTCGTCGTCGGCGGCACACCGGGTGACCCCCGTGCGCCACGCTGCTACGCACAGGCTGCGCAGCGCGTCGAGCGGCGCACTCTGCGCGTGTCCCGGCAGTTTCGCCAGCCGCAGCTCATCTCGCGGCCGCACGGACCAACCGCCGCACGTGATGGTGCCGTCTGCAGCCTCCGGCGCCGGATGCCGTTCGAGGAGCCCACCGAGGCCCTGCGCGATGTAACTGGGACGCTGCTTGCCTGGTGCGGCGAGCAGCTCAGCCGCGGAGGTCACGCCGGTGAGAACCAGCATGCTGGCGCAGCCGACCGCATTCGCGCCCTCGATGTCGGTGTCGAGCCGGTCTCCGACGACCAGCGGCCGCTGCGCTCCTGAACGCTCGACGGTCTCGCGGTGCATCGTCGGGTCCGGCTTCCCGGTCGAGACGGGCGTGGCGCCGGTCGCGTGGCGCAGCGCGGCCACCAGCGAGCCGTTGCCCGGCAGCGGGCCACGCGGCGACGGCACGGTGGCGTCGAGGTTCGTCGCGACCCACAGCAGGCCACGGCGGATAGCGACAGCGCCCTCGGCCAGCATCCGCCAGTTCGTGTCGGGCGAATATCCCTGGACGACGGCGCGCGGCCGCTCGTCGGCACTGGACACGGCGACCAGTCCCCGCTCGCTCAAGGCCTCCACCAGCCCCGTCGTTCCGACGACCAGGACCCTCGCGCCCGGCGGCAGCCGTTGGGCGAGGTAGTGAGCAGCCGCTTGCGCCGAGGTGATGACCTCACTGGGGGCAGCCGGCACGCCCAGCTCAACCAGATGTGCCGCCACGGCCGAGGGCGGACGCGCCGCGTTGTTGGTGACGAACGCCAGCCGCATGCCGAGCCGGCGAGCTGATGCCAGCGCCGCGGCCGCACCCTCAACCTCGCGGCTGCCCACGTAGACGACACCATCGAGGTCCAGGAGCGCGACGTCGTAGCGCGTCGCGAGTGGCTGCGGACTGTCCAGCAATCCAGCGTCCGGCATGATCCTCCTTGTCGCGATGGGCCACCTGACGCTACAAGTCGGCGGGCTGCCCCACCTCGTCGGCACCGGAGCAACCGCCCCCGTACGATCGCGACTCGTGAGTGCCATCGCTTCCTCTGTCGCCTCAGGGCTCTCGCTGGCGCCGTTTCGTGCGCTTCGGCCCGCCGTTGACGGCGACCGGCTCGGCAGGCTGCTCTGCCCCCCGTACGACGTCATCGACGAGCCAGAGCGGGAGCGGATGCTCGAGACGGACCCGGACAACGCGGTCGGCATCATCCTGCCGCGCGGTGAAGGCGGCGCCGATGCATACAGCGTGGCCGCACGCCGCCTGGACGGCGCGGTCGCATCTGGCCTGTACGCCGTCGATCCCGATCCCGCGCTCTACGTCTACGAGATGCACCCGCAAGACGGCGTGCCGACCCGGGGTCTGCTCGGCGCCATCGAGCTGCGTGATCCCTCCGACGGTGTGATCTTGCCGCACGAGAACACCATGCCCGGTCCGCTCGCGGATCGGCTCGCGCTGATGACCGCGACGCAGGCCGACGTCGAACCGATCTACCTGGTGTACGACGGTGGGCAGGCGACATCGCAGCTGGTCAGCGACGTGGACGCCACGCGGCCGCTCGCGGCCAGCACAACCCCCGATGGCGTGCGGCACCGTCTGTGGCGACTCGCCGACCCGGAGCAGCATGCTGCTGTCGCTGCTGACCTGCGTTCGCGGCACGCCCTCATAGCTGACGGCCACCACCGGTATGCGACCTACCTCCGGCTGCAACACGACCTCCGTGAGCAGCACGGCCCCGGACCTTGGGACCGTGGCCTCGCCTTGCTCGTCGACTCGTCCAGCTATGGACCGCAGGT
The DNA here is from genome assembly GCA_036506155.1 of Jatrophihabitantaceae bacterium. Classification (GTDB taxonomy): domain Bacteria; phylum Actinomycetota; class Actinomycetes; order Mycobacteriales; family Jatrophihabitantaceae; genus DASXRA01. The sequence continues at coordinate 195,340 of DASXSF010000148.1, forward strand.
GGAGGCGATCCATCGGGTACTGGTCGGCCTGCCGCTGCCGGTCGCCGTCGAGCGGGCCCGCGAGGCGTGCACGGTGCGCCAGATGGCAAGCACGACCCAGGCTCTGGACGAGCTCTCCCGGACGCCGGGCTTCGCCGCTGTTCTCACCGACGGTGCCGCCACCTTCCTGCTCAGCGATCTGGATAGCCAGCTGGCCGAGGCCGCACTCGCGCCAGGCGAGCCGCGCGCGCTCGCCGAGCTCGATGTCACAGTGCTGCACCGTGTCCTCATCACCCGGCTCTGGCAGCTCGACGACACTGTCGAGGCTGTCGGCTTCGCACACAGCGTCGAGGAAGCGATCGCCGAAGCGGACCGGAGCCGCGGCACCGCAGTCCTGCTCCGCCCGACGCCAGCAGCTGCCGTAGCCGCTGTCGCCGCGGCCGGCGGGCGCATGCCCCGCAAGTCGACGCTGTTCACGCCCAAGCCCGCCTCTGGTCTGGTAATGCGCAGATTCGTCGACCAGACGTAGCCGGCATCGCCGTCGCCGCGCCAACGGGCCGGCATCGATGAGCTGGTGCGCCGCCGACTCTGCCGCCGGCGGCGCGACGCGTTACTCGCTGTCACGTCGCTTCACCCGGGCCGGGCGTGGCTGCCGATCAGCGGCTGCACCGTCCGCACGCAGCCGCTGGACGTCGATTACCGGCTCTTCGGATCTAAGCGTGGGTGAGTTGCTCGGCGTGGCGTAGCCGGGAATCGGAGGTCGGGGTCTTCAAGATCGGGAGCGACCAAGCACCCGGACCGAAGAAGACCCCGACATGGACGACTGTAGGTGCGGCTCG